>JAZKCF010000035.1:0-10912 GCA_040388195.1 Pseudomonadota bacterium
GCATATGCCGAACTTCAGGTCTTGCGCGCTGCGGCTGCGTAACATCAGTTATTAACTAATGCCTCGTTTGGGAGCTTATCTTAAGCCACCCGTTATGCGGAGTTAATGACTTAAAGGGAGAAGAGCATGGAAGAAGCTGAAGCCGAAGAGTCTGAGGTCAAATCCGATAGCACACCGACTCTGCAAGTCGTAGAAAGCACTCTACGCACTTTCCAGCGAGCAGGCGATGAAGCCACGTTGAAGAGTGCATTCGAAGAACTCGATGATAAAAATCTGTGGCTTTTAAAAGAATCATTTGAAGCCACGTTAGGCGTTTCGCAACAACCGATGCCGCCTAAACGGAAGACTCAAGCAACAGCGAGCGTTTTGTCCAATCAAACCGGCGAGCTTCTGAAACACACACAGAGCGAATGCAAAAAACGGCTGCCAGCGTTGGAAGAGCGCCTACGTCAATCAAGTAGTTCAAATGAATTGGTCCAAGATTGGCCTCTTCCTTTGCTGGAAGATTTAACCAGTAGATTGAAGGCTGATAAGGCAAAAATTGGAGAGCAGATCCAAAAACTCAGAGATGGCCAGGAAGCAATAAGTCGAAAGAGGACCTCGGCAGACAAAGTGCTTGGGCCAGGCCGAGCAGCAGAGATGGAATTGATGACTCTGTTGGGTGCGCGGCAAAACCAGAATAATGCGCTTTTAAAAGCCTTGAGTTCGCTTCCCTATCCTCGTACTCCTAAAAAAGGATCGCTTGAGCTAAAGGGCCATGGCCTTACGCTGGATGACGTCGAAGACGTTGCTCAGAACAGAGTGAAGGTCGTCATTTCCCCCGAGGGAATGGCGAATGTAAAGAAGGGATTCGAGGTTATTATGGAAGCGCCACGGCAGGGTATGGAGGTATATGGTTTAACAGTTGGCGTTGGCTGGAATAAAGATCAATCAGTATTTGAGATTAAGAACGGACAAGGCAGCGAAATATTATCGGCAGAGCTGCTGGAGGTGTCACACAAATTCAATGAGATAGAAACACTCGCTCATTCGGCAGGAGCGGGTAAACCGATGTCAGCGGAAATTGTGCGAGCGGGCATGTTAATTCGCTTAAACGCCATGCTGACGGGCGCTACAGGCGCGCAGCCCGATGTGGCGCGGTGTTTAGCAGATTTTATCAATCATGACATTATCCCTTGCATTCCCAAAACAGGCACGATAGGTCAAGCCGATATTAACCTTGCCTCAGATGTTGGCCAAACCATGTTGGGTAAAGGGGAGGTTTACTATCAAGGGAAGAAAATGCCTGCCGCAGATGCATTAGCAGCGGCGAACGTCAAACCGGTACAACTAGTTGGCAAAGATTTTCTGTCGATACTTAGCACCAATGCCTTGACCGCCGGTAGTGCGGTATTGGCGGTGAAAGATGCGGAGCGATTGATTCAGAAAGAAATCATAATATCTGCGTTGTGCTTGGAAGGTTTAAACGGAAATGTTGCGCCAATTCTTAAAGTAACGACGGAGGCAAGCGCCGATCCTTTTGTGATAGAAGCCGCATCGTTGATGAGGGCATCGCTTGAGGGCAGTAGTGTTTGGAAATCCTCTAAAACCCGGAAGATGCAGGATTCCCTGAGTTATCGAGATACGGCCGCCATTATTGGTGAATGCTTAAAAGGAATTGATCGCGCTAAGAAAGCACTTTCCCTACAAATCAATCGTTCGGATGACAACCCTTTTGTTGCAATTAAGAAGAGCGACATAGAACTAGATAGCGGAGAGCAAGTGAGCCAATATGTATTAGCGCCTCCTGCAATTGGCGCAATTTACCCCTCTGCGCTTTTTGATCCGCGTGCTTTCACCTCGGAGGTTAGAAACCTACTGCTCTCATTAGATGATTTTGCCGAAGCGGTAGTCAAAACTGCCGTGGTCTTTGAGAATCCCGAACTGACGGGGTTGCCACGTTACCTGAAAGCATCTGATCAAGATCACGGGTTAGGTGAAATTCTTAAAACAGCACTTGAAATTCGCAACCAGATTCATGTATTTACCCGCCCGGTGCGGTCTTCGGGAATCTCCCTAGCTGGTGGCCTTGAAGATATGGAAACTAATAGTGGATTGGTGATGAAGCATTTACATAAAACGATCGAGCGCTTTAATGGGCTGGCTTCTATTCACCTAATGTTTGCAGCTCAAGCAGCGGATATGCGCAAGGATTTTACGTTGGGCACCCAAACTAGCGCACTACGTGATGCATTTCGCAAAGTTGTTCCCTTCGTAGATAAAGACAGGGCTTTCAAGAATGATATCGAGGCTGGAACGGCCTTTGCAAAAAAATGGTCTCCTAAGCCGGCAAAAGGAAAAGAAACAGAAATAACTAAAGGTCGTAAAGGGCGCTGATCGTACGCCGATAGAATGTCAGTGAACTTCGACCATGGAGTATTCAATCCCGATACGCGCCTGTCGTGAGTGTGTTAGTCGTCAAATTTCATTTTGGAATCAACCAGAATCCAGTCATTATCCAGAACGGATTTCGCCTTGATTTACGGTATGTCAACTCCGGGTTCTCCGTTCCGGCCTGACACACACTGACAACTGCTCGCTACGGTTCCGAAAGAAATCTAATATATTGCAGATGCCTAGCCCAAGCGCTGCGCCCACAAACTCCGCCGCGATGAAAGCTGGCGCACTGCCCGGCGCAATCCCCGCAAAACTGTCACTAAACATACGGCCAAAAACAGCAGCCGGATTAGCAAATGATGTCGAGGCAGTGAACCAATACGCCGCACCGATGTAACTGGCTACCATCGCAGCCACTCGTCCCTTCGGCGCGTTCAAAATTACTAATATCAATCCCGCCGTTGCCACTACTTCTGCAATCCATTGCCCTGCTCCGGCGCGAGTCTTGGCGGAGAACTGCAAAATGTTCACGTCAAACATTGCATGGGCGAGCCACGCGCCAAGTATCGCGCCTATCAATTGCGCAGCGATGTAAAACACGAGCGTAACCCTTGATAATTCTTTTCGAACGGCCATAACAACACTTACAGCGGGATTGAAATGAGCGCCGCTGATTGGACGGAACAATTCCACTAACACATACAAGCCACCGACTGTTGCAAGTGTGTTTGCCAACAAGGCAATGGCAACATTACCGCCAGAGAGACGTTCACCCATAAGGCCGGAACCAATGACGACAGTCAACAACAAGGCAGTGCCAATTACTTCGGCAAAAACTTTTCGAGATAAATCCACAGGAGTCATCAATTCTTAGCTATTGCGAGAAGCGCTTCCTGCAACTCGGCATTGCTCATGGTTGCCATCGGCAATCGCAATAATTGCAACATACGATAGCCGATGGCTTGACGTGTTAACTCAAACGCTAGACGTTTGCCTTCGTCACCACCAAGCGCGTTCGAAGGATCCGCATATCCCCAATGAACCTTAACTGGACTACCCGGCCAAAACGGACATTGCTCTGCAGCTGCGCTATCGCATACCGTGATAACAATACGCATTTCGGGCGCCCCAGCGCCAATGAATTCGTCCCAACTCTTGCTACGATAATTGGTCACATCCATATCGATGTTAGCCAACGCTTCCAGCGCGAACGGATTAAGACGACCGCTTGGTGCGCTACCAGCGCTGAAGGCATGCACATCTTTATTCAACTTCTTTGCCCAATAGTTGAGCATGCCTTCGCTTAGCACACTACGTGCCGAATTATGAGTGCAAAGAATCAGCACGTTCGTTGTCATGTTATTTGTGCAGACGGGCTGCCCTTAATGTAAAAATTATCACCCTCAGCAACAAGACGAACCCTCTGACTTTACGGCAATACCAATCGGTTTTCCTCGTGGTGTTGAGGGAGCGCAGCAAGCAGCAGCATCCGTCCGTGCCGGTTCGGTACTCACTTCATTTTTGGGTTCACTGAATACCGGAATATTGCCGAGTGAATGGAAATGTTCCCACGCAATACCCTGAGGATCGGTGATCCAATGCTTGTCGCTACGGGCGTAGCAACAACTCGTTTCGCCTTGATCGATTAATGCTAAATCAGCAGATTCGGCGCGAGCCTTTAGTTCAGTGAGTTCTTCTGCGTCGTCCACTTGGAAGCCGAGATGATCGAGACCGATCACGCCACTCCGGGTCGAGATCGCAAAGTTTATTCGCGGGTCGTCCAACATCCATTTTGCGTAGTCAGCTTTGCTAACAGTCGGTTCGATAGCAAAGAGTGCTGAATAAAAGCGAATGCTGTCCGCAAGATTCTCGACAGCGACATGAACATGAAAACGTTTCATGATGATTTCTCCTTTGTAGTAACACGAGTGCGCTTGCGCCCCGGTGTGCAGGGATTACCGCCGCAACAGTTATCCGTCAGAAAAGCGAGTAGCGAATTCATCGTCGAGAAGTTAGCGACGTAAATGACAAAGCGCCCTTCTTGTCTCGAACTCACCATATCGGCATGCGTCAGTTCCTTCATGTGAAACGATAGCGATGAAGGAGGAATGCTAAGTAGTTCGCCAATCTTTCCAGCAGGCAGGCCATTCGGGCCGGCTTGAACTAACGCACGAAAGATGGCCAACCGCGAATCTTGAGCGATTGCCGCAAGGGCCTTGACTGCGTTTGTCGTTTCCATATTTCATTATTTATGGAAATGTTATACAAAGTCAAGTTACTTTCTGAATGACAACTAACGGGAAAAATCGCTTACCGATTTCTCCCTTTAATCGTCTATGCAATTCCAGAATTATTTTTGGATGCTTTAACATCTTCGAAGCAAAGCTTTTAGCAAAAATTCGACACCCGGTCGGCGACGCCATCACATTCGTCGCGACTATTTTCACCCCTACATCAATGGGAAAATCCTTTAAATACTTATTGAAGTCCGTTTTAATTTCAAATCCGTCTATTGAACAGATGCCAATAACTGTAATTTGCGGCTTTTCATTTTTCTTTTTTTCTACGCGAATATCGAAAGCACCATAGTGATATCCATTTTGCGCGCCGACCATCGCACGTTGGTGAATCACGGAATCGTCTTCTACTTGCGCTTCCAAATCCAATAAGTACTGCAAAAAATCCGGGGTATTATCGAAGACTGAAAGGTTTAAATCTTTTTGACGATGATTTTCAGTAGCTACCAGCATAGGTTCTATAAGCGCATCGCCAAGTTTGGCCTGTTTCTCTTCAGCTTGCAGCGCGGTAATTTTTCTCAAACCATTCGATATCACTCTTTTCCACTTCGCGGGAAGCGTCAGTACCTCTTCCGCTAAACGCGAAGCGTTGCTTGGTTCTAACGAATCTTGATCGTTCATCGCCAACCCTTCCAACACCGTCTGAATTAACAAGTCATTCGATTGCTTGTGCTGATTTTCTTCTAGGCTAAAATGGTACACGCGCTTTTACATTCTCAATGCACAAACGACGCTACAATCGATATCAATTCCATGCCACTTGAGTTTGCGTTATAAAACCGTCGAAACTAATGAACAGATCGCAAGGACGGGTTACTATGCAATTTTTCCGCGTTAAAATTTATGCGGTCAACCGAGGAATCCAGGACCATGCCGGAAAACTCCCAATTTCTCTTGGCAGCAACCCAATATTACGAACAAGGACAGCTTCTCGATGCAGAAGCGTCCTGCCGCTTAGCGTTGCAGTATGCCCCCGAAGATTACGCCGCCATGCATATGCTGGGGGTTGTACTTGTCCAGTTGGGCCGGACCTTCGAAGGCGACTTGTTACTGCAGCATTCAATCGCGAATGATTTCGCACCAGTTCAGTTCCGCATCAACTATGCGCGCATCCTTGCCTCGCTTAACAATCACACTGCGGCAAATGAATGGCTCGAGAATGCCTGCACGCTCGCTCCCAACGACGACGCGCTACTCAACGAAACCGGACTCGCGCTCAAACAGGCAGGCCAGCTAGACAAAGCCCTGGAATACTTTGCGCGATCCGTCGAACTGAACCCGGAAAACATTGAATACCTTTTCAATTTGGCTACCGTGCATAAAGTACAGGGTCGGCTAGATACCGCGATGGCGATCTATCAGCAAATACTTGCCTTGAATCCCTTTCATGTCGAAGCGGGACGCTATCGTGCGAGTTGCTTCAGCGCGCGAGGGGATATCGACACCAGCATAAGCATGCTTAAGGATCTGCGTGCGCAACACCCGGACAACGCAGCAGTATTCGACAACTTGCTCATGGGACTTCATTACGACGCGACGTGCAGCCGTGACAATTTGCTGACTTGGCATGCTGAATTCGATCGTCAGTTCAGTGTTTCAGAAAATGAAATACGCCCACACCTGAATCAACCGGATGCCATGCGACGTTTACGGGTCGGATATGTTTCTGGCGATCTATGCGATCACGTGCTGCAAAATTTTTTCGAACCTGTGCTGGCTAATCACGACGCGGCAGTTGTTGATATCTATTGCTACCACAATGGCAGCGATGATCAGGTGTCGGCGCGCTATAAAGGTTATGGCTGTCATTGGCGCAACATTAGCGATCTGGATGACCACGAAGCGGAGCATCAAATATGCGAAGATCGTATCGACATTCTTGTCGACTTGTCTGTTCATTCAGGCAAGAACCGATTGCTGATGTTTGCGCACAAGCCGGCCCCCGTACAAGTCACATGGATGGGTTATGCAAGCACTACCGGTCTAACCGCCATAGATTATAGGATTACCGATGAGTGCTTGGACCCTCCTGAGGCATCCAATTCTTTTGGTCCGGAATTGCCGTTGCGTTTAGGAAGTAATTTTATTTGCTTCCAACCCCCAAACGAAAGCCTCGAAGTGAATGCGCTACCTGCGAAGACTGCGGGTTATATAACCTTTGGTTCGCTCAACCGCCAAAACAAAATCAATCGGACCGTTCTGGAATTGTGGGCTCGGGTGCTGGCAGCGGTTCCCGATTCTCATTTGCTCGTTGTCGACTTGGCTGATCCCCAACGTTTGCAGGAAGTTCACGAGATATTCGCGGCGCAAGGAGTTGATCACAGCAGGATCGAAGCGTTACCCAAGGTTAGCTTATTCGATTTCATGCGATTGCATCATCGCGTCGATGTAAGCCTGGATCCGTTTCCCTACACCGGCGGCGTTACCACAATTCATGGCCTATGGATGGGCGTGCCGACCATTACGCTAGCTAGCTCGCTACCCATACAGCGTTTCGGAGCAATGCTGTTGACCAACGTGGGACTCTCAGAATTTATCGCACACTCGCCCGAAGAATATATCGATATTGCTCGAACCATTGATCTCGACCGCCTTGCAACATCACGCACCGAACTCCGTGGCCGATTGCAGCGCTCACCGTTGGCCGATGCGCCGCAACTGGTGTGCCGCTTAGAAGGAGCGTATCGACACATCTGGAAAACATGGTGCGCATCTCGCACGCCTGCATCCGGGAATACCACAAACGTATATGTTCGCCATGTCCTTCATGTCGGCTGCGGCCCTAAGGATGAACGCACGATGCATTCCACGTTTAAGGAACCCGGGTGGCGAGAAATCCGTTTAGACATTGATGAAGCCTGCGATCCGGATATCGTCGCATCTATGCTGAATATGGATGCGGTACCGGATCAGAGCATGGATGCTATCTGGTCCAGCCACAATATCGAGCATTTGAATCCGCACGAAGTTCCGATCGCTTTGGGTGAGTTTTTCCGCGTACTAAAGTCTGGCGGATTTTTGCTGTTGGCGTTGCCTGATCTCCAACGCGTTGCAGCCAAAGTTGCTGAGGATCTATTGGAAGACGCGGCCTATGAATCGCTTGCAGGATCAATAGCACCAATCGATATGATTTACGGACACCGTCCCTCGCTTGCTGAGGGAAAATACTACATGGCCCACCGAACTGGATTCACAGCCCGGACCTTGCGCGAACACTTGGAAGCTGCCGGCTTTACCGACGTTCACGTAGAACAAGTACGGCGCTATGACCTTTCAGCCAAAGCTGTGAAACCATAGGCGTTCGAAATCTGTCTGCTGTATTACGTAGTCGCGCACGCCAACTCCCTCGCGACACTACGTTCGGGCAGTCATTGCCTTCTTCCAGCAAAGACCTTAGCGGTGATGGCCCGCTACCGCATGAGGCCCTCGGCGTTCGATAAATTCGTCATCACGTCAGAGCCCATTTGGCCCAATCAGATAAAACCGATTTTCATGCCGGGCCTACTTTTCTTCATTAAAGTGATACATCAACAAACCAAATTAATCATTTGAATAAGTATCAGATGTTGTTAGGCATGCTTAAATTAAGCTTGGATTTAGCCCCGCTGCGTAAAGCACCTACAACACAAATCACTTTCGCGAATGTTGCTATCAAGCTAAGTCGACGTGCTGAAATATCTTGAATTGACGCGTCAAAAACGTTGCGAATGATAATCATTGTCATCTACAATGCATTTTCCTGAAGCTATTCGATCCGCTTTCAATGTATCTCCACCGCCTGGCCCCCATCCTTTTCGCGCTCTCGATACATGCGGCCTTGCTTTGGGCATTGCAAGCCAATTTTTACAATCAGCCTCTGACTAAGGCACAGGGCAAAGAAATCATTGCTCAATTGATCTCCCGACCGCAGCCCGTACCAGCTGTGGAAACGCAATCAATTGAACCCCCGAAACCAAAGTCGGTGGTCAAACGTCAAGCACCGGCCAAACCTTTGCCGCCTATACCCGCATCTACTGACAGCGAGCGAGCGATCATTCAAGCGCCTGTAGCTGCACCAAGTCAAGAGGAAGTAGTAAGCGCACCTGCGCCTGCGTCCGCTTCTACCGAAACAAAATCTCCTCCCCCAAGTGCGCCTCGGTTTGACGCGAATTATTTACAAAATCCGGCTCCATCCTATCCACCCTTATCTCGACGCTTGCATGAAACGGGGACCGTGCTGTTGCGGGTGTTTGTTAGCGCGAAGGGTTTGGCTATCAATGTTCAACTGCACTCCAGCAGTGGTTCATCTCGGTTGGATGAGGCGGCTATGGAAGCCGTGCGTCGTTGGCGGTTCGTGCCAGCTCGGCAAGCAAACGAGCCGATCGCGGCCACAGTACTAGTCCCCATCGATTTTCAATTGGATTGATAATAAGGAATAACCATGAATACTCCCTTCGGCTTCGTCAGTTTATGGGCACAAGGCGATATCGTCATCAAAAGCGTCGCGGTGGTGCTACTCGGCATGTCGCTGGCATCTTGGTGCATTATCGCTACCAAGACATGGCATCTCGTTCGTTTACGCAAGATCGCTCGAAGCGCGAGCGGCGAATTCTGGCATAGCAAACGTTTTGAAGATGGCTTGGCGCTGTTCGCACCACCTAATCAGGACAACCCTTTTTATGCATTGGCACAAGAAGGCGCTGAGGCGGTAGCACACCACGCGCAGCACAAAGAAGATCTGCATGGAACACTTAATGTCAGTGACTGGATCGTCAGCTGTCTGCGTCGCTCTCTCGACGACGCCACGATGCATCTGCAAACCGGACTGTCCGTCCTTGCTTCGATCGGCAGCACCGCGCCGTTCGTCGGGTTGTTCGGCACTGTCTGGGGCATTTATCACGCGCTGGTGAGTATCAGCGTCGAAGGGCAAGCCACTATCGACAAAGTAGCAGGCCCTGTTGGCGAAGCATTGATCATGACTGCTTTCGGGCTAGCGGTTGCCATTCCGGCGGTGCTTGGATACAACGCGCTGACTCGTAGCAATAAAGGCATTCTGCTCAAGCTGAATCGCTTCGCCCACGATCTGCATGCTTATTTTGTGACCGGCGGGCGCATCGCCAAGCAGGGCAAAACATCAGAATTGAAACTTCGCACGGTGGGAAGTTAATCATGGCTTTTGGTGGAAATATCGACGACGATTCCGAGGTGATGTCGGAAATCAACATGACGCCGCTGGTTGATGTGATGCTGGTGCTGCTGATTATTTTTATGATCACGATGCCGGTGATGAATCATGCGGTCAAGATCGACTTACCTCATGCGGCCAATCAGCCCAAGGACGTCAAACCGGAATCGATCGAATTGTCGATCGATTCTACCGGTCAAGTACTTTGGAATGGCAGTCTCATCGATCAAGCGGCACTAAAAAGCCGCATCGCTGAAGCGGCCCAGCGCACGCCGCAACCCGAACTGCATCTTTTTGCCGATCGTAAAACGCCTTATGAGCATGTCGCTCAGGTTATGGCGGCGGCGCAATCAGGTGGATTAGGGAAAATCGGATTCATTACCGACCCAGTCAAGCCTCAATAAATAACACAAGCTGCTATCTAAAGCTCCCCTCGTAATGAGGGGACGCCGTGATTGCTTTGCGCACCGCCGCTAAGGGCGCGTCGTCGTCGAAAATCACTTTACCATTTTTGATCTCCACACCAAGCTTACGCCAAAGGCCTGGTAAATCTGTCTCCACTGACGTTGCTCTCATCGATTGATACAACTCGCTAAGTACGGGAACACCAACAGCGCTGTCGCCAATTTTTATTATCTCTTCCAGCGGCCATTTTTGTTCAATGCTACCACCCGAGAAAGTGACGGCACGTAGCGCGTCTTGAAGTCCATATTTGTTATCCGTCCGACGGCGAATCTCGATGTCAGCAAGCAAACAAAAAAGAGCACCACCCCAATAAGTACGACCCCAGGTATGCGTATTGTCTAATCCTTTGTCGCCAGAACGCGGCAGCCCCTTTGGTACACCGTCAATCAGTTGACGCCAGACTTCCGTGGCATTCATTTTCCCGGCTTGAGCGCGAGCAATAGGTTCAACATAGGTAGCAATTCCCTCTTCGATCCAAAGGTGGGCCGGCACTTGCGATGGAAATGCAAGATGAACCATTTCATGTACCAAAATCCAGTCATTATCAAGTTGTGCTGTAAGCGCTCAATAGACTGCATACTTCTCTAGTAAATCGGCATCAGTAATGATG
>JAZKCF010000036.1:0-60414 GCA_040388195.1 Pseudomonadota bacterium
CGGGTGGTGTGGCAGGGGATCGACCAGTTACACTGGTCGCCCCTATGCCGATTTAAACTGTTTAGGGCTCCTTAATTGCCATCGGAATTACTCACATAAACAGTTTTTCAATTATTATGGCAATATCTCTATATAGAAATATACGCTTTGGGTATCGCAGCTTTATTTAAGCTACTCAATTAGTTGGGCGGCATGAATTTATTGAGGGCATTGCGATCTTATTTAGCTTTCCTCATTATTTGAGGAATTAATTAGGGGTCCATTTCACATGTCGTCTTTTGAGCGTTCGATTGATGCTCGCTTGCGGTCATTGGAAGAGCGATGGCAGGATTACCAGATCAATGGGACTTTCGAGCAATTCGTCGAATTCACGCTTGCCCTGAATTGCGTGACGGAACACCTTAACCGCCTCAAGTTACCTGGCTTGCTACGTCAGTGTGAAGGGTTAGAGGGCGCTGCTCTGGCGCTCTTCGGCGACGGCAGCAGCCATCCAGCTGATGCGCAAAGCTTAGCGGCGCTGGATCGTCAAATCCGCGCTATCTTTAGTGCTATCCAAATGGCCCAGAAGTCATCAGCGCCAATGGACCGTCGTGATCCAGGATTGCATTTCAATGAGGAGTGGACCAAGTTACGTTCAATCTGGCTGGTATGCGAAGAAGGCCATCAGTGGTACGCCAACTTAAGTCAGCAGCTCGGTTTTTTCGGGTTCCGAATAACTAGATACGACTGGAATGAAGTTACGCCAGAGGATAGTTCTCCTATGGTGATAGTGTTCATGCCCACTAGCTCTGACTACGGGCCGGAGGAGTTGCAGCTTATCCAACAGTTGCGAACAAAGTATGTCGCGACACAGTTATTTTGCCTGGGCGTCAAAAAGACTTTGGAAGCAATGGTTGAGTTAGGCCGGGCTGGCGCTGATCTGCTTATTCAAGCGGATCAGCAAACCGCTACTGTACTCGGCCGTGTGCTTGAGCTGATTCAAACCCAGGAGCAGGATGCTTACCGTGTATTGGTGGTAGAAGATTCGGCCACGGCGGTAAAGATGATCCAGCGCTCGCTTTCCCAACACGGTATCGAAAGCACCGCGCTGAGTAATCCGCAACATTTGCTGACTACAGCTGATCAATACCGCCCCGACTTGGTGTTGATGGATATGTACATGCCGCATTGCACCGGTGTGGAAGCTATGCGGGTACTGCGTCAGCTGCCGGCGTATCAGTCATTGCCGGTGGTGTATCTTTCCAGCGAAACCGATATGGGGATGTGGATAGAAGCGCTGCGTCTGGGCGGAGATCAATTCCTGAGTAAGCCTGTCAATCCGGTGTTTCTGGCTGCGGTTGTAAAAAGCAAGATCGAGCGTCATCGTGATATGTTACGTGCCAGCCAACATGACAGTTTGACTGGCTTACTGAACCACTCAGCCTCAAAAGGCCATCTGAACCAACTCCTCGCCGCCTCTCAGCCTGGGGATCAGTTGTGTGTGGCAATGATGGATATCGATCATTTTAAGTCGGTCAATGATACTTATGGGCATCCAGTCGGCGATCAGGTTATTCGTAGCTTAGGTTGGTTGTTGAAAGGCCGATTGCGATCTTGGGACATTATTGGCCGCTACGGCGGCGAAGAGTTCCTTGTTGTGCTACGTAATGCCAGCTTGGATGATGCGTACAGCGTGCTCGACCGGATTCGCGCCGACTTCGCATCGCTACCCCATGAACATGGCAATGGCGTAATGCGGGCGACATTTAGCGGTGGTATTGCTTCTTTTCCTCTGTATGCGTCGGGTAACGAACTGACCGAAGCCGCGGATAACGCGTTACTGGAAGCCAAGCGACGTGGGCGTAATAGAATTGAGCGGGCGGGCGCTGATCTTTTCTAGAGAATTCGTGTATAAGCAGTACGCAGATAAAAGCACATAGGCTGGATAATCCAGCCGTAAGCACCGCTTGCTCTATTTTATTTGGTTAATCTCCTGAACTGTTTTAACAAGAATTGGCGTGCATTTTCACGATCATGGAAAACACGCTAGGGTTTACCGACGGCAGATCCGTCTCTCTTATGAATATTCTCGCCCTCGAAACATCCACCGAATATCTTTCTGTCGCGCTAGCAAACGAGGAAAAAATCGTTGCTCTCGACTGCCTTGCCGAGCAAAAGCACTCTGAACTCATTCTGCCGATGGTAGAAAATGTCTTGGCCGATGCGGCAATTGAGCGCAGCGGTATCAGCGCAATTGCTTTCAGCGCTGGGCCCGGTTCTTTCACTGGTTTGCGTATTGCATGCGGCGTAGCGCAGGGATTGGCTTACGGATTGGGTGTGCCGGTGATTCCAATTTCGACGCTTGAGGCAGTCGCAGAGGCAAGCGGTAAAAACAAAGTTATTGTCGCCCTCGATGCTCGAATGGGTGAAATTTACTATGCTGGATATGAACGCCAAGCAGCCGGTTGGAAAGTTGTTATCGAAGCTGGTCTTTGTAAACCGGAAAATGCGCCAGTGCTAATAGGGCGCGACTGGTTTGCCGCAGGTAGTGGCTTTGCTATTTATGAAAAGGTGCTGTCCGCCCGTTATACAGATCAAATTGTCGGTATGGATGGCAGCTTGTATCCGCATGCACGTGTCGTCGTGCGTTTGGCGATGGAGCGATACCTTCAAGGATTGATGGTTGATGCTGCCGAAGCTGCGCCGATCTATATTCGTAATAAGGTTGCTCTCACGATTCAGGAACAAGTTAAGAGCTCTTAGCGCATGTTCTTGGGTGTAGATAGATAATGAACGTAGTACTTAAACCAGTTCCCACATTTTCTCCAATGCGCTTAGATGATCTGGATCAGGTCGCTGCTATTGAGAAAACAATTTACGATTTCCCGTGGACTGAAGGCAACTTTCGTGATTCGCTCAACGCCGGGTATAGCGGTTGGATTTGTACTATTCATCATGAAGTGGTGGGGTATTGCGTGATGATGGTAGCAGTCGGCGAGGCGCACATATTAAATATCAGTATTGCCTCTGCGTGGCAGCGGCAAGGGTTGGGTGAAGCGCTGCTTTGTTATCTTATGACCTTAGCGCGGGAGCGCCACTGCGATCGAATGTTGCTTGAGGTACGGCCATCGAATGTAGCCGCGCGTGAGCTTTATGAAAAAAAAGGTTTCGTTCAAATTGGCACGCGTAAAGGCTATTATCCTGCCCTGATTGGACGCGAAGACGCGATTATTTTTGAGTGCGTATTATGAAAAATCGACAAATGATGGTGATGCGGGAGTTGAGCCTTGCTCCAACGTATCAGCCTCGGCCAGAAGGTATCGGCGAAACGAATGGTCTCGCACCAAGTGCGGAGAATATGGTCTCGCCGCCAGACATTGCCGTCGCCGCTGCTCGCTTGCCGCAGCCGGATCAACCCCCTGAGCCATTGAGTGCTGATCGACGAACCATTATTCTGAAAATGGAATGGCCTGATTTGAAGGCCGCTGTTGCCGGCTGCGTGGCGTGCAAACTTCATACAGCGCGCAATAAA
Source organism: Pseudomonadota bacterium (assembly GCA_040388195.1). Taxonomy (GTDB): domain Bacteria; phylum Pseudomonadota; class Gammaproteobacteria; order Burkholderiales; family DATLHW01; genus DATLHW01. The sequence goes on from JAZKCF010000036.1 coordinate 3,512, forward strand.
ACAGTATTTGGTGTGGGTGATGAAAATGCATCATGGCTTTTCGTAGGCGAAGGGCCGGGCGCTGATGAGGATCGGCAAGGAGAGCCCTTCGTAGGCCAAGCCGGCAAGCTGCTGGACAATATGTTGGCTGCGATCGATTTGCGGCGCGGGGAAGATGTCTATATTGCCAATATCGTGAAATGCCGACCGCCTGGTAATCGCAATCCGGAACCTGATGAAGCGCAAAGCTGCGAACCTTACCTGACTCGTCAGATTCAACTCATTAAGCCTAAATTGATCGTTGCCTTGGGAAAAACTGCGATACAGAATTTATTGGGTACGGACGCTGCCGTAGGTAGTTTGCGAGGGCGATTGCATCAATATCAGCAGATTCCACTGCTTGTTACTTATCACCCGGCTTATTTGCTTCGCACGCCCGGGGATAAGGCGCGCGCGTGGGAAGACTTGTGTTTAGCGCGAACCACAATGGCCAGCTTGAAATCCGCCGTTGCGGCCTCATAATCAATTACCTATCTTCTGATATTGCAAGGACTATACATGCGTAAATTATTCGCTAGCTTGGCTCTCATGGGCGTATTACTAGCAAGCGGTTGTGGCTACAACACGTTGCAGGCGCAGGACGAGCAAGTCAAAGCTAGCTGGTCGGAAGTCGTCAATATGTATAAGCGGCGTGCTGACTTGGTGCCGAATTTGGTCAACACGGTGAGAGGTTTTGCGCAACAAGAAAAGGAAGTGCTTCTTGGCGTAACGGAGGCGCGCGCTAGAGTGGGTTCGATTCAGGCAACGCCGGAACTCCTCAATAACCCTGAAGCCTTCCAAAAATTTCAACAAGCGCAAGGGCAACTGACTAGCGCCTTGTCGCGTTTGCTTGTTGTGTCGGAGCGGTACCCAGACCTTAAGTCCAACGCTAATTTCCGCGAACTGCAGGCGCAATTGGAAGGTACGGAGAATCGGATAGCAGTCGCACGTAATCGTTATATCAAGTCAGTGCAAGAATACAACACGACGGTTCGACAGTTTCCGACCAATTTGACAGCCAAAGTATTCGGTATAGAAACTAAGCCTAACTTTACCGTCGATAATGAAAAAGAAATTTCTGACGCGCCGAAAGTAGATTTTGGCGATCAAAAGAAATGATGATAAATAGAAATGCTGGGTAGGCAAATTTTGGTGAGTAAGCAAAGTCATCGCAGATTTTTCTTCTGGCGCCAAGCATGTTTCTAGCCTCATTTTATTCGGCCAATCCGCGATGGCCTACAGGCCATCGCGTCAATCAACTCAAAAAAACGGCGAAGTTTTTTTGCGTCGTTATTCTCTTACTCTTTACCGGCTTGGTCTTTGCACAGCAGCCGGTTCCACCGCTTAAATCGAGAGTCACTGATCTGACTGGTACGCTGACAACTTCGCAGTTGTCGGAACTCGAAACAATTCTTGCCGATTTTGAAACGCGCAAAGGTGCACAAGTGGTTGTGCTGATGGTTCCTACCACTGAACCCGAAGTTATCGAGGAATACGGAATCCGAGTTGCCGAGGTTTGGAAGGCGGGGCGGAAGGGTGTAGATGACGGCGCAATTCTCCTGATTGCCAAAAATGATAGACGCATGCGAATTGAGGTTGGTTACGGCCTTGAAGGAATACTGCCGGATGCGATTGCCAAGCGGATTATTGCCGAAACGCTTGCGCCTAGTTTTCGCCAAGGTGACTACTACGGCGGCATTCGTGCCGGGGTAGACCAAATGCTGCGAGTGATCGATGGCGAAGCGTTGCCTGCGGCAAAGACGAAAGAGCTCCCCGCGAAGAATGATGGCTTAAGCTCGTTTGTTCCGATCGCTTTCATGCTGGTATTCGTTGTTGGTGGCGTGCTACGAGCAGTTTTTGGTCGCGTCTTTGGTTCTGTTGCGACCGGTGGAGTAATGGCAATTGCCGCGTGGTTTTTTATCGGCATATTTGCGGCGGTACTAGCTGCCATTGTCGGCTTTCTGCTGACTTTAACCGTGGGAGGCATGGGGCGAAGTGGTATCTGGTCAACAGGTGGTTTTGGGGGCGGCGGCTGGGGGAGTGGCGGAGGCGGCGGTGGTGGCTGGGGCGGCGGCGGTGGTGGCGGTTTTGGTGGTGGTGGCGCGTCGGGGGACTGGTAAATGAATAGAATGGTAAGAGTGATCCGTCATCTATGTATGACCACATGGCAGGTGCGCCGGGCCATTCCCAGCAAATCATTAGATGCGATTGAGGTTGCAGTACAAAAAGCTGAACTAGGGCATTCTGGTCAAATTCGAGTCGTCATCGAGGGCGCGTTGCCCGCAGAGCCGCTTTGGCGGAATCTCTCCTCGAGAGAGAGGGCGACTGATGTGTTTTCGTTAATGCGAGTTTGGGATACGGATTGTAATAACGGGGTGCTGCTATATTTGCTGCTCGCTGATCATAGTGTGGAAATTATTGCTGATCGTGGAATTGCCCAGTGCGTGCCGCAAGAAGAATGGCGAGCTGTTTGTCAGCAGATGGGAGCCATGTTTCGTAATGGACAGTTCGAGCAAGGAATTATTGTTGGCATTCAAGTGATCGCGGCAAAGCTTATAGAGCATTTCCCGGGCGAAGGAACCGGCGCTAACGAATTATCGGATAAACCCACAATTCTTTAGCGCTTGTTTTAAGAAATCAGATGCAAGTTCGAGTTATTTGTTTTTACGGGGTCGGCAATTTCGCTGCGCCGTGAAGCTTGTATAACCAACCCATCACCGCACTTACGAAAACGCCGAAGACGATAACGATCACATTAATGGTCCAACCCCATTTAATCATTAAAGCGTAAGCCCCGAGCATCAGCAGAATACTCAAATTCTCATTAAAGTTTTGTACCGCAATTGAGTGACCAGCCCCCATCAACAAGTGTCCTCGGTGCTGTAGCAAAGCATTCATAGGTACGACAAAAAAACCTGCCATTGCCCCCACGATCACCAGCAGCGTAGTGGCAACCCAAACATTACTGACAAATATCATGGCGATTACTAAAAAGCCCATTGCTATCCCGACCGGTAAAACGCGCACGGAACTTTCCAGCTTGACGTATTTCGCCGCAATGATTGAGCCAATCGCAATACCGAAAGCAACCCAAGCCGTCAGTAATGTGGCTTTTTCCAGTGGCATGAGCAACGCTGTCGATGCCCAGGTGAGAATAATTAAGCGGAGCGTCGCTCCAGCGCCCCAGAACAGTGTGGTAACTGCTAACGATACTTGACCGAGCGGATCGCGCCAAAGTAGTTTGAAGCAATGCCAGAAGTCGTGAATGATATAGAGCGGATTACGCTTTAATGGCTTATGGTCAATGCCGACTTTGGGAATATATAAATTGAATATGGCGGCAATGATATAAAGAACCGTGACTATGCCGATGGCGAATTCCGGTGCCGTATCGATGCCTGTCTCGAAGCCGGGAATGTCAAATACAGCTAGCAATGGCATTGCCACCTGAGGCGTGATAAGGAAACCTCCCATGATCGCGCCAACTATGATGGACGTGACGGTGAGACCCTCCATCCAGCCATTTGCCCAAATCAGTTTATCCGGGGGAAGGTATTCAGTAAGAATGCCGTATTTGGCGGGGGAATAAGCTGCTGCTCCGAAGCCTACTAGCCCATAGGCAGGCAACGGGTGCATTCCCATCAACATAGCAAGACAGCCTACGAATTTGATGCTGTTGCTAATGAACATTACCCGCCCTTTAGGAAGGGCATCGGCAAATGCGCCAACGAAGGCAGCTAAGACAATATAAGAAAAAATAAAGAACTGCTGCAGCACCGGGACCTGCCAGTCAGGCGCGTGTAGCGTCTTCAGCAAGGCTATGGCGGCAAACAGTAACGCGTTGTCGGCTAGTGCGGAAAAAAACTGCGCTGCGAGAATTATGTAAAAACCAAGGCTCATTGAGCGGTTAGGTCCTAATAACTATTAGCAAGCAATAGCGATATGCATTGCCCGAGACCCATCCTTTTTTATGATGCGGTCTTATAACACGAATCGGGAGTGCTTGCATGTTCGCACCGTGGAAAATAAACGTTGTGTTAATTTAACTATTTATATTCCTTTGAAATTTAGTAGAAAATAGAAAGTCCTACGTATTAGAATGAGCCCTTGCCGACAAGCATGAATTCTCTAAGCGTATCGGCATAATCATCATGAAACACGGGCCGATGGTTATTACTAGGGTTATTTAAAACCGTCGGTCTTGTCATGGTTTTGAGCATATCAAACTCTAAAATAAAACAAGGTCGAAACAGCTGCCATTTAGCACCGTATCTTTCAATTATTCACTTTCATATTGGGGAGTAGTCATGGCATCGGTGCGCACTGTGCTGGTTGAACGCAATCCTAACGATGTCGAGCGGACCTTGAATCCGCCACGTGAGCGGTTTATTTTTGATAAGGACGCCATGGCAAGATACAACGCTACCCTCTCAATATCCTTCCTGGCGTGGGACTGAATATGCGTTCTCTGCAGCTAATCATTGTAGAAGACTCTCAAGACGATACCGACTTTTTACTCAACGCGCTTAACCGAGCGGGTTTTGAAGTGCGATCGCAGCGAGTAGAAAATGAAGCCGAATACCTCGCGGCTCTCGATACTAATCCAGACCTTATATTGTGCGACCACGGATTGCCTCATTTCAGCAGTCAACGCGCGCTGGAGTTGTTGCGTGCGCGCTCATCTGACATACCCTTTATTATCGTATCTGGCTATATTGGCGATACCGTTGCCGTAGCGATGCTTAAGGCCGGTGCGAATGATTATGTTCTAAAGGATAATTTGGTTCGCCTGCAGCCCGCTATAGAACGTGAATTAAGAGAAGCAGAATCACACCGCCGTCAGCGTCGGTTGGAAGAGGCGTTGCGTCTGGTAGCGGATGCTGTTTCCGGTGTAACTGGGAAAGCGTTTTCTGAGTCGCTAGTGATCCAACTCGCAAAGGCGATCGAGGTGGACTGCGTCTTTATTGGTGAATTCAGTGATCAATCCAGGAAAACAGTAAAAACTATCGCGGCATGTACCGCCAAGCCGATTGCGAAAAATTTCTCCTACACAATGGAGGACATTCCTTTACCCGGGCAAATATTTTCCGGAAATAGAGAAACCCAGCCAACATTCCCGTTGTTGTTAGAAACCAACCTCCATAGTTATATGGGGGTGCCGCTGGTTAGTTCGGTAGGTATTAGCTTGGGCGTTATCGTTGTTGTGCACAGCGCGCCGATTGCCAATGCGCAAGTCGCGGAATCGCTATTAAGAATTTATGCGGTTCGGGCCGCCAGCGAGTTGGAACGCATGGCGCAAACGGCAAAATTGGAATTCCAGGCGACGCATGATCCGCTTACCCGGCTTGGCAATCGACACGTTTTGCAGACGCGGCTAGCGGCGATGATGAGCAGCAACAAGAAAAAGAGCAGTGGCGCGCTTCTTCTGATTGATCTCGATGGTTTTAAGGAAATTAACGACACACTTGGTCATCAGAGTGGTGACGATATTTTGAAACAGATTGGCCCGCGGCTATCTCCGCTATTGAAAAAAGGGCGCCTACTTTGTCGATTGGGCGGGGACGAATTCGCCGTGCTCATTACCGATGACGCGGATCGGGATAGCGTTGAAGAAACAGCCAAGACACTTTTATATGCGATCCGCGAGCCGTTCGAGATTGCAGGCATCTCTCTTCAGATCGGCGCAAGCATCGGGATCGCGTTTTATCCAGACCATGGCAGCAATGCCAACGAGTTGCTCAGGCAAGCTGATGTGGCTATGTATATTGCCAAGAATGAAGCTGCCGGTTATCGGATTTATGATTTTGCGCTCGATATCCATACAAGAGATCGCCTCACGCTGATGACGCAATTGCGTCAAGCGATCGAAAATAATGAATTGGTGCTTCATTATCAACCTAAGATCGATTTGGGCAGGAAAAACGGTCTGGCACTGGAAGCCTTGGTGCGTTGGCAACATCCTGAACGTGGCTTGCTACCGCCTGCTAAATTCGTGCCCCTCGCTGAAATGACCGATCTCATCGGACCGCTCGCATTATGGGTGATGGATGCAGCTTCCGCGCAATGCCGACAGTGGCGTGAAGCGGGTTATCCGGTGAATGTGGCTGTGAACATTTCTACGCGCAATCTGCTAGATGGACGGTTGCCTGAGATGGTTTCCGAAATTGTGCGGTTGCATGGAATCGAGGCAGAGTGGCTTGAGTTTGAGATTACAGAAAGTGCAATCATGGCCGACCCTCAACGTTCTCTCGATGTATTGAGGAGTATTGCAAGTACCGGCCATCCGCTTTCCATCGACGATTTTGGCACCGGTTATTCTTCATTGGCTTACCTTACCAAGCTGCCTGTGCAAACACTGAAAATCGATCGGGCGTTTGTGCGGCAGATGATTAGTAGTCAACGTGATGCCAGCATAGTCCACTCAACCATTGGTCTCGCGCATAACTTGGGAATGAGAGTTATTGCTGAGGGTGTGGAGGACAGTGAAACACTGGACCGACTGCGTGGCTTGAACTGCGATCAAGCACAAGGTTATTTCATCAGCATGCCGAAGCCGGCAGAAGAAATACAAGAATGGATGAATGCTCAGGGGCTAATGTATGAAGAAGGAGCTCTCTGCAAACATTGAACGCGTTTGAGAGAGCTCCTTTAGTTCTATTTTTGACAGTTCTATCTTTTATTTTTTACAGAACTTCACCTGCATAATCCGCTAAGCGTGACCGCTCGCCACGTTGAAGTGTTACATGTCCGCTATGTGGCCAGCCTTTGAATCGATCCACTACAAACGTAAGCCCTGAGCTGCCTTCTGTCAGATAAGGGGTGTCGATTTGCGAGATGTTTCCGAGACAGACCACTTTAGTACCCGGACCCGCTCGGGTAATTAATGTTTTCATCTGCTTCGGCGTTAGATTTTGGGCTTCATCAATGATGAGAAATTTGTTGATGAAGGTTCTGCCTCGCATGAAGTTGAGTGACTTTACCTTGATACGGGACCGAATAAGATCTCGTGTCGCGGCGCGACCCCATTCGCCCGCTTCGTCATCGCTTTTATTGAGCACGTCCAGATTGTCTTCCAACGCGCCCATCCAAGGCGTCATTTTTTCCTCTTCAGTACCTGGAAGAAAGCCAATATCCTCTCCGACCGGCACAGTAACGCGAGTCATGATGATTTCACTGTAAGTTCTTAACTCGAGTGTCTGCATGAGACCAGCCGCCAGCGTAAGTAGCGTTTTTCCGCCGCCCGCCTGACCTAGCAAGGTGACGAAATCAACCTCCGGGTTCATCAGCAAATTGAGTGCGAAATTTTGCTCGCGATTTCTTGCAATAATTCCCCAGACATTATTTTTCTGATGGCTGAAATCCTTCAGGGTTTCGAGTACCGCAGTGTGTCCATTCAGTTCACGAACAATTGCGTAGAAAGGACGATCACCCTCTTGATACACAAACTCGTTGATAAGAAAATGCGGGCACAGGGGTCCCTTTACTCGATAGTAGGTATGTCCTGCGGTCTGCCAGGACTCCATTTCCTTGCCATGCTTATCCCAAAAATCTGCGGGTAATTCCTGGACGCCGGTATAAAGAAGGTCGGTGTCCTCTAGGACTTTGTCATTGAAGTAATCTTCGGCTGCGACACCAATTGCACGCGCTTTAATGCGCATGTTGATGTCCTTGCTGACTAGGATTACTTGTCGTCCCGTATGCTCTCTTTGTAATGCAAGTGCGACGCCGAGAATATGGTTGTCTGCTTTTAGCGTCGGTAAGGTTATGGGCAGGGCGTCATCCACTGCTTGCGTTTGCAGGAACAAGCGCCCGCTAGCAAGGCTGGTGCCGTGTTGCTTGAGTGAGATCCCTGCTTCGATGTTCGCTTCGTGCGTGCTGACTATTTCATCGAGAAAGCGGCTTGCCTGGCGAGCATTGCGCGCGACTTCAGACATGCCTTTTTTGTGGTTGTCTAATTCTTCCAGCGTCATCATGGGCAGGAAGACATCATGCTCTTCGAAACGAAACAGGCTGGTTGGGTCGTGCATTAGCACATTGGTATCAAGCACAAAAAGCTTCGCGCTCAGCCCGCTTGTAGCGTCGACTTTCGGGCCTACTGCTTTTTTGCCGGTTTTTTGTCCCGCTGGTTTTACTTTAGTTGGTCCCATGGATTCCTTAGAATAGATAGGTGCGTTCTGACCACAATGAATTACAACAGTTTGCAGCTTCGTGTGCGAGGTCAATCGTAAGCCTCTCGGCTCCACTTTGATCTCGTACAGAAACCCGCACACTGTTGTTGGTGTTCTCATTTGTCAGATTGCGCTGAAAGAGAAGCCCGGTGGGGGGTGCTTGGTACACTTTGTTACCTGTTTTTGTTAGGTCGCTTTTGTCGTTCGCGCTACTTGAGCGCTGTGGGGATGAATCAGTGCGAATTTGTATGGAGTTGTTCAAGGTATGTTAACCAAGAGACGTCAAGTACTCGAGCACTTCCTGCACATGGCCTGGCACTTTTACTCCGCGCCATTCCTTAGCGATGGTGCCACTTTTGTCGATGATGAAGGTGCTGCGCTCAATGCCTCTAATCTGTTTCCCATACATGTTTTTCATTTTCATCACGCTGAAAATATTACATGCCGTTTCTCCTTCGTCGGAAAGTAGATCGAAAGGAAAGCTCATTTTTTTCTTGAAGCCTTCATGAGATTTGATGCTATCTCGTGAAATACCAAAAATTTGGTAACCGGCATTCAAGAATTGCGGATAAAGGTCACGAAAGTGCATGCCCTCGTCCGTGCAGCCGGGAGTATTGTCCTTGGGGTAAAAATAGAGGATGAACGGAAAACCTTTGAATGCAGAAAGCCTGAAACGTTGGCCACCAGTCGCGGGCAATTCAAAATCAGGCAGTGGAGCACTGGGCATATCGGTTGCGCTGTATCGCGCTATTTAGAGTGGTAATGCAATGGTGACTAAAAAACTCGTGAATGGCAAGGGACGAAAGAGATCGCGCAAGTACGTTCGGTGTTAGATGGGGAGATAGGCGTTGCCTTGTACCGCTAGTTTTCCAGAGCGTCCCGGGATTTCCACCATAATTATTTCGTGAAAAGGGAGGTTTTTCAAATCCAGCGCTGAGAACATGTCGTGAGTACTGCAGAGGCTATACCCCTGCGCTTTCCATCCTTCTAGCAATCTCTCGAAAATGGGCGCGAATTTCAGCCCTTCTAATTCTGCATGTAGCGTGAAAACGTGCCCGGTCGATAGCGGGTTTTCTGTTAATTCCAACAAATGTTGGTGAACGTTGTCGGCAGTCAGTCCATCAAGGCCGATCAATTCATCCAAGGTCGGTAGTGTGGTGGGTAGTTGTGGGCAGTCAATGACTTCAGCGTTTACGACCGGGATAAACGGCTGGGTACCGCGAGTATCAGAGGAATATCTGAAGCCGCGATCCTGTGTTTGCCTTAAAGCATGCACATTCATTTGCCAGCCGGCTGCTCCGTGCGTTTTTGCAGGCTGACCGAATATTTCGGCGAAGCGGTCGCAGGCAAGCGCCATTTGATGTTCGGTCCAGGCAGCGTCTGCATCCGCAACGCCATCCTGCCATTTCACATGGTCCCATGTGTGGATGCCAACTTCGAAACCTTCATCACGGATACGACGCATGATGTCTCCGGTCCGCCGCCCTATATCGGGCCCAGGCAGAAGTGTGCCGTAGAGGAGTGTTTTTATGCCGTAATGTTCGACAACAGATGTGCGAGAAACTTTACCGAAGAACCCAGGGCGGAATGCCCGTTTAATTGCTCGGCCGGTATGGTCTGGCCCTAAGCTAAATAAGAAGGAGGCTTGGGCGTTATATTTACGCAACATCTCGGCTAGGCGAGGAACTCCCTCCCGAGTGCCTTTTAGTGTGTCGACGTCAATTTTAAGAGCAAGGTCCATTTGTTGCTTTAATGTAAAAATGGCGATTGGATGTGTCCAAGGAGGGCAACGAACCTCGGATGATATGAAATGCAAGGGCCAACAACGCCGGTGCTGCCCGAAAAATCTGCGGCCAAGTGCGTGGCATATTCACCCATTTGGGGAGTGCTTAAATGTACCGGAACTTTAATATTCACGGCCTTCTCCAGCGAGCAACAAGCGGTCAAGCATTGTTTCAAGGTTTTAAGTTTAGGCGCGCATGGTAGAACAAAACTTATCGAAGCGCACTACAGACGTAGAAAGATTTAGAACGCTTGACAATCGGGGGCGACATCCATATATGATGATGTCGCAATGAACGTTAATAAAGTTTGGTAAAAGCGCGGATAAAGAGTGTGGGCTCGATGCGAGCGTTGGAAAAATACTTGTGTTTCTGTATCGATTCTAAGGGGAGAAGGGGAGCTACCTCATGGGCAAAAAATGCGTTTCTTGTGCTCATAAGATCGTTATCAAACGATGAAAACCTCCGTATATCCTCCTGCTTCATATTCACGGACTACGTTTCATAAATGTTTTAGGATCCCATCCCGTCCACCTAAAAATAACTTATTAAAAGGTAACTTTATGATACTGGGCTATCGATTTCTCGTCGTAGTTTTCTTTGGATTGTTCGCCGCTTTACCAGGCTTTGCTGCTGAGGTCGGTGTTTCCGATGGAAAGATTCTTTTAGGCCAAACGGCGACATTTATTGGCCAAGCTGCAGAGCTTGGCATTGGTATGAATCGCGGAGCAACGGCCTATTTCAACGAGCTTAACGCGCAAGGTGGTGTGCTCGGTCGCAAGATTGAGCTCCTTAAAGATGATGATAACTACGAGCCGGGTATGGCGGCCGAAAACACCACTAACTTTATCGAAAAGGACAAGGTGTTTGCGCTCTTTGGTTATGTTGGGACTGCTACTACTAATGCTGCGTTACCTCTCCTTGCTAAGGCAAAAACGCCGTTATTCGCGCCACTGACTGGGGCGCCGTCATTGCGCGATCCTGTAAATCATTATGTTCTGAATGTTCGCGCAAGTATTTTTGATGAGACCGAACATATCATTCAACAGCTCTCTACCACGGGTATAAAAACTATCGCTGTATTTTATCAAAGTGATGCTGACGGTAAGGCTGGCCTCCAGGGTGTTGAACGGGCTTTGAAAAAATTCACTGCCGTGCGATTAGTGGAGACGGTAGGGATAGAGCGGAACTCAATGGAGCTTGGCAATGCCACTACAAAGTTGCTCGCCAAAAAACCGGAAGCCATCATACAAATTAGTTCGTACACGTCTTGCGCTATGCTTATCAAGGAAATGCGTAAAGAGGGTTATGCGGGGCAGTTTTATAATGTTTCTTTTGTCGGTAGTCGTGCGTTATCCAACATGCTCGGTGCCGATGGGCGGGGCGTGGTGATTTCGCAAGTGGTGCCATCTCCTTGGAGCACTCGGATAGCAGTTGTAAGAGATTATCAAAAGGCAATGCGCAAGGCTGGGCATAAGGATTACGATTTCACGAGTTTGGAAGGCTACATTGCAGCGAAAACATTCGCTGAAATAGCGCGTAGAGCGGGGCATGATTTAACCCGCGAAAAATTTATTAATACGGCAGAAACAACGGGGCGAATTGACTTGGGTGATTTTTGGGTGACTTTCACTCCCAATAACCACGGCGGTTCACGCTTTGTTGAATTGGTTATTATCGGTAAAGACGGCACGTTCGTGCGCTAAGTTCTTCATAGAATCCGTGTTTGGTTTGAAATGCATACCCGCCTGTCTATATAGCGGGTATGCAGTTATTTGTAACGTCAATATAAAGAAAGAGAGAAACATGAAGTATCTAGTACCACTAAACCCACGTGACATGAAGGGTGAATTCACGCCTTTCAGTCCTGAGAAAGTCATTCGCGGCGACATGGCCCAACTTTTAGATGAGCGTGAAGGCGCGGGTAAAAGTGTAATTAGTATAGGCACGTGGGCGTCTTCCGAAGGGGCTATTTCGTGTCAGTATGACGAAGATGAATTGTGCGTGATTGCTGCCGGTCGAGTGCGGCTGACGAATCAAGAAGGTGAATCGGCTGAGTTCGGGCCAGGTGATGGCTTTTTAATTCTCAATGGATTTAGAGGTGTTTGGGATTCCCTGGAGCCGCTCCGGAAGTGGTATGTAATCTATAAGTAAAATATGGTTTCGTAGGCGGTGCGTGGGCCTGTTTTTAGTTTGAAAGTATGGCCCGCCGCCGCTACGTTTTGATGATTTGCTGGTGCGTTAGCGGTTTTTTCCTGAGAGACGTATCGTTAGCGATGGACTGCAGGAAATGGTACAACTGTGTGTTATCTGCGTAGGCAACATTAAATCGTAGCCATGGTGTTGGATCTTGATGTGGGCGAAACAAGTGGCCGGGCGCTAGTACGACAGACTCTTTGGCTGCCCTCTTGGCTACCTCTTCACCTTCAACATCATCGCCGAAGCCAGCCCAAACAAATAGGCCACCCGTAGGCCGATGAAAGATTGTTAGTCCCGCTGCGCTTAACCCATCACAAACAGCTTCCTGGGCCGCGCTTAATTTCTCGCGCAAACGAGCCAAGTGTAGGCGATGGTGGCCTTCCACTAGGACGGTATGAGCAATTTGTTCGGTTAATTCCGACGTCGTTAATCCACTAGCCATCTTCAAATACAAAATTTTCTCGGCCAAATCGGGATTACAAGCCAGATAACCAACCCGAAGGCTTGGTGAAATGACCTTCGAGAAGCTACCGATATATACCACGCGCTTCAATTGATCGAGACTGGCTATGTTCGGGACGGGTTCCTGTACCAGTCCAGCAAAAATATCATCCTCGACGATTTGGAAGTCATACTGCTCGGCCAATCGAAGAATTTGGTAAGCCACGGCGGGCGTGCAGCTAGTGCCGGTTGGGTTGTGCAAGTTGGTGGTAGTGAAGAATGCCTTTGGACGATGTTTCTCCGCCAGCGCTTTAAGCGCTTCCACGTTGGGCCCTTGCGGGGTGCGTTCGACCCCAATGATGCGAGCGCCTAGGGCTCTCAATGTTGGAAAGAGGTTGCAATATCCGGGATCGTCTACCAATGCCGTATCCGACGGCTGTAATAGGCAACGCGCGGCAAGATCCAGTGCTTGGGTGGCGCCATTAGTTAAAATGATTTGGTCAAGGACGGCTTCAATGCTTCGCGAAGCGAGGAGAATCTGAATCTGTTGGCGAAGCGGAGAATAACCATAAGGGTTGCCGTAACGAGCGAATGCCGAATTGGGTTTCTTCGCAAGCGCTGCAAGGCCGTGTTTAATGCCATCGGTATAAAGCAGGTTTTCCGGCAACCAGCCGCAGCCGACTTTTAACAATGCCGATCCCTCTAACTCAAAAACGCGTTGCAATAGCCATAATGAATCGATAGAAGCATCGGCGCGAGTGATATTCCGCTGCGGGCTTTTGCGTCCGGATTTTGCTAGCACAAAATAGCCGCTTGCCCTGCGTGCTTCCAAATAACCTTCGGCAACTAACCGGTTGTAAGCATTCGTCACCGTAAGGGTGCTCACGCCACAAAGCTTTGCCAGTTCCCTAACGGACGGCACTCTGGTTCCGGGCTTCAAATCTCCTTTCTGTATCTTGGCCACCATGGCTTCGAAAATTTGGCTGACCAGTGGAAGTGCTTTTGAGGAGTCTATGTCAATCATGATTGAATGTGAGGTAATGTCTATATTTAAAGATTCACCGTATTTACACACTTCGCGCGATGAAAATGACGGCACATTAAGGCTCTTATAACGTTTATACCTATGCAACAAAATGTTTTGGCGGCCGAAATACAAGGTGTTTCTGGTGCGGCGACAGCATTTAATGTTTGGCTGTAGTGTTTTGAGGATATATACAGTATTGGCGAGAACTGCGCTATCTGTATATAGGTATATAAAGTTTTTTCAGATAGACTCATCTCCAGTTTACAAAGGGCTCCGCCAGCCACAAGTCCATTAGATGGACGTGCGTACTTTCATGCGTGGCATAGCGGGTAGAGTTACAATGAATCTTTTTTGTTCGAGGCAAAATTCATGACCAATACGGCCGCTGAAAATGTGGCAACCAATGAGTTCAGTACTGAATCCTATTGGCTGCCATTCACACCAAACCGGCATTTCAAAAAGAATCCAAATCCCAGAATGATGGCGTCTGCTAAAGGGGCGTATTACAAAACCATAGAAGGACGGGAGCTGTTTGATTCTCTGTCCGGTCTTTGGTGCTGCCCGCTTGGCCATGGTCATCCAAAAATAGTCGAAGCGCTGACGCGTCAAGCCGAAACAATGGATTACTGCACGGCGTTTCAGATAAGTAATCCGGTTACCCTGCGCTTAGCCGAACGTATTGCAAATATGGCACCAGAAGGACTGGATCATGTCTTTTTTGTTAATTCTGGTTCGGAGTCCGTAGACACCGCACTGAAAATCGCTCTTGGCTATCATCGTGTGCGTGGAGAGTCGACCCGCATTCGCATGATCGGACGCGAGCGTGGTTACCACGGCGTCGGATTTGGCGGCATATCGGTCGGCGGCATGGTCGCTAATCGAAAAATGTTTGCGCCATTGATGCTGAATGGTGTTGATCATTTACCTCACACCTTCAATCTTTCGCAAATGGCGTTTTCCAAAGGACAGCCAACTTGGGGCGCACATCTCGCGGAAGATCTGGAGCGGCTGGTTGCCTTACATGACGCTTCCAGTATCGCAGCAGTTATTGTCGAGCCGCTAGCGGGATCGACCGGAGTATTGGTGCCACCGGTTGGTTATCTCCAGCGGTTGCGCGAGATTTGTACTAAGCATGGCATTCTACTTATTTTCGATGAAGTGATTACCGGATTTGGGCGGATGGGCGAGAATTTCGGGGCACAACGTTTTGGTGTTGTTCCGGACATGATTACCTTTGCAAAAGCAGTGACCAATGGCGTTGTGCCAATGGGGGGCGTGATTGTGCGTAAAGAGATTTACGAAGCCTTTATGACTGGTCCTGAGCAGGCTATTGAGTTGTTCCATGGCTACACATACTCAGGGCATCCTTTGGCTGCTGCGGTTGGTCATGCGACGCTTGATGTGATGAAGGAAGAAGGGCTCTTCGAACGTGTGCGCGAACTTGAGCCAGTGCTTGAAGATGCTATGCATTCGCTTAAAGGTGAGCCAGGTGTATTGGATATTCGTAACTGTGGATTTTCCGCTGCGATAGATTTGGAGTCATTTGCTGGCAAGCCGGGACTGCGCGCGAGCAACATTTTTGAGGCTGCTTTGCAAGAGGGCCAACTGCTTCGCTTTACCGCAGATACTATTGCTATTGGCCCTCCATTTATTGCAACGAAGCAGGAAATCGAAAATATGGTCGAGACGCTTCGCAAGTTGATTCGAACCGTTAAGTAAGCACCCGAGGCTTTGCTAAAACATACAAAAAACTGATAGGAGAATTTTAATGGCTACACCAGCGGAAAAACTTCAAGTAATCCCTCATTGGATCGGTGGCAAACGCGTACCGGGTAATTCAGGCCGGACAAGCGACGTTTTTATACCTGCCACCGGTGAAGTGGGTGCGCAAGTGGGATTGGCCACTGCAGAAGAATTAGGGCAAGCAGTTGCGGTAGCTCGCGCAGCTTTCCCGGGTTGGGCAAATACCCCGCCGTTACGGCGTGCTCGCGTGATGTACAAGTTTCGTGAGTTGTTGGAAGCCAATGGCGATAAAATCGCTGCGTTAATCGCCACTGAGCATGGAAAGGTTCATGCCGATGCGTACGGTGAAGTGACCCGAGGCCTAGAGGTTGTGGAGTTTGCAAGTGGCATTCCGCATTTACTCAAAGGTGAAGTAACCGAGAACGTTGGTACGCATGTAGATAGCCATTCATTGCGTCAGCCGCTTGGCGTCGTAGCAGGTATTACACCATTCAACTTTCCGGCAATGGTGCCAATGTGGATGTTCCCGGTGGCAATCGCTTGCGGTAATACGTTCATACTGAAGCCTTCCGAGCGCGATCCTTCTGTTTCCTTATTGCTTGCTGAGCTACTTAAAGAAGCCGGGTTGCCTGACGGCGTATTTAATGTCGTGCATGGCGATAAAACGGTAGTCGACGCTATTTTGGATCACCCTGATATTCAAGCTGTAAGCTTTGTCGGCTCTACGCCAATCGCTCGCTATATTTATCAGCGTGCTTGCACAAACGGCAAGCGTGCGCAGGCATTGGGCGGTGCAAAGAATCATATGGTGGTTATGCCTGATGCGGATCTTGATCAAACCGTTGACGCTCTTATGGGTGCGGCTTACGGCGCAGCGGGTGAGCGTTGTATGGCTATCTCGGTTGCCGTAGCTGTTGGTGACAAAGTGGGTGACGATCTTGTTGCACGTCTTGCGCCACGTGTGCGTGACATTAAGATTTCTCATTCGCATGACAAAGAAGCTGAAATGGGACCGCTGGTTACCGCAGTACATCGCGATCGCGTTAAGGGTTACATTGATAAAGGTGTTGCCGAAGGTGCGAAACTGGTGGTCGATGGCCGTGGTTTCAAGCTACCTGGGTACGAAGGCGGTTTTTATCTGGGCGGCGCGTTGTTCGATCACGTTACCCCAGAAATGACTATTTACAAGGAAGAGATTTTCGGGCCAGTGCTGTGTGTCGTCCGGGTGCCGGATTACCAAAGCGCAGTAGACTTAATTAACGCCCACGAATTTGGTAATGGAACCGCCATATTCACGCGTGATGGCGATACAGCGCGGCACTTTGGTAGCTCAATCCAGGTCGGTATGGTTGGTGTGAATGTGCCAATTCCAGTTCCAATGGCCTTCCACAGTTTTGGTGGTTGGAAAGCATCATTGTTTGGTGATCATCATATGCATGGTCCAGAAGGTGTGCGCTTCTATACCAAGCTGAAAACGATCACGACGCGTTGGCCAACTGGCATTCGTTCCGGGTCTGATTTTGTAATGCCGACGATGAAGTAAGCGACCAAAGTCGCTGTCGTGATATAGCCCTAGAGCGCAAAGAAGTCATGCACTCTAGGGCTTTATTTTTGCCTTTACGATGTTGGCAAGCAGGCGACCATAAAAGATAATTTTTTCCGGAACAACATACGCGTAACCAATCACGAGCCCACGTGTTGGAGAGTTTCCTAGGTAGTATGTGGATAATGCGCGGACGTTCATGTTGTATTCCATGGCAGTGCGCGCAAGTGCCACGTCATCTATTTCTCGTGGTAACTCCAATACCAAATGCAATCCAGATTCTTCGCTAGAAATACGCGCCGCGCTGCCTAGAACATTTTGCATGGTTTTCAGTAAAAGTTCGCGTCGTTGTCCGTAAAGCAGGCGTAGCTTGCGGATGTGCGTACCGAAATAGCCTTCTTCCATAAAATCGGAGAGGGCCGCTTGAAGCATCATTTGCCCTGGTCGTTGAAGATCGTACAGCGCGGTCTTGAAGCCTTCTTGTAATGCGATTGGTACAACCATATAACCAATTTTGATGCCTGGATAAAGCATTTTAGAAAAAGTACCCAAGTAGACAACTCGCTCATACGGATCTAACCCTTGAAGCGAGGCAATCGGCCTGCCTGCATATCGGAATTCACTGTCGTAATCATCTTCTAAAATCCATGCTTGTTTACGTTCAGCAATATCTAGCATTAGCCGCCGCCGGGCCAAGCTCATTACCACACCTTTTGGATATTGGTGTGAGGGTGTGAGATAGATAAGGCGAGGAGCGGTTTGCAAATCCGCAGCCTGCGGACTTAATCCTTCGTTATCCACTATTACCGAATGAAGGCGAAGATCGCAGGCCTCGAATACCGACCGAGCCCCCCAGTAGCAAGGATCTTCGACCCACGCTGTATCTCCCGTATCCGCTAATAACTGAGCGCAAAGGTTAAGTGATTGTTGGGTTCCAGAAGTAATTAGTACTTGGTCCACCGTCAAATTAACTGAGCGGGATACGCGTAGATATTTCGCGACTGCACAGCGTAACGGTAAGTAACCACCCGCCCCACCATAATCGAGTAATTCCGTATGAGCGTCACGCCAATAACGGTTTTGCAATCGCTGCCAGAGTTTAAAAGGAAAAATTGAAAAATCGGCCATGCCGGGAGCAAAAGGCTGTATCTCAAAATCACGCCCGGCGGGGCGACTGGTCAGTCGGATGCCGCGCTCGGAAAACCTGAGTATATGTTCGGCCGGTTTTTTAGCTCTGCTTGATAGTGTTCCTGCTCCTGCATGTCGCTTCTCAGTGCTCCTATGTTCCGACGCGAGTTGCGAATCTGGGGGGGTATTCGCGACGAATGTTCCGCTTCCGGTTTGAGCGATTACATAGCCCTCGGCAAGTAACTGCTGAAACGCAGTTAGTATCGTATTGCGCGACAGTGATAAATCGCGAGCGAGGTCACGCGTTGAAGGTAGTTTGCTACCTGGTGGCAATTGCTGATTTAGGATAGCCTTGCGGATCGCTTCATAGACGCGGCGATGGCGCGGTATATGACGCATAAATTCTGCTTCGCCGAGAGCTGTGGAAAGCAGTTCGGATACTGGCAGATGCCGCATAATGGCTCCATCGATATTTGAATAAGTGGTGCTTTAAATGATACCAAAATGAATTATGCTCATACCATAAATAAGTTGCACTTATAACGAAATCACAATACCATTCGGCGGTTCTAGAGATCGGGTTGGCTGATATTTAGGGGGGGCAATATTTATGTTGGTCGGCACTACAAAAGAAATAAAAAATCACGAATATCGTGTTGGTCTCACGCCGCAAGGCGTTATCGATCTCGTTTCTCGCGGCCATCATGTGCTGGTGGAAGCTCAAGCCGGGATTGGCGTTGGGTTTACGGATGACGAATATCGATTGGCCGGTGGGGAAATTGTGTCCTCGGCTGACGAGGTATTCAGCCGTGCAGAAATGATAGTTAAAGTTAAAGAGCCGCAACCGATTGAGTGCCGCAAGCTCAGATCCGGGCAAATTCTCTTCACTTACTTACATCTTGCCCCGGACCCTCAGCAAGCACGCCTCTTGATCGAGTCCGATTGCGTAGCGATTGCTTATGAGACAGTTACCGACAGCCGTGGAGGTTTACCTTTATTGGCACCTATGAGCGAAGTTGCAGGGCGCATGGCCGCCCAGGCTGGAGCGCATGCGCTTGAAAAGGCTCAGGGAGGTGCGGGTGTATTGCTACCTGGAGTTCCTGGAGTTCCACCGGCAGAAGTGGCTGTTCTCGGTGGAGGAGTGGTTGGGATCAATGCTGCTCGTATAGCGCTTGGGATGGGGGCTAGGGTCACTATTCTTGACGTTTCTCTACCTCGACTTAAAGAGCTTGACGCTTTATATGGTCCTCATCTTAATACCCTTTATTCGTCCCACGCTAACATAAAGAGCGCCATTGCTAAGGCTGATTTGGTAATTGGTGCTGTACTGATTCCAGGCGCGGCCGCACCAAAGCTGGTTACTCGCGATATGCTTAAATTAATGAAGCCGGGCTCCGTCATTGTGGACGTGGCTATTGATCAGGGGGGCTGCATAGAGACGAGTAAGCCTACTACTCATCAGGAACCAACTTATATCGTGGACGGAGTTGTGCATTATTGCGTCGCGAATATGCCTGGCGGAGTCGCGAGAACCTCTACATTTGCATTGACTAATGCAACGCTGCCATTTGTATTGCAAATTGCGGACAAAGGTTATCGTCAGGCACTATTGGATAATCCGCATTTGCGCAATGGTCTTAATATTCATCGCGGCAAAGTAACGTGTGAGGCAGTGGCGGGAGATTTGGGCTACGCCTACGATCCCTCAATTTAATAGTAACGTGGTATGTAGGGTTAGTATCGCGCAAAAAAATGTCGCGCAAATCAATTATTTTAATCCCCGCCTGCACTAAAGATATAGATGCGCAAATCTTTTATGCGGTAATCAAGAGATATATTGACGCAGTGGTCGTTGGGGCTGAGTGTCATCCGCTGATTCTCCCCTTACTAGATAGTGAAGAAGATTTGTCAGAAATACTATCCAGAGTTGACGGAGTAATGCTTACCGGATCTCCCTCCAACGTGCATCCCTCTAATTATGGACAGCCTATTCAGAAGCCCGATTTGCCGTTGGATTTAGCTCGGGATGCTATTACTTTAAGACTGGCTCGCGAAGCTATTGAAATCGGAATGCCACTATTTTCTATTTGTCGAGGTTTTCAGGAAGTTAATGTCGCTTTAGGCGGTAGCTTACTGCAGGCAGTGCATGAAGTGCCTGGGAAGTTTGACCACCGAGAGGATGATGCTTTGCCAATTGAGAGCCAATATGCACCAGCTCATCGAATCACTGTGGTTCCTGGCGGTCGACTCCATCAAATACTAGGCTCTGTGTCTGACATTCAGGTGAATTCATTACATGGTCAAGGCATTGATCAACTAGCCCCAGGGTTAACCGTGGATGCGGTTGCTGACGATGGCTTGGTTGAGGCATACCATGTCGCCACTGGGCATGGATTTACCTTGGCACTGCAATGGCATCCGGAATGGAAAGTCACCGAAAATTCAGTTTCGATGAAATTGTTCGGGGCTTTTGGGGATGCATGTAGAGCTTACTCTGCCACCAGGCAAAGTAATCCTAAACCAATAATTCATGATGGTCATGCACTCTGCAAAGGTGGCGTGCAAGGGGTTCCATAGATTGGATCGTTAGCGTCATTGCAAGTGCAGCGATATCGATTAAACGAACCAAGAGAAATTAAACATGGCAGCGAGCAAAAAAACCTCTTTCTCCGATATGGAGCGGTGGCTGGACGAAAAGCGTGTTACTGAAATTGAATGCCTTGTTCCTGACTTAACGGGAGTGGCTCGCGGAAAAATTCTTCCTCGCGAAAAATTCACCGAGGATCGCGGTATGCGGATGCCGGAAGCTGTGCTCGGAATGACAGTCACCGGCGAAGCGCCGCAAGGAAAAGCTTACGACAAGGTAATTACGCCGAATGATCATGACATGATCTTGCGACCAGATCCTGAAACGGTGTGCCTAGTACCTTGGGCTGCCGACCCAACCGCGCAAGTTATTCACGATTGCTTTGATGTAAATGGCAAGGAAATCGACTTTGCACCGCGAGCAGTATTACGTCGTGTGATTGCGCTTTTTGAAGCAAAAAATTGGAAGCCTATTGTTGCTCCCGAACTTGAGTTTTATTTAATTGCTCGAAATGATGATCCTGATTTACCACTAAAGCCGCCTATTGGTCGTAGCGGTCGAGCTGAAACCAGTCGTCAGCATTACAGTATTGATGCGGTAAATGAGTTCGACCCATTGTTCGAGGATATCTACGATTATTGCGAGGCAATGGACCTTGAGGTCGATACGCTAATTCATGAGATGGGTGCTGGGCAGATGGAGATAAATTTTCTGCACAATGAACCCATAGGGTTAGCGGACAAAGTATTCTTTTTCAAGCGCACACTGCGTGAAGCAGCTATGCGCCATAATATGTATGCGACCTTCATGGCTAAGCCTATGGCTGATCAGCCTGGATCCGCCATGCACATACATCAAAGTATTGTAGACGCCGATACTGGACGAAATATATTTAGCAATCCTGATGGTTCTCCCTCGAAGAATTTTTATTACTACATTGGAGGATTGCAGAAGTACTTACCAGCCTCGATGGCTTTGTTGGCGCCTTATGTGAATTCTTATCGTCGTATCGTCCGCCACACTGCGGCACCCATTAATCTTCAATGGGGTCATGATAATCGTACTGTGGGAATTCGAGTGCCACACTCTGACGCTGAATCGCGCCGCGTGGAAAACCGAGTAGTTGGTGCTGACGCAAATCCCTATGTTGCTTTAGCGGCAACATTGGCATGTGGCTATCTTGGAATGGTTGAGCAATTAGAGCCTACCCAAGAACAACAAGGCAGTGCATATAACGATGACTATCAGTTACCGCGCAGCTTATCCGAAGCGTTGTGGGAACTGCATGAAACTCCTGCGTTGCATAAAGTACTCGGCGAAAACTTTATCGCAGTCTATTCTGCAGTAAAGGAGTTGGAGTATGAGGAGTTTATGAAAGTCATTAGCCCATGGGAACGTGAGCATCTCTTGCTACATGTCTAACCTAACCTGATTTTAGGACCGCAGAAAGAAAGACTATGACCGCAATGACCGCTATTGATACTCGCGCTCTACAGGCAGCAGATACAGCTCATTATCTACACCCTTTCACTGACTTTAAGGCGTTAGCGCAAAAAGGCTCGCGCGTTATGGTGCGTGGGGAGGGCATCTACGTATGGGACTCCGAGGGTAATCGTGCTATCGACGGGATGTCCGGTCTATGGTGTGTGAGTGTAGGCTATGGACGTAAAGAGTTGGCGGATGCTGCTTATCGGCAACTGCAGGAGCTTCCTTTCTATAATAGTTTCTTTCAGACAACTAATATTCCAGCGGTACGGCTTGCCGAAATGCTGGCTGAAATTTCACCACCTCAGTTCAAGCGTGTATTTTTCACTGGTTCGGGTTCTGAAGGTAACGATACCATCATCCGAATGGTGCGGCGTTATTGGGATCTATTAAACCAGCCTGACCGGAAAGTGATTATTAGTCGTCGCAATGCTTATCATGGCAGCACTATGGCCGGCGCGTCTCTCGGCGGCATGGGTTATATGCATGCTCAGGGCGGATTGCCGATTCCAGGTATCGTACATATTCAGCAGCCTTATTATTTCGAGCACGGCGCTGGCATGACGCAGGATGAGTTTGGCGTTGTTGCTGCAAGCTGGCTAGAAGAAAAAATTCTCGAAGTTGGCGCGGATAAGATCGCAGCTTTCATTGGCGAACCGGTTCAAGGCGCAGGTGGCGTTATTATTCCTCCGTCGACTTATTGGCCTGAAATTCAACGTATCTGTGATAAGTACGACATTTTGCTTATTAGTGATGAAGTGATATGTGGTTTCGGCCGCTTAGGTCAGTGGTTTGGTTGTGAGCATTTTGGTGTTCGACCTGATTTCATGACATTTGCTAAAGGGGTTACCTCGGGTTACATACCGCTAGGTGGTGTGATGGTAGGTGATCGGGTGGCGGATGTGTTAATTGAAAAAGGGGGCGATTTTAACCATGGCTTTACTTATTCCGGTCACCCGGTAGCTTGTGCGGTAGCTATAGAGAACATTAATATCATTCGCCGGGAGAAGCTTGTAGAGAAGGTTCGTGACGATATCGGACCTTATCTTGCTGAAAAATTCGGAGCGTTATCTGATCACCCGTTAGTTGGGCTTGCCGAAACCTGTGGTTTTGCCGCAGGCTTGGTGTTAGTCAAAGATAAAAATTCAAACGCATTATTCTCTAGTGATTTAGAGGTCGGGATGATTTGCCGTGGCCATATGTTTGCCAATGGGATGATTATGCGAGCGGTTGGCGATCGTATGATTATCGCGCCACCATTAGTGACAACGCGTACACAGATCGATGAGATGATAAATTTGATTCGTTATTGTCTCGATCTTACGTATCAAGATGTAAAACAACGCGGGTGGCTTTAATAAGCTTAGTGCTACTGGCTAAGCTTGTTGTTATTTAGAAGTGAGAAAAGAAAGTATTTGTTTGAGGGTATTGTGGGCATACCTGTTTTTTATTTAATAGTAATAGTAAGTCGGCGGATAGCTTTTACCAACTTTGAGAGGAGAACAATTATGAAGTGGCCATTATTAAAAACAGTCGCAAAGATTGCCGCTGGGGGACTTGTGGCGTTGACAGCATTATCCGTTACCGCTGAAGAAGAGCCAAAAGTACTTAACATTTACAATTGGTCAGATTATATCGGCGAAGATACAGTAGCTGGTTTTGAAAAAGATACGGGCATCAAAGTTCGTTACGACGTGTTTGATAGTAACGAAATTTTGCATGCTAAATTAGTCGCTGGGAAAACGGGGTATGACATCGTGGTCCCGTCCTCAAATTGGGCGACTATTCAGATTGACGGCGGTCTGCTAAAAAAATTAGACAAGAGCAAGATTCCAAACTGGAAAAATATCGACCCATCCATTTTGACTAACCTTTCTAAGCTAGATCCGGGTAACCAGCATCTTGTGGTTTGGCTTTGGGGATATACCACGGTTGGCATTAACGTTGAAAAAGTAAAGGCTGCGCTTGGTGATTTACCAATGCCAGAAAATGAGTGGGAATTAGTATTCAATCCGAAGTACATGGCCAAACTTAAATCGTGTGGCGTATCGTTCCTTGATGCACCATCGGAAATTGTGCCGCCAGCGTTGCAATATGTAGGTAAAAATCCTTTTAGCAAAGATAGCGCCGACTATCAAGAAGCCGGAAGAATGCTTGCTAAGATCCGTCCATACGTAACCTTGTTTAGTTCGTCTGGTTATATTAACGACCTTGCCAATGGTTCAATTTGCGTTTCATTGGGTTGGTCGGGTGATATAAATATAGCTCGTCAGCGTGCTATTGACGCGAAGAATGGAAACAAGATTGAAGCGATGATACCGAAAAAAGGTTCCGTACTTTTCTTTGATACCATGGCCATTCCTGCTGATGCTCCTCATCCAAACAACGCTCACGCCTGGATCAATTACATTTTGCGCCCAGAGGTGGATGCTGGCTTAACCAATAAAGTCTATTATGCCAATCCAAATTCGGCTAGCCTTAAGTTCGTTAAGAAGGAAGTCGCTGAGAACAAGACAGTATTCCTAAGCGATGCTGATAAGAAGCGTATGGTTTCACCAGAAGCTACGAACAATGATATTCGTAGACTGATGACACGTATCTATACCCAGTTTAAAACTGGAGTTTAATCAGTAATAAAATCGTGCTCCATAGCCCCCGGCTCCGATTGCCGGGGGCAGTTCTAGAAATTTAGAGGGATATTAAAATTATGCAGCAGGCCGAGCAGGCGCAAGCCCGACCGCGGGACGATGTCGCCCAAGATTTTCTGGTCATTCAAAATGTAGTGAAGAGTTTTGATGCTTTGAGGGCGGTAGATGATGTTTCGATTGCTATCCGGAAAGGAGAGATTTTTGCTCTTCTAGGGAGTTCCGGTTGTGGCAAGACTACGCTTCTTAGAATGTTAGCTGGTTTTGAAGTGCCGACTTCGGGAAAAATTTTGCTTGCTGGGACTGACATTCGTACATTCCCGGCCTATGCACGCCCAATCAATATGATGTTTCAGTCGTACGCTCTTTTCCCACATCTAACTGTATGGGACAACATCGCGTTTGGTTTACGCCGTGATGGATTACCAAAGGCTGAAATTGCGGAACGCGTCGATTCGATGCTTAAACTTGTGCAGCTACACCTTAAAGGTTACGGAAAGCGCAAACCTCATCAGCTATCGGGAGGGCAACAGCAGCGTGTTGCTTTAGCTCGTAGTTTGGCTAAACGTCCACAATTGTTGTTACTTGATGAGCCACTCGCGGCACTCGATAAAAAATTGCGGGAAGAAACACAGCTTGAGCTAGTGAACATCGTCGAGCGGGTTGGCGTTACGTGCGTTATGGTTACGCACGACCAAGAAGAGGCCATGACCATGGCTAGCCGAATTGCAGTTATGAGCGAAGGTAAGCTTTTGCAAGTTGGGGCGCCTGACGAAATCTACGAAACTCCAAATTGCCGATTTGTTGCTGACTTTATTGGTAATGTAAACATGTTTAATGGCCGGGTGGCGATTGATGAACCGGATCATTGTATTGTAGATACGCTTGAAGGCCAGTTTTATGTAGGTCATGGTATCAGTGGTACTAAAGGCATGGACGTGAGTGTTGGTATCCGGCCTGAGAAAATGCGGATTAGTCGTGATGCTCCAGACGGTGCTTATAACCACACAGAAGGTGTCGTGGAGAACATGGCCTATCTTGGTAGCTATACCGTTTATCACGTCAAGCTGAAGACCGGCAGAATATGTAAAGTTAGTGCTGCTAATACGCAACGTCATTTGGGTGATCGGCCTACATGGAATGACCGTGTTTATTTAAGCTGGGGTCAAAGCGACGTGGTCGTTCTTACGCGTTAGAAAGATCAAAATGCCTTCTATACTCAAGTGTTTTGATCCTCGTTCGTGGCTGCGTGGTCGATATTTTGTCATCGGCACTCCATATTTATGGCTAATCCTATTCTTCTTGGTTCCGTTTCTCATTGTTTTCAAGATGAGTTTCACAGAGCCAGTAAATGCCGGCAATCCTTTTGGACAACTGGTCACTTGGGCGGATGGGTTTGTTAATTTACGCATCAAGGTAGCTAATTATGAGTTTATTGCCGAGGACCAGCTCTATTTTCTAACTTACCTAAGTTCAATTAGGTATGCGGCGCTGACGACGGTTTTTTGCCTCATTATTGGTTATCCATTTGCGTACTTCATGGCACGTGCGAAGCCAACTCTTCGTCCGACGCTGATGATGATGGTGATGTTGCCGTTTTGGACCTCGTTTTTGTTACGTGTATATGCGTGGAAAGGAATTCTCACTAACCACGGCCTATTGAATAATTTTTTAATGTCGATCGGTGCTATTAATTCGCCTATACATATAATGAATACACCGGTGTCTCTAATGATTGGTATGGTGTATGTGTACCTTCCGTTCATGATTCTGCCGCTATATTCCAATTTGGTGAAGATGGATGTTCGCTTTCTGGAAGCCGCCGCGGATTTGGGCTCTAAGCCATGGACAACATTTTGGAAGATAACGGTTCCGTTATCCAAATCTGGAATCATTGCAGGCTCCATGTTGGTGTTTATTCCTTGCATCGGTGAATTCGTTGTCCCGGAACTTTTGGGTGGCCCACAGACGTTGATGATTGGCCGTGTGTTGTGGGACGAATTCTTTAGCAATAATGATTGGCCCATGGCAGCTACGGTTGCGGTGGTCATGCTTGTTATCATCATGTTCCCACTTGCTATCTTTAATCGTTACCAAGCGCAAGAGCAAGGAGCAAAAGCATGAACCTCTACCGATTATTTGGCCGGAGTTGGCTATCCGCAGGTTACTTTTTTCTGTATTTGCCGATTATCGTATTGATAGTTTTTTCCTTCAATAGCTCGCGTCAAGACATGATCTGGACTGGCTTTACGTTTCATTGGTATAGCGAGCTACTGAAAGATAAAGAGATCATTGAGGGATTTTTACTATCCTTGAAGATCGCGGCTTTAACCGGAACTGCGTCGGTTTTGCTTGGGACACTGGCTGCTTTTACGCTTGTGCATTACAAAGCTTTTTGGGGGCGTACCGTGTTTGCGGGTATGGTCAACGCGCCTCTAGTAATGCCTGAAGTGATCATCGGCCTATCCTTGCTACTTATGCTTGTAGCCTCGCAAAAAGCGTTTGGTTTTCCAGACCGAGGCATGGCTACCATATGGTTTGGCCATATTGTTCTTGGGATGGCATACGCGACGGTTATTATTCAATCTCGGTTGACTGAAATGAATAAATCCTTGGAAGAAGCCGCCATGGATTTAGGGTGCCGCCCACAACAGGTGTTTTTTCTAGTAACGCTACCTAATATTACGCAGGCGCTCATGTCTGCTTGGTTGCTTACTTTCACAGTGTCATTGGACGACGTGGTGGTATCGGCGTTTTTGTCAGGGCCTGGTTCCAGTCCCTTACCAATCATAATCTTTTCGCGTGCTCGCCTCGGTCTAGATCCACGAGTGAACGCAGTGGCGACAATAACGATTGTGGTTGTAAGCATTGGATTGTTGTTATCCAGTCTTTATCTTGCTCGTGCTGAACGTCGGCGTCAGCAAGAAATTTCCGCCGCCTTGCATGCGGAATAAAGCGTAGTCAAGTTGTGAATCATAAAGAAGACCAATTTAACGGAGCATCTTAAGGAGACAAGTATGGGAGTACTAAAGAAAACTGCAGTAGCGGTAGCATTGGCGTTTCCCACCATCGTCTTCGCGCAAAGCAACGACGATATAAGGCGCGAACTGGAAGCACTCAAGCAAAAAGTGAAACAGCTTGAGGCCGCAGTTGATAAAAAGGCCGATTCATCGGCCGATGCGGATGCGCGGGCTGAATTCAATCGGACCAAAGTCAAGGTTGAAGCAATGGAAGATCAAGCTGAGGCCAACGGCGTCAAAGATCTCAAGATTAGTGGTTATATGGATCCTTCCTATATCTACAATCGGAACGCTAACACGCGGAGCTTTGCGTTCCTTAATTACAATGGCGGTACCGATACCACTGGTCAGGCCTTTACTTACGACAATGATTATTTCGGTGATGTTGTTATTCGTTTCGAGAAAGAGTTAGAAGGCGGCACTCAGTGGACGCTTGAGCTCATGCCGCACAAGGGTTATCAGACAGGTTACAACTTCCCGAGCATTGTTAATCAGGCATTCGTCTCCATACCGACCGTTAATCTTCAAACTCGTTTGCTAATTGGTCAAATTGGTTCTTGGCCTGGTTATGAATACCAAATGGCTACTGCGAAGAAAACCATTACCAATAATCTGTTATTCGATTTCACCGAACCGACTTTCGTGACAGGTGCCGGGCTTACTTTCAATTATGGACATTGGGACTTTAAGACAATTGTTGGTAACTTGAACTCGCCGCGCTATGCGAGTAATCAACGGTCGCCGGTGTTTCATTATCGCGCTGACTATTGGTTCACTGAATACAGTGGTTTTGGTTTCTCCGGTGTGGAAGGTAAGGCACCTAATAACACCGATAACACACTTAATGGCACCAACAGCATTAGTCGTTTAGATTATTTTGAGGTGGATGGTTATTATACTCGAGGTGATTTAACGCTTCAGGGGCAACTTGACTTTGGACGTCAGCGTAAAGCGGCATTTAATGGTGGAGATGCGAAATGGAAGGGCTTCTCAGGGCTGATCGCTAACAAGTTTTCGCCTCGTATTGAGGGCGTGTTGCGTTACGACTACCTAGATAACTCTAAGAACGGTGGCGGTCTTCCTGCCGTATTTTCTCCTGGAACAGAGTTAGCTGATGGAACACCTTGTGTGGATGCCAATGCCAATTCCGTGTTGTGCCCGGATAGTGCCAATGGATTCGGGCCTGCGGTGGATTCCGCAGGTCTGGTTTCCGATCCTAACAGAGGAGTAAAGCGTCAGTCGTTGACATTGGGTTTGAACTATAACTTTACGCAAAACACTGTGTTTAAGTTTGAGCTTCGTGGAGATCGCGCCGATCAAGCGGTGTTCCTAGATACCAGGAACAACACTTTTAGGAAAGACAACATCATTTTCGGAACTTCCGCAGTGGTGAGTTGGTAAGTTTGTGAATAGAAGTCTTTGCGCGTAGGCAACTGATTAAAGTTGCCTACGCGCGAGGCTGATCTTCAGTACTAAAAAGCGGTTAAACTATCAAAGCGTCAGGCTTATCTTAAGCTGTTATGTGTCTAGACCATGCGTTGAATGGAATAGGCGGATAAGAGTGGACAGATTACCTTGACGCTTTTAGCGTATCTTAAATACTGTAATGAATAAGGTAGCTGTATTGCCGTTGGTAACTTAATAAAAGATTGGACCCGTATATGCAACTGAATCGCGCAGATTTGTTTCGGCAACAAGCCTACATCGCTGGAAAATGGTGTGATGCCGCAAGTGGTAAAACAGCGACTGTAACCAACCCTGCTACCGGAGAGGTGTTGGGCAATGTTCCTTTCATGGGCACCGCAGAAACTCGTGAAGCCATTGAGGCCGCACGTGTAGCACAAAAAGCTTGGGCCGCGAGGACGGCGAAGGAACGATCAGCTGTTTTGCGTCGCTGGTTTGAATTGGTGATGCAGAATCAAGAAGATCTCGCTCGCATTTTAACTGCCGAGCAGGGAAAGCCTCTTGTAGAGGCACGAGGCGAAATTGCGTACGGAGCATCCTTTATCGAGTGGTTTGCCGAAGAAGCCAAACGGGTTTACGGCGATACTATTCCTGGTCATCAAGCCGACAAGCGTCTAATTGTTATTAAGCAGCCGATTGGTGTATGCGCTGCTATCACACCTTGGAATTTCCCGAATGCGATGATCACTCGGAAAGCAGGTCCAGCGCTTGCTTCCGGATGTGCAATGGTTTTGAAGCCTGCAATGCAAACACCATATTCTGCTCTGGCTCTTGCCGTGCTCGCTGAAGAAGCTGGTTTGCCGGCGGGGTTGTTTAGCGTGATAACGGGTAAATCTTCGGAAATCGGCGGCGAAATGACGGCGAATCCGGTCATTGCTAAGTTGACCTTCACGGGTTCTACTGAAGTCGGTCGGTTATTAATGCGCCAATCAGCTGACACTATCAAAAAGCTTTCCCTCGAACTTGGTGGCAATGCGCCATTTGTAGTGTTCGATGATGCGGATATTGATTCTGCGGTCGAAGGGGCTATCACATCAAAATTCCGTAATACCGGGCAAACATGCGTTTGTAGTAATCGCTTGTTCGTACAAGCTGGTGTGTACGATGTTTTTGCTGAAAAGCTTGCTAATCGAGTTCGTGGACTTAAAGTCGGTAATGGCCTGGAAGATGGCGTGCAGCAAGGGCCGTTAATAGATGAGAACGCGCTTTCGAAAGTGGAAGAGCACGTCGCCGATGTTCTTGAAGGCGGTGGAAAGGTAGTTGCAGGCGGACGACGTCATGCTCTTGGCCGCACCTTTTATGAGCCTACCGTACTGACTGGCGTTACTGACAAAATGAAGGTTTTCCGTGAAGAAACCTTTGGTCCAATCGCCCCGCTATTCAAGTTTAATGATGAGGCGGAAGTTATTGAACTTGCCAATCGTACCGAGTTTGGTCTTGCTTCCTACTTTTACAGCCGCGATGTCGCTCGTATTTTCCGCGTTGCCGAAGCACTGGAATACGGCATGGTAGGAGTGAACACCGGTCTTATATCCACGGAAGTTGCACCCTTTGGTGGCGTAAAGCAATCTGGCTTAGGGCGCGAAGGCTCTCGTTACGGTATGGAAGATTATCTCGAATTAAAATACATCTGCCTTGGCGAAATCAAGTAAGTCCAAAGGTAAATAGCAGGAGTAAAAATCATGCAAGAAGTAACACAAACCAATTGGCATGCCGAGGCAGAACGCCTTAAGTTCGATGGCCGTGCTTTTATCAATGGT
The DNA here is from genome assembly GCA_040388195.1 of Pseudomonadota bacterium. Lineage (GTDB taxonomy): Bacteria > Pseudomonadota > Gammaproteobacteria > Burkholderiales > DATLHW01 > DATLHW01. The sequence goes on from JAZKCF010000036.1 coordinate 34,521, forward strand.
AAGCGGGTTCCGGCAGTAAGCGGCGAGACGTTTAAATGCCTGTCTCCAGTAGATGGCCGCATGCTTGCCGAAGTGGCTCGTTGCGGCGAAGCTGATGTCAACGCAGCGGTGAGTGCTGCCCGTGCGGCATTCGAAGATAGACGCTGGGCAGGTAAATCGCCAGCCGAGCGTAAGCGTACTCTGATCGCTTTTGCGGAGCTTATGCTTCGCCATCGTGACGAGCTAGCGTTGACCGAAACGTTAGATATGGGCAAACCGATTCGCAACAGCCGCGCTACTGACGTGAACAGCGCAGCGAATTGTATCCGTTGGTATGGCGAGGCAATCGATAAAGTTTATGACGAGATTGCACCAACGCCGGAATCATCGCTTGCGTTGATTACTCGCGAGCCTGTTGGCGTGGTTGGATCAATTGTGCCTTGGAATTACCCGATGTTAATGGCAGCATGGAAAATTGGCCCAGCGCTGGCAGTGGGTAATAGCTTGGTGTTGAAGCCTTCGGAAAAGTCACCGTTGAGTGCCTTACGATTAGCCGAACTAGCACTAGAAGCTGGCATTCCAGAGGGCGTGTTTAACGTTCTCCCCGGTTTTGGTCACGAGGCAGGTGCGGCACTTGCACTCCATAACGATGTGGATTGCATTGCTTTTACCGGCTCTACTGGCGTTGGCAAGAAAATTCAACAGTACGCAGCACAGTCGAATCTAAAGCGTGCTTGGACCGAGTTGGGCGGCAAGTCGCCCAATATCGTGTTTGCTGATTGCCCAGATTTGGACCGTGCTGTTAAAGCTGCTATTGGTTCTATTTTTTATAACCAAGGCGAAAGTTGCAATGCACCTTCACGGTTGTTGGTGGAAGCCTCAATCAAGGACGCGTTTATCGAGCGCGCGCTTGCGTTGATTCCTTCGTTCCAACCTGGTGATCCTTTAGCCGGAGAAACGGTCATGGGCGCACTGGTTGATGAAGTTCAAATGAATACCGTGCTGCGCTACATTGAAGCGGGTAAACGCGAAGGCGCGCAGTTATTGGCTGGTGGTGAACGTGTTCGTGCGGAGACGGGTGGTTTTTACGTGACGCCTACAGTATTCGCTGGCGTCAATAATGAGATGACTATCGCCCGCGAAGAAATTTTCGGACCGGTATTGTCTGTCTTAACATTTACTTCTGCTGAAGAGGCCATCCGCATTGCTAACCAGACGACTTATGGTCTGCAAGCTGCGGTATGGACTAGTGATCTTGCAAAAGCACATAAAACAGCGCGGGCGCTGCGGGCAGGGACGATACATGTTAATCAGTATGACGATGATGACATTACCGTACCTTTTGGTGGTTACAAACAATCCGGCAATGGTCGCGATAAATCACTGCATGCATTAGAAAAATACACAGAGCTAAAAACCACTTGGATTAGCCTAGCCTAAGCGCTCGCCATATCCATTGGTACGATTGATTATTCATTTAGGTCTCTTTAAACCGTAGCGAGCGGTTCAAGGTTGAGGCGAGAAGCGCAGCCGTACAAGCGTACGGCGAGCATCTCAGCCTCAACCTTGAATCGCGCAGTAGGTTTGAGAGACCTAATTCTAAAAACCGAAAATAGAGAGCATATATGGCTACGAACCAAGAACTAAAGGCCCGCCGCGACGCAGCTACGCCGCGCGGTGTCGCGGTCATGGCGGATTTCTTCATCGACCGCGCCGAGAATGCGCAATTGTGGGACGTCGAGGGAAATCGCTACATTGATTTTGCTGGTGGAATCGCTGTACTTAATACCGGCCATCGTCATCCGGCCGTTGTTGCCGCAGTAAAAGCACAACTGGATCGTTTTACCCACTCTTGTTACCAAGTTGTTCCTTACGAATCCTATGTAAGCTTGGCAGAGAAAATCAACGAACTTACACCCGGAACCCACGCGAAAAAAACGGCATTCTTTTCCACGGGTGCTGAAGCGGTGGAAAACGTCGTGAAAATTGCTCGTGCTGCAACGGGTAGAAGCGGGATCATCGCTTTCTCCGGCGCATTCCATGGCCGGTCCATGATGGCTGTTGCATTAACCGGCAAGGTTGCACCTTACAAGATAGGTTTTGGCCCATTTCCGGGCGAGGTTTATCACGCGCCTTTTCCATGTGCTTTACATGGCGTGTCATCAGATGATGCATTGACTGCACTTAAGAGTCTTTTTAAAACAGACATTGAACCTTCGCGCGTAGCCGCTATTATTCTAGAGCCAGTGCAAGGTGAGGGCGGCTTTTACGTTTGCCCGCCTGAGTTCATGCGGGCTTTGCGGGCACTTTGTGATGAACACGGCATTTTGCTGGTCGCCGATGAAGTTCAAACCGGCTTTGGCCGTACTGGTAGCTGGTTTGCAATGGACCACTACGATGTACTGCCGGACATTATGACCATGGCAAAGAGTATGGCTGGTGGTTTGACACTGTCGGCAGTTTGCGGTCACAAGGAAGTTATGGATGCGCCAGCACCAGGCGGCCTTGGTGGTACATACGCCGGCAATCCATTGGCAATCGCATCAGCGCATGCGGTGATAGGCGCGATCGAAAGCGAAGGCTTATTAGCGCGGTCGGGAGCACTTGGCGAGAAATTGAAAGCACGACTCGGACAGATTGGTAAGACTGTTAAACAGATTGCCGACATCCGTGGTCTTGGATCAATGGTCGCTGCGGAGTTCAATAATCCGACGACTGGTGAACCAGATATGGCGTTCACTAAAAAAGTTCAAGCAATTGCCTTGCAAAAAGGGCTGATTCTTCTTACGTGCGGTGTATACGGGAACGTTGTTCGCTTTTTGTATCCACTCACAATTGAAGATGCGATCTTCGATGAGGCCTTAGGCGTTATCGAAGAAGCTATCCGTTCTGCTGCTGCTTAACGTGGCAACGCATCCGGCCTAACGTTGGCCGGATGCATCTCGAAGACTGTCTGGTAATAAAAAACTTATTTTATTACCAGCAGCTTTTCACCTTGATCATTGTAAACTGAAGCTTATAAATTCTTCGTTGCAATTTAGGGTGAGCATCATGAGTCGCTTCTCTTTTCCGTATTTATCCGCTACTACTTTTCTTCGTGCGCCTGCATGTGATCAAGCGAGAGAACGCCCATTCGCTGTTGCCGGTATTAATTACGACGGTGCAGTAACTAATCGCCCCGGCGCGCGGTTTGGACCGGCGTCAATCCGGCAGGCAAGCATGATGTTATGCGACGCAATCCACCCGTTCTTCGATTGTTCTCCAACAGAGTATCTTTGCGATGCGGGCGACTTGCCGCTACCGAACACTTCGTTATCCGCTATGCGCGAGGAGTTGGCGCCGCTCGCCCGTGAGCTTGTCAGTCATCAACATACTTGCTGGCTAGGCGGCGATCACTCTATTACATTGCCAATATTACGTGCCTATCGTGAAGTCTTGGGCAGACCGCTAGGCCTCGTGCATTTCGACGCACATTGCGATACCTGGCAAGATCACTTTGGTGAGCCATCAGGCCACGGTACGTGGGTATACGAGGCGCTGCAGGAGGGTTTGCTTGATCCAAAGGCAACGATTCAAATCGGCATTCGTTCTGCAGGAGAAAAGGCGGCGCGTGAATACGTGAACACGGTTGGCGGCAAAGTATGGACCGCACGAGAATTGCGTGGATTAGAAAGCCCATCTCAGCTTGCGCCGGTGCTTGAGGATATTCGTCACCGTATCGCTGCAGCCGGTAGCCTGCCTACTTATCTGACCCTTGATATTGATTGTCTTGATCCTGCATTTGCACCAGGAACCGGCACGCCTGAACCGGGTGGCCTCAGCACGGCACAGGTGCTTACCTTAATCGAAGAACTAAGCGATTTGCCTTGGGTAGGAATGGATTGCACCGAGGTTTCGCCTCCATTTGACGTGGCAGAGTTAACTAGCAACGCAGCCAGTGTTTTTGTATGGACTTATCTAGCGGGGCGCGTGCGTAAGCATATCAACGCTGTGCCTTGATTGTGTTTTATAGCGGTTTTACTCCCTCGCTGTTAAATGCATTATGGCGAGTACTTCACGTTGCTATAGCCTCTTAAGATAAGCCATGTTTGTTAACGAAGATCTTCTTACAAACAACTCCTACTACGTTGCCAGCGCTTCTCGTTCCGTTAGTTATCCGATGCTTGAAGGTGTTGAGCATGCGGATGTCTGCGTTGTCGGCGGTGGTTTTGCCGGTCTTTCCACAGCGCTGGAATTAGCTGCTCGCGGATATTCAGTTATTGTCCTTGAAGCCAAGCAAGTGGGTTGGGGCGCTTCAGGACGAAATGGTGGTCAAGCTAGTGTCGGCTATGCCGATGAGGATGTAATTCTCAAACAATTGGGCGCTGACGATGCCAAACGTGCGTGGGACATTTCCGTTGAGGGCATGCAGCTTCTACGCGACCGAATTCACCAATATGGTATCGATTGCAGTTTCGTTCCGGGCCTCCTTACGCTGGCAATTAAAAAACGGAAAGTGCCGCAGTTACAGGCCGGATTCGAACATGCGCAACATGCTTTCGATTATCGACATTTGACCTGGATTTCTCCTGAGGAAATTGGAAGCTGGATTGACAGTAAGCGTTTTTGTGCAGGGGTCTATGATGCCTATTCTGGACATTTACATCCTCTCAAATATTGCCTTGGTTTAGCCGAGGCAGCGGCGCGGCAAGGCGTGCGCATTTATGAAAATAGTTCTGTAGTAGCAATCGAGAAAGGTACCGAGCCCCGTGTGAAAACAAAGGGCGGAGAGGTTCGCTGCAAGTTCGTCGTTTTGGCGGGAAATGTTTATTTGGATTCGCTGATGCCAAAACTTCAACCGCGCATTATGCCGATCGGTAGCTATATTGTCGCTACCAATCCACTTGCACCTGAGCGAGCCGACCGTTTAATTCGTAATCGCGCAGCTGCATTCGACACCAACTTTGTGCTGAGCTATTTTCGAGTCACGTCAGATCATCGATTGTTGTTTGGCGGTAGAACGAATTACAGTGCGACGACGCCGATAAACTTTGCCGAGAGTATGCGCAAGCGCATGCTTGAGGTATTCCCTAATTTAAGCGATACGACAATCGAGTACGCATGGGGTGGCTTCGTGGATTTGACGATGAATCGTGCGCCGGACTTTGGCCGTGTCGGGAAAAATATTTACTATCTTCAGGGTTTTTGCGGCCATGGAGTCTCGTTGGCCGGTATGGCGGGAAAATTAGTCGCGGAGGCAATCGCTGGGCAAGCTGAGCGCTTTGACCTATTTACTCGACTGCGCCATAAACCATTTCCTGGTGGTCAATTGATGCGCGCGCCAGCGCTGGCACTGGGCATGCTTTTCTATCGGATGCGGGATCTAATGTGATGTCGCGTCGTCGGCAGCTCTTTCAAGCGTGGATGTAGGAGCGGCCACGTATGGAGGTAACGTGGCACGTTCTTACAAATGCAGCATGAGTGTCAATTAATTTGGCTGCTTCTCTTTCTTGACCAACTGTTTTTTTACTTCTTCAATTACGCGTTCGGTAGTGAAGCCAAAGTGTTTGAACAGGGCAGGAGCCGGCGCTGACTCGCCGAAGCTATCAATACCTATCACACCACCTGATCGACCTACATACTGGCGCCAGAAACCAGTAACCCCGGCTTCAATCGCAACACACGGCACCCCATCTGGTAATACAGCTGCACGGTAGGCTTCCTCCTGGCGGTCAAAAATATTGGTACATGGCATCGATACAACGCGTACACCGGTAATGCTATCTTGTGCCAGTTTGATTTTCGCTTCCATCGCTAGCGCGATTTCAGAGCCTGTCGCAATCAGTATTACCTGCAATGCACCCTCAGCGTCAGCGAGCACGTAGCCACCATTGCGTATTGATTCAACTTGCTCGGATGTTCGTGTTTGAAACGGCAGATTTTGACGGGAAAGTAGTAGAGCATTAGGGCCATGTTTACGTTCTACTGCAGCCGCCCACGCTATGGTCGTTTCGGTGGTGTCGCAGGGGCGCCAAACATCAAGGCCGGGAATATATCGCAACGACGCCGCGTGTTCGATTGATTGATGCGTCGGGCCATCTTCTCCTAGACCAATCGAGTCATGCGTGAAGACAAAGATGGAGCGGATTTTCATCAGCGCTGCCATTCGTAAAGCGTTGCGTGCGTAATCTGAGAACGTCAAAAATGTGCCGCCGTAAGGAATGAACCCACCATGCAAAGTAATGCCGTTCATGATGGCGCTCATACCAAACTCGCGTACGCCGTAATAAATGTAATTGCCACCTTTGGCATTGCTGATTCCGGTAGAGCCGGACCAAAGGGTTAGATTTGAACTGGCCAAATCCGCCGATCCTCCAAGCAATTCAGGTAGTGCTGGGGCAATTCCTTCAATAGCGTTTTGCGAAGCTTTACGCGTGGCAATCGTTTCATTTTTAGCAACGATTTTTTCGATCAATTGCGTGACATGGCTATTCCAATTCGCGGGCAATTCGCCAGTTACACGACGTTTGAATTCCGCAGCCAATTGTGGATGGGCTTTGGTGTATTCGGCGAACCGAGCATTCCAATGCGCTTCTTGTTCGGCGCCTTGTCGGCGGGCATCCCAAGCATCATAAATCGCATCTGGAATTTCAAATGGAGCGTAAGGCCAGCCGAGCGAATCACGCGTTGCCGCGACTTCCTTATCGCCCAATGCAGCGCCATGCACATCATGACTGCCGGCTTTATTCGGTGAACCTTTGCCGATGACCGTCTTGCAGCAAATCAGGGTTGGCTTGTCGGTGACTTTCTTCGCGGCGATAATCGCGGCTTCGATGGCCTCTGCATCATGACCATCGACGTTGGGAATGACATGCCAGCGATAAGCCTCGAAACGTTTTGGCGTATCGTCGGTAAACCAGCCTTCCACATGACCGTCAATGGAAATACCGTTGTCGTCATAAAAAGCTATCAGCTTGCCGAGGCCCAGTGTACCGGCGAGGGAACAAACTTCATGCGAAATGCCTTCCATCAAACAGCCGTCGCCCAAGAAGACATACGTGAAATGATCGACGATGTTTAATCCCGGCCGATTGAATTCGCTAGCCAATATTTTTTCAGCGATAGCCATGCCGACGGCATTGGAAATCCCTTGGCCGAGCGGGCCCGTGGTGGTTTCCACGCCAGGCGTAATGCCATATTCAGGATGGCCAGGTGTTTTCGAATGCAATTGACGGAATTGTTTGAGCTCTTCCATGGGCAGATCGTAGCCGGTCAAATGCAGCAATGCATACACCAGCATCGAGCCATGGCCGTTGGAAATAACGAAGCGATCGCGGTCGGGCCATTGCGGGTTGGCCGGGTTATGGCGCAAATGCCGGCGCCACAGGACTTCGGCTATTTCCGCCATGCCCATCGGCATGCCGGGATGACCGGAGTTAGCTTTTTGTACGGCGTCAACTGCCAACATGCGCAGTGCATTGGTAATCACTGAGGTTTCCGGTATTAAAGCTTGCTTCTTTTCGGGTACGGCGGCCATGGCATTGCTCCTGATAAAGCGATGTGCGGGTACGAAAAATTTAGAGCGAGCGACGTCTCTTATCCACCAGTTGCAAAATCATTGGGGTAAAGATCAACTGCATCGCAAGTTCCATCTTTCCGCCAGGAACAACGATGATGTTGGGGCGAGACATAAACGAATCGTGAATCATTGAAAGCAAATACGGAAAATCAATTCCTTTTGGATTCCCGAAACGAATGACAACAAAACTTTCATCCGCTGTTGGAATATAACGAGCGACAAAAGGATTCGATGTATCTACTGTCGGTACCCGTTGAAAGTTGATATGTGTTTGAGAAAATTGCGGACAAATGTAATTAACGTAATCCGGCATGCGTCGCAGGATAGTGTCAACGATGGCTTCATTCGAATAACCGCGATCGACTTTATCTCGATGCAGTTTCTGCAGCCATTCAAGATTAATAATCGGCACTACGCCGACACGTAAATCCACATGATCTGCGACATTAACCTTGTCGCTGACTACAGCACCATGTAGTCCTTCATAGAAGAGAAGATCGGTATCGCTCGGTAGTTGTTCCCATGGCGTAAACGTACCTGGTTCTTGGTCGTATGGCTTGGCTTCTTCCTTGTTGTGCAAATATTTTCGCACCTTGCCGCTACCGGCTTCTCCATATTCCCTGAAGAGGCCTTCCAGTTCTTTGAGTAGATTGGCTTCGGGACCAAAATGACTGAAGTGGTTGTTGCCATCTTTGGCCGCTTCATCAATTCGCGCTTTCATTTCAATACGATTGTAGCGGTGAAAGGAATCGCCCTCGACGATACCTGCGTTAATGCCCTCGCGACGAAAAATCCACTGGAAGGTCCGCGTAACAGACGTGGTACCCGCACCGGAAGATCCGGTAACAGCAATTACAGGATGTTTAACCGACATGCTTAATGTGCTCTATCGAAATGGAAAGAAGGTAACCCCAATAATTAACCGCATAGACGTAGAGAAAATAATCATTAGCTTTGAACTGCCTAATGATTTAAGGGATAAATATTTATCAATGAGGATTGACACTTCCTCATTGATAAAATTTCCTTGCACTTCTCCGGCCTTGCAGATTTATTTTTTAGCTTGATACTTTTTTCAGGAAGGTCTCATGAATAGCGAGCGACTATTAAAAAGGGGAGACCAGTAGGGTTTATCAAGACCCTCCGCATGATCTTGGTGATAGCGATCGATGCGGTCAACTTCATTCTTTGAACCAAGAATTACCGGAATACGCTGGTGCAATGAACTAGGTTGTACATCCATGATTCGCTCGCGGCCAGTAGAGGCACTGCCGCCAGCTTGTTCGACAATCATTGCCATCGGATTAGCTTCGTACATCAAACGCAATCTTCCGGGTTTTGTTAAATCCTTAGTGTCTCTTGGATACATGAACAGCCCGCCGCGCATCAATATACGATGCACCTCAGCTACCATAGAGGCAACCCAGCGCATATTGAAATCGACGCCACGTGTGCCGGTTTTACCCGCCAAGCATTCATCGACATAGCGCTTTACTGGTGGTTCCCAGAAGCGTTCATTCGATGCATTGATCGCAAACTCGCGCGTGTCGGTGGGGATTTGCATATCTGGGTGCGTCAGCATGAACTCACCGATATCACGATCCAGCGTAAAACCATGTACGCCGGTGCCGACAGTAAGAACAAGCATCGTCGCTGGGCCGTACAACGCATACCCTGCGCATACTTGTTTTGTGCCGGGTTGTAGAAAATGCGCAGCAGTAGGATTTGCAACATCGTTTGGACATTGCAGAATAGAGAATATGCTACCAACGGATATGTTCACATCGATATTCGATGATCCATCAAGTGGATCGAACACCAATAGGTAACGGCCGCGTTTGTACTCGGTCGGAATAGGGTAGGGTTCCTCCATTTCCTCAGAAGCCATTGCTGCCAAGTGACCGCCCCATTCACAGTGGCGAAGAAACGCATCATTAGCAAGTACGTCCAACTTCTTCTGATCTTCTCCTTGGACATTCTGTTTCTCAGCGCTACCAAGCACATCTGCTAATGCCCCGCGCGCCACTGCTTGCGCAATCGTTTTGCAGGAGCGTACTACGTCGCTTACCAGCATCGCAAAATCGCTACTAAGTGCTGGGTTGATGCGTTGTTGGGCCAGAATGAATTTATTAATATTCGCGCGACCGTGATACATAAATGTCTCTCCAATCAGATGGAATGTTGGTTTTTATTGTTTCTGCTGTTCAGTAGCTTCCTGGAATACTCTGCTGGCTCTGATGTCGGCCGCTTCTAAAGTCATTAACGCATTTTTACCGAGCCCACCATTGGCCATCTCGCTGAAGAGACGGTTAGCAAGCCGTAATCGTGCGCGGTCTAAGGCATTACGGATCGAGCGTGCGTTAGCAAAGTGAGGTTGCGCAAGACGCAATAAGATGTACTCACGCATTGCCGCTTCTGCTGGCGGGCTGAGCTGGTACTGCATTTTTTCCAGCATCAATTGCGCGATTTCTAATAGCTCGTCTCCCGAGTAATCCGGGAAATCTATGTGGTGCGCGATACGTGAAGACATGCCTGGATTGCTTTGGAAGAAGGTGTCCATTCGATCCTTATAGCCGGCAAGAATGACAACTAGATCTTCACGTTGATTCTCCATAACCTGAAGCAAAATTTCGATTGCTTCTTGGCCATAGTCACGTTCATTTTCGGGGCGGTAAAGGTAATAGGCTTCGTCGATGAATAATACACCGCCCATTGCCTTTTTCAGTACTTCCTTCGTTTTTGGCGCTGTATGACCGATGTACTGGCCTACTAAGTCATCGCGAGTAACTGCGACTAGATGACCTTTGCGAACGTAGCCGAGGCGATGCAAAATTTCTGCCATGCGTAGTGCAACGGTTGTCTTGCCGGTACCCGGATTGCCCGTGAAGCTCATATGCAATGAAGGAGCGCCAGCGGTCAATCCAAATTGACTGCGTGCCTTTTCTATCAGCAAAAATGCGGCGATCTCACGAATACGCGTCTTAACCGGCGCAAGCCCAACCAACTCGCGATCGAGTTGGTCGAGCAATGAGGAGATATTTGACTCGCGATAAATCGTTGCGAGATCAACCTCCTCATTCGCAGGCAATTCGCTGGGAACAACATTTTCCAGAGAAGCGTCGTTCATACGAAAAGTTTAGTATCTTTTACCAGCGGGTTTATCGGCTGAATAAGGAACGGTGGTATAGCGAACAGTCCGTCCCCCGGCTTCCTGGCGAACCAATTTATAGCCAGGTTCGTCTTTTGGACGATTGACGATGAACGATAAACGGATAGATTCTATGGCACGTGTTGAATCGAACGCATTGATCTTGACGTAATGATTCGGGAAAGTCTTACGGCAATTGTTGACTTCCATCATTATGCCGGCTGCATCTTTCAAATCGAACATCGGGTGGCCAAACATTTCCCAGTATGAATTCCGGGGATGCGGATCATCGGTATATTCGACCGAACAGGACCAGCCTTGATTCAGCGCGTACTGAATCTGCGCCTGAATTTCTTTATCGGTTAATTCCGGCAGGAAAGAAAAAGTGCCTTGGGTAATACGCATGCTGGTTCTCCTTATGCCGATGCAGTCGCGGTTGGAACAAAGTCGGATGTGTCGGTCGACGCGTAGTTGAAAGTGACGTCCTTCCAAATGTCGAGCGCCTGCTGTAGCGGTGTGCACCATCTTGCTGCAGCGGCCAGAATTTCCGGACCTTCCTCGATAATATGGCGTCCTTCGTTACGTGCTTTAACCATTGCTTCAAGCGCGACCCGATTTGCCGTTGCTCCAGCTTGAATTCCCGCCGGGTGACCGATGGTACCGCCGCCGAACTGTAGCACGACCTCATCGCCGAAGAGATCAAGCAGTTGATGCATTTGACCCGCGTGTATGCCGCCTGATGCAACCGGCATGACCGCACGAAGATCAGCCCAGTCTTGATCGAAGAATATGCCGCGCGGCAAATCTTGCTTGTTGTACGCTTCGCGGCAAACGTTGTAGTAACCCTGAACAGTTGCTGGATCGCCTTCGAGCTTACCGACTGCAGTGCCGGCATGCATATGATCGACGCCTGCCAAGCGCAGCCATTTGGCGATAACCCGGAATGAGATACCGTGGGTTTTTTGCCGTGTGTAAGTGCCATGACCGGCGCGGTGCAAATGCAGAATCATGTCGTTCTTGCGTGCCCAGTTGGACATTGATTGAATGGTGGTCCAGCCGACGATCAGGTCGATCATGACAATGTTCGAACCTAATTCTTTAGCCAGTTCAGCCCGTTCGTACATATCTTCCATCGTGCCGGCGGTGACATTCAAATAGTGGCCTTTGACTTCGCCGGAGGACGCCTGCGCTTTGTTTACGGCTTCCATACAGAACAGGAAGCGGTCGCGCCAGTGCATGAATGGTTGCGAATTGATGTTTTCGTCATCCTTGGTGAAGTCCAAGCCACCAGTCAATGCTTCGTAAACTACGCGGCCATAGTTGCGGCCCGATAAACCCAGCTTCGGTTTTACTGTCGCGCCCAGGAGAGGACGGCCATATTTATCGAGACGCTCGCGCTCGACGATGATGCCTGTGGCTGGGCCCTTGAATGTCTTGATGTAGGCTACCGGCACGCGAATATCTTCGAGGCGGAGTGCTTTTAACGGTTTGAAACCGAATACGTTACCGATCAACGAAGCCGTCATATTCGCGATAGAGCCTTCTTCGAATAGAACGTAGTCGTAAGCGATATAAGCGAAATACTGCTGCTCGGTTTGGGTTCCGGCACCCGTATTGGGAACTGGATCGACGCGGTAAGCTTTGGCGCGATACGTATCGCAAGCGGTTAAACGGTCAGTCCAAACTACCGTCCAAGTCGCGGTAGAGGATTCACCTGCAACGGCGGCAGCGGCTTCGTCAGCGTCCACGCCTTCTTGAGGCGTAATACGGAACACGCAAATAACGTCAGTGTCCTTGGGTTCATAATCAGGCTGCCAGTAGCCCATTTGTTTATATTTCAGAACGCCTGCGGCATAACGTTTTTTGGCGTCGGTTATCTGGGTCGATTCGGTTCTGTTCACGGATAGTTCCCAACAGTTAATGAGGTGGTGACTGAAATGTAGCTGTTGAATGTAATAAGGTAAAATAATATCTTTTGATGTATTAGATAAGGTTTACCTTATGAAGGGCGTTACGTTACAGCAATTAAGGGTTTTTACGACAGTTGCGAAGCATTTGGCTTTTGGCAAAGCAGCAGACGAGCTTTGTGTTACGCAACCCGCGGTATCAATGCAAATTCGCGAGCTGGAACGAGCTGTTGGCTTGCCTTTGTTTGACCGAGAGGGGCGTCGAGTAAGCTTGACGACCCCCGGAGAATACTTTCTAGTCTATGCGCGCCGTATTCTAGCAACTTTAAAAGATGCTGAAGACGCAATGGCGCGTATGGGTGGAATTGAATATGGCCGACTTACGGTCGGATTGGTAAGCACGGCGAAATATTTCTTGCCTCGGCTAATTGGCCAATTCCTCATTGAGCACCCAGGCATCGACCTTCAGCTTGCTGTGGGAAATCGTAAAACCTTAGTCGAAATGATTCAGCGCAACGAAGTCGATCTGGCGGTAATGGGCCGTCCGCCTCGCGAGTTATCGACTCGTGTCGAACCGTTTGCACCACACCCTAGTGTGATTATCGTGTCGTCCGATCATCCTTTAAATAACCACGAGCGGTTGTCACCCGCGGTGCTTGTTAATGAGCGTTTTATTGTTCGGGAGGAGGGCTCTGGTACACGGGCTGCAATGGAGAAATTTTTCCGTGGCCACAATCTACGTCCCGCTTATGCAATGGAAATAAGTAGTAATGAGGCAATAAAACATGCGGTCGCAGCAAACTTGGGCATTAGTTTTTTGTCGATACACACCCTAAAGTTAGAACTTCAGGCCGGAATGTTAAAAATTCTAGATGTTGAAGGCATGCCAGTCGTCGGATGCTGGCATGTTGTGCATGCACTTAGTAAAACCTTGTCTCCAGCAGCGGAGGCACTTCGCTATTACCTAATTGAGCACGGCGAGCGATTTCTTGATTCGGAATTTCATGATTTATATCCATCTCGAATGAAAGCATCGGCGTGAGATATCCGCAGGCGATTGATTATTAAATTTTTTTGCAATCAACAGGGTGGATAAAACCGGCGGGTTTTGGAGAACATTAATTGATCTCGGTATTTTGCATATGCGAAACGGTTCATAACCTATACAAGTAGCTAAAGGGTAAAAACGGGTTAAACGTCACGACCTAAAGTTTTGTTGGACAACGCTAATTCACCCGTTTAAGCTGAGGTCAAAATGCAAACAAGCAAGGTCTGCTCCAGCTCTATTACGCAAAAAGAGGGGCGTGCGATGACGGGGAAAAGCGCGTGGAGGTCTATATGGTTTGGAATTCGCTTTCGCATAACCCTTGTCTTCCTTGTTTGTTTTGGTGCCATGGCATCATTAGGGCTGGTGTTCTTACGCGCCAGCCTGATACCCAGTTTTTTGACAATAGAGCAAGCCGCTGCGACCGATGATGCTGGTCGAATTGTCGAAGGCGTAGAAGCTCAACTGTCTAATTTGGATCTCATGACCCGAGATTGGGCCAATTGGGATGATATGTATCGATTTGCAGAGAAGCCAACGTCACCGACTGGTGTTGCTTTTCTGGAAAGCAATTTAAGTACGCCATCGTTATTAAACGCTTCGTTGTCACTGGTAATGGTTTTCGATCGAACGAAGCAAACAATTGGCTATCGTTCTATTGAACCCGGTACTGGAAACGTTCGCGATCTCGGTTTGTTTTTACCGGAAAAAGCAAAATTTCTCACCTTGTTTCTTAATCCCACCAACGAGCGTAATTGTGGCGTGATGGAAATAGACTCCAAGATGCTAATGGTTTGTTGGCGCTCTATACTGCCGTCAAACAAAGTTGGCACCGTTGGTGGCACGCTTGTCATGGCGCGCGATTTTGATAAAGGTGTATTGAGTCAAATTAAAGAGCAGACCAAATTATCGTTCGAAGTGCTTAACTCAACCTCGACGGGCAATGGCGGCACCTGGTGGAGTTTAGGATCGATTCCCAAGTACTTACCGGAAAATCAGATTCAAGCAGTCCGTTCTAACGAAGCCATTGTTCTTGATTACCGGTTACTCGACGTGCTGAGCAAACCGATCGCGACCATTCGAGTGAGCCTGCCGCGCGAACTGATGGCGCAAGGAAAGCTGGTTTTTTCGCGTATTGCCTTCCAGCTTGGCGTGATTGCGGCTGTTACAGGATTACTTCTACTCGCGGCTATACAAGTGTGGTTTGTTAAACCGCTCGCAACCCTTGCGCGTTCTGTCACTGGTATTCGTCGTCAAAAGGCCTGGCAGGAGCGCGTTGTCGTGTCTCGCCATGATGAAATTGGCAAGTTGAGTAAAGAGATCAATGGACTATTAGGTGTGATTAATGCCCAAATCCAAGATCTTGAGACGCTATCCATGACTGACCCGTTAACCGGTCTTGCCAATCGTAGGGCATTTGATATGCGTCTCTTAGCCGAATTACAGCGGGTGAAGCGGGCGAATACCCCACTCTCCCTATTGCTCCTCGACATCGATTACTTCAAACAATACAACGACCATTACGGACATCCTGCCGGCGATCGCGCTATACAGGCATTAGCGCAGGCAATGACCAGTGCCGCGCGTCGTGATCTAGACCTCTATGCAAGGATTGGTGGAGAAGAATTCGCGGTGCTGCTATCCGATACCAGCTTAGAAGGCGCTCAGCGAGTAGCCGAAAGCGTGCAGGCCGAAGTCGCTCGGCGTTTTATTCCACATGCCCAATCGGCAATTGCCGAATGGGTGACAGTAAGCATCGGCATTGCAACCGCTACATCCGAAGACGAATCGCCTGCGCAACTTTTAGCTCGGGCCGATCAAGCGCTTTACGCAGCGAAGAAAAACGGGCGCAATCGTTTCGAAATGGCGGCCTAGTAAATAGCGGAATCTAGGAATTCCCGCTCAATCGTGCCCCTAAATGGTCGGAAATTCTCGTTGTTACGACATTTCCTGCGCCAGTGCCCCTTGCATGATTGCAATTCGACTCGCTTTAGAACTTGCAGTCTTGCAATCACTTATCGCCACGTAAACTGATGGCGGTAATTTGTATTGAAAAATCAATCCATTATTGATGCCATCTTCGCCTTTCTCCTGGCATGATTCCTGCTCCTCCTTAGAGTAAATCGCTTCTCAAGAGGGAGTTTCATGCAAACAACTTTCCTACCATTCGTTGATCTAGAAGCTGTGAAGCACCTTGAGGTCCATTATCTTGACCCTGCGATTCTATTGCCGTTAGCGGTATCGCCAGAGCGACTAAAGCATTTAAGCCATACAGAGCATTTCGAGACTAACGATCTGAAAGACATTCATTCGGCTTACGAGGCACTTTCTGCGAGTGAGCCAGTCATCGACCCAGCGGGCCGTATTGATGCACGTTGGAGCGTTGCTTTTATTGGAGAGAAAAATCAGACATTGTTGAACGTTTCTGTGGACAGCTTTGGAGGCGAGGGTGTCATTAATGGAAACGTAGTTGCCTTCACTTATCCAGCATATATTCAGTGGTTGGTTGGGAGATTCGCCGCATGAGGCCTCATGAACTTGATTCTTTACTAAGTCCTGCTTCGTTATCTTTCGACGCATCTCCTGCATTTAAGGAGCTTTTTAAAAATCATGAAATGTACCTGCAATTTGTAATGACACATCGCACGCTATATGACAATGAGATAAATAAGGCAATAACACAGCAAGAAAAACTGCACGTCAAAACGCGTTATGAAGAGGCACTTCAAGAATGTTTGGGGACAAAGACGTCCAAGCCAGTGCCATTGTCCGGCGTTGTGAGATCGCTTCAGGAGCTTTTATCTGAGTCTACCGAAAGAGAGCAAGACGGAACGACACCTTACTGCATTCGGCTCGATAATCTGGTTATAGAAGGGAAAGATAAAACAGAGGCAGAAAGGATATACAAAAATTTCAAACTTTCTTATGAAGAAATAGTTAAAGACAAGCCAGAGGTGGAAGAGGCGTTGCGTAATAGGCTAGAGGGCTTACGGCGAGGTGGTCCCACTCCTAATAAAACAATACAAACCTACATTAAAGCTACGAATGACTTTTCGCAGTTTATTCCGTGGCAGCTTTCCGATCGTCAAGGTATGCAACAAATAATAGAGTGGAACCAATACTCCCTCATTATCGACAAAGGCGCTGATCAGAACGTTAGGACAATCATCGCCGCTAAACATACCCTTGTTCATGAATCGGAACATGCATTTTCTGCGGTATTTGATCCAATTGGCCAAAAGGTGCGTGAGAACTTCCCTTGTATAGGAAGACGCTTCACTCATAAAGAGGAGGAGCATGTTTGTCTGGGAATCGAGGCGAGAGCTCTTGGCACACAGCGAGTTAGCTCACAAGCTTGGACTTTGAGTACAGATAGCATTCACTCACGTGAACCAATGCTGCGTATAAAACGGGGAAGCGCAGTGATGGCGTTAGTCCCCGAACACGACATTACCGGAGTGCTTCGGAACCCAAAAGGGAAAACGGTCGAGATCGAAGATAAAAGAACTGGCGAGATCGTGCTGCACCGTCGAGATGAACTCGCCAATCTTATTGACATGAATCCAGACCTGCGTTTGTCTGGAAGCAGCCCACATGAAATTTTAGATGACGCGATCGCACATGACGATGAAATTAAAATTCGCTTAAAAAAGGGCGCCATTGAACAAGGCGAGCTTCGGACACTCGAAAATCCAGCGCAATTGGCGCGCTTCCAAGAAGTTGCGCCTAAAGTCGACATTCTTCAACAGGATCTCAAATCTACACAGGGCATTATGGATAAGGCTGGAAGTATATTCCGCGGCAAGCCAAGACCAATCATAGTAGATGAAGATAGCGTTCAAGCAATGGATATCGTCACCGGTAAGATCGTTTCCGATGCTGAGCTTAGGCGGAAGAAAATTACTCCTAGTCCGGGATATATCCACGTCAAAGAAATAAATCCCTCGGCAGACGGTAGACGTTTTTACAAAATAAGTACTTCTACGCTGTCAGAAAGTGTAGATAAGTTAAGCGGGAAAAGCGTGCGCATGTTTTTTCGGGGCGCGATTTTTAACGAAAATAGAGCCATCGCAAAAGAGCTAAATACGGAACCTTTTACTGTCGTAGATGCAAAACCCGGAGTCACTCAGATTCGTGGTACGCCCTTTAAACCGGACGGCGCTGACAAAATTTTTTACGTGCAAGATAACAAGGTAAACGGCAAGCATGAAGTCATTAGAATGGCTGCTGAAGAACTCCTAGCCAAGGGTAGAAATCCTCCAAAAATGGGGCGAACCAGAAAGGATAATAAAAAAGATTCGTTTACGGCGCCGAGTGAAAAGGAATTGGAGGACTATGGTAAAAAAAAATCAAAAAAGGCGGTAAAAAAACAAAACATATGATTTTAAAGATGGCAGCATCTAACAACCGTCTCCCGATGCCTATCTAACGCTAATTGGGGCGGGTCTTATCCCTTGTGCAATCATTAAGCCTCATACTTAATTTCGTTCATATATCGCGGAATGACGCCTTGTATTCGCATGCCCATGCCATAACGTTCCTTGCAGATCCCAAAGGACTTATCTCTTCTTAGAGCCGCACCGCTTTTTACGAATTTACCCCCCGATGTAGATGTGTTGTTTCACCTACTCGCAGTGTCGGCTTTGCATTAACTCTTCTGAGTTTTCAAATCCTTATCGCGATGCGATATCTAGCATTTTTGACATGCATTTCCCCTCCCCAATTTCGGTTTTGAAAGTTGACGAAACTTTACAAATAGAAACAAATTATTTTTTCGTTTAAATTCATTTTGTTAAATTAATAAACGGTTGGTTTATTTTAGGCATGGGTCTTGCTCAATAGATTGAAAGTATGCATTGCACTGGACTGCCGTAGTGGCTAATCCAGTATTTATATAGGTCGTGATGGTGCTCCGTGCACGTAGACAAGGGGATAAACATGAATAAAGAAATGTACTGCAAATTTATCGATAAGGTTTGCGAAGAATTCGGTGTTCTAAATCCTGAGCCGATGTATGAAATGTGCCGCATTGAGGTCGGGAGTATTTCATTCCAAATATTGTATGGGGACGTTCTCGAACCGAATATGGCAATGCTGACTGCTGATTTTGGTGCGGTGCCTGCTAAACAGAAGACGCTGATATTGGAACGAATGTTAGAAACAAATTTGTTTACCCTCGGTGATAACTCAGCGCATTTTGCATTCAATAGAAGCACTCAGCATGTCGTTATGGGGCGCTGCGTTCCTTTTACTGAAGTTACGGTCGATGGGTTCAAAGATATTTTAGTGGGACTTGCTCAACTTGGCAGCATGTGGAGGAAGACTTATTTCCTGTCACCTGACGAGCTTGAAAAGCTGTCCGCAGAAGTTGCCGAAGTTTAATCGCTCGCAGCTGGGATTTCCACGCTTGAATTATGAAAAAAATTAGTTAAGGAGATGGGCATCATGGCAAAAGATACAGAACCGACGATAGAACCGACCCCTCTAGCACATCCACTTGCAACCAGTGTGGATAAACTGAGAGCTTATGGAACGTTTCCAATTGCGCATGGGGTCGGGGAAGCGGTTGCCATGGGGATCATTTACGGTCTTGTCAACGGCCATTTAGACGAGTTTTGGCACGACCCTTTATTGCACCACTTTGAGCACTACATGGGGCATGGCATAAAGGCTGAATTAGTAACGCAAATTGTGCTAGCTGCCGCAGAAGCGCCGATTATTGCCGCCTTCGAAGTTGCACTTTTCGACTATGTGGCTGAAGGTATTACAGGGGTTGCCGGTCATGCCCACGGCAGAGATTCGCTTGAGGTTTTGCCGAGATATCCGGTTATCCCCCCTAAGAGTGATCAAGTCGTAGGCCGGGACGCGGTAATTGCGCAGGCAAACCGATACGGAGCGAAGATTCCCGTTTACCCCGGCGAGTTTAACCATTTTGGCGTTGAAGTCGCAGCCCAGGCTGCAGCCGACGCTATAGCTGCAGCTGCTGCTGATGCCGCGCTCGCGGCCAATGCGAGCCCGGCGACCGTACGTGGGGCAATTGACGGCGTTCTCGCTCTCTATCCCATACCTGGCGCCGATCCTACTGAAGTTGCTGCCCACGCTACCGCTCAAGCTCTCGCTCAGACGGCTACCGCTTATGTTGCTAACAACTTTGGTCCTAATGCTAATAATGCTAGCGCGAACAATGCCGCAGCCGTTGCAACCGCTACTCGCGCCGGCATTGCTGCTGCAGTCGCTGTTGGACGTGTAGCCTCTGGCCCCCCCGCAGCCCCTACTGCGGACGAGATGGACGTGGCTTACGAGAGTTATAAAAAAGCGATTGAAGCTCACCATAAAAAAGTGCCGGTGATACCACCACATCCTGGCTTGAGGCCCAATGTTGGCGGGCCAAAAGATAAAGAGTACGACCGTGAGCTTGATGCGCACCTCGAAGCGGTAAGAGCCGCTGACAAATTCATGGTTGAGGCCAGGGACGCGGGTATTACTACAGAGGATATTCCTTTTGACATTGATAATGCCGGAAATCTCGCGCTTAGAGATCCTAACGGCCAACCCCTTGTAACTATTGCCACAGGCAATGCTTTCGATGCCCACCGCCAAAATCTCAGCGAACACATAGCGCCGGGGGCGCCAGCTGATGTTTACCATGCCGGTATCGAAGCACTTAACAAAGCGATTATGATTCCGCCGCATCCAGGCGACGATAACACCGTTGCTAATTACAATAATCGATTGCAAGAGCACAATACCAAATTAGCACTGGTAAATCTTTTGAGACGGAATCAGGCTTTTCCGCGCCCCGTTCCAATTCCTGCTCGCCCCGCTCCTTTGCTTGGGCCTACGCCAGCTGCGCGAGCCCAATATAATCTTGATTTGGCGGCGTATCAAAACGCGGTTGTTCAGCATAACGAGAATCTATCGACAGTCGCGATTCCTCCTCATCCCGGATTCGATCGCCCAGGAAATGCCGATGCAAATCAGGCCGGCTATGACGCTCAGTTACAGGCGCATCAAGCTAAAGTTACTGCGGTAACGACTGCCCTTGGTGCGAACGGTGGGATCTTTACTGCTGTTACTGATATTACTGGTGCCGTCGTTGGTATTCCTAATGTAGATCAGATTACCGCCGCTAACGAAGCGCGTACCGAGCCTCCTGCTCACACTGCAGGGGTAGACACTTATCTTGCTCGGTTAAGCGAGCACAATGCCAAAGTTGAACAATATAACGTTCTTGCACAGCCAAAACATATTCCGGATTTTCCTTCTCGTTTTCAGTCGGACGGTGTTACTCCCAACCCCAACTATGTAGTTGAATTCCAAAAGTGCATACAAGCTGCTCGTGCGACACACGAGCAGATGGTTGAAGTGGCAGTGAACAAATCGAATGCTATTGCTAACGATGCAAATAACCCCATCCACGAGAGAATAGATAAAGCTAGAGTAAAGTTTGAACACGCTAGAGCCCGCGCCGAATATGGTTCGCCGCTCATGAATGGCGCTATTACATTGAGTTTTGCCTCAATGGAAGCTTCTTTTGCGAACGTCCCCTTCGAATCGGAGCGATTCAGTACTTACCATCATTCCTTTACTGGTAGCGCATTGGCCGGGCTTATGTTCGGCATAGCCAACGGCTATACGGAAGTGCTTAATAAAGCGAGCAATAGCGTAGAGGGTATACATCGTATTCCAACGCATGAAATGGCGCATGACGAGCTGGGTGTGGTTCAAGGATTGTGGAGAACCAATCCTGCTAATGCGGCTGTTACTGGCTGGAATCCAGGACCTCATTTAGCAAGGGCCGCAGAAAATTTCAGCAGAGGCGGCTTCTGGCAAACAATGGCACATGAATGGGAAGACAGTCGCCATAAAGGCCGGGAAGGTGTATTACCTGCGACTACCTCTGCGCATAGCGAATCACCCTTACAAAGCCGGGTTGGAGCGGTGTACGAACAAGCCCGTAATGTGTTGAACCACTATGGCTGCTACGTGATGGGCAGTTTTCAAGGGCTGGCGGCTTACGGCGCTGTGGAAGTGCTCCTACATCATCATTTTGGTGGCGAAGAGCACATGAACCATTGGCAAACAGCCATGACTGAATTCGCGGCGGTTGTCGCCTTTACAGAGTGCGGCGATTTGGCTGCTTTGGGAAGTACATTATCAAACCGTCCGCTCACCACGGATAATCATGCGCATAAGCCGTTTTTGCCCTCGTTACTAGAGGCGCTAGATGCAGTTAATTATGCATTGGGAACCGGTACAAAACCGACGAATCATTTATCTTCTCTGTTAGGGAAACATTCGAACGATAAGTGGCATGGCCGCCTTATTAATAATTCGATTAAACCTGTTTTCAATATAGCTGACAGAGCTTGGAAGTCCAAAGAGTCTGTAACACGTCTGCCAACAACGATCTTGTATGACGCTTTGAATTTTCTCGAAGGCAATACCATAGGGCGCGTACTCCAGCAAGACCGAAGCCGTGCATACAGGGCTGCTGGAATGGACCAACCACGTGTACTGCAACTAGCGGAACAAATTGCGGAAGATTATTTGGATAAGAATTATGACGGTCGCGATGATCTAGAGATGAATGACAATGCCATTGCACGCTTGGAGAAGCGGGGTATAAGGGTTACAGACATAGCGAACCCTGAACAGTTTGCAGAATTGCAGAAAGGTGCGCTGGTAGCTATTAACGATTTAATCGCGCGGACTGCTCGCATGCGCAAATATGTAGAGACCGAAGGTGAGCAGCAGTCTGGCGCTGATTATGGCGCATTTATAAATGATTTTATCGGTGTGTCCGATAACATTAAGGTTATCGCGGACGTTAGGAAAACGATTGTTGCAACCATCCGTAAGGATATTCCCCACGCAGAGAAAAATCTAAAGCAACTTCACATTTTGTATTTGGACAATCTTTCGGACAACAGAGTACCTCTAGAACTCAGAGATAAAATGTTTGCACAAGAGATTTATCCACGTTTCTTGAAAAGGCAGCTAGAAACTCCTGCGCTCACGCCCGAACAGCACATGGCTGATCTGATGAAAGAGAAGGCCAACGATTTTAAAATTGGAGCAGCGTTAGCCGAGGAAATGAAAAACGCGAAGCTTCTTTTACCACCTGCAATGATTGACAAGATTGGCGGTGACTATCGAAGAGTGGCTGCAGCACATCAAGAATTAGGCGTCCCATTTCAGACGTCGCCGGAAGATTTTGTGAAGAAATTTTTACAGCGGCCGGGAGAAAGGGAGCTTCATCAAATTAAGTTATCGTCCTTTTACAAAAGCGTGGAGGTTAAAAGGCTTGAAGGTCCCGGCCCAGAGGAGATTTCATATGCGCTTATTCTTACCAATCACGATGGCACAACGATAGAAGGCCCGAGGGTTACTACTTTAGATCTTAGCGCCGCGCAGAGTTTTTTCGACACGCCTGACTCACAAGTGGATGCTCTTAAAGCTCTTGCAGTCGCACGGTGGGCGGGTGAGAACCCGAAGAGCTTGCGAGAGATCGCTGAGAGACACGACAAGATGTTTGCTTACGAAATTTCTGAAGAACCACGGCATTACGACAATATCATCAACAAAATGAATGAATGTAGTAGGCAAGTCGAAACGAAAATACGTTCGTTGCAGAGTCAAGCTGCTACCTCCGAGCAGCAAAGGAAATGGTTGTTAGGAGAAATTCAAGACACATTTAGAGCAGTGCAAGTGGGAACAGACGCGGTGGAATTAATGGAAACCGTAGTTGCTACAGTAGAGACAGAGGGTTCTGCGAAAGTATTGCTCAACGCTACACAAAAATTAAAGGATGTGGACGATCTGAAAGCGCTTCAGACAACGGAAAGCGAGAGGATTTTGCAGATAAACGCCCTCCAGGGTAAGCAGGCACAGCTGGCAACGCAGATAGCAGGTTTGACGGGTCAGTTAACAGTGCCGGCATCTAAGGAATCTAAGGATCTAAGCAGTCTGAAGGAATTACAAGGTCAGGTGGAACGCGACCTGAGTAAATTAGAAACAGATCAACGAAAGCTTAAGTCACCGGAGACAGTGGCGCTAAGTACCAACCAAATGGAACTGGCTAAACTCACAGTCGATGTAAAGGTTGCTCAGTTTATTAGAAACGAAGAGCTGCGGACAAATATTAAAGAGAGATTCGAGATACTAAAGGCAGGAAGAGAGCCCGAGAAAATACTGGACGACCTGGTCGCTCATTTAAAGAAGGCAAACCCGGAAAATTCGGAAGATATAAAAGCTACGTTTTCAGAATATGAGGGATTATCTATTGACGATAGGGCCCGGCTAAACTATCTGAAGAAATTGGAACGATCGCAATTTTTGAACGAACGGGATCAAAAGGTGAGTCTGCTGGAGTCTATGAAAGCTGATGAGCCACGATTCTTCTCCACAGAGAAGCAACAAGAGTTAACAAGGCTGACGGCGGAGGCACTGCAAGACCCACTTACGCTTGAAATGGAGGAGGAGCTCAAAAGCTTTACGCCGGAAATGAAAGATGAGCTGAAGGCCTTGCGTAAAAAGGGCGCAGTGGAATTGGTTGATGCTAAAGAAGTTACGGCTCGGCAGCAAATCCTTAAAAAGGTTGCCGATCTCATGAATGGTGAACGAGAGCTTTCTAGCATTGTTGACGACAGACAACGTGCTGCGGCGAAAGGTAAGCTTCAACAGTTTCGGGATGAGATTATCAGCGACCTCACGGGGCATCGAAATGAGCAAGAAGTAAAATTTGATAACGTGCTTCCAGGAATTCCAGCTAAGTATGCAAAAAAATTATACGACGAAGCGGCTAAACGGAATAATACGCAATCGGACCCCACAGAGTTCGATCGCATCTTTGATAAATTTTCAAATCAAGGTAGAGAGATTGTATTAGACGTCTCTGCTAATGCCGACAAGCTTCGCGAGCCTGTGGCTGAAGTTCTTATATCGAATGCGCCTGCTTATAGAAAGAGGCCGGGGCCGCTTACACACGGAAAAACTTTAGGAGGAACTTTCCTTCCTATGGCGGTCGGTACCGTGGCTAAGTTGGGGGGCTCATATATCGGGGGCCCGGCTCTCGGTTTTCTGGCGGGACAGGCTGCATCTATGGCAACTCGTGTGGCCGCTACCAAAGTTAGCGATTTTAAGGCGAACCTTTATGGTTTACATAAAAGTATTCCTAAAGACGAACCTAAGCTTTCTATTGAGGAGATGATTCACCAGGAAGTCGACGTACGTATACCTTGTCTCAACGCATACAATGCGGAGAAAAAAGCGAGAGGTGAAGAGCCGAATTCAGCCGAGTTTGAGGGTGTATTCGAGACATTTAAACAATCTAAATTAGTAACCGAGGCATACAATAAGGACGCAAAAAACTCAGAAAAAATGCCCGACTTTAACTTTGAGGCGCTGCTGAAAGATCACTTGGATGTCTACGCGCCAGCGAAAGCAGCGTATGAGAAGGTGGAGCTCCTTTTTGGCCAGGAAGGGGATGAAGAGGAATTCGTGAGTTTATTAGAAAACTTCAGAGAGCAATCACAAAAACAGCCGGGAGTGACTTTTGAACAGGTGCTGAGCGACCATATAACTGGTCAGCTATCGAAACAAGAAAATGCAGAGCTGTCAATCGAACAAGTAGAAACTCAAAGTAAAGGAATCGCAGCGCTGCTGAACGGCGGCGTGATAGCGCTGACGAAAGATGCTGAGATACAACTAACTGCTCTTGGAGGGAGTCGTACTACTGAGTTTATTGCGCGCAAGGAAAAAGAAAACTTCAGGGCCAATCGCTCCATTACAACTAACCTAGGGATAGCGGCAAAAAGCCTCTTTGGCGCGAACACCCCTGCTCCTCAGGATGTGCGATTAGAGGAAATTGTCGTAGTGCCCTCCGTAGCGACTCCAACGATTCCCTCAACCAAGGTAACTGAGGCAGTCGATGATAAGGTAGACGAACGATTCGCCGTCGGCTCAGACTCAGACTCTGACTCAGAAGTCGAGGAAGAAGACGAGGATCTCGATCAAGAGCTGGATCTGGAGGCGGGGCCGCAGGTAGCGCGAGCGGTTACTATACCGCGAGAGGTTCCCTTTGTGCGAGGGGTTCCTTCTATCGAACTGACTGTTCCGACGCCGCCGGCCTCACCGTCGTTAACTGCGTTATCTACGCCCCCTAGCCCCGCGCTAGATGCAGCTAAAGACCCGTTAACCGAGATTGCCGCCATACCGCCGCTACCGCCCTCCATCGCGGAGAAAGAGGTGGCGAT
>JAZKCF010000037.1:0-104011 GCA_040388195.1 Pseudomonadota bacterium
CATAGTTTCAAACTGTGCATAGTGGCTGCTATGTAAATCTCCACATAGCGGCCAAGCGCTGACTATCGGAGTGGTGTTGCAATAGAGAATTGCTTTCCTTATTTCTAGAATAGGACTTACACAAAACCGCTCCAGCCGCGTTACGGCTCCTTGCCGTACTAGTTGGGTACTGTCTGCGTCGCCGCGCCTTGCTGGTGCAATTTTGCGTAAGTCCTATAGAAATAATTCCTGAAAAACACCTGCTAGAAGTTGATGCTTAACGTTGTCGAAAACCGAAAAAGCAAAGCGCTGCATAGGTTTACTTTGGCGGTGGCGTCAATACTTCATGAACCAACCAAATTTACGATGTATTGGTCTTAGTCATAGTGGTATTCTCTCTATAACTAGCGCTAACTGGTGTTATCAATTGTAGAGGGTAAGCAATTTTTCTTTAAAAACATTTTTTAGAGACGCCCTCTCGCCTTTACGTAACATCCGTTACTAATTCATGCAGGCCTCACGCGCTTCATGGAAGCAAATTTTCCTTTTGATCGGTAACGTACACGATGCAATCAGCAATCGGTGAACACCTCGTCCAGTTTTACGAAAATGATGCATTTCTAATAGAAGGGCTGACTAATTTTATTGGCGCAGCTCTTGCCTTGGGTGGCAAGGGAATCGTCATCGCAACCAAATCTCGACTGAAAGCGCTCGAAAAGAATTTAATGCAGCGCGGATTGCTGTCGTCTTCAAGATCCGGCCATGAGAGCAGCTACATACCATTCGAAGTAGAAACATTATTGGGTCATTTTATAGTTAATGACGCAGTTGATGAATCGCGTTTTAGTAAGGTAATCGGAGACGTCATCAAAAACGCGGCGACCGGTTACGACGGAAAAATTTTTGTGTTCGGGGAGATGGTAGCCATTCTATGTGGTGAAGAATATAAACGACCGATCACGCACAAAAGACACGACGCCGCAATTCATGTGGAAAATTGCTTCAACCAACTGATGAAGGATCATGAGTTTTCACTGTTATGCGGATATCCAATGGATGCCTTCCCGAAGGCGGAGGACGCAGAATCGTTCCGTCATGTGTGCGCCATGCATTCCACTGTGATCCCTACGGAAAGGTATGACGCATCGGCTAGTATCGACGAGTTGCAGCGTACTACCGCTATCCTGCAACAAAAGGCTTTTTCACTGACTTCCGAATTGAATCAACGATTGCAGATCGAACAGTTGTTGCGCAATGTCAACGTTGACAAGCTTACAGGGCTGCCGAATCGCAATGTATTTCAGGATCGGTTAGAGATGGAAATTCGGAAAGCCCATCGCGGACAGTTATCGTTAGCGTTGTTGTTCATTGACCTTGATCATTTCAAGGAAATCAACGATACCCGAGGTCATGCCTTTGGTGATGTGTTGCTTAAACAAGTGGCGCAACGGCTGTCTGCGTCAGTGCGTGAGATAGACACTGTGGCGCGGCTTGGAGGCGATGAGTTCACTGTCATATTGAGTGCGCTTGATGACTCCAGCAACATCGATCGTGTGGCTCAGAACATCTTGAAAAAATTGACCGAACCGTTTCAACTTAACGGTGAAGTCTCGTACATCTCGGCAAGCATCGGAATCACACTTTATCCGAATGACGCTACTAGCATGGGCGACCTACTCAAGAACGCGGACCAGGCGATGTACGCGTCAAAAGAATCGGGTCGCAACCGGGTGACCTACTTTACCAAGTCGATGCAGGAAGCCGCGCAAAAGCGGATGAAGCTATCTAATGAATTGCGGTGCGCTCTTGCCGGCAAACAATTGCGCGTTCTTTACCAACCGATCGTCGATCTGAACACCGGAAAAATTCAAAAAGCAGAAGCACTTTTGCGCTGGCAACATCCGATACATGGGCTGATTAATCCAATAGACTTTATTCCAATTGCGGAGCATACCGGGATGATCGCTAATATTGGTGAGTGGGTATTCTATAAGGCGGCTCGACAGGCTGCAGAGTGGCGCAGGTTTAATGCCGACTTTCAAATCAGCGTGAACGTATCGCCAGCCCAATTCCAAATGGATGACGACTGCCTGCACAAATGGACTGAGTTCTTAGGGCAAGGCGAGCCAGAAAAATCCGACAAGCCCAAGGAAATATCGCTTGAGATCACGGAAGGTTTACTGTTGGATGCAAGCACCGCAGTCGTCGACCGGCTGGCGGCATTTCGTAATGCTGGCATCCAGGTTTCACTTGATGATTTTGGAACCGGTTATTCATCGTTATCTTACTTGCGCAAATTCCACCTCGATTACTTGAAGATTGATCAGGCATTCGTGCGGCATCTAGAGACTCAGCCCGACAACCTTGCGTTATGCGAAGCAATCATCGTAATGGCGCACAAGCTTGGCCTAAAAGTAATCGCCGAAGGAGTGGAAACAGTCGAACAAAGGAATTGGCTAAAATCGGCTGAGTGCGACTACGCACAGGGCTATTTGTTCTCGACCCCGGTTTCATCTCAAGACTTTGAAAAAATGCTGAGCAGAAGTAATTCCTAGAGATAGGTGCTCGGGTAACACTGTTCATAAATAGAGTAAATTTTCTGATGATTTTAGGAGTGTCAATCATTAGAGCGTTATGCATTCGTAATTTCAAATTGAACTGGGATAAAAACTTCTGGTTCGTCACTTAACAAATACACCTTGTAAAATTCGGAACATAAACGGATTACCACCAATCACGGAGTAGTCGATGCATATCTTCAAAAAAATTCTAATTGGTTTGGTGTTATTAATCGCGATCCTTGCTGTAATCGGTTTCTTTCTCCCAAGTCACTTCAAAGTAGAACGCAGCATCGAAATTTCAGCGCCACCGGAAAAAATTTATCCCTATCTGGAAGATCCTCGCGCATGGTCGAAATGGGCGGTGTGGAACTTACGCGATCCGCAAATGCAGGTGACTTATATAGGCCCGGAAAAAGGGGAGGGCGCGAAGTGGTTATGGAAAAGCAAAAGTGAAGGCAACGGCGGGATGGACTTTGTTAAAGCCGAGCCGCCAAGGTTGATCGAATACAAATTATCATTTCCTGATTTCAATATGTCTTCAAGCGGAAAAATGGAGCTTACTCCTGTCGGTTCCGCAACCAAGATGGTATGGACTAACGAAGGCGATGTCGGTGCGAATCTAGTGTCTCGTTATTTTTTGCTGACAATGGATTCAACAGTGGGGGGAGATTTTGATACTGGAATGAGAAACCTTAAAACGCTGGTTGAAAAAAATTAAGGGATTTATGAGAATTATGAACAGACGAGCGAGATGGCTGGTCGCTGGCATTGTTCTTCTGACGGTAACTGAAGCCGCACTGGCGGCGGATGAGCCAGCGGTTACCCCCTATCGGCCCAGTGTTTCAGCGCCGGCGAATTTGTCCGAGCCGGGATGGCTTGAAGCCGAATTCGGTTGGCAGCACATTGACGGTGGCGACGCTGCGCGACGCGATAGTTTGCCTTTATACCTTGAAGCTCGCATTTTCGTCGGATTGGGGCGTGCGTTTAGGCGGTGAGGCGTGGATCGCAAATACCGATTTCGATGGCACGCGTTTCCACCGTGTCGGTGACACATCGGTAATTGTGAAGCGGCGCTTTAAGGTGAATGATGATGCGGCATTCGGTCTCTCGAAGCCGGTGTGATGTCTCATTCAGCCAAGGACGAATTAGGCGTTGGCAAAACCAGCTAGTTAGTGAATGGTATTTATAGTGTGGATATTGAATAAATATCACCTCGATATCAATCTCGCCGGCACATGGCTTGGTCAAGTAGATTCCAATGATAGACGTTGGCAAACGACATGAGCCTGCGCGCTTTCTCGTTCGATTAACGATCGCCGGGGCGTAGTTGGCGAGTTCTCTGGTGCTCATCAGACGAATGTGCCGAACACGGCACAGTTTCTTCTTGCCGCAAGCTACAATTTTTCTAAGCGTGTTGTATTCGATGTCGGCGCAAGCTGGGGTATGACGCGCACTTCGCAAGATTGGTCGTTGTTTACCGGAATGACGATTTTACTTGGTCATGTCTACAACGCAGGAAAATAGCAGACGGAAATGAAAAAAGTGAATGCCGGTAATTTACGCGCTATCGGTTATGACGAGTGGACACGCGTGTTACAAGTCGAAACAACAGTCGGTAAATTCCAATACACCGGTGTTAGTGCTGATGTTTATCGCCGTTTCGCCGGCTCGTCCTCGATGTGGAGTTATTATCGCGACAACATCGAGGATGAGTTTGCAGCGACGCGTTTACGTTCATAGATTTCTTGCGTAACAGTAGCGAGCGGTCGTCTGCCGTACCTATGCGGATCACGCCGAGGCAGTAACTTTCGAAAGAAGTTTAATGCAGGTGGCGGCGTCTATCCAACGGTAGCGTATCTCCTGTGGAGAAATCCATGATTGATGAGTGGCGTCTTGCCCAGTCGCGTGAAAAGAGGTCATTTACTAAAGAAACGACTTCATTGATTGCTGGCTCATCGAAATGGCGGACGAGAAGATCCGATACGTCTTCCGCCATGCGCCGTCGTTGCGCTTCATGAATAGAGGCTGGTGTCGGTCCGACAAAAACGATGCTCATGTCGTCGTTACCATCGTCGTCGAAATAGCTGACTTCGATTTCCGCAGCTATTTCTGAAAGGGGGCAAAGGGCACGAATTGCGGGTTCTACGCGGTTTTCGAAATTTTCACTTACGTCTGCGCTCCAGCAGATCTCGAGAACATTGCTACGCGAATCAAAATGGATGCCGAGCTCGTCATGATGCATGCTTTTTACTTCATGGATCGTTTTTGCTTCGAGATATTCAAGCCAGGGTTGTAGTGCATCGTTGATCTCGGTTAGAACGATACCGGCGCGCAGATGAATGGTGCCGTGAACATGGACTTCCATGCGCATGATAGAACTCCTGAAGTGATAGTCCGCAATATGCGGATTACTCGTGAGCACCCCGATTAATAGACTTTTTTCGGAACCTACTGCGCAGTCGCAAGTTAGGCTGGTACGGTATGCAAAATCCTCATTGACTTGTGCGTCAATTCTGATTTCTCTGTTCCAACCCAACTGGACGACCGCTCGTTATGATTCTGGAAGAAGTCTAATGCTAACCGGCCTTTAAGGCCTTGGTAACTAACGTACGTTTTTATACGCCTGCTTCCCTCGCCCCCAATCGACCAGTCTGCGACGATTTACCGAGGGTACTCTTAAGTTTCGTATTCTACTCCCATTGTTATTCCATGTTGCATTCGAAACCAGGCAAGGGCTCTGCTGCGACAGTACAAACAATTACTGTAAGCGACAGCAGAAATGATGCGTCGCTGATAATAGGCTATGTCGAGTTTCGCGGAACCGTAAAGTATCGTTTGAAGTACAACATGGATTTAGCAGGGGGGCTGGCCGGGAAGCGGTTGGGGCGAACGTTCAAAGTGAAAGCGTTCAGGCACCTCGATAAATGACAAAAATCCTAGTGGCAGTAGTTTAGTACCCCAGCGCAAGCGGGAGGATTGAATTGCCACGGGATTGCCTTCCAGCAGCAATTCGACGGTGCTATCGGATAAGGGCATGCCTTTCAAGTCACAAAATGCACTTGCCAGGACGGCAAGGCTTTGCGTTTCAACGCAGCCAATTCCGTGTTCACAAGCCAGTAGCAAACAGCCGCTATCATCAAGCCAGCAGCTGGACGGTTGGTTGATTGCCAGTCCCGTATGCGTTTCGCTCAAGAAGTGGGCGTTGCTATCACGCCAAATTCGGTAAATATAGGGCGTATGTTCCAGTGTTACCAACACACGTTGCGGGCCATTTTGGAAATACCATTGTCCTGCCTCATTACAGAGGTAATTTCGATTGATGAAGGCGTTAACGGTGGGATTGGTAATCGGTTCGTCTTTAATCAACCATCGCCCGCGACGATCAAGCTGGAGCCAACCGTAAACGGATGGTACATTGGGCCAGCGCATCATTGCTTGAAGTACGATATTGTCCATATAAAACATCTTCCTTACTTTTAAATCGCTTCACTAGACTGGTTTTGATATAGCTTTTTATAGGATACCTTTGATGATAGTTGCCAGCGAAAAATTCAAGATCAGTGAAATTAGTTGGGAGGAGGGTAGCTATGAACTGGCCGCTATTCGACGAGTGGTATTCGTCCTTGAGCAGAACGTGCCTGAAGATCTAGAGTGGGATGGCATAGACCCGCAATGCTGCCATGTGCTGGCACGCGATTTTACCGGGCGTCCCGTCGGCACTGGGCGTTTATTGCCCGATGGCCATATTGGCCGCATGGCGGTACTAAAACCCTGGCGCGGCAATGGTGTCGGTGCGGCAATGCTGGCGCATTTGATTGCCATTGCCAAGCGTTTTGGTCATCAGACACTCATGCTTAATGCACAAACCTACGCAGTGCCGTTTTATGCCAAATACGGTTTTCAGCCCGAAGGTGAGGAATTTATCGATGCCGGTATTCCTCATCAAGCAATGCGTTTAACCGTCGGATAAGGTTTCTATCTAACTCGTTTCTAGGCTTAATAATTCCTCCGCCTTGAGTTTCGCCACGACATGGCCTTGTGGTGGTGTCCGGGAATACCAATCAATTGCTTGGTGTAGGTCTTTTTCGATGCCGTTCTTGTATTGTTTCTCCAGCTTAGTCGA
This sequence comes from Pseudomonadota bacterium, assembly GCA_040388195.1. Taxonomy (GTDB): domain Bacteria; phylum Pseudomonadota; class Gammaproteobacteria; order Burkholderiales; family DATLHW01; genus DATLHW01. Next base: position 6,664 of record JAZKCF010000037.1, read on the forward strand.
AGAATTACAAATTCATCGCGCGATAGCTGAAAAGCCGGGAGGTTGTAGCAATTGATAGTGGCATTTAAAAAATTATCAGCTTATCCCTTACAGATGGCGTGCGTTGTCGTTAAATGGCGACATTTTTGATGCTTGACAGTCCCGAAAGCCGCGCCGATACTTGTTCTAGGTCGGTATAGGGAAATTGCGCATGAAAAATTATGGAGAAGCCTACAGGCGTGAACTAGAGCGGGCGAAGGTAGAAGCTAAAACTCCTAAACGCGCCTTAAAACCAATATTCGATGTAAATAGAACGTTCGAGCGATATCAGTCTATTGTCGAGGATTTGCAAAAGGTTGGTGCTCCGGTGTTCTTCTCATCGGCAGTACAGACCGCACCCGCTACTTACGTGGTGACGATGACAATTGGTTCGGCTGATTATGAAGTCATGTTTTTCAATGATTCCATCAAGGTATTTTGGCGCGGACCAGACAAAACACCGATGATCTATGACGCATTATCCCCCTCACGCCTAAATGCCCTTGCTCGAATCATTATCGATCGCGCGGTTGCTTCTACTTTGGTGGAAGAAGCAAACCCTGAGCGGAGTAATGGAGCCAAAAAGGTAGTGATGTTTTCTCAATCGTAAATTTGCATAAGTTCTAATAGTTTTATTGCGCGCTCTTCTACAGCGCTTGTTCATTCAACACCAGCCAATAAAGCCCTAGCTGTTTTGCCGCTTCCATGAACTGAAGAAAGTCCACTGGTTTACGCACATAACTGTTGGCACCTAAGTTGTAGCTTTCGATTACATCTTGCTGTTCCTTGGAGGACGTGAGAACGACAACCGGAATCCGGCGCGTGCGATCGTCTGCGCGTAAACGCTTTAGTACTTCCAGGCCATCCACTTTCGGTAATTTCAAATCCAACAAAATCACAGTCGGCATGATGCTGAGATCTCGCCCCGCGTGAGTGCCTGTGCCAAATAGGTAATCAAGTGCTTCCGCGCCATCGCGGGAAACGACTACGTCATTAACGATATGGCTTTTGCGAAAGGCAATTAACGTAAGTTCTTCATCGTCGGGGTTATCTTCAACCAGCAATATAATTTTTGTCATGAGATTTTTCTCCAAGCAGATAAAGTGAAATAAAACGTTGCGCCTTCGTTCAACTTCGCGTCGGCCCAGATTTGGCCGCCATGGCGGTGAATAATTCGTTGAACATTAGCGAGTCCTACGCCGGTTCCTTCGAACTCACTAATAGAATGCAGGCGTTGAAATGCGCCGAACAATTTTTCGACATATTTCATATCGAATCCTGTTCCATTGTCGCGTACAAAATAGGTTTTCTTGTCGGCGATTATCGTACTTCCAACTTCAATTCGAGCTAACGATTTTTTACCGGTAAATTTCCAGGCATTGTTAAGTAGATTTTCCAGCGCTACACGCATTAAAATTACGTCGGCCTGAATGATTATATTCGGCTCAATCAAGAATTCCACTTTGCGCTCTGGCATCGATTCGTGCAAATCGTTCGCGATCGAGGAGGCCAGTTCGCTTAAGTTTACCTCTGTAAGATTCATTTCACTACGAATTGTCCGCGACAGTTGCAGCAAGTCATCTATTAAATGACTCATACGATCCGTAGCATTACGGATACGCACCAGATAATGCCTTCCTTGTTCATCCAGTTTATTAGCGTAGTTCTCCAGCAAAATGAGGGTGAAGCCGTCAATGCCTCGAAGGGGCGTGCGTAGATCGTGGGAGACTGAATAGGAAAATGATTCCAGTTCTTTATTGGCCGCTGCGAGTTCTGCGGTTCGTACCATAACGCGCTTTTCCAAGGTTTCATTGAGTTCGGCCACTTCGGCGCGCGCGAGTTTATGTTCGGCTATCTCTAGCTGCAGGGCCTTATTGGCAGCTTGTAATGCAGTTTCTCGCAATTGAATCTGGGTGAGCATTTGGTTGAATGCGTCAACGAGTACGCCAACCTCGTCACCGTCGTACTTAATTGCTCGTTGAGAATAATCATGATGATCGATTACTTGTCGCGCGGTCTGTGTTACTTCCAGCAGCGGCTTGGCGATCATGGCTTGTAGTCGAGTCGATAGAAGAAGTGAACTTCCTAGCGAGAGAATCAATAAACCTAATACGATGCCGGCGTAACGGACCAAACGTTCTTTGAGCCCCAGATCTGCGCGCAAGTGCACGGTGCCAATGAATTGGCCGCCTTGCATAATACTGCGAAATAAAAGGATATCGTTGCTCTCGATGCGGTGTCCATCCGCTTCCGTGGGCGTCGTATTGAATTCGGTACTGCCACTCCGATTGTAAGTGGCGAATACGTGACCTGCCTTGTCATAGATGATTGCCGCCACCACTAAAGGTTTTGCTCTAAGCGACGATAAATATTCCCGCGCCGCTTTTGCGTCGTTAAAAATTACTGCGGCACTGCTAATTGCACCGAGGATTTCTGCTTGTGCGGTTAAATCACTAATCCTTTGTTCTTTGTAGGTAATCGAGTCGTAAGTCACGATGGTAAAACCGGCAAGCACCAAGGCGGTAGTGCTAGTTAGGATGGTGATCCAAAACAGCTTCGCCCGAATCGAAAATTTCGTGAACAGAAATTGTCCCGCTGGCTTATTCATTACTTATTATTATCGTCTACGACTTTAGCAACGCTCAGTAACTTTGAGCTGACTTTTAGCCCGGCACGATTGGCCGCTTCCGGGTCGATTGCAAAACGAATTTTATTTCCCTGAAGAATAAAATTGATGATTCCTCTCGCGTCTTTGGATTGATCGCTGACGGTAAGTACATGGGTGTCACGTAAGCCCGCTAAGATTTGCCCTAAATTTTCCGTTTCGGTAGGGCTGATATAAAGAACATGCGCGGCTCTAGCTTGATCTACATGTTTGTAACGAGATATGACAATCGGTCTTCCGTTTACTGTTTGGTTTTGCACCATTTCGTCGAGGGAAGGGCCAAAGGGATCGCTGCCTAGTATTCCGATAATGAACGGCGTGTCCGGAGTCGGAAATGTACTTTGCGGCCAATCGATAAAGGAACCGAATTTGTAAAGGTATGCGCCTTTTACTGCGTATTCAAGCGAGGGATTGATTGTTGTTGCAGGCGTTTCGGCGGCGAGCGAAGTCGCCATAACCATAATTAATGTTATCCATATGCGTAGACAGACGTCATACAACTGGTGCCGTAAACGGCGGGCGGATGTACGCAACATAGCGTTTTTCAAAATTTCCATACTGCTTTTAGCAGAGCGCTACGTTGGATTTCTCGACGTTCTGCTGTCGTTCCAAATTCCGAATGCTGTTGATCGAGTAAATTACGACCGGTCAAGGATATTTCTAGTGTCTTGTTTGCTCTCCATCCCAGGCGAATATCCATGCCTGTATAAGCCGGTACCGCGATCGCAGGGATGGCGCTTACATGGGTAAGCGTTCCGTCGAGTTCGATGTTGGGTGTTAAATCCATTGAGGAGCGAAATAAAAAACGGTGCTTGGCGTCATCGGTTTCATTTGTCATGATGCTGCCAGGGTCAACCCGTAAATCCTCTTCCAGATATGCATATCCTGCTTTTAATCGCCAAGATGCGGTTAGGTAAAAGTCCGCCCACATCTCAGCCCCATAGGTATCTCCTTTTTCGCCATTATTAATCACCGCATTTCCTGTCGTGCCTGGTACTGGCGTTAAAGTACGGATGCGCTTATATACATTGTAGAAAGTGGAAATCACCACAGATAGCCGGCTATTCGGCTGAGTTCGATAACCGGCTTCATAAGCCGTCAAAGTCTCGGACTGGAAGTCAGGCCCGCCGATCAGATTGAAAGGAAAACGCGATGATGGGGGAACAAAAATATCTCGATCTATTCGAGACGGGGTCCGCACCGCGCGTGATATTGCCGCCCAGGCAAATTGCCTATCCGATAATTTCCAGCCGAGCCTTATATTCGGTTGAATCTCAAGCCCAGTATAGCTATTGTGTTCAAACTTTGAGCCGAGCGTGAGTTGGGCCTTATTGTCGAATAATGCAATGCTGTCTTGAGCGAAAAGATTGCTGGTGTCTAAAGTACGTTTTTCAGGAATGAAGGCGAAACCAGCAGTGTTTTGTACATGATCTTTTGAGGAACGATAGCCGCCACCCCATACTATGTCATGATTTTTTGCGACATTGAATTGATGCTGGAAATCTACGTCAAAAGTGTTCCTGGTTTCCGCTCCTGAGCGAGGAATTTCTCGATTGGTGTGGTCATAGTAAATTTGTAACTGGAGATTTGAGTTTTTGGTCAATTGACGCTGCCAGCGACTCAATAAATTCGCCCCGTCGATGGCAAGATTCGTGCCGGTAAAGCGTTGATCGCTTGTGCCTTGATAAGCGTCGCCTTGCACGGTAAATGAGTCGGTTGCGTTATTCCAATCGGTTCGAAATCCGGCTTGGCTTTTGTTCCAGGAATCTTCTGCGGAGTTGCCATTGGCTAACACGGTGCTGTCTTGGTCGGTGTATTTACCATAGACGCGGTACGCACCGGTCTCCGCGAATTTACCGCCATGACGGAATTCGACGAGCCCGCGATCTTCAGTGCCGCTGCCAGCAACTAATGTCGTACCTTGGGTATCGTATGCACTGCGAGTGCGGATATTAATGACGCCATTAACGGCATTCGAGCCCCACATTGTTCCGCCGGGACCGCTAATAACTTCGATGCGATCGACGTCTTCTAGCAAGACATCTTGTACATCCCAAAACACGCCGGAATAAAGCGGGGTATATACACTGCGCCCATCGATAAGTACTTGCATTTTATTTGCGGTAGACGTGTTGAATCCGCGGGCGCTGATTGCATATTGACTAGAGCTAATTTGCGCCACTTGAAGATTGGGCGCGAGACGAAGTGCCTCGGGAAGATTGGTTACGCCGGTACGGCGAATATCTTCACGGGTAATGACGAAAATTGACGCAGCTGCTTCGGAAACCTTCTGGGCTTTTCTGGAGACCGAAGTGATTTCGATATTGCCTAAATCTTCGAGACTGAGCTCGGCAAGAGAGCGTGAGTCGGGCAACTCCGCACGTTCCTGTGCTGCTGGCGAGTTAGTCCAACACGTTGAGACGGCGCAGGCCAATAACAATTGCTTGTAAAATCTTTTATGGGCGATATTCATGTGCCCCTCACGATTGTAAAGTTAGCGTGCCATCAGTCCTTTCCCCCTTTGTTTCCCTCGTCAACTTTAGAGCCTAATAAAACAATTTTTTTAACGTAGTAGGCCACGACTGTTCATGATTGATTCATTGAATAGCAATGTCAAGCTTTTGTGAATCAATAAAAATTTCTGTTTTTCTCTTATCGTGGCTGCATAGTTTTACCACGCCGGTTTCAGCGATTAACCGCTGCAAAATAGATTCAAATTCGTCGCGATTTCTAACGTTTTCGTATACTTCCATCCAAAGCATTGGTGCCTCAACCTTGGTTAGCAAGCGGCCTACAATGCCCGTTTCACGGGTAAGCATCGATTGCATCGTCGATACCTGCCCGCGCAACTCGTCTGCGGTTTCAACTGGTACCTGATAGTAGATATAAAAGTGATAACTCACGGCACGGCATACGGAAGAGAAAGTGGCTGTAGCGCCGGTCCATCTAATGATTTGAAATGGATGACTTGGTTCTCGATTTTTTCTCCTTGCACAACAGCAAGGGCGTCAAATCCTCCGTCAGGGGATGCGACGGCATTAACAATCATTCCCGATGTTTGTCCTTCCAAATTGTCGCTGAATAACGGATCGCCGGCGACGACTGAATCTGCGGCAATGTTCACCAAATACATTCGCCGTTTTAGTTTTCCCAGATATTGCGTGCGAGCGACGATTTCTTGGCCTGGATAGCAGCCCTTTTGAAAACTTACCCCACCGATCAGTTCGAAATTGGCCATTTGCGGTACGAATTGTTCTTGCGTTGCCAGGGTAATGCTTGGCTCACCGGCGCGAATAGCTAGCCAATCCCATTGGTCTGCACCCACTTTAACTGCTCCTTCGCTCAACGTTTGCCAGACGGCGGACGCCTTCTCGGGGGCTGCAAGTATTTCGAACCGGTTTTGTCCCAAACTGAGCACCGTGATGTTCTCTCCTTGCCACAGTGCGCCGGGTTCTGGCGCGGGTGATCCAGCTATGGTTTGTATTAATGTAGCGGCTTGCGGGCCTGCCATACCAAAGCGAATTGTTTCATCCGACGCCTCGACAAGCTTGACCTTGGCGCGTAACACAAACATCGTAAGGCGCTTTTGAATGGACTCGCGTAATGCGCTCGGTAACTGCAGTAAATAGCGATCGTGCTGCTTCCAAAGACGGAATGAAGCCAGTAGCCTGCCTTTAGGAGAGCAATAACCGTTGAGCTGCCAGTTCGTCCCATTCAGTTTCTTCACATCGTTAGTGAACTGGCCGTGCAGAAATGTTTCGGCGTCTTCGCCGTTGATGGTAATCACGGCCTCGTGAGAAAGATCGGCGATAATCGTATCGTTTTTCACGGCTTGCCGCTCAAGTGTAGGATCGCCGAAATGCGATACTTTGCCGTCGGTTATGACGGCGTCTTGTTCGATGAGAAAGTTTTTCCAGGTGGGGTGCATGTTGAAACAATCATTAGTTGTTGGGATGATTAAGAGCGCCTACACAAAATGACGCTATAGAGATTTTTTACCAGTATAACAATATGAAGATGCTACGACTTTCTTTATCCCCTTCCCGGTATCTCGCCGGATTACTAATATTGGCCCACGGCGCGAGTATCGCAATAGTCGCAATAATCGATTGGCCATTATGGTTCAAGGTGTTGATCTCGCTTGGGGTATTTGCAAGCAGTGTATTCCATTTGCAGCGCGATGCGCTTCTCCGGTCTCCTTCCTCGATTGTGGCTTTCCTGTTGAAGAGCGACGGCCAGATTGAAGTAACTCAGCGTAATGGAAAAATCCTCATCGGTCAGCAGTTGAAAGGTAGTTTCGTTCATCCTTGGTTTACCACAGTTCTATGGCGGGCTGAGGGGGCGAGATTTTCGCGCGCGAATGTCATTCTCCCGGACAGTTTGCCGGCAGAGCAATTTCGCGAACTTAGAGTTTGGCTGAAGTGGCGGCGGATTGAAAAAGCGTAAATCTGATCCTAGTGGTCAGTCACGTTGGATTTATTAGGCACACTGTGTGATTGTCATTCTGAGTGCAACGAAGAATCTACTGTTTACAGCGGTCAAAATTAGCACGGTGCATAACGCAGGAAAAAAGCAGATTCTTCGCCTACGGCTCAGAATGACAAGGCGCGCGTTTTCGGCGTAAGGTCACGCCATTCGTGAGGTTTACCGATTTCATGGTTTCGAGAGCGGTACACGAATCGGGTATAATTTCGCTTTAGTTACAACGCAACAGTCACCATGCCGCAGATTCTTCGTCTTCCTGGTTCAGCCGCGCTCTCAGCATTCCGTTTAGAAAAACTTAAAACCGCTCTCGCCGGTACACCACTGGCTAATGTCCGTATAGCCACGCGTTATTGGCATTTTGTCGAGCTTGACTGCCCGCTGACGGATGCCGAGCACAGCGTGCTGGAGCGGGTGCTTAGTTATGGACCTAAAGGGGAAGTGGCGGTTTCCGGCGAATTGCTTCTCGTAGTACCGCGTCTCGGGACTATCTCACCTTGGTCTTCCAAAGCAACGGATATTGCCCGGCATTGCGGTCTCCCGGCTATCAGCCGGATCGAACGTGGGGTTGCTTACTACGTCGATCAAAGCGAGCTAGGTGACTCAGAGCGCGCGGCGCTATTACCGGTTATTCACGATCGGATGACTGAAACAGTGTTAACCAGCTTCGAGGAAGCAGGCCAGCTATTTCACCATTTTGAGCCTAAGCCGTTATCGCTGGTTGATATTTCCAAAGGCGGTAAGGCCGCTTTAGAAACTGCAAATCGCGAGATGGGGCTAGCGCTTTCCGCCGACGAAATCGATTATCTCTACGACAACTTCCGTGCGATCGATCGTAATCCAACGGACGTAGAGTTAATGATGTTCGCGCAAGCGAATTCTGAACATTGCCGTCACAAAATTTTCAATGCCGATTGGGTAATCGACGGCAATGCGCAGTCCCAGTCGCTGTTTGGGATGATTCGCAATACCCACAAATTAAGTCCGCAGGGAACTATCGTGGCGTACTCCGATAATTCAGCGATCATGGCAGGGGCGGAGGTGGCGCGTTTTTATCCTGGTGACGAAGCAGGGTATCGCTATTCCAACGAATTGACCCATACCTTGATGAAGGTGGAAACGCATAATCATCCCACTGCGATTGCGCCGCATCCGGGAGCAGCAACTGGCTCCGGTGGAGAAATTCGCGACGAAGGTGCAACCGGTATGGGATCGAAGCCAAAGGCCGGTCTTGTGGGTTTTTCCGTTTCCAATTTGAACATTCCTGGTTTCAAGCAGCCATGGGAAGTTTTTGCCGGCGCTGCTGACGGGACATACGGCAAGCCGGAGCGGATTGCGAACGCGTTACAGATTATGCTTGAAGGGCCTATCGGTGGCGCGGCATTCAACAATGAATTTGGGCGGCCTAACTTGTGCGGCTACTTCCGCACTTACGAAGAAATGGTCGCTGGTGAAATGCGCGGTTATCACAAGCCGATCATGATCGCCGGCGGTTTGGGTAACATCAACGCGATTCATTCTCACAAAAAACCGTTGCAGCCTGGTGCTCTGATGATTCAATTGGGTGGTCCTGGCATGCTGATTGGTTTGGGCGGTGGCGCCGCATCCAGCATGGCTTCGGGGACTAATACCGAGCAACTGGATTTCGATTCAGTCCAGCGCGCCAATCCTGAAATGGAGCGTCGTTGCCAGGAAGTGATTGATCGTTGCTGGGAAATGGGCAGCGAGAATCCGATTCTCTCGATCCATGACGTCGGCGCCGGCGGACTATCCAACGCGTTGCCGGAACTAGCCGAAGGCGGTGGCGTGGGGGCGCGTCTGAATTTGCGCGAAGTGCCGAGCGAAGAGTCCGGCATGTCTCCCAAAGAAATCTGGTGCAACGAGGCGCAGGAGCGTTATGTGCTTGCCCTATTGCCGGAGTCGCTCGATTTGTTTCAGCGGATTTGCGAGCGGGAGCGTTGTCCTTTTGCCGTGCTCGGCGAAGCGACTGCGGTACATCAACTGACAATTAGCGATCCCCACTTCGATAACAAACCTGTCGATATGGATCTCACCGTCCTGCTTGGCAAGCCGCCAAAAATGGTACGCGATGTGCAGCGGCGAGAAGTGAGGTTGGAGGAATTTACCGGTGCAGGCATCAATCTTAAAGATGCGGCTTATCGCGTGCTTCGATTGCCTAGCGTTGCTGATAAAACGTTCCTTATTAGCATTGGCGATCGTAGTGTTGGAGGTCTGTGTTCCCGCGATCAAGTGGTAGGGCCATGGCAAGTGCCGGTCGCCGATGTGGCGGTTACGCTGATGGGTTTTCAAACCCATTTCGGCGAAGCGATGGCAATGGGCGAGCGGACGCCGATTGCTTGCATCGACGCACCGGCTTCTGGCCGCATGGCAGTAGGTGAAGCGATTACTAATATCGCCGCTGCCGCAGTGGACGACATCAGTCACATCAAGCTATCGGCCAACTGGATGGCTGCTGCTGGACATCCCGGCGAAGACGCGGCGTTGTACGAAACGGTAAAGGCTGTAGGTATGCAGCTTTGTCCTGCATTGGGCATTGGCATTCCGGTGGGCAAAGATTCGATGTCGATGAAAACGACGTGGCAAGATGGCAAATCGGTAACGGCGCCGTTATCGCTCGTCATTTCTGCCTTTGCTCCGGTTAGCGACGTACGCCGTACTTTAACGCCGCAGTTGCGTACGGACAAAGACGCAACTGAACTGATTTTGATCGACTTGGGTGGCGGCAAGAATCGGCTTGGTGGGTCGGCGCTGGCGCAAGTTTACAAACAGGTTGGCAATAGCACACCTGATGTTGACGATGCCGCAAAGCTGCGAGCATTTTTCGCCGCGATCCAGCAACTCAATCGCGCAGGGAAGATCATTGCATATCACGATCGTTCCGATGGTGGACTTTTTGCCACGTTGTGTGAAATGGCTTTTGCGGGGCATTGCGGATTGAGCGCTAATCTCGACCTTCTTGCGATTGATCAAGCCGTACTTGATGTAGATGGTAATGAGCGCTTGCCTGAGTTGATGGGCGAGCGCATGACACAACGTCTTGTTGCTGCCTTGTTTAATGAAGAGCTTGGTGCGGTTGTTCAAATTCGCGCTGAAGATCGTACAGACGTTTTCGAAACACTCAACCAAGCCGGTCTCGCAGGCATGGTGTATTTTCTTGGCGGCCTTAATGCTAATGACGAAGTGCGTTTTATCCTCAACGGCAAATCGGTTTTCGCAGAGAAGCGCATCGACTTGCAACGTGCTTGGTCGGAAACGACTTATCACTTACAAAAATTGCGTGACAATCCACTTTGTGCCGAACAGGAATACGAACGAATCGCCGACATAAAAGATCCGGGTTTATCCGTCCGGGTTAGTTACGATCACAACGAAGATATTGCCGCGCCTTTTATTGCTGCCAAAGGTATTCGTCCACGTGTTGCGATTCTGCGAGAGCAAGGTGTGAATGGTCAGATTGAAATGGCTGCTGCTTTCGATCGCGCAGGTTTTGCAGCAACCGATGTGCATATGAGCGATGTTATCGAAGGACGGATTTCACTGAAAGACTTCCAAGGTTTTGCGGCTTGCGGTGGTTTTTCTTATGGTGATGTGCTGGGTGCCGGCGAGGGATGGGCGAAATCCATCTTGTTCAATTTGAGAGCACGTGAGGAATTCGAAGCATTCTTTAATCGTCGCGACTCATTTGCATTAGGTGTTTGCAATGGTTGCCAGATGATGGCGAATCTGCGCGAAATTATTCCTGGCGCCGGACATTGGCCGCATTTCGTGCGCAACAAATCTGAGCAATTCGAGGCGCGTTACGTGATGGTGGAAGTGCAGGAATCGCCTTCGCTATTCTTCAGCGGCATGGTGGGCAGCCGTATGCCTATCGTAGTGTCGCATGGCGAGGGTTACCCGGAATATGAGACCGAGGAGTCGTTATCGACTTCGCAACACTTGGTCACGCTGCGTTACATTGATAACTATGGCCGGCCAACTGAGCATTATCCGGAGAATCCGAACGGATCGCCGCGTGGCATTACCGGCGTGACGACGGTTGATGGACGTTTCAATATATTGATGCCGCATCCGGAGCGTGTATTCCGGGCTGTTCAATGCTCATGGCGTCCCGACGATTGGCAGGAGGATAGCCCATGGATACGTATGTTCCGCAACGCGCGAAAGTGGATAGGATAAGCAGAAAATTGTTGTTAGGACGGCGCTCTATAAAATAAAAAAGCCACGGCATGCCGTGGCTTTTTTATTTGAACAATCGTCTTATTTTGAATCGACGATCTTCGCTTTGGAGCGCAGTTCCGCAAGCATTTTCTGAACTTGTTGCTGTTGCATGCGAGTGCGGAAGTTATCTTTAACTTCTTCGAAAGCCGGTGCTTTCAGATCGCGTACGTCATCCAACTTGATGACGTGATAGCCAAAATTAGTTTGGACAGGCTTCGGTGTAACTTGTCCCTTTTGCAGCGCTTTCACTGCATCAGCGAATGGACCTACGAAACGGCCAGCAGGACCCCAGTCCAGATCGCCACCGTTTTCTTTGGAGCCGGTATCTTTGGATTTCTCTTTGGCGATCTTGTCGAAGTCGCCACCTTTATTGAGCTGTTCGATAATGGCTTTGGCTTCGTCTTCCTTCTCTACCAGGATATGACGGGGTTTGTATTCTTTATCGCCAAGCTGTCCTTTAAAGGCTTCATATTCCTTTTTGAGGTCCGCGTCGTTCAACGGATTACTTTTTACATATTCCTGAACATAAGCTTCGGCCAGAATTTCCTGGCGGCTCATCGCTAGCTGGGTTTGGACAGTGGCGCTTTTTTCCAAACCTTTTTTACGGGCTTCTTGGCTGACGAGTTCTAACATGATCAATTTATCTTTGATCGCGTTAACCATTTCTGGAGATTCTGGACGCCCTTGCGTTGCTTGGGCTTTTACGATTGCGTCGATTCGTGATTGAGGAATAGCAACGCCATTCACCGATACGTTACCGATAGTGGTTGCGGCTACTGCTTTATTGCTTTGTGTGGCATAAACGCCGGCGACACTGAAAATGGCGACGGTGAGCGCCAGGGAAAGATAGGCTTGCGATTTTTTCATAAGGACCTCGAGGTTGGGAGCATAAAAAATTTCAGAATAATTGGGCTGCTCAATGAAGAAATAAAACAAACAGAGTGCGTTAGCTAAAGAGTCTTTCTTAACTTAAATTGACAGATAGGTTTCTCATGCTTCATCTGGCGCAATTGCATCAATCGCCAAGGCATGAATTTCACGCTGCATTAAGTCGCCGAGGGCATCATAAATCAGCCGGTGCCGAGCAAGGCGCGAAGCGCCGACGAAAAGGGGGGAAATGATGGTTAATTGATAATGACCACCGCCACTACGTGCGCCAGCGTGGCCGATGTGTTTACCGCTTTCATCCTTAATGTCGATCGAAACCGGTTGAAGCTTGACCAAACGTTCACGAATAAGTTCTGGGGTAGATGCCATTTCAATATCCAACGTCCCGGCCGATTTCGCCGCCTGGTTGCCGTGCATACTATTCTGAATGAGGCTGTTTTGAAAAGGCTTTGTATTCACTCGGGGAAAACTTTTTTGAATGGTTTCACGTTTACCCTGGCATAGACACCAGCTGTTGCATAGGGATCTTCGGCTGTCCAGGCAATTGCTTCATTCAAGGAGGCGAATTCCGCCACGATGAGCGAGCCGGAAAATCCGGCAGGACCGGCATCGGTGCTATCAATGATGGGGTTAGGGCCAGCTAAAACCAGCCGCCCATCTGCTTGAAGCGCGCGCAAACGTTCCAAATGGGCTGGCCGAGCGGCGAGACGTTTTTCGAGTGAACCAGGTAAATCTTCTGCAATGATGGTGTACAGCATTATTGTGATTCTTCCTTAGGATGTTCTATGTATTTAGCTAGCCAGACGCTCTGAAACAGCACAAATACTAGCATTAACCCTGACATGCCAAATACCTTGAAATTAACCCATGTCTCAGTGGGAAAGTTAAAGGCGAAATAAAGATTCGCAAAACCCATAGCAGTAAAAAAGCCTGCCCAACTAAGATTCAATTTGTTCCATATAGGTTCCGGAACTGTAAATTGTTTTTCCAACGTGGCTCGAATGAAATTGCGGTGAAATACGATCTTGCCTCCTAGTAAAACTATAGCGAAGAGCCAATAAAGCACAGTCGGCTTCCATTTAATAAAGTTTTCATTCTGGAAAATCAGAGTAGCACCGCCGAATACGACAATAATCGCCAAGCTAACCCATAACATTGTGTCTACTTTTCGCCGTCTTGCTAGTAGCCAGCCGACTTGCATAAAGGTAGCGACGATTGCTACTGCTGTTGCAAGAAGGATCGGTGCTTGCGTGGAAACGATGTTCGGGCCTAGCAAGGATCGAGTTAGTAAGAGCGCTCCTTCGGGATTGCCGTGCGCAAATTTATATGCCACGAAGAAAAAAATGACAGGAAATAGATCAAATAGAAATTTCATAGCCTGCTATTGTCCTGCTTTTAATGTATGACCGTCCACCGGGCGTGTTCCGCTTGCAGCAATCCTCTTACCTCATCGGAAAAAGCTGAGTGTTCCGCTTGCTGCGCTGCTTCGGCAAAAAAGCCGGAACATTCTTCGGGCAGGTGTTTCCCCAGCATATCGAAGGCATAACGCATCATCGGCACGTCTTGTGTGCGCACGGCGACGATAGCGAAGTTAACGAGCAGAATCCGCCAGGGTCGGTCAGGGTTGGATTTTTCCAAATCGTGCTTAATGGATTCCGGCAGCGCTTGAATAAGACCTTGCATGAGCCCGTATATGGCCGCGAGGTCTTGCTTGGTTTTAGCATCATTGGCCATATAAGCCAAGGCATTAACTACCGGTTCCGGCGTAGTGATTGCGCATTCATGCCGCAAAGCCCACAAGGCGGCGCCGATAATGAGTTTGTCCCAATGTGGCGTTAGCGCGGCCAATTCCAGACGATCCAGCCAATTGCGTAGTTCAGCTAAGCAGCGTAGGCAATAATCGGCGAGTTCGCTTGTATCCTCCAGTGGAACAACACCGGTTTCTCCGTACTCTTCATCCAGCTTATAAAAGGCGCTGAAAAATTCTTCGACTGCCTTGATAAGCTCCGGTGGCGCGGTAGGCCCACTTTGCACGATGCCACGTAATTCGTAGGCCGGTAAAATTTCGGATGCCAATATTTTGAAGCGATCACCCAGATCCTTGCTTGCTTCAGTGCTTACGTCAGTAAACTTAATTTCCTTGATTTCAATCACGGGATGAGAACATCTGCAGTAAAAAGGCCGTTATTTTGCTATGATTTACGACTATTCCACAAGTTTGTCTAATCCGGGTGTTTCAGAAATCCGCGAGATGATCGCGCCGGATTTTGATTTTTGTAGGAAAAATTTGTGACGGCGTGGCGTAGTTATTCATACGTCAAGCTGAACAAGGTTTTCCTAATGAATTTAAAAGACAAGCGAGGGCCGCGCATTTACGAAACACCCGGATTTAACCTTGATCAACGCCGACCTCCATAGCCACTCCACCATTTCCGATGGTTTATTAACGCCTACAGAACTAGTTCGCCGCGCCGCAGAACTGGGGGTCGAGCTTTTCGCTCTTACGGATCATGACGATATTAGTGGCCTCGCCGAAGCGAGTGCGGAAGCGGCTCGACTAGGGCTTCCCTTTGTGAGTGGTGTTGAAATATCAGTCACCTGGGAGACAACTACGCTGCATGTGGTAGGTCTTAATATTGATGTGGAAAACGCTGGTCTCAAGGCAAGTCTTGTCGAAGCGAGGGAAGGGCGCAGGCACCGCGCTCAACTGATGGCTGACGACCTGACCCGCGTAGGCATTACTGGTAGCCTTGAGGGAGCGAACAAATATGCTACCAATAAGGAAATGATCGGTCGTACTCACTTTGCTCGATTCTTGGCCGATAAAGGAATCGTCTCCGATGTAAAAAGTGCTTTCAAGCGTTATTTGGTCAAGGGAAAGCCCGGCTACGTAGCGCATGAATGGATGAGTCTTGAGCATGCGGTCCATTGCATTCATGGTGCCGGCGGGGTGGCGGTTCTTGCGCATCCTGGTCGCTATAAGTTGGGTTCAACCCCGATGCGTCGACTGCTCAGTGAGTTTCGAGATCTTGGGGGCGAAGCATTGGAAGTGGTTACCGGCAATCACACGCCTGATCAGGTGCGGCACTACTCAGGATTAGCAAAAAATTTCGGCTTTGCCGCTTCGCGTGGCTCGGATTATCACGGCCCTGGGGAAAGTTATACGCTGCCTGGCAGATTGCCACCGTTACCGATTGGATTACAGGCGGTGTGGGAGATGTGGGAGCGGTAAAGATTAAGGTGGGAAATTGTTCGATCTTCCCGGCGTGTGCATTGAACGGTTTTTATTAAGGGGGATTTTCTCCCTTGAGTCGTCCAATCTAAAGCCAGTCTCTTAGCTATGGTATAGTTGGACATTGATTCCCAGCATAGTTTCCGCTTCCAGGCATGGCGCAGTTTTTCCAGATTCATCCGCAAAATCCTCAGCCCCGCCTAATCCGTTCTGCTGTTGAGATTGTCCGCAAGGGCGGCGTTATCGTTTATCCGACAGATTCCTGCTATGCGCTTGGTTGTCATATCGGGGATAAGAACGCGATGGAACGAATTCGTGCTATTCGCCAAGTGGATGAGCGGCATCATTTCACCCTGGTATGTCGGGATTTATCGGAGATCGCGCAATATGCTCGGGTGGACAACGTGAAATACCGTCTGCTCAAAGCAAATACCCCTGGAAGTTATACGTTTTTATTAGAGGCGACGCGCGAAGTTCCGCGTCGTTTGCAACATCCACGGCGGAGTACGATTGGCATTCGGGTTCCAGATCATCCGGTAGCGCTGGCATTGCTTGAAGAGCTTGGCGAACCGTTGCTTTCCTCGACACTGATATTGCCGAACGATGAGCTGCCGCTTACCGAGGCCTCCGATATTCGCGAACGGCTCGAGCGCCAAGTGGACTTGATACTCGACGGCGGTCTTTGCGGCTGCGAGCCGACAACGGTAATTGATCTTTCCGATGACACGCCGGTTTTGATCCGGGTAGGTAAAGGAGGACTTGATCCGTTCGGCTTGGCAGCGTAGAGAGTCCAACAAAATGTTTTTGTGTTGCACGTGTACCGTCTACGTCGGCGCGCTTAGGCAAAGGTATTTTGTTAGACGGCCTTAAGTAAACGTATTTTTTATAGCATTTTTCTTTTTCCTTGGTCCCGCATTTTTCATGGTTCAAGGTTTTTTACAGCAGTTTCCTGGAAAGCTTGAAGTTGGAAATTAATATTATTCAAAAGATCGCGATTTATGCCTTGCCGGTAATGTTCGCCATCACGCTACATGAAGCGGCACATGGTTTTGTTGCTCGTTATTTTGGCGATCCTACTGCGTACATGCTTGGGCGTGTGACGTTGAATCCCCTCAAGCACATTGACCCTATAGGAACTGTTATTCTTCCATTATCGATGTTCGCACTTGGTATTCCTCCCTTTGGTTGGGCGAAGCCAGTTCCAGTGAATTTTAATCAGTTGCGTAATCCCAAGCGAGACATGTTATGGGTAGCGGCAGCAGGCCCATTCGCCAATCTCTTGATGGTGATTTTGTGGGGGCTAGTGATTCGAGTTGCTGGCTTGATATCCGGGAATCCCTTCTATGAGCCGATGGTGCTAATGGGAGTGGCAGGAATATTTATTAACATCATGTTGATGGTTCTTAATCTTTTTCCATTGCCGCCATTGGATGGGGGACGCATCGCTGTCAGCTTGCTTCCGCAGCGAGCGGCTTATACGTTTTCGCGAATTGAACCGTATGGTTTTATCATTCTCTTGATCCTCCTATATACCAATGTGCTAGGGACGGTTATTTCGCCTTTTATTAATTTGGGGCTCTCGCTTCTTGCACCGTTTTCCGGGATGTCTTCAACTGATTTAATAAAATTAATACACTTAATTTGAGTTTGGAGGGTAATCACTAATGTACGCCGATCGCGTCCTTTCCGGCATGCGGCCAACTGGTAATTTGCATCTTGGCAATTACCATGGCGCGCTGAAGAACTGGATCAAATTGCAGCATGAGCACGAGTGTTTCTTTTTTGTTGCCGATTGGCACGCACTCACTACGCATTATGAAACCCGCGAAGACATCGAGAAAAACACGTGGGATATGGTGACCGATTGGCTTGCCGCGGGCCTCGATCCGGCGAATTGTACGATCTTCATACAGTCCAAAGTGCCGGAACATGCGGAACTGCATTTGTTGCTGTCGATGATCACGCCGCTGGGCTGGCTTGAACGGGTGCCCACCTATAAAGAACAGCAAGAAAACTTAAGCGAGCGGGATTTGACCACTTACGGTTTTCTTGGTTATCCGTTGTTGCAAAGCGCGGACATTCTCATTTACCGTTCCAGCCTTGTGCCGGTGGGGGAAGATCAAATTCCTCACGTCGAATTTACTCGTGAAATGGCGCGGCGATTTAATCATATATATGGTCGCGAGCCGGGCTTCGAAGAAAAGGCGATTGCGGCTGTAAAGAAACTTGGCTCAAAAAAATCGAAACTCTATGCTGAATTGCGTACGCGTTATCAAGAGCAGGGAGACGATGAAGCGCTGGAAGCTGCTAAAGCCTTACTTAACGAGCAGCAAAATCTAAGCGTCGGCGATCGCGAGCGGCTGTTCGGTTATCTTGAAGGTGGCGGTAAAATGATCTTAGCCGAGCCGAATGTGTTGTTGACGCCGGAAGCAAAAATGCCGGGTCTCGATGGCCGCAAAATGTCCAAGTCTTATGGCAACACCATCGCGCTACGCGAATCGCAGGAAAGTGTTACCAAAAAGGTCCGCACCATGCCAACCGATCCGGCTCGCGTGCGACGTACCGATCCAGGCGAACCGGAAAAATGCCCGGTATGGCAATTCCACCAAGTGTATTCTTCGGAAGAAACTAAGCAATGGGTGCAGGCCGGTTGTCGTAGCGCCGGCATTGGCTGCTTGGAGTGTAAACAGCCGGCAATCGATGCGATTATTGCTGAACAGAAGCCGATTATCGAGCGCGCACAGCAGTATGTCGAAGACCCTATACTCGTACGCAATATTGTTGCCGATGGTTGCGAGCGGGCAAGGAAGGTTGCGCAAGATACGATGCGGGATGTCAGGAGCGCTATAGGGTTAGATTACAACTGAGATCGTGAATAAATTTACTGCGTGGCCCCACCTAGAGTCGCTCGCTACGATTTATTCACAATCTCTAATCCTATAACTTGTCTTGGGAGCATAAGAAAGAACCGATGGAAATTGTCGAAGAACCCACTGTTATTGCTACTGAGCCAGCGCCATTTGCGAGGGTAAATGGCGCTCCAATGACAGAACTTCCGCAAGATTTGTATATCCCACCGGAGGCATTATCGATATTTCTCGACACCTTTGAAGGCCCGCTCGACTTACTGCTGTACCTTATTCGTAAACATTCGCTCGATATCCTTGATATTCCCATGGCGGAGCTAACCCGCCAGTATTTGGGTTATGTTGAGATAATGCGTACCGCGCAGCTGGAACTGGCCGCGGAATATTTGTTAATGGCGGCGCTGTTGATTGAGATAAAGTCGCGCATGCTATTGCCGAGGCCTCCTAAAGAGGATGCCAGCGAAGAAGATCCGCGCGCGGCGTTGGTTCGCCGATTGCTCGAATATGAGCAAATGAAGGCAGCGGCGCGTGAGTTGGATGCTATGCCGCAGGCGGGTCGAGATTTTACCTTGGTCGAAGTATTTATCGATGCATCGCTAGTGAAGCATCAGCCCAAGGTTGCGGTTGTGGATTTGAAGAATGTCTGGCTCACGCTGATGGCGCGCGCGAAGGTCAATCGGCATCATCGCGTTACTCGTGAAGAGCTGTCGGTACGGTCGCATATGAGCCGGATTTTACGCAGCTTGCAATCCACCGAGTTCATCGCATTTGCCGATTTGTTTGAACCGGAGAAGGGCGTGCCGTTGCTGGTGGTAAGTTTTCTTGCCATCCTTGAATTGGCGCGTGAGTCGCTTGCCGAGATTACGCAAACCGAACCCTTTGCGCCAATTTATGTGCGGCTGGCCCAGCCCAAGTCCCTTGAATCTGAAGTTACTGACAGCGCCGAATAGCCATGATTGAAAACGCGACAGAAAATATTTCCAAGACGAATCCATTAGCGATGACGGGAACTGAAACAAGCGGTACCAAGGCGGTGGTAAATCTTGGTGTCTCAACAAACGACACGACGGCCAATACACCTGCAAACGATGGCACGGAACTGCCATTACCGACAGCCGAGTCTGAGGGAAACGCGGAAATTGTGACGAGTGACTTGGTTCAAGCCAAATTGATTCTCGAGGCAGCGCTGCTTTCTTCCAGCGAACCATTGCAGCTCATCGATTTAAAAAAACTTTTCGATCAGGAGTTGTCTGTCGAAACCATTCGCAAATTGCTTGATGAATTGAAGGATGACTGGTCAAGCCGCGCGGTTGAGTTGACGCCGGTGGCAAGCGGTTGGCGTTTTCGAGTCAAGCCGGAATTTACCCAATTTGTCCATCGCATGAATCCGGAAAAGCCACCGCGTTATTCTCGTGCGGTAATGGAAACTTTGGCGATCATTGCGTATCGGCAGCCTGCTACTCGCGGCGATATCGAGCAGATCCGTGGCGTGACGGTATCAACCCAGATTGTTAAATCTCTTGAGGAGCGCGGCTGGATTGAAGCTGTAGGCCACCGCGAAGTTGCTGGTCGTCCTGCGTTATATGCCACAACTAAAAAATTCCTCGATGACCTCAATTTGTTGTCGCTGGAAGAGTTGCCGTCCTTGGACGAACTACAAGCAACGCTAAACCTCACTACTTCAGATATTTTCCCACACAGTGCTGAAGCAGGTGCAGCAGCCGGGCAAGAAGAGGTGGCTGCAGAAATTGAAAATACGCCGGTGGTTGAAACCGCTCCTATAGAAATCGTTAACGACACTACTCATGCCCCCGAAGAAACAACGCTCGCCCATTCGCCAACCGCAGAATAAGAAACCCGCTTCAAAAAAGGGAGAGCCGCTCGAAGAGCTGGCGCCGACGCCGAGAGCTCGGCGGGCGCGAAGCGATGATACCCAAACCGCCGATGCGCCTAAGAGCCAGCGCCCTCGCATTCCTCGAAACGATACGCCCGCCGAGGAGTCGCTTGCAACCGAGTCAACTTCTACTGAAAAGCTGCACAAAGTATTGGCGCAGGCTGGTCTTGGTTCACGCCGGGATATGGAAGCTGCTATTGAAGCCGGACGTGTAAGCGTGAATGGTCACTTAGCAAAAGTTGGTGATCGAGTAGCGCCGAATGATCGGATTTTGTTGGATAGCCGGCCTGTCAAAAAACCGAAATTCGATGAACTGCCGCGCATTTTGGTTTACCACAAACCGGAAGGGGAAATTGTCAGCCGTGACGATCCCGATGGTCGTACTACTGTATTCGATAAGCTCCCTCGTGTTCACCGTGGAAAATGGATATCGATCGGCCGGTTGGATTACAATACGAGCGGATTGCTGATTTTTACTACTAGTGGCGAATTGGCCAATAAACTGTCGCATCCGCGTTTTGAGATGGAGCGCGAGTACGCCGTACGAGTAATGGGTGAGCTAAGCACTGAGCAGTGCCAGACGCTTTGTAACGGTATCGAGCTGGAAGATGGTCCGGCGAAATTTGAATGGTTGCGTGAAGATGGTGGCGAGAGTACCAATCGTTGGTATCGAGTAATGCTGCGTGAAGGACGTAACCGCGAAATAAGGCGCATGTTCGAATCGATGGGCATAATGGTGAGCCGATTGATGCGGGTTCGTTTTGGGATTGTTAATCTGCCGCCGCGTTTAAAACGGGGAGGTATGCTGGAATTGGACGTGAAACAGGTAAAAAGCGTTCTCGATTGGGCGGAGATACCAATCGGTGGTTCGACGGCGGATTCGCCGGTAACACCTGGGCATGTGCAAACACCACAGGAAAAGCGGCCGGTGCCACGTAACCCGTACGCGGGGCGGACTCAGAATCGTATGCGTACGAGTGGCGGCAAAAAGTAGTGGATCGATTAATCAAGTTCCGATAGCTGTCGCTACTTGATTAATGGTTATTTCAAATCATCCCTATGCAACAAAAACACATACTCATCTCCGGCACTTACCTCAAGCCATTGAAACGGTAAGTCTGGAAACGCCGCTTCCAAGACATCTCGGTTATTACCGGCTTCCACCACTAAAATACCCGAGTTGGTTAGATGCTTTG
Source organism: Pseudomonadota bacterium (assembly GCA_040388195.1). Classification (GTDB taxonomy): domain Bacteria; phylum Pseudomonadota; class Gammaproteobacteria; order Burkholderiales; family DATLHW01; genus DATLHW01. The sequence continues at coordinate 28,145 of JAZKCF010000037.1, forward strand.
GCGTTTCACTGAGAATGACGCGAATATGATCGAGGCCGTCATCGCCGCTTGCTAGCGCAAGTTGCGGTTCGTGCCGGTATTCAACGGGCAATGCCGACATCGATTCCGCATTCACATATGGTGGATTGGTGATGATGAGATCGTATTTACGGCCTTTTAAATTCTTAAAAAGATCACTTTGCACAAGCGATACTCGATCCTCCAAATCATAGTCGCCCACATTCCGGCGAGCGACTTCTAATGCGTCATCGGAGATATCGACGCCGTCCACTTGTGCATTCGGAAATGTCAGTGCAGCCAGAATCGCAAGGCAGCCTGAGCCGGTGCACATATCCAATACTGAACTAACAGAGTCAGGATCAATAATCCATGGTTCGAGATGATCGCGTAATAGTTCCGCGATGAATGAGCGTGGCACGATAACTCGTTCATCGACGTAGAAGCGATATTCTCCCAGCCATGCTTCGTGTGTCAGGTACGCCATCGGAACGCGTTGATTAATTCGCGCTTCGATCATGTTGGCCAGCGTATCGATTTCTTCCTGAAGCAGGCGCGCCTCCAGAAAAGGTTCTAACTGGTCCAGCGGAAGATGCAGCGTGTGCAGAATGAGATAAGCGGCCTCATCAAAAGCATTTTGGTTGCCGTGTCCGAATGCTAAGTCGCTTTTATTAAAGCAGCTGACCGCGAAGCGCAGCCAATCACGGATGGTATGCAGCTCGCTGCGAGCGATGGCAAAAGTGTTGTTCATTATGTTTATTTAATCAGTAGTTGTTTGAGCGCGCCGTAATAAATTTCCGACAGTCGTCCGATATCCGTTAAGGCGACGTGCTCATTAATCTTATGAATACTTTCATTGATCGGTCCGAATTCCACTACCTGGGAACAGATGTCGGCAATGAACCGCCCATCGGAAGTGCCACCCGTGGTGGAAATCGCAGGCGGTAGGCCGATAACCTCAACAATGGCGTTGGATATGGCTTCTACTAATTTTCCCGGCGGCGTGAAGAAGGGCTTCGCAGACAAATCCCAGCTAAGGTCATATTCGAATTGATGGCGGTCGAGAATTGCATAGGTTCTTTCTTGCAATGAAAGCGGCGTGCTTGCGGTGGAGAACCGGAAATTGAACAGGATCTCGACTGATCCGGGGATGACATTTCCAGCTCCCGTGCCGCCGTGGATATTCGAGATTTGCCACGTCGTCGGCGGAAAGAATTCATTTCCCTCATCCCAGACCGTTGCGGCAAGATCAGCGATAGCCGGAGCCGCGCGATGGATAGGATTGACCGCTAATTGCGGATAAGCCACATGGCCTTGCACACCTTTGACTGTCAGTTTTCCGGACATCGAGCCTCGTCGGCCATTTTTGATGGTGTCTCCGAACCGTTCGGCTGAAGTAGGTTCGCCGACGATGCAGTAATCAATGCGTTCGCCACGATCCTTTAATGCTTTCACGACCTTGACGGTACCGTTTTCCGCAGGACCTTCTTCGTCGGAAGTGATCAATAGCGCGATTGATCCTGTATGACGGGGATATTCTTCGACGAATCGCTCGATGCCGGTAATAAAAGCGGCCAGCGAGCTTTTCATATCAGCGGCACCGCGGCCATACAGCTGGCCATCACGTTCTATAGGCAAGAAGGGATCGGATAACCATTTTTCGAGTGGGCCAGTTGGTACGACATCCGTATGCCCAGCGAAACAAACCAAAGGCGCTGCTTCGCCTTTACGTGCCCAAAAATTATCCACGGCACCAAAACGCAAGCGTTGAATGGTAAAGCCTATCTTCTGCAAGCGATCAATTAGGACTTCTTGGCACCCGCCGTCATCGGGGGTAGTGGACGGTTTCGCGATAAGCGCTTTGGCGAGTTCGATGGTTCTGGCTGGCATTTCGATTCTTGGCTGCGAAAGTTAGGGCGCAAGTTTACAAGAAGCTGTTCCAAAAACGTAGCCGCTTAAAGATCTTATTCACAGACTCGGTCCAGTTGATTATTGGACAAATTCCAAAGCTATCTCGATTTAGAGGTACCCTAATATATATACAAGGCTATTGGTATTGCTGGCTTCCCGGTAAGCTAGCACTCTGGATCCAGAACAAACCGAATTCATTTGTGAAATGAAAGGGGGTTCCATGAAATCTGGAGTGCGCTTAAATACGCTAACAGTCTTTTTCTTTGTTGCAATCACAGTATTAGCATTAGGAATTTGGTATTTATTCCTTGCCATTGTCGCTCCATCCGAAGAAACCCACGTTGAACGAATCCGAGAGTTCTTCCTGCTTCCATCTGAATATCGGTGGTTCGCATGGATTGTCGCTCTATTTGTGTCGGTATTGTCGGCCGCTTATTTTGGCGCCCTCATCGCCCTTCGCAGGGCACCCGGTCAGAAGCAATGGGAATCTAAATATATGGCTTACCAAGAACTTTTGCAGAGCATGTCCGAACTGCAAACGTGGGCGGAAGAAACCCATAACGACCTGTTGCGATCGCCTGTCATCAGCGAAACAAGACTCGCCGAGCTATCTCATGAATATGAAGTGGCGCGCCGAACGCTATGGGGGCAGGCAAGAGTGGGGGCGCTCACGATGTCGGATAGCTCTGTTGCTGCACTGCAGGAATTGTTGCGGGAGATTAAAGCGGAAAGATTTCGGTTTACTGCGCAGTCTGCAGAGAATTCGAACAGTGTTCACGAATACACCGTTCACTGCGACAAGCTTAAAGTCCTGCTAAATAGTCATTTTGCCGCCCTTCTTCAAATGGCGAGGAAGGATCTTGGATGAGGCCAAGGCCAAACCTCGATCGTTTAGGCTTGGCTCGTCTCGTTATAAATCAGCTTGAATCCATCAAATGTGCCACTTTCCCCAGTGGCAACCGGCCGCTTGACCATCGAAGTGACTTTGTTATCGAGCATAAGGGAAAGATTGGTCGGAGAATCTGCATTGGCGAGTGCGGTATCGCGATTAATGCGACCAGCCTCAAATAGGCGTTGTAACGCACGGTCGAAGGTTTGCAGATCAGGTTTTAGACTTTTTTCCATTGCCTCGCGGATTTGGCCAATTTCGCCTTTTTCTATCAGCTCACGGACATGAGTGCCGTTCGTCATTATTTCCACTATTGGCGTGCGTTTGCCAGCACCATCAGTGATTAAACGCTGAGCAATGATCGATTTTAAACTCACCGACAAATCTTGCATCAGACTTTGCCGACCTTCCTGCGGGAACATATTGATAATGCGCGTAAGCGCTTGGTATGAGTTATTCGCGTGCAAAGTAGCTACGCAAAGGTGGCCGGACAAACCGACGTTGATCGCTGCTGTCATTGCTTCTTGATCGCGAATTTCACCAATTAACAAGCAGTCTGGTGCTTGACGCATCGCGCTGCGTAAAGCCTCGTGGTACGAATTCGAGTCTTGGCCGACATCGCGTTGGTTAACAATCGATTTGCCATGCTTGAACAGGTATTCCACCGGATCTTCAAGGGTCAGCACATGTCCCGGGTAATTCAAAATGCGATGATTAATCATTGATGCCAACGTGGTGGACTTTCCTGCACCCGTACTGCCTACCACTAGGATAAGGCCGCGTTTTTCCATAATTTGATCATTAAGGAACGTGGGTAGCCCTAAAGTTTCCAGTGCTGGAATGTCAAACGGGATTCTGCGTATGGACAGAGCAACGGTGCCGCGTTGACGAAACATGTTAATGCGGAAACTGCCTTGTTCCGGTACCACTATCGAGAAATTAAGATCGGGAGACGCCTCAAAAGATTTAATCTGCTTTTCCGTTAGCACTGCGTAAGCCATTTCTTTGATTGAGTTCGATTCTAGTACTTGCTTGTTAACCGGAACGGTCTGACCGTTAATCTTGAAGTAGATTGGCGCCCCGGCTGAAATGAATGCGTCGGAAGCCTTGTTTTCGGTCATTCTTTGTAGGACTACCTTGAGCATGATTGATAACCTCCGGGTGTTTAGGAAATCCTACGGTAGGCGGGGTGTTCATGCTGTGCGGTTGCGCACTTAATGGCAATTCACGGCTGGTTTAAATCGTGCTTTCATTTAGTGTTACAGGACAAACCTTGCAACGATGCAAGTTGCCATTGCGAGAAAATTGCGCGCTTGCAATACGAATCGAACTGGCTCACAACCACATCAATAATATTTACTATTAAAACAATAAATTATTGATGTTCTCTTTTTGGGCCTATTTCATGCTTTATGAGATCTTAATTTAAAACAAGCCTAGAGAATAAAAATGAATATCAAACGTCATGCTTGTGTTGTTTTGGCGATATGTTTCTTAGTCTCCGGATGTGGAGGGGGCGGCAGCAGCAACTCCGATAGCGGGGTAGCAGCCGCTTACAATTATTTTCCCGGTAGGCAAGTCGCATTTACACAAACGTCGGGTAAAGTGGTTGGTGGCTATCTTTACAATGGCGCCATTGCTGGCGGCTACGATTTAAGTTTATTGCCCGCCGATAGTCTCACTCACATGTTGTATGCCTTTTTAACCATTTGTGGGCCCGGCCAGAGCACAAGTGACACTACCGTTTGCGCCGGGAAAACCGATTTTGAACTGGCGGCTGACGGTTCGACTGTCGATAATACTTATAACACGGCGTTTCTAACGTTAAAGCAAAGAGCACCCAACATAAAAATTCTTGCTTCTATTGGGGGTGGTGGTGGCTCAAATCCGTTTTTTTATATGGCGGGCGACTCAGCCAAGCGCGCAGTTTTCATCAATTCAGTTGTCAGTTGGTTGAACAGCCATACAGCTTTTGATGGGGTTGATATTGACTGGGAGGCCCCCACTGATAATTATGGCCAAGGGGGGATACAGCTTGGATCGGTAGGCGACGGACAATCCTATGTCGATCTCTTGCACGATTTACGCACTGCGCTGGATCAATTAGGAATTACTAACGGACGGCAATATCAGCTGACCTCAGCGGTCATCACCTATAACCCCCTCGTTACAGCTATCAACTACGCAGCAGCGCAAGTTTACGTCGACTACTTCTTTGCAATGACTTACGACTATTTCGGTAGCTGGTCGAGCACTGTGGGGCATCACGCATCGCTCTATCCATCAACTAGTCAATTCGGCATTCAAACGCTTATCGACGCAGGTGTTCCACGTTCAAAATTGGTGCAAGGCGCAGCTATGTATAGCCGAGGGTGGGGCGCTTGCACGGATGACACGAATCCAATGCAGGGTACCGGTAATAGTGCTTACAACGGCGGCGATGGAACAGAAGTCTATAGCACGCTTGCTACTGGTTATTTAAACAGCAGTGGTAATGGGATTAATGGCTATCAGGTTCGTTACGATTCGACGTTGCATGCCTACTATTTGTGGAACGCAACGACGTTTACGTTCATTGGTTATGATGATCCGCGCGCTGTTGTCGAAAAAGGCCAATATGTTGTTAGCCAAAATCTTGCAGGTATTTTTGCTTGGCAACTGACGGGGGACAATGGAGATATTCTGAGCGCGATGAATCACGGTGTTGGGAATACTCAGCAATAGCTGAATTAGACCACAGTTCAATTGTCGAATTGCCTCACTCCAAAGTGAGGCAATTTTTTATAAATCTTTAAACAGTTCCTTATAAATCTCGGGCGCAAATCCAACATAGATTTGGCCATCTACTTCCAATACCGGTCGCTTGATCAAACTTGGCTTTTCAACCATTAAGCGTTGAGCGGCGCCGGCATCAACGACGCCGTTTTTCACGTCATCTGTCAACGCTCGCCAGGTTGTACCTTTACGATTTACTAGCGTTTCCCAGCCGACTGCTTTTTCCCATCGTTCCAAAAGGGCAGGGGTAACCCCCTCGGATTTAAAATCATGGAAGGGTACAGAAAGTCCGCGATCGGCGAGCCAAGCGCGAGCTTTCTTTACAGTGTCGCAGTTTTTGATGCCGTAAAGCTTCATGCGCGCAGTAGTTCGTTGATGCTGGTCTTCGCGCGTGTTTTTGCATCGACTTGTTTAACGATGACGGCGCAATAAAGACTGTATTTGCCATCCGCTGAAGGCAGATTGCCGGAGACGACGACTGATCCTGGCGGAATGTGGCCATAACTAACTTCACCGGTTTCACGGTTGTATATCTTGGTGCTTTGTCCGATGTATACGCCCATGGAAATCACCGAGCCTTCGCCGACAATAACGCCTTCCACGACTTCCGAACGGGCGCCGATAAAGCAATTGTCTTCGATGATAGTCGGTCCGGCTTGCACAGGTTCCAGTACACCGCCGATGCCGACGCCGCCGGAAAGATGTACGTTTTTGCCGATCTGTGCGCAGGAGCCAACTGTCGCCCAGGTATCAACCATCGTACCTTCATCAACGTAAGCGCCGATATTCACATAAGAAGGCATCAGCACGACATTTTTCGCAATGAATGAACCACGGCGCGCGACGGCAGGGGGTACTACGCGATAGCCACCTTCTTGGAAGTCCTTGTCGGTGAAATTGGCGAACTTGGTATCTACTTTGTCGTAGAAATGCGTGCTGCCGCCCTGCATGATTTGATTGTCTTTCAAGCGGAAGGAAAGCAATACTGCTTTTTTAATCCACTGATGGGTTTGCCATGCGCCGTCGATTTTCTCTGCGACACGCAATTTGCCGGCGTCCAGTTGATTCAATACATGCGCAACGGCGTCTTTCAACTCAGCAGGTGCGTTAGCGGGAGAAAAATCGGCGCGGCGTTCAAAAGCTGCTTCAATAATGTTTTGTAGATTATCCATAAGATTGTATTTAACTCAGTTGTTCAATGAAATTACGAATGCGATTCGCGGCTTCGCTCGATTCGGCTGTGGACGAAACCAGCGCGATACGCACAAAATTTTGGCCGGGATTCATGCCATGTACATCGCGGCCAAGCAAGCTGCCGGGCAAGACGGTCACATTAGTGTCGCGTAATAAGCGGACAGCGAAATCTTTATCGTCAATTGGTGTGCGGACCCAATAGTAGAAGGATGCAGCGGGTTTGATCAGAGGCATTACCGGATTGATGGCATCATAGAAAGTGTCAAATTTCTCTGTATACAAGCGCCGATTTTCCCGTACATGCGCTTCGTCTTTCCAAGCGGCTTCAGACGCGGCTTGAATCGCACCCCCCATCGCCGAGCCATGATAAGTCCGGTATAGAGAGAATTGCTTGATAATCGTCGCATCTCCCGCTGCAAAGCCGGAGCGCATGCCGGGTACGTTGGAGCGCTTGGACAGTGAACCCAGTACGACCAGTCGTGGAAAGTCATCACGGCCTAATTGTCGGGCAGCTTGCAGTGCGCCTAACGGTGGATTCGCTTCGTCGAAGTAAATCTCCGTGTAGCATTCGTCAGCGGCAATAACGAAACCATATTTGTCGGACAAGACGAATAATTCGCGCCACTCATCCAGCGTCATCACAGCGCCGTTCGGATTTCCAGGTGAGCAAGTGAACACCAGTTGTACACGACGCCAGATGTCGTCCGGTACACTCGCCCAATTCAAGCGGTAAGCAGTTTCTGACAGCGTATTGATGAAGTAAGGGCGTAGCCCTGCCAGCAGCGCGGCGCCTTCATAAATCTGGTAGAAGGGATTAGGACATAACACTAGCCCATCGCTCTTGCTGCCATCCAGCACCGCTTGTGCAAATGAAAACAGTGCTTCGCGGCTACCTAGTGTCGGAATAATTTGTGTCGCTGGGTCAATTTGCGTGACACCATAGCGGCGTTGCAGCCAATCGGCGATCGCTTGTCGTAGAGAATCCCGACCTATCGTCGTTGGATATCCTGCCAGCCCATCGAGGTTGCTACTCAGCGCGTCGCGTATGAACTGCGGCGTTGCATGCTTGGGCTCGCCAATCGATAAATTGATCGGCTTCAATTGCGCATTAGGCACAATGCCATTGAAAAGCTGTCGTAGCTTTTCAAAAGGATAAGGTTGCAGAAGTTGTAACTTTGGATTCATTAACGAGCAATCGCCATATTACCAACTGTGCGTTTTTTGCCGCCTCCGAGGATGAGGGCAAAGACGACGCTGGTTTTGGGGTGAATGAAAAAGCTTCGTATTATAAAGGGTGGACCGGTTTTGAATGAACACAAACTTTTGCCCGTCGCAGGTTTGCTATTTTCGGCTGTTGCCTGGGGGATTATCTGGTATCCCTATCGGCTATTAGGAGGTATCGGCGTCAGTGGCGAAATGGCCATACTTGTCACTTATCTGGTCGCATTAATAGCAACTACCGTATTTTCCCCTCACGCTTGGCGGCAATTTGCGCGAGCGCCTGGTACCTTGATGGTCGTGGCGATCGCTGCGGGCTGGTGTAACCTCGCGTACGTTCTAGGAGTGCTTAGCGGCGAAGTCATGCGTGTGACGCTTCTCTTTTATCTTGCTCCCCTTTGGACGGTTCCCTTTGCGAGAGTCATTCTTAAGGAACGTATCAGTGGCGTTGGCTACTTGGTTGTGTTCTTCGCTTTTTGTGGCGCTGTCGTCATGTTGTGGAATCCGGTCTGGGGCTTACCAATGCCCTCAACCAACGCGGAATGGTTAGGGCTTTCGTCTGGTTTTTGTTTTGCCCTTGCGAATGTCATGATTCGTCGTGCGGATACGTGTGGTGTTGTTATTAAATCGTTGACCGTCTTCTTGGGTGTGGTGCTGGCAGCTTTGTGTGCTGCTTTGCTAACACCAAACGTAACGGCTAAAGCGTTTTCGTTTCCTTATCAGGCAATGCCGCTTACCTTGCTCATCGGTGGGGTAATCGTGATGATGAGTTTAGCGATTAATTACGGGCTTTCACGCGTACCCGCTACACAGGCCATTGTGATTTTGTTATTTGAATTGGTAGTTGCCGCGTTCGCCTCTTACTTTTTGGCTGGTGAAGTCATGGGGCTGAAGCAGTGGATAGGCGGGGCCATGATTGTTGCAGCGAGCCTATTCAGCAGCCAAATTAAGTCGGTTTAATGTCTGAGTGATTAACCGTAACGGAATGGCAAAAATCCTGAGGCGCGTTCGTTTAGGCCCAAGAATCGTCGTCACTGGGACCGAGGTCATCCAAGCTGTCATCTGTTTGCGAGCTATCGTTATTGCCCTCTTTATGATCATTGGTGGTGTTGTCGGCCAATTTGTTAGGCGCAGTGTTTTGACCCTGCGCTTCGTTGTTGCCATGATGTCCTAGCAAGTTTCCGATCCCGTAAAACAGAAAAGCCCCGCCCGCAACACCAGCCGCCGTTGCGGCCACGCTTCCCAGGAAGCTACCAGCGCCGCTATTGAATAAACCAGGTTGAGCATTCGCGGGCGGTGCTACGGCGGGAGTAGGAGCAGATGGTGGCGCTGCAACGGGCGGTTGCGATTGTGCATTTCCCCACCCGGATGAACTGAGAAAACTGCCGCCACCGGCGTTCAAACTTGTCTGGTTTTGCAACTGCGTAATTTGTGCTTTCGCACTATTCAGAGCCTGCTCTAGCAGCATGGCGCGTTGTACCAGCAAATAAGCTGCATCCGGCTGTGTAACAACGGCTTTGGCAATAAGTGCCTCGGCTTCTGGATCTTTGACCGTGCCACGGACTTGGGTGAGCTGATTAAGAAAATCTTGTAACAATTGGTATTCTTGCGAAGTCATAATCTATCCACATTAGTCATAAAGCTGCTGATTAGACGCAAATAGCGGTCATGGGTTCTCAGTCTACGCAGATAAGCTTCCGCCATCAAAAACTAAAAAGGCCCAGGTAAACCTGGGCCTTAGTATTTATTGCTTTATAGAATTACTGTGCTGCTGGAGTGGTAGAAGCATGTGCTTTCTTCTTGCCATGATGTTTGCGGTGATGCCGCTTATTTTGTTTTACGGCTTTTTTGCTTGGCTTGGCGGTTGGTGCGGCGGCTTCAGCTGGAATCGGTGCTGCGGTTACTACTGGTGCGGACGGAAGAGCTGGCGGGGCTGGGGGGGCGATAGGCGCGCCTTGAGCAAATACAACAGGGGCAGCGAGCGCAATGGCTAAGGCAGCAATCAGCTTTTTCATGTTTATCTCCTAGATATATCGTTAGTCCGGTATGCCATTTTGGCGATTGAAAGACCGGAAACAATTTCATTAACGCGCACCACTGGGGATTGTTGACATGCTGAAGCAAAAGTTTTTGTTTGGGTATACCGGAACTGCGTTTGGATTATCATAGGGCCTACGTAATATCATCGCGCCTCCTTGCCGTACTGCTCTTGTCGGTGTCGGTGCACCTTCACTGGGGGCGGTTTGCGTAAGTTCTATATCAATGAAGCCTGCTCACAATGAGCGCTAATATTCAATTAAGCGCGTGTCTCTTAAAGTCGCAGAGGAAATTTCCGATGATGCGGATTGTCGTCTTACTCTACTTAGTACTTTTGGCTTATGTTCGGCCCGTATGGGCGGAAGTTTCCGAGCGCGTCGTTGATATTCCAACTCGCTTAGGCGTGACGCAACGCTTTGTGCTTCTCACGCCGGAAAACCCAAAGGCTGCAGTCATTCTCTTTGCTGGTAGCAACGGCGGATTGCAGATTTCGCCTGAAGGTGATTTTAAGTTGGGAAAAACTAATTTCTTGGTGAGAACCCGGCAGATGTTCGCTGCGCAAGGGTTTATGGTTGCTGTTGTAGACGCGCCATCTGATCGTCAAAAGCCACCGTACTTGCGGGGTTTTCGCGAAAGGCCAGAGCACGTGGCTGATATTAAGGCCGTCATCGCTTGGTTGAAGCAGCAAGCCGATATTCCCGTTTGGCTCGTTGGCACTAGCCGCGGCACCGAGTCTGCTGCATTCATCGCGACTCAACTTAGTCTGGCCGATGGTGGGCCGGATGGTCTTGTATTAACCGCCACCATGTTAAAGGACGACGAGGCGTGGCCGGTTCCCGATATGGCGCTTGAGAAACTGGCCGTTCCAGTCCTAGTCGTTCATCACAAACAAGACGGATGCAAGTATTGCCCTTACAAAGGATTGCCGCGTCTTATGAAAAAGCTCAATGGCGTGCCAAAGAAGGAGTTGCTTACCTTGAAGGGTGGAAAAAATAAGGGCGAGCCTTGTGAGTCACTTGGGTACCATGGCTTTAACGGAATAGAGTCAGAGGCGATTGAGAAAATTGCCGAATGGGTTATCTCTAAATAAATTATCTATTTCTATCGTCGATATTTTGTAAGGATCGGCGAATCTAGTCGTCTAATCCCTATTCTCATCTCGGGAGCATGCCGTGTTAATTCGTAAATCGACCGATATCCCGCCTTCTGAAATAACGGACCAACGGTTATATCTTGAGCGGCGAGAGTTTATGAAGACGGCATCCGCCGCCGCCTTTTCGGCCAGCATGGGCGCTGCCGGGTTGTTATTGCCCACGGAAGCGCATGCTGGACAAAAATTGGAAGGCTACAAAAAGAATGCCGTTACGCTGGTGGAAAAACTGACTCCTTATAAAGACATTGCTAGCTATAACAATTTCTACGAATTCGGCACCAGTAAATCCGATCCAGCCGAAACCGCGCATACCCTTAAGACACGCCCATGGCAGATCGCCATCGAAGGTGAAATAAAACGGCCAAAAACTTACGATATTGACGAGCTCTTAAAGCTAGCGCCATTGGAAGAGCGCATTTATCGGCTGCGTTGTGTGGAGGGTTGGTCAATGGTTATTCCATGGGTCGGCTATTCGCTGAATGAACTCATTAAACGAGCTGAACCTACTGGTAACGCGAAGTATGTAGAGTTTGTGACTTTAAATTCGCCGGATCAAATGCCGGGAGTACGTTCGCCGGTTCTGCATTGGCCGTATGTGGAAGGGCTGCGGCTCGATGAAGCCATGCATCCGCTGACTTTATTAACCTTGGGTTTATACGGAGAAGTTCTGCCTAACCAAAACGGTGCGCCGGTTCGGTTGGTAGTGCCGTGGAAATATGGCTTCAAGAGCGCTAAATCGATTGTGAAAATCCGTTTCGTCGAAAAAGAGCCTTTGACCGCTTGGAATCGCGCGGCATCTAAGGAATACGGTTTTTACTCCAATGTGAATCCAAACGTTGATCATCCGCGCTGGAGCCAAGCAACGGAGCGGCGCATCGGTGAAGATGGTTTTTTCACACCCAAGCGCAAGACGCTGATGATGAATGGTTATGCCGATCAGGTAGCGCAGTTGTATGCCGGCATGGATTTGAAGAAATATTACTGATTTCAAAATAATGAAATACAGTCCTCAACTAAAAGCGCTAAGCTTTTTTCTCGCGCTTTTGCCATTGGCAAGACTTTTTTACGGCGCTTTCACCGAGAGCCTCGGCGCCAATCCCATCGAATATATTATTCGTGATTTGGGGACTTGGGGCCTTACCTTTTTGCTGATAACTTTGACCATTACGCCACTACGGCGAATCACGAATTGGAACTGGTTGTTACGATTCCGAAGAATGTTCGGCCTATTTGCCTTTTTCTATGTCTGTTTGCATTTCACGTCGTATATCTGGTGGGACCAATTCTTCGATTGGGAAGCTATTTGGAAGGATATTGTGAAGCGCCCGTTTATTACGGTGGGGATGTTCACTTTCCTCATGTTGTTGCCGTTGGCGCTAACGTCGACAAATGGCATGATAAAACGCCTTGGTGCTCGTCGATGGCAGTTGTTGCATCGATTGGTGTATCCGATTGCTATCTGTGGCGTGCTGCATTATTGGTGGTTGGTGAAGCGGGATCTCACCAAGCCATTTATCTACGCGTCGATACTCGCGATATTGCTAGGTTTCCGCTTAGTTTATAAATATATGGAAAAGCGGGCTGAGAAATCGGTGTCTAAATATCCCGTTTCTGTCGCGAATTAAACCAATAGGATTTACGCAAAACTGCCCCAGTGGCGTTTGCTCCTCCTTGCCGTACAAACGCGCATTGTCTGCGTCGCCGCCCTTGCAGGGCGCGTTTGCGCTTGCATGCGCAAACCGTTTCCCAGGCTCGCAGCATGCTGTTCGAAACCCCTGCTCAACCCTTGCTGGGGCAATTTTGCGTAAGTCCTAACCAAATTATTTGCGTCCCATTTTTTTAAACATTGAATGGTCGGCTTCCAGCTTCGTCGCATTCGGCTCTCGCCATCTCTCAACAAAAGCTTCGTAAATCGGTCGAGCGCCGATAAGCCGAGATACCCCAGTACCAATGAAAGCAGTGATTATTAACGGCGGCAGCATCGCATAATTGCCGGTAATTTCCGCGACGATTACAAAAGCAGTGAACGGCGCTTGAAACACTGCAGAGAAATAAGCTGTGACACCAAGCAAAATGATGGCAGCCGCTGGCGTCGCTGGCATGAACGCCGAAATGTTTGCGCCGATCCCGGCACCGATTGCTAATGACGGTGCGAACAGACCACCCGGTATGCCGCTAAAACACGATATGAAGGTTGCGAGAAATTTGATCAGGGAATAATGCCAAGGCAGGTTTTGCGGATTCTGAAGTAATTGTTCGATTTCCTGGGCACCGTTGCCGTAGATCGTGCTACCTGAAAGTAATCCCAGCACCGCAACACAAAAGCCGCAAAAAGCGGAGAATCGAAGCGGCCCCAATAGTCGTAAGCGTAGGATGAAAGCTGGCGTCGAAAGAGGGCTGAAGCAATAACTAAAAAGCCCACCGAAAATTCCTCCAACTACGCCGCAGACGGGGACAGCCATCCAACCCGAACCATACGCCAGCGCTGCGCTTGTATCGCCAAAATAACGATGACCGTCAAGGATAGGCGCACATATCGCCGTGGTAACGGCGACAATGGTGAGTAGTGCCGCTATCGAGCTCATCTCGAATGTTTTAGTTAACCGTTCCAATGCAAAAACGATGCCTGTCAACGGTGCATTGAATGCTGCTGCGACGCCGGCTGCGGCGCCGCCGACGATCAAACCATGATCAAGCTGGTGTCTAGATAATTTATGGGCCGGAATAATTTTTCCCAGCGAGTACATGATGGACGCGCCGATATGTACCATCGGGCCTTCTTGACCAATCGATGCACCGCACATTTGCCCTAATACAGTGAGGCTGAGTTTTGCGATAGCGATCGGAATCGACAATAACTTCTTGCGATGGTTAGGTTGACAATAGTCGAGTGCAGCCATGGTTTGCGGGACGCCACTACCTAAAGCGCTCATGAAAAACTTATTCGTGATGGCAGAAATAAGTACAAAGCCTAGTGGCGTCAAAAGCAGCGGTAAAAAGGGATTGAATTGAACCCAAAGGTGCAGAATCTTATGCGCGAAGTCACTAGCGACCCAAAAAAGCAATCCTGTGCCGCCGACAATGATCGCACTTAACGCGATGAGCGGTAACTGCCACCAAGGTGCTCGCAGTGCAGTCGGGGTCAGCCGTTGTTTAATCACTGAAGTCCTATCAATCAATTAATTAATTAATTTGAATGTGCTATTCAGTCTGGCGAAGAAATGGGACTGTCGGGAAAGCTACTCAGAATTGCCAAATCCACCGGTTTAGAGACGTCGGCTACATTAGCAAACGTTTAAAGGAATTCCTTACGGATATCGACGCTAGAACGTTTGCCGACATCGTCGTATGCCTCATGCAGCCATTTATCCGCCTCGGCTCGTCCGCGCTCACGTAAAAAGCAAAGGAAATCCCAATCCGCGTTGAGCTTGCTGGAAACACCTAGCTCGGTCATCGTCTCATCGCAACGGATTGAGTGAATCAGCATTTCTTTCATTTCTCCGGGTTCGATCTTGCCGCGTTGGATGAGCGAAGTGACAAATGCGATCGCACGCATCTCCCGCATGAGCGAAGAATTGAAGCTGACTTCATTGATGCGGTTCAGGATATCCGTTGCCGTACGCGGTACGCCTTTTCGTACAATCGGGTTGATGTGCACAATCAAGACGTCACTGGTATTGCAGTTGTATATCAGCGGATAAATTGCCGGATTGCCGACATAACCGCCGTCCCAATAATGTTCGCCGTCAATCTCAACCGCTTGAAACAAGAAAGGCAGGCAGGCAGAGGCAAGAACCGCTTCGACGCGGATGTCTTTCTCGTTGAAGATTCTTACTTTGCTGGTTTCGACATTGGTTGCGCACAAATACAAACGGATGGGGCAATGCTCGCGCAACGCGGCGAAATCGACATGTGCTTCGAGCACGTCACGCAACGGATTGAGATTTAACGGGTTGAACTGATAAGGAGAAAAAATCCGCAGCATCATATCCGCCATGAAATACATCGGCGAATTTTCCTGCGTGAAGCCATTCAACATTTTTTCCCATGGCGTATTGCGCAGTGGGTTGAGAAATTCAGACGCCTTGGCAATATCTTTCCAGAAGTCGTGCAGCGCTTGCCGCGCACCATCCGCACCGCCGTTCATTAGCCCTTGTGCTAAAACCGCGCCATTCATTGCGCCAGCACTAGTGGCGCTGACACCTTCCACATCAAGCCGCCCATCCTCCAGCA
The DNA here is from genome assembly GCA_040388195.1 of Pseudomonadota bacterium. GTDB lineage: Bacteria > Pseudomonadota > Gammaproteobacteria > Burkholderiales > DATLHW01 > DATLHW01. Next base: position 43,552 of record JAZKCF010000037.1, read on the forward strand.
AACGATCGAGAACGCCCCAAGCAAATGCACCGTGCGCGCCACCGCCTTGCAGGGCGAGAGTAATGGGTTTTGACCCGCCATTAACATTGCGCAGTTTAGTTTTGGTTGCCATGGTTGTTCCTTATGCTGAGTTCAGTCACCGTTGGTTGGAATTGCCGTGGCTGTTATCGACGCTGCTGCAGCGCGCACAGAAATACGGCAAGCGTTTCCAATTTCTCTATGTCTACCTGTACAAACTCATTACGTGCTAGATGCGCTAGCGATCACATCGCGGGCAACGTTCTCCGGCGATATGTTATTGCAAGTAATACCATGTTCAGGGAATTTTATGGCGACTGTTTTTGAGAGGCCGAGCACGCCATGTTTTGCGTCAACAACGTAGACTGAATTGAAAAGGCGCAGCGACAGATAGTGAGTGGAAGCGATATTGCTTGTGCGCTCCACGAGCGTGTTTTCATCGTTTGGGATGACAGTCTTGATTAAATGGAAGGCGGAGAAGCGATTGATCGCCAAGACCGCATTCCATTTTCATCTAGAAACTCCTCACTCGGAGCGGGCCGGTTTGAGGCGGGAACATAAAAATGTGCTGGGACAATTGACGCGCTAGATTAAGCGCTTTGTTTAAGCCTCTTAAGATCTATTACTTACGCAATCGATAATTTCACCGCTAATGCCAGCGCTGTCTTTTCCCATTAGATATAGATAATGCGGCATCAAATCCTCCGGTTTAGGCATGCTTGACTTTACTTCTCCCGGGTGACTGGCGGCGCGTTGAGGCGATGCCACCGGTCCGGGTATCAAGGCATTAATTCGCACGTTTGGATGCATTTCCAATTCTTGCGCCCAAATATGCGTCAAAAATTCCAACCCTGCTTTAGCAATCGAAAAAACACCCCAATACGCGGCAGGGGTATGACCGTGGGTTTCAGAAGTCATGACGATTGAGGCGTCAGGCGATTGCTGAAGTAACGAAAGACACGCTCGGGTCAATGCGAAGGGGGCAGACAAATTAACGCGAAGCAATTGTGTCCAGTGTTCCAGTGTTTGATTGGCGAGCGGGGTGGGGGAAGAGAACATCGCCGCGTTATGGAGAATGCCATCTAGGCGACCGAATTGCTGTTTGATGGCCTGTGCCATCGTTTCATAATTGGCATCTGTTGCGGTCGAAAAATCTATCGGGAAAATGACTGGTTGCGGTAAGCCGCGCTCGACCATCTCGTCGTAAACTTGTTCCAGTTTTGGGACTTTGCGGCCATGTAAAACCACAGTTGCGCCGTGCGCCGCATAAGCAAGCGCGGCCGTGCGGCCAATTCCTTGACCGGCGCCTGTAACGATAATGACCCGATTTTTTAGCAAATCAGCATTGGGTTGATAATTTTGTATCAGTGCTTTCAATTGGCCTCCGCCATCAATAAGTTCGCGCATTTTACGCCGCTACGCACAGCGCTCTCCAGCGTTGCTGGATATTCGCCGGCGGTATAGTCGCCGGCAAGGTAGAAATGTTTTATGGGTGTTTGCTGCTCAGGGCGACGCAAGTTAGGTGTGCAAGTAAAGGTGCCGAATTTTTCGACAATGACTTTGTTCCACAGTGGTTTTTTTAAATGAGGAAAGTGACGAGCAATTTCTTCGCTTGCTTCTGTTGCTAGTGATTCATTGTCGAGCTCTCGATGCGCGCCGGATGCCGAGATTACTGCAGCAAGTAGACCATGTTGCCCGCATAGAGACTGACGATCGAACAGCCACTGAATTAAACCATCCGCTAAACCCAGCATCGGCGCTGACAATGCAATGTCCTCATCATATTGTAGATAGACCGTGCAAATTGGTTCATAGGAAAACGCTTCAATCAGCGATAGTGCGTCAGACATTTCAGGCAATGGGGCAAGTAAACGCACCGCCTGATGCGGGCCGACTGCGAGGATCACCGCATCGGCTTCTTCAGTCCGATCTTTTAAAGCCAGCACGAAACCGTCTTTTTTTAACTCGATTCCTTGCACTGGCGATAACGGTTTTACATCGCCGCCCCGCGCTTTTACATACGTTGCCGCGGTTTCCGGAAAAAGACGGGAAAGATCAAACCGAGGCAGTAATAAATCGGAGTGTTGTTTTTGCCCTGCGAGGCCGTCACGTAATACATTCAGAAAAATTTGCGCGGATGCCTGCCCTGGTAATGTGTTCAAAGCCGCGACGCAAAGCGGTTCCCAGAGATACTTTGCTAAGGCACCCGTTTGGCCGTATGTATTCAACATCGCCGTTACTGTTGTATCAGTAGGGAGGCGGAATTTTGCGCGTTGAAGAGCGGACATGAAATAAACGGCTGCTGTACGCTCGCGCAGCGTTAGGCCGCTTGCGCGCATTAGGCCCGTCAATAAGTGCATCGGTGACGGCAGAGGGGCGGCGGCGAGTGTTAGACGATCCTTCACCACGAATCGTAGCGGCAACCGAAGTAGTGCATTTTCAGGCACGCCTGCCATATCCATGAGGCGCAGCGTTTCTTGATATGCGCCGAGCAGGATATGCGCGCCGTTATCGAGATCGATGTTTTGATGCGTGATCCGTCGGGCTCGGCCACCTAATATTGGTGCGGTTTCGAATACCTGGACGGTCGCGCCCTTATTCGATAACTCCATCGCCGCAGCAAGCCCAGCGTAGCCGCCGCCGATAATAGCAACCTTAAAGGATGAGTTTATCCGGCGACCACTGGAATTTTTTTCATCCTTTGACATACGTTCGCCATGCAATCCAAAGCTTGCGCAACGGTGTCAGCGCGATACGCTGCTTAAGAACAGCAAAACGATCGCGTTCTATTTCGTCCAATAATGTCCGATAAATCGCGGCCATGATGAGACCGGCGCGTTGTGTTTTACGATCGATATTTGCTAGAGCGGCGAACGCTTCTTGGTAATACTGCTTTGCCCGTTCCGTTTGGAAGGCCATAAGCTTGCGGAAATTATCCGACTCCTGGCCGTTGAGAATATCTGTTGTGCTAACGCCGAACTGATTTAATTCGTCTTGCGGGAGATAAATACGGTCGCGGCGAGCGTCTTCACCAACATCTCGAATAATGTTCGTTAACTGAAACGCCATGCCGAGGTCATTGGCATATTTCAGCGTGTTCGGGTCCGTATAACCGAAAATGGTTGCAGACATTTGCCCCACCACACTAGCTACTCGATAGCAGTAAAGCTCCAGTGACTTGAAATCAGGATAGCGATGGTAGGTCAAATCCATCTCCATGCCGTCTATAACTTCGTTGAACTGTGTCGCAGATAGATTGAGGGTTTGAATGACCGGCAACAGTGCTTTGCCAACCGGATGTTGTGGATTGCCCGCGAATAGGTTAGCAACTTCGGTCCGCCACCAGGCAAGTTTTATCCGAGCCACGCTAATATCCTTTACCTCGTCGGCGACATCGTCTACTTCTCGGCAAAACGCGTAGACGGCTGTAATGGCTCTCCGCTTCTCCGGCGGTAAAAATAGGAAGCTGTAGTAAAAGCTGGAACCGCTTTTGGCGGCTTTATTTTGACAGTATTCTTCTGGAGTCATGCTGTGCTAGGGAAGAGCGCTCGAAAGAGAATAAATGGCCAATCTCGTATGGTAAGCACTGGGCGATGCTGGAAAGCGTCGCCACCACTGGCTTCCAGCTTATTCAGAATGGTGGAACCCCCGGCAATAATGGTGCGAATTTCCAGGCCCATTCGGCCGGGGAGTGCCCCTCCTAACGGCCTGCCGGATTCTAACATGGCCCGGCTCCGATCGATTTGGAAGTGCATAAGCCGTTGCCAGCGAGCATCGACCTGACGGTTTTTAATGTGACTCTCTGTCACACCGTGAGCGCCCATGTCGTTTTCAGGTAGATAGATGCGTTCCTTATTCCAGTCTATTGCGATGTCTTGCCAAAAATTAATGAGCTGTAAGCTGGAGCAAATATCATCCGACCATTTGAGGTGTTCAGGAGTGGCTTGTTTGAACAAGTATAGTAATAAGCGCCCAATGGGATTTGCGGAGCGGCGGCAATAATCCATTAGCTCTGCAAAATTCGCGTAACGTTTTTTGACGATGTCTTGCGAAAATGCGTCAATCAAATCGCGGAAAAGTTGGATGGGGAGTTGATGCTGTTTAATTACCTCGGCGACCGCCGCAAAAAGGGCTTCCTCCGGTTTTTCTCCTGATTCAATACGGTCTAACTCCTGTTGATACCTATTTAATTGAGTCAATCGAACCGGAGCTGTAGCATCGCCTTCGTCGGCAATATCGTCGGCGCTTCGAGCGAAATGGTAAATAACACCGATCGGCGCCCTTAAATTGCGTGGCAATAGGATCGAGCCGACGGGAAAATTCTCGTAATGGTCGCTAGTACTGGTTAATGGCATCGATAAAGAGCACGAGTTAAGCGAAAAAATGTCATAAATGCTTATGAAATCCTGTCATGCAAGCATTTCACAGGGATTTTGGCTGACAGGGAAAGGCCGATAGTTTACACTAGAGGACTAAATGCGAAGGTGGCGGAATTGGTAGACGCACTGGATTTAGGTTCCAGCGCCGTGAGGCGTGAGGGTTCGAGTCCCTCCTTTCGCACCAGATTTACCTCTCACACTAAACAATTCACCCTATAGGCCATTGGCGATTGAGTTCTCATCCATTGGTACTCTTCATTTGGTTCCTCTGGTTAATCGACAGCCGTTATTAGGATGAATTTATCGACGGATGAATTATTTAAGGGATCAAGGAATGCAACAAGCCTCGTCAGAAACCACCAGCCCATTAGAGCGCCGTATTGATTTCTCGTTTCCGCTGCAACAAGTTGAATCAGAAATCGAAAATCGTCTTAAGCGGATTGCTCGTACTGCGAAGCTCCCAGGGTTTCGCCCGGGTAAAGTGCCGCTGAAGATTGTCGCTCAGCAATATGGTGGCCAAGTGCGTCAGGAAGTAATTGGCGATTCGGTGCAAAAAACTTTTTCCGACACTGTCCGTCAACAAAATTTTCGTATTGCGGGTTATCCGCGCATTGAAGCCAAGGATCCTATGGCTTCCACGGAAAATCTGGAATTTACCGCAACTTTTGAAATATACCCTGAGGTTGTTGTCGGCGATTTGTCGAATACGACGATTAAACGCTCTGTAACGGAAGTTTCCGATGTCGACGTGGACCATACGATAGAGATATTGCGGAAGCAACGCCGACACTTTCACAAAACCGACCGCGCCGCTCAGAACGAAGATCAAGTACGTATTGATTTCGAAGGAAAGATTGATGGTGTTGTGTTCAACGGTGGCCAAGCGAAAGATTATCAACTCGTGCTCGGTGAAGGGCGTTTTTTACCAGATTTCGAAACCAACGTTGTCGGTATGAAGGCCGAAGATACAAAGTTATTTGAACTCACCTTTCCAGCGGATTATCATGGCAAGGAACTAGCTGGGAAAGCGGTGACTTTTGAGGTGAAGGTTAACGAGGTTTCGGAGCCGCACTTACCTGAGTTAAATGCCGAGTTTGCGAAAAATTTAGGTATCGATGATGGCGATCTCGATAGCATGCGCAAAGAAATTAAGCTGAACTTGGAACGTGAAGCAAAAAAGCGTGTCCAGGCAAAGCTAAAAGAACAGGCAATGCAGGTGCTGATAGATCATGCGACGCTTACCGTGCCGAAGTCGTTGGTGGATATCGAGATAGAACGGTTGCAGGAAAATATGTTGAAGGACATGCAGTCGCGCGGAATGGGCACTAAAGATATGGCTTTGCCAGCACAATGGTTTCAAGCGCAAGCAGAGCGTCGCGTGAGATTAGGGCTCATTCTTGCCGAAGTGGTTAAACAGAATTCCTTGCATGCGAAGCCAGAGCAAGTGCGTGCGATGGTTGAGGAGCATGCGCAAAGTTTCGAACAGCCGGAAGTAATGGTACGCTGGTACCACGAACAACCGGAACGATTGGCGGAAGTCGAGGCTGTTGTGTTGGAAGATAACGTTGTGACCTGGACAATGGACAAGGCAAAGGCAGAAGATGTTGCCACCCCATTCCAGGAACTCATGGAAGGTGCAGCAAAATGAGTATGAGAACCGATTGGGAACCGCAAGGCCTGGGGCTAATCCCCATGGTTATCGAGCAAAGTGGCCGGGGAGAGCGGGCTTACGATATTTATTCGCGGTTGCTAAAGGAACGAGTGATTTTTCTTGTTGGGCCGGTAAATGATTCTACGGCCAACTTGATCGTTGCTCAGCTGTTGTTTTTAGAGTCCGAAAACCCCGATAAGGACATCAGCCTTTATATAAATTCTCCTGGTGGCTCTGTCTCCGCAGGGCTGGCAATTTACGATACGATGCAATTTATCAAGCCTGATGTGAGCACGCTTTGCACGGGCCTCGCTGCAAGCATGGGCGCATTCCTGTTGGCGGCTGGTGCTAAAGGCAAACGTTTTGCGCTGCCTAATTCACGCGTCATGATTCACCAGCCTTCTGGTGGTGCTCAAGGCCAGGCAACTGATATTGAAATACAGGCCAGAGAAATTCTTTATTTGCGTGAACGCCTAAATGGTTTACTGTCTCAGCATACCGGCAAGGCGATTGATGCCATTGCTAAAGATACCGAGCGCGACAATTTTATGAGCGCAGAGGATGCGGTTAAATACGGACTAGTCGACAAGGTTTTGGTAAACCGAACCGGACCTTAAAACTAAGGTCTTATTGAAGGCTGGGAACAATTTGCATTTGATTAGGATTAGGATACAACGAAATGTCAGATAAAACCGGTGGCGATAAACTGCTCTACTGCTCATTCTGCGGTAAAAGCCAGCATGAAGTACGCAAACTAATTGCTGGTCCTTCGGTGTTTATCTGCGACGAATGTATCGAGCTATGTAACGATATCATTCGCGAAGAAATTCAAGGTGAGGCCTCGGGTCGGCTCACTCGTTCTGATCTACCTGTGCCGCAGGAGATTTGCGACATATTGGATCAATACGTCATCGATCAAGTGCAGGCGAAGAAGATTCTTTCCGTCGCTGTGTACAATCATTACAAACGCCTGAAAAGCCCACCCAAAGAGGGTGAGGTTGAAGTTGCTAAGAGTAATATCCTGCTGATTGGGCCGACTGGCTCTGGAAAAACTCTTCTTGCTCAGACGCTTGCGCGTCTCCTGAATGTGCCCTTTGTGATTGCCGATGCAACGACTTTGACCGAAGCCGGCTACGTTGGCGAGGACGTAGAAAACATTATTCAAAAGTTGTTGCAAAAGTGTGACTACGACGTTGAAAAGGCACAGCGAGGTATCGTCTATATCGATGAAATCGATAAAATTTCTCGCAAGTCGGATAATCCGTCTATTACGCGGGATGTTTCCGGCGAAGGCGTACAGCAAGCATTGCTAAAGTTAATCGAAGGCACTATCGCTTCCGTGCCGCCACAAGGTGGGCGTAAGCACCCCAATCAAGAATTCGTGCAAGTTGATACGACGAACATTTTATTTATCTGTGGCGGTGCTTTTGGCGGTTTGGAAAAAGTTATTCAAGGTCGTTCTGACAAGAGCGGTATTGGATTTGGTGCCTCTGTAAAAAGCAAAGACCGGCGCGAAGTGAGCGTTTTATTGCGTGAAGTGGAGCCGGAAGATTTGATTAAGTATGGTCTGATTCCTGAATTTGTCGGTCGTTTGCCAGTGATAGCTACACTTGAAGAACTCGATGAAAAGGCCTTGGTCCGTATTCTTACTGAACCTAAGAATGCATTAACAAAGCAATATCAAAAACTCTTTTCCATGGAAGCCGTGGAGTTGGAGTTCCGCGATTCTGCGCTTAGCGCAATTGCTAAGAAGGCACTTGCTCGCAAAACCGGAGCGCGTGGTTTGCGGTCGATCATCGAACACGCGCTTCTCGATATCATGTTTGAACTGCCCTCGTTGCAAAATGTCTCCAAAGTCGTAATTGATGAGGCTACAATCAACGGCGAGGGTAAACCTATCCTGATGTATACCGATCAGCAAAAAGTTGCTGGCGTCTAATTAAAACTATCCGCACCATAGAGGTGCGGTCAATCGGCGGAGCGGGCTTGATTTTTGCTTTTTGAGCCCCAGATGACGTTAGAAGGCTGTCTGGTTAAAAATTGAGCATACTCATTTTTAACTAGCGTCTTAATATTTCAGGCCAACCAGGATAAGTCCATGACTATTAATGATCCCTTGGATACCGATCCCGTAATTCTCCCGCTTTTGCCACTTCGTGACGTTGTCGTATTTCCACATATGGTGATTCCGCTTTTTGTCGGTCGGCAAAAGTCGATTAAGGCATTGGAATCGGCCATGGAAAGCGGCAAAAGTATTATGCTGGTTGCGCAAAAATCAGCGGCTAAGGATGAACCGGGACCCGAGGATATGTACTCTCTCGGGAGTATCGCTAGTATCTTGCAAATGCTGAAGTTGCCTGATGGCACCGTGAAGGTGTTGGTTGAGGGTACTCGCCGAGGCACAATTGAACAGATTCTTGATGATCGCAGTTATTTTACTGCCCAAGTAGTTCCTCTGGCAGGGGATGACGCTGAGAATCATGAGATAGAGGCCATGCGGCGCACGCTGATGAGCCAGTTTGAGCAGTACGTCAAACTCAACAAAAAAATTCCCCCCGAAGTGCTGACTTCTCTGTCCGGTATTGATGAGGCAGGACGGCTGGCTGACACGATTGCGGCTCACCTGCCTTTGAAGTTGGAGCAAAAGCAGGAAATTCTTGAGACTGTAGAAATTAAAGCGCGTCTCGAGAAGTTGCTTGCTTTGTTGGAAACGGAAATCGATATTCTCCAAGTAGAGAAACGTATTCGTGGTCGTGTTAAGCGTCAGATGGAAAAGAGCCAGCGCGAGTACTATCTGAACGAGCAAGTAAAGGCGATTCAGAAGGAGTTGGGCGACGCTGAAGACGGTGCTGATCTCGAAGAGCTGGAAAAAAAGATCAAGGCTGCGCACATGCCTAAAGAGGCGCGTGCTAAAGCTGACGCGGAGCTTAAGAAGCTGCGCATGATGTCGCCCATGTCAGCGGAAGCGACAGTCGTGCGCAACTATATTGATGTATTAATCGGATTGCCGTGGAAAAAGAAAACCAAGGTATCGACCGATATTAAAGCGTCCGAGAAAATACTCGACCAAGATCACTATGGGTTGGATAAGGTCAAGGAACGTATTGTCGAATATTTGGCTGTGCAGAGTCGCGTGGATAAGGTAAAAGCGCCGATCCTATGTTTGGTTGGCCCCCCCGGGGTTGGTAAGACTTCGCTTGGTCAGTCCATTGCCAAAGCGACCAATCGGAAATTTATTCGCATGGCGCTCGGCGGTGTTCGTGATGAAGCTGAAGTACGCGGACATCGGCGAACTTATATCGGTTCTATGCCTGGCAAGATTTTGCAAAATATGAGTAAAGTCGGTGCAAAAAATCCGTTGTTCTTGCTCGACGAAGTCGACAAGATGGGTCAGGATTTCCGCGGCGATCCCTCATCCGCATTGCTTGAAGTGCTTGATCCAGAGCAGAACCATACGTTTGTCGATCACTATGTTGAGGTCGAATACGATCTGTCCGACGTTATGTTTGTTGCGACTGCAAATACGATGAACATTCCTGCGCCGTTGCTCGATCGGATGGAGGTTATTCGTCTCTCCGGTTACACGGAGGACGAGAAGATTAATATTGCTACTCGATATTTGTTGCCTAAACAGGTCAAGGCGAATGGCTTGAAGGTTGATGAGCTCCACGTCGCCGAAAGCGCATTGCGGGATATTGTGCGTTACTACACTCGCGAAGCTGGCGTGCGTAGTCTTGACCGGGAAATCGCTAAGCTCTGCCGTAAGACGGTAAAGACACTACTGACTAAGAAAAAGGATGGGCGTATTAGTATTACCGCCCGGAATTTAGATAAATTCTTAGGCGTGCATCGTTATACATATGGCATGGCGGAAAAGATAAATCAAGTAGGCCAAGTAACCGGCCTTGCATGGACCGAAGTCGGTGGTGAGCTTTTGACTGTAGAGGCGGTCAGATTGCCTGGCGCAGGTAAAACCCTTACTACCGGTAAGCTTGGCGAAGTCATGCAGGAATCGATTCAGGCGGCAATATCGGTTGTACGCAGTCGCGCTAAAGGATTGGGTATTGCTGAAGATTTTCACCAAAAGTCCGATATTCATATTCACCTGCCGGAAGGCGCAACACCGAAGGATGGACCGAGTGCGGGTATTGCAATTTGCACGGCAGTCGTTTCTACACTGACGGGTATTCCGGTTCGTGCCGATGTGGCGATGACTGGGGAAATTACGTTGCGCGGGGAGGTGTTACCGATTGGCGGCTTGAAGGAAAAACTTCTTGCTGCGCATCGTGGCGGTATCAAAACGGTATTGATTCCGGAGGAGAACAAGAAAGACATGGTGGAAATGCCGGATAACATCAAGAACAATCTTGAAATCCATCCAGTTCGTTGGATTGATCAAGTATTGGAATTGGCATTAGAACGCGCTCCCACCCCGTTACCTGAAGCAGTTGATGTGCCTGCACTTCCTCCTAAAGCCGATGGCGATGCGTCGACGGTGATTAAACATTAACGTAGTTTTCTGCTAAAAAAGCGCAGGCCTTTGGGTCTGCGCTTTTTTTGTCGCAGTGAGACGCCACTAATAGCTTGACCGTACTATCTCGCATTGTTATAAAGACGGGCTTGCCTTGAGGCGCCTGTAAACATATTGAAAAAGGGGATTTCAACGTGAACAAATCCGAGTTGATTGATGCTATCGCAAAGTCTGCGGACATTTCGAAAGCCGCAGCTGGCCGTGCACTTGATGGCACCATCGCCGCAATTAGGACCTCACTTAAAAAAGGTGGAATGGTTACTCTTGTTGGGTTCGGTACTTTTTATGTAAGCAAGCGCGCTGCGCGAAGTGGCCGTAATCCTCGGACTGGTCAAGCAATTAAAATTAAATCTGCTAAAGTTCCGAAGTTCAGGGCTGGTAAAGCTCTCAAAGATACTGTAAACTAGCTGGCTATCTTGGGTACTTAGCTCAGCTGGTAGAGCGTCGCCCTTACAAGGCGAATGTCGGGGGTTCGAGCCCCTCAGTACCCACCAGTAATAAAATTTTGTCGTTATCGTGTTTATAAAATAACGACAGCAGTAAAGAGTAAGTGAGTTAAGTTTTTAGTAAGTAGCAATGTAGTATTGGAGTGGTAGTTCAGTTGGTTAGAATACCGGCCTGTCACGCCGGGGGTCGCGGGTTCGAGTCCCGTCCACTCCGCCATCAATTTAGTGAAAAAGAAATAGCCTCGTTACGAGGCTATTTCTTTTTCTGCTTGATCTTGAGGTCGTCATTTTGTTAGACGCTCTAACAAAAAACGCACCTCATGATTTCGACAAAATTTCATTAATTGCATATATAAACGGGCCAAGCTTCGGTGGGCTAGCTTCGATGTTCGGTGTAACGCCTAATCTTTTTAGTGCGGTTGTGCAGACAGGGCCAATCGAGGCAACCAATGTGCGGCTCAGAGAAACTCTTAGCGGTTCTTGTTTTTCTATTTGCTGTGCGACTGCAAAGAGATTGTTTGCTTGTGAGGCGCTGGTAAAGGCCACGATATTGATTTCGTTGCGGTCAAGCGCATTTATTAATATGATCAACGGCTCGATATTTTCAGGTAGGCTCCAGCGATAAGTCGCAATCTCGGTGACTTTTGCTCCTCTGTCTTCGAGTGCTTTCTGTAATTCTGTGTTCGTTTCGCCGTACCGTTGGACAATCACCTGTTTTCCCGGTAACGCTGTATCAATTTTTGCAAGCACTTCTGTGGTGGTGTAGGGCTCTTCAGCAGCCAAATCGATGCGTACCTTGCGCGACCGCAACACGCCCGTAGGTTTAGGGCCGCGCGCGACGACAAGCGCCTCATCAAGGTGATGTAATAATTTGTCTGTAAGCTTTAACGAATCCGTTGTTGCAAACAACGCCTTGGCACCTACGCCTGTTTGGAAAATGAATACATCGGGTTGGCTGGAGTCCCAGGCGTTAAGCAATTCACTGATATGTTCAGGGTCGAGGTCGGGAATTTCTGCCAGCGCCGGCGCTAGAAATGGTGTGCCGCCATATTTCCTGACTAAATCCGCCATTTGTTCGCCGGCGCGATTTTCGAGAATGGCAACGATTTTGTCTTTCATGGATTTCTCCAATCAATGTATAAGAAATCTAGCAGTAATTTTGGCACATGCTAAGGCGAGTTGCCCGAGGAGTTTGTTCAAAATTTTGTAGCGAGCGGGTCGAAAATTTAAAGCAATGAGCGGAGATGTACGAATAGAACATTGCGCATCGGTGCCTGGAATTTCTCTGTGCAATAAATCTTATAGTCCCTAACAATTTTTTCAGTCTTGGAACCTATCCCGGCGACCTGATAGAATGCGCCCTCTCCAAGCAAGGTATACATCCTAGGATACATTTATGCTTGACTATTTTCGTCAAGGTGCACAAACCAAATTTGCCAAAGTGATTCTCGCTTTGATTACCGTACCCTTCGCCTTATGGGGAGTGGACTCCTACGTACGAGATGGAGATGCCGCTGACAATGTGGCGACAGTTAATGGTCAGAAGATCACTGCTCGCGAATTCAACCAAGCCGTTAAAGAAAATCTCGATCAGTTACGTGCTCGATATAACGGAAATGTGGATGCCAGCCTTGTCAATAATCCCGAGTTTCGTCAATCGGTGTTGGATGGTTTGATCAATCAGCGTGTTTTGCTTTCGGATGCGGTGCGAGTAGGCGCTGCGATTAGCGACAAGCAACTTGCGGAGCGCATTGCAGCCATTCCTGCTTTTCAGGAGGACGGCAAGTTTTCCAAAACCCGTTATCAAGGGTTGCTTGGACAGCAAGGTATGACCCCCACAGGATTTGAAACACGCCTGCGCCAAGATCTGATACTGCAAGCGTATCAGCAAGGGGTGACGAACACGACGATCATTTCTCATACAAGCGTTGATGCGCTAATACGTGCCTCCGAGCAGACGCGGGAAGTGAGCGCGGTGAGTTATTCGCCGGAACAGTTCGTGAGTCGAGTAAAAATCAGCGAGGCCGCAATCAAGAGTTATTACGATTCTCATAAGCAGGAATTCACCACGCCGGACCAAGTGAAGTTGGAGTACGTTGTGCTTTCCGTTGATGAGCTGGCTTCTCAAGTCACGGTGTCGGAAGAAGAAATCAAAAAATATTATGACGAGCACACAGCTCAATACATGCAGGCAGAAGAGCGTCAGGCGAGCCATGTCCTCATTAAAGCAGCTAGCGATGCCACTGAAGCAGACAAAAAAACCGCGCTGGTGAAAGCAGAGGATGTGCTGAGGCAAGCGAAAGCTGATCCTAGTAAATTTCCTGCATTGGCGGAAAAATATTCTGAAGATGCCGGGTCCGCAGCCAAGGGAGGCGACCTCGGGTTTTTCTCTAAAGGGATGATGGTGAAGCCGTTTGAGGATGCGGCTTTCCAAATGAGCAAGGGTGAAATACGCGGTCCTGTGCAATCGGAATTTGGCTATCACATCATCAAGCTCGTTGACCTAAAGCCAGGCAAGGGTAAGTCACTGGATGAGGTTCGTACCGAGATTACGACGGAGCTGAAAAAGCAGAAGGCGCTGAAGAAATTTGCTGAAATAGCCGAGCCGTTTAGCAATATGGTTTACGAGCAGTCGAGCAGCCTTAAACCCGCGGCTGATGCATATAAGCTCTCTATAAATCAAAGCCAGTGGATGACGCGAAAGGGTGGCCCTACGCCGGCGTTGAACAATGAAAAATTTTTGCAGTCAGCATTTGGCGAAGAAGTATTGAAGAACAAGCGCAATACAGAGGCAGTCGAAATAGCGCCGAATACGCTGGTGTCCGCGCGACTTCTCGAATTCAAGGCCTCGGCCCTTCGCCCGTTAGCGGAAGTTAGTAGCGAGATCACTGCCAAGTTGACTGCAGAAGAAGCTAACAAGCTCGCTATGAAACAAGGTAAGGAGCAACTCGAACAAATCATTAAAGGAACGGTCCCGGCTAGTATCGCTTGGCAGGGCCCTCAGCAGGTAAGTCGTCAACAACCGGGAGCGATGGTGCCAGCCGCGCTTGAAGCGGCATTCAAAGCCCCGGTTAAAACGTTACCGGCTTATGTTGGCGTTGAAAATCCCCAAGGTGGTTACAGTATTGTTCGCATAAGCAAAGTCACCGACGGTACGCCGACGGACGAAGCGAAGAAGCGTTTATATACTGATCGCCTTAAGATGTTGAAAGCCCAAAGTGAGTTTGGTGCCTTGGTAGCTAGCTTGCGTGAGGGCGCTAAGGTGAAAGTTCGGAAGGATGTTTTAGAAAAGAAAGAACAGTAATTTACACTTAGGCATAACACGTAGGAACGGGCCATGCTCGTTCCTACGCTCTCTTGCCGTCATATAATTATTTCGTGACAACATAGCAGAAAAAAAGCACCAGCTTTATTATTCTTCTATACCCCCCGCAGTCGTATTGAATCCACCGTCTACATAGGTAATCTCGCCAGTGATACCGCTTGCAAGGTCACTGCACAAGAACGCCGCAGCATTGCCCACTTCATCAATGGTTACGTTGCGTTGTAAAGGCGAATATTTCTCGACGAAATTAAGAATTTTGCTGAATCCGCCGATGCCTGCTGCTGCTAATGTTTTAATCGGACCAGCGGAAATACCGTTTACACGAATACCTTTTTTGCCAAGATTTAGCGCAAGGTAACGCACGTTGGCTTCGAGACTCGCCTTCGCCAATCCCATCACGTTATAACTTGGCATCGTGCGAACAGCACCTAGATAGGTTAATGTCAGTAACGCCGCCTTGCGTCCTTCCATCATAGGCAGTCCGGCCTTTGCCAGAGCAGCGAAGCTGTAAGAACTGATGTCATGCGCCGTATGAAAGCTTTCGCGAGTTAAGCCATCTAGAAATTCACCCGCGAGGGCTTCGCGTGGTGCGAAGGCGATGGAATGAACGATGCCATCAAGACCATCCCATTTTGATTTCAGGCTTGTGAACACGCCTTCGATTTCCTCGTCCTTACTGACATCGCAGGGTAGTATGATGTTTGTTGCAAACTCAGGAGCCAACTTCTCGACCCGTTCCTTCAAATTTTCGCCGGCATAGGTAAATGCCAACTCAGCGCCTTCTCGGTGCATCGCCTTGGCAATGCCATAAGCAATGGATCGATTGGATAACAATCCGGTAACGAGAATTTTTTTGCCAGTAAGTAGTCCCATGTTTCTTTACTCCGTTAAGAACATATTTTAAAAGGCTTTGCACAAGCCAATCTTGAAGCTGCGATGCTCGAAGTACTAAATGTACGACTGCGCTTCTCGCTCCAATCTTGGCTTGTGCAAAGCCTTTTAAAACATGTTCTAAATTTTAGGGCGGAAAAAACGTGATTCTACCGTAATCGTGTTGGGTATTACGATGCGGATCAAGGATGGGTTAAGATTGCAGAAATCTTCGATGAAATATATGCCCCTCATGAGCAGCGTTAACGTGCGCCGATCGCTCGCGGCGTTCTTCTCCATTATTGTCTTCACATTCGCTTCGTCATTTGACGTGCCGGCTGCTGACCCGCAAAAGGTTCTTCGCTACGCGTTCGGCGCGGCAGAAACAGGCTTCGATCCCGTTGCGGTCGCCGATCGCTATTCCAACGTCATCATCGACAATATTCTTGAGCCGATGTTGGCCTATGACTATCTGGCCCGTCCGGCAAAACTAGTGCCAAATACGCTGGCGTCGATGCCGGAAGTCTCGGATAGCGGGGCGACCTATATTTGCCGCGTGAAGCCGGGAATTTATTTTGCTACTGATCCCGCGTTCAAAGGCGTAAAGCGTGAATTGACCGCGCAGGACTACGCTTATAGCTTGCGCCGATTGTTCGATCCCAAGCTGCACTCACCATGGCAATTTCTGGTCGAAGGGAAAATCATTGGCGCGGATGAGGTTACAGCGCAGGCGAAAAAAACTGGTAAATACGATTACGACGCACTTGTCCCCGGCTTAACGGTATTAGACCGTTACACGCTACGTATCCGGCTTAAAGAGCCTGACTACAACCTGCTTTATATTCTCGCCATGCCGGCTACCTCAGCAATGGCTCGTGAAGTAGTGGAGCACTATGGTGATGACATTGCCGCTCACCCCGTCGGCACTGGACCATTTATTCTTAAAGAGTGGCGACGCTCCAGCAAAATTGTCGTCGAAGCGAACCCCGATTATCGTGAGGATTATTTCAGTGGCGGCGGCGAAGACACACCCGCAGACGCTGCGATCATCGCAAGATTACGTGGAAAGAAATTACCGCTGATCGGCCGGGTAGAAGTAAGCATTATCGAAGAGCAACAACCATACTTGCTCGCCTTTCTAAACAAAGAACACGATATTCTCGGCGGTCTGCCCAATGAGTTTGTGAATACCATAACGCCGGGTGGAGAGCTAGCGCCTAATCTTGCGGAGCAGGGTATTCAAATGGCGCGTATGGCGGAACTCGATCTCACTTACACTTACTACAACATGGAAGATCCGGTTATCGGCGGTTACAAACCGGAGAAAGTGGCGCTACGCCGCGCATTAAATCTGGCTTATAACAGCGAGCAAGAAATCCAAATTTTACGTAAACGCCAAGCGATACAAGCACAAAGTCCTATTCCCCCTGGTGCTGCTGGCTATAACCCTAAATTTCGCACGACTACGGGTGAATACAATCCCGCGAAAGCCAAAGCGCTATTAGATATGTTCGGCTACGTTGATCGGGATGGTGACGGTTGGCGCGAGATGCCGGATGGCAAACCGCTCTCGCTTGAAATTGCCTCGCCGCCCGGTTCGGCGCAACGTGAATCCGATGAGCTATGGCGCAAATCGTTGCAGGCAATTGGTGTTCGCACGACATTCAAAAAAGAACGTTGGCCCGATTTAATAAAGCAGGGCCGGCTTGGCAAGATACAAGTAGGTAATTATTTGTCCTGGGGCGCTGATTACCCGGATGCCGATAATTTTCTGCAATTGCTATACGGCCCTAACACCGGGCAATCTAATGAGGCGAGATTTCAATTACCCGAATTCGACCGGCTCTATGAAAAAGCGAAGAAGCTGCCCGATTCTCCCGAACGTACCAAGTTGTATGAAGAAATGACCAAGCTTGTGCTGGTGTATGCGCCATGGCGACTCGGCATGCATCGGATTGGAACTAGTCTGCGTCACAGTTGGGTTAAAGGCCTAAAGACGCATCCTATTACCAGTGGGGTATGGAAATACATCGATATTGATTTGGATGCGCAGCAAAAAGCCAGACAATAAAACTAGAATCCTTTATCGACGGATCGCACCAGCGGAGTAGGTTTCGAAAGAACTTTACTCATTCAAGCCATAACTGGATACATACATGACCCGAAAAGCATTCATTGCAGTCACTGCGTTATTTATTGCCGTACAAGCAAATGCGCGGACGTTGGTTCCGCTCTATAGCGAAGCGGATTTGAAAACCGCTTGTGCCGGTGCACTGGAGCAGGCCAAGTTGGACGTAGCAAAGCTCGAAACTGTTCCGTTAACGAAAGTCACCGTCTCCAACACGCTTAACGCATGGAACCGCATGCAGATTCGCATGGAAGACGTAAATGGTGCTGCTGATGTGCATGCCAATATGAATTCCGACGAAAAAATACGCGCGGCGGGCGATGAGTGCAATCTGAAAGTCAGTGCATTCAACACACAGCTTAATCAGAACAAAAAGCTGTATGCGCGTATCAACGCGGTGAAAGTAGTTACGCCTTCGCAGAAGAAATTCAAAAAAGATTTGCTGGAAAATTTTGAAGATGCCGGCGTCGCGTTGTCGGAAGATAAGCGCGTCCGCGTGAAGGAAATTCTGGATCGTCTTGAAGCATTGCGGCAAGAGTTTGAAAAAAATGTGCGCGAAGATCGCACCAAAGTTGCCTTTACCCCCGACGAAATGAAGGGGTTGCCACAATCCTATCTAGATAAAGCCAAGCGCGACGAAAAGGGCAACTATTTATTGAGCTTCGATTATCCCGAGTACGAGCCATTCATCACGCTTGCTAGCGATGGCCAAGCGCGGAAGCGTTATTACGTGGCTTTTGTAAACCGTGGTGGCGAAGAAAACCTCAAGTTAATGAACGACATCATGCAGCTTCGCTTGGAGATGGCGAAGCTATTTGGTTTGCGATCCTATGCCGAATACGCGCTGCGGCGGCGAATGGCGGAGAATCCGGCCAACGTCATTGCGTTTCTCAATAATGTTAAAAAAACTATTCATGAAGTAGAGTCGAAAGAAGTTGCGGTACTTTGGGAAGAGAAGGCCGGTTTCGTCGGCAAGACTTCGGAAGAGGTAACCCTTAATCGCTGGGACGTGCGTTACTTCGAGGAGAAAGTTCGCAAGGAACGTTTTCATATCGATCAAGAAGAGCTGCGTAAATATTTTCCGATGCCAGCGGCGATTAATTACATCATGTATGTAAGCAGCCGGCTCTACGGCATTGGATTCAAGCGGATCGATGTGCCGGTGTGGAGTAAAGACGTTGTGTATTACGACGTGATCGATGAGAAAACGAATAAGCCCATATCTGGATTTTATCTTGACCTTTATCCTCGAGACGGAAAATACAAGCACGCTGCCGCCTTCGGTGTGTACAGCGCTAGCCGTATTGCACATCGTTCACCAGTTAGCGTGCTAGTGGCTAACGTGAACAAGGATGGGCTCAATCATAATGAGCTAGAGACCTTATTGCATGAATTCGGTCATGTGTTGAACAACGTATTATCGGTTGTGGATTACAGCGCGCATCAATGGCCGGAGTGGGACTTTGTTGAGGCGCCTTCGCAAATGTTTGAAGAGTGGGCTCGTCGACCCGAAGCGCTTGGATTATTCAAAAAGGTATGCGCTACCTGTCCGGTGTTAGAGACGGATCTAATCAAACGTCTCGACGAAGCGCGCCGTTTCGATTCTGGACTCCGCTACGGGCGCCAACATCTCTACGCAGCCTATGACATGGCTATGACCAGTGAGCATCCAGGCGATGCGCTGGGCGTATGGAAAAGGATGGAAATGGAGGAGCCATTGGGTTACGTCGAGGGAACAATGTTCCCCGCTAATTTCACTCACATCATCAATAGCGGCTACGGCGCCGGCTATTATGGCTACATGTGGTCGGAGGTTGTTGCCCTCGACATGCTTTCCGCTTACGGCAACAATTTAATGAACCCTACAGTTGGCCGTCGCTTTCGAGATACGGTTTTATCTCAGGGTGGACAAGCGCCGGCGAAAGATTTGGTGCGGCGATTTCTTGGCCGAGAACCAAACAGCAAGGCGTTTTTTGCTGAAATTACTGGGACGCGATAGAGACCCCTTATATGGCTGCTTATCTAATACGACGACTTTGGCAGATGATTCCGACTCTTGCCGGTGTCGTGCTGCTGCTCTTCTTTCTGTTTAATTGGGTGGGCGGTGATCCTGCGCAAGTGTTGGCAGGTAAGATTTCCAATCCAGAGCAAATCAACAATATTCGCAAACAGCTTGGTGTCGATCTTCCCTATTGGCAACAACTGCTCATCTTCGTAAAACAGATTGTCACTTTTGATTTTGGGCGAAGCTGGAGCACCAATGAAGAGGTGTCGCATATCTTTCTGACCCGCATCGGCCCATCGTTGACGATAATGGTTCCGGTGCTGGTGTTATCGACGATTTTAGGTGTCGTGTTTGCGCTTGGCGTGGCTTACGTCAGAGGAACTTTTACCGACCGCACCATCATGATTACTTGCACCGTGGCGATGTCGATTAGTTTCCTCGTTTATATCATTGCCGGGCAATACATCTTTGGTTTCGTGTTGGGCTGGTTTCCAGTGCAAGGATGGTCTGATAGTTTTTGGAAAAATCTCATTACCTATGCACCGTTGCCTGTTTTGCTAGCGTTGTTTGTCAGCGTTGCGCCGACATTGCGGCTTTACCGCACTTTTTTTCTCGACGAAATAAATCAGGATTACGTACGCACGGCTCGCGCAAAAGGTTTGCCGGAAAAGGTCGTGATGTTGAAGCACGTATTGCGTAACGCAATGATCCCGATTCTCACCGATATCGCGATTGCGTTGCCTGGGCTGATGATCGGTTCTTTTTTATTGGAGAAATTTTTTTCCATTCCCGGTCTTGGGCGTGAAGTAATTACCGCTGTGGAGCGTAGCGATTTCCCGGTCATCAAGGCAATCACGGTGTACCTCGCTGTGTTCACCATGTTTATTAATTTGGGTGTGGACCTGCTTTATAAGTGGGTAGACCCGCGTGTTGAATTTAAGTAGGACTTACGCAAAACCGCCCCGGCGGCGTTGCTCCTCCTTGCCGTACTAATTGTACTGCCTCCGTCGTCGCGCCTTGCCGGGACGATTTTGCGTAAGTCCTAAGTTCTATTAAGGAAAATCGATGAATGCTGTTCTTAGCGGGCTGTCATCCGTAGCGGAATCTTCGCCAGGTTTATGGCGGCTAGCCGGTCGGCGGTTACTGAAAGATCGCGTCGGTGTAGTGTCTGCAATTATCGTGGCGTTTTTTCTATTGTTAATGATTGCTTCTGCCACCGGATTGATTGCCGCTGATTGGAACAAAGAAGTTGGTGTCTCCTATGCCAATCCGAGTTTTCTTGCTGGGCAAGAAAATTTAGAAGCGAAGAAGCATAAAGCCACAACGGAAAAAACGGATATACCGCCGGCAGATTTATCGGATGTCGATCCGCTAGCGCCTTGGTATGGTGAATGGGAAAAGCGTACCAAAGAAATTAAAGTCAGCGAACCGCAGCAAGCAGAGGCGCTGCCTTTCGGCGGTGACAAGTGGGGCAGGGACATCGTCAAGAAAACCATCAAAGGCGCGCAATCGTCCATTGTTGTGGGCTTGGTATCGGCGTTTATCGCGGTATTTCTGGGCACGTTGTTTGGCGCGGTGGCCGGCTATTTTGGTAAATGGGTTGGCGATTTCTTCGAATGGTTTTACAACGTCTTTACATCGATTCCCTATATCTTGTTGATATTGGCATTCGCGGCGGTGTTCGGCAGTTCGCCGTTCTTGGCGCAGTTTCGCGGAATGCCGATGGTGATTTTGATTCTCTCGCTAACGGGTTGGACAGGTATCTATCGCCTTGTCCGCGCCGAATATATGAAACATCGCTCTCGTGAATATGTGCGTGCTGCGGAAGCGATTGGCGCCAGCGATCAGCGTCGTATGTTTGTTCATATCTTGCCGAATGTGAGCCACGTTGTGCTGGTGCAACTCTCTCAGCATGTGGTGGGATTTATCAAGGCAGAAGTGATTCTTTCCTTCTTGGGGTTTGGTGTGCCGATAGAGAGTGTTTCCTGGGGCACCATGCTGGCTGAAGCGCAGAACGAATTGGTAATCGGTAAGTGGTGGCAATTGGTTGCAGCGGGTGCGAGTATGGCGTTATTGGTGACAGCGTTCAGTATGTTTACCGACGCGTTACGCGATGCGCTTGATCCAAAATTGAAATGAGAGATCGCGAATGAACTCCGCCGCTATTCAAAAAAATCAGAGCGGTACCCTGCTCGATATAAAAAATCTCCATGTCAGTTTTCGAATTGATAAGCACACAACCTTCGAGGCAGTGAAGGGCATCAGCTTCAAAATTCCGGTTAATAGCACTGTAGCGCTCGTTGGTGAATCAGGCAGCGGAAAGTCAGTTTCTGCAATGGCTATGCTCGGCTTGCTGCCGGAAGAAGTGGCAATTGTTTCTTCCGAAAGCGCTGTGCTTTATCAGGGGCGAAATCTTCTCAAGGAATCTAAGGATCAGTTGCGTAGCGTGCGTGGCAAAGAGATTTCGGTTATTTTCCAAGAGCCGATGACATCGCTGAATCCAGTTTTTAATGTCGGCGATCAGATTATCGAAACCTTGCGTTTGCACATGGGTCTGAACGGCGCAGCGGCGAAAAAGCGGGCAATAGAATTACTAATCGAAGTTGGTATTCCCGATGCTGAATTACGCATCAATGCCTATCCGCATGAGCTTTCTGGTGGCCAGCAGCAGCGGGTGATGATTGCGATGGCAATCGCCTGTGAGCCGAAACTGCTTATTGCTGATGAGCCAACAACTGCGTTGGACGTGACGATTCAAAAGCAAATTCTCGAATTGCTTGCGGACTTACAAAAAAAGCATCAGATGTCGGTGCTATTCATTACGCATGATCTTGGTGTCGTGGGGGAGATTGCTGACTACGTCGTCGTTATGCGTAGTGGTGAAATTCGTGAACAGGGTACGGTAGAGAAAATTTTTAACGCGCCGCAGGACGCCTATACCAAAGCCCTGCTTTCCTGTCGGCCGCGTTTGGATCGTCGGCCTATGCGCTTACCAGTGATTGAAGATTTCATGAATGGCACCGTATCGAAAGTTATAGCAGAGCGACCACGCGGTTTGAAACCGGATGACGAAATCATTCTCGAAGCGAAAGGTCTCGGCAAGACTTTCTACGCGCGCGAAGGACTGTTCGGCAAGCGGGCAATTCCTGCGGTGAAAGATGTTTCGTTCAAGCTCGCTAAAGGAAAAACATTGGGTGTCGTTGGTGAGTCCGGGTCCGGCAAAACGACAGTCGGATTAACGCTTATGCGATTGCATTCAGCAACCAGCGGCGCGGTATTATTCGATGGTAAGGATTTGCTCTCTTTATCGCCGAAGGAATTTATGCTTTATAAGCGGCGAATCCAAATTATCTTCCAAAATCCCTACGCATCGCTTAATCCGCGTTTTACGGTGGGCCACATTCTCACCGAGCCGATGGAAATTCACAGTATTGGCAAAAACACTGCCGAGCGTATCAACATGGCTGTTGAGTTGCTCGATAAAGTCGGCTTGCAAGCATCGGCAATACATAAATATCCGCATGAATTTTCCGGTGGTCAGCGCCAACGGATCGCCATTGCCCGGTGCCTGACGATGAAGCCGGAAGTGCTGATATGCGATGAATCCGTCTCCGCGCTCGATGTGTCGGTGCAAGCGCAAGTGCTTAATCTTCTGCAGGATCTGCAGGACGAATACAAGATGAGCTATATCTTCATCTCGCACGATCTCTCAGTGGTGAAATACATATCCGACCAAGTGATGGTGATGCACGAAGGGCGAGTGGTGGAAGCCGCAAATTCGGATGAAATTTATCTCAATCCGAAACAGCCTTATACGCAGAAATTATTGGCGTCCGTGCCGAAGGGTTTGCAGTCGGAGACGTCTCTCAGTGAATAGAACCAACTACTTTTATTTTTGCACCCGGTTGTAACCGCGATTTACTCCGCAAGCGATTCCATTTAAGCAAATCACTAACGCCAACACGGAAAGCCTGTGCGATGCCAGAAAGGGTATCGCCACGTTTTACGATGTAATAAGTATTTCTAGCTGCAGGCGGCGATTTAGCGGTGCGAGCATTTTTGCGTGTCGAAGCCGTTTGCCGACGTGTTACGGTCACTGGTTCTACTTGAGTGGCGACAGCATTTCTTTCCGCTATAGCTTGGGCGATGCTATCCGATTGCCCCTTTTCTTCCATAGCGGGAATTTGAACAGCAGCACTCATTTTGACATCACTGGCTTTAGGCTCTACCGCTGGAGTCAGCTGTACCGTGGTTGCTGCGATTTGCGCATTAGTTGGTAGTGGTTTGATCATCTTGATTGGCACTAGCAACAATTGTGCAGATTTCAGCTTGCCCTTCTTTTCCTGAATATGGTTGAGGTGGCGCAGCTGTGCGGGAGTCATACCAAAAGCTGCGGCAATCTTAATGACTTTTTCACCGCGTTTTGCCTGATACGCTTGCCACGAATGCAACTGCCGGTCGCTGTACCGCTTCATATTGGCGTTGAAGACAGCCACTTTAGTCGTCGGTAGTAGCAATGTCTTGCTGTCGTTATGCGTAATTACTGGGGTGTTATAGGCGGGATTCAGTGCTTTAAATTCCTCCAGCGTCATATTGGCGAAGAGGGCAGCCAGCGCCAAATCGATATGTTTACTGATCGCTACCGGCGTGAAGAATGGTTTGTCGGGCAGATCGGATAGCGTGAGCCCAAACGCATCAGGATTGGCAACGATATGTTTGATCGCCAAAAGCTTGGGCACATAGTTGCGGGTTTCCGACGGCAAGCGGAGGCTTAGATAATCGGTGGGCAAACCTTTGGCGCGATTACTGGCAATGGCCCGGGCAACCGTACCTTCTCCCGCATTGTAAGCAGCCAACGCCAGTTCCCACGAACCAAACATGCTGTATAACCGTTGCAAATAATCCAGAGCAGCCTTGGTTGCGGAGAGCACATTGCGGCGCCCGTCGTACCACCAATTCTGGTTAAGGCCGAAATCCTTGCCGGTGGAAGGAATGAATTGCCAAATGCCCGACGCATGGCCGCTGGAATACGCCTTCGGATTGAAGGCGCTCTCAGTCATCGGCAGTAATGCAATTTCGCTCGGCAGCCCACGCCGTTCAACTTCTTCCACAATATGGAACAGGTAGCGCTGGCTGCGGTTCATCATCCGCGTTACGTAATCCGGACGCCGTGAATACCAGCCCTCATGCTCCTTAATTAACGGGCTATCCATTTCCTGTAGCGCAAAGCCACGGCGAATCCGCGACCATAAATCCTCTTTTGGTACGGGAAGCGTCGATTCCTCCGCCAACGGAGGCACTAGAAAATCAGGCGATTGATCAACTGCAGGAATTTCCGGCTGGGTGCTTGGCGTGAAAGGAATCTGTGTTTCCGGCGAAACCGAAGAGGGTTGAACGAGAGGTGGAGCTTGGCCTGGCGTGGGTTCTACTATTTGTGGCGTAGTCGCACAACCAGTAAGAACTGCGAGTGACAGTAAGATAAGGCTAATTCGGATCTGGGGCTGCGAAGGCACGATAGATAAGCCTCCTGAGTGCAGGGGCGCTACGGTTGACTTCCAAATCTTATAGAACTCAAACCGGAGAATCAAGGCGAGATTCGTCTTCTTGAAGGCATCGGTATAGCGGAGCGGCTATAATGGAGCGCTTTTCATGCGGATCTACGGAAGCATCAGCGTTTCTTTAACGGCGTCATTACGTTGCATCCATTCAATGACGCCCTGAAAACGGCCAAAGGCAATTCTTAAAAAATATGCAAAACCTTAAAAAAACGCCCAGCGGCGCGCTCGGCTCTATTTCCCCCGTTGACGAGATCATTGCCGAGCTGAAGGCTGGGCGAATGGTTATTTTGGTGGACGAGGAAGACCGTGAGAACGAAGGCGATCTAGTGATGGCTGCGGAATTTATTACCGCCGAGACTATCAACTTCATGGCCAAGCATGGCCGCGGACTTATCTGCCTCACGCTGACCGAGTCTCGCTGCAACCAATTGAATTTACCTTTGATGGTAAGTCGTAATCGCTCGCCCTTAGGCACGAATTTCACGCTCTCTATTGAAGCCGCTAGTGGCGTGACCACTGGCATATCCGCTGCTGACCGCGCGCGAACCGTACTGGCCGCTGTGCGCCAAGACGCCAAGCCGGAAGATATTATTCAGCCAGGCCATATTTTTCCGCTAATGGCGCAAAACGGTGGGGTGTTGGTACGCGCTGGCCATACTGAAGCCGGCTGCGATTTAGCCTCACTTGCCGGGCTGACGCCAGCTTCCGTGATTTGTGAAATATTGAAAGACGATGGCGAAATGGCGCGGTTGCCCGATCTCGTTGATTTTTCCATCCAACATGGTTTGAAAATCGGCACCATTGCGGATTTGATTCATTACCGCAACGAGACCGAAAAGCTAGTGGAACGAGTCACCTCAAGAGAGGTGGAAACGCGTTATGGAACCTTCATGCTCCACGCTTATTTGGACAAGGTCGCCAACGAAACGCATCTCGCGTTAGTAAAAGGTGAAATTTTGCCAGAGACGGAAGTGCTGGTTCGCGTCCATGAGCCGCTTTCGGTAATGGATTTTCTCGATGAAACACATGATCAACATTCGTTCGGTGTTTTCGACGCCATGCGGCGAATTGCTGACACCGGATGCGGCGTCATCGTGTTATTGCGTCGGTCGGAAAGCGGCGCCGATTTGCTCGCACAGTTGGCCCCCGACCAAAAGCAAACGCCGCCTGCCGTAAAGTGGGACCCGCGTCTTTATGGAATCGGCGCGCAGATTTTGCGTGATTTGAATGTCGGCAAAATGCGTCTACTTGCCACGCCTAAGAAAATGCCCAGCATGACCGGCTTTGGATTAGAAGTGGTTGGGTATGTGAATCCTAGGGATGGTGATTAAATTAAATAGTGGTCAGTCACGTTGAATTTGCACGACGTGTGATTGTCATTCTGAGCGAGGGCGAAGAATCTGCTGTTTACAGTGGCACAAAATTAGCACTGTGCATAACGCAGAAAAGCAGATTCTTTATTGCACTCAGAATGACAATGGAAAAAATTGTGCCTAAGTACTTGTGCAAAAGTTTTCCAGCAAGGCGCGCCGACGCAGACAGTACATAATAGTACGGCAAGGAGGCGCAACGCCGCTGGAAGACTTTTACACAAGTACTTAACAAATCCACCGTGATCGACCACTAGATTGATGTAACAAAGTAACTCGTGAAAGTAATAATGACTGAACTTAAACCCAACCTTGATGGCAAGAATTTGCACATTGCCATTGTAATGAGCCGTTTCAACGAGCCGATTTGCCGCGGCTTGCTCGATTCATGCAAAAAAGCGCTGCTTGCATGCGGCGTACCCGATGACCGAATTACCCTGGCGACTGTTCCAGGCGCACTGGAAATCCCCGTCGCGTTGCAGAAGCTGGCGCAAAGCCGCCGCTACCATGCGCTGATAGCCTTAGGTGCCGTTATTCGCGGCGAGACCTATCATTTCGAAGTGGTTTCCAATGAATCCGCGCGCATGACGATGGAAGTGCAATTGGAATCCGGCATCCCCATTGCCAATGGAATTCTAACAACTGAAAACGAAGAGCAAGCGTTGGTTCGTGTTGCGGAAAAAGGTGCCGATGCGGCGCGTGTCGCCGTGGAAATGGCAAATTTTATGAAAGCAGTTGATGACCTCCGCTAAACCTGGCTCAGACCGCAAAGCAGGTCGTTCCAATTCACGCAGTTCCCGCCGCCGCGCTAGAGAGTTTGCCGTTCAGGGTTTGTATCAATGGTTGGTTGCGACTACGGCTGTTGAGGCAATCGAAAAGCATCTTGCCGATACTCCCGGCTTTGAGAAAATTGACCTAGAATATTTTCGCACGCTTCTGCGCGGCGTAATTACTTCGCAAATCGCATTAGAGTCGGCGCTGACGCCTTACCTTGATCGACCAATTGGCGAACTGAGCCCGATTGAGCGCGGTATCTTATTGCTCGCTGGCTTTGAGCTGCGTCAGCAGCTCGATGTGCCTTATCGGGTTGTGATCAACGAAGCGGTCGAGCTTGCCAAAACGTTCGGCGGCACCGAAGGACATAAATATGTAAACGGTGTTCTGGATAAGTTGGCGACTGTTTTCCGTTCAGTTGAAACGGGCGGTAGGTAGTTGCTTAATCATTAAATGCCATCCGAATTCGAGCTGATCCGCAAATATTTCACGCGCCCCACCAAACATACTCGTTTGGGCGTGGGCGATGATTGTGCGCTGGTGCAGGCGAATTCTGGAATGGAGCTGGCGTTATCCACCGATATGCTGGTTTCGGGCACGCATTTTTTTCCGGATGCTGATCCATTCGCGCTTGGCCATAAAGTGCTGGCAGTGAATCTTTCCGATTTGGCGGCAATGGGCGCCAAACCGCGTTGGGGTATGTTGGCGGTAGCTACACCGGCAGCGGACGAAGCGTGGATTGAAGCGTTCTCACGCGGTTTTTTTTCCTTAGCGGATAAATACGACGTCGATCTAATCGGCGGCGATACCACGCGCGGCCCACTTAACTTCTGCATGCAGATTATCGGCGAAGTACCGATCGGTGCAGCGCTAATGCGTAGCGGAGCAAAAGTAAGCGACGATATTTGGGTGTCTGGGGAATTAGGCGACGCCGCATTAGCATTAGCGCACTTGCAGAACCGTGTGAAATTGCCTGATTCATCACTTAGCATTTGCTTGCCAAGATTACACATCCCCACACCGCGCATCGAATTAGGCTTATTGCTACGCGGGCTCGCGGCAAGCTGCATTGATATATCGGATGGCCTGCTTGCCGATCTTGGGCATATTCTCGATCGTTCCAGCGTAGGCGCGGAATTGTGGCTGGAGGCGTTACCGCGTTCCGCTGCAATTCACGCATGCCCGGAAAAAACGCTAGCGCAGAATTGCGTGCTAGCCGGTGGAGACGATTACGAACTCTGCTTCACCGCCCCAGCTATTCACCGCGCTGCCATCGAAGCGCTCACTAAAGCCACGGGCATCCGTTTAAGTCGTATCGGCAAAATTAATCCAGGTCGCGGGTTAAGTGTGCTCGACGCGAACCATCAACCTATCGAAATATTGGCCATCGGCTTTGACCATTTCAAACAATAAACCCGACATCAAGTTTTTATTCTCCCACGCTGCGCACTTACTGGCACTTGGGTTCGGCACCGGTTTGAGCCCAAGAGCACCGGGCACTGTCGGCACGCTGCTTGGTTTTCCGTTATTTTGGTTGCTGTCTTCCCTGCCGCCCATCATGTTTACGGCTGCGTTGATCTTGCTGTTCGTCATTGGCATTTGGGCTTGCGATAAAACAGGACGCGATCTAGGCGTGTCGGATCATGGTGCGATTGTTTGGGATGAAGTTGTCGCCTTTGCGTTCGTGCTAGATTTCGCGCCACACACAATGCTGTGGTTTGCCACCGCGTTCGGATTGTTCCGTTTATTCGATATCAGAAAACCGTTCCCGATCGGTTATGTCGACCGCACGGTGAAGGGTGGCTTCGGCGTCATGCTCGATGATTTATTGGCGGCAGTGTATGCCGCTATAGTGCTTATGATCATTGTTTTTGTTGTAGGGTAGTCGGGAGCGCAATAGGCAATAGCACATGTGCTTTTAGTGTTGGTAATGGATGCAACAGAAAGACGAACGATGAACGCTAGCAGCAACATTCCGAAATCAAACTATCACGGTAAAAAACAATGCGCCTAATTCTCGCTATATTCCTTCCATGGATACAGTTCTTCACCATCGGCCGCCCGATCGCCGGCATCGTTTGCCTTATTCTGCAAATCACTATTATTGGCTGGATACCGGCTGCGATTTGGTCGGTCTACGCGCTGAGTCAGTACAACACTGATCAGAAGATTAAGAAGGCGCTTGGGGCGCGGGAGTAATACCTCGGCAAACACACTTCGTCGTTTGAGTTGAGAAGCGCAGTCTGGACTATTGCGTGTAAACAATCGTGGCTGTGCGGATGGCACCTCTGACTTTAATGAAGAGGGCGTTGAAAATGCTGCTTTGGATAAACAGAAAGATCGCTTCTAGCAATACTCTCTTTCAGATGCAGCATGCCAATGTCTATTTTTTTCGCAAGGTCCATTAGTTCGTATGATGGAGTGAGCGTGAGCGATACCCATCGGCCAATGGTTGTGATGGGTATCACTGGCCGCTTCACCCATCCTAAGTCTCGCCAAATAATAAGCATCCGATGCAATGTGCCATGGTTTATTGCAGGCTATTGCGTTGACGAAGTTCGGTAACAAATTTTGAATGCGTTTGGAGGAAACTCGGTGAGCGGGTGGCTAAAGACATAAGCTCTTTAGCGTCAGGTAAAATGTTCCATATTACTTTAGAAGGGAACGGACTATCTTTTGTTTGATCGGCAAAATCTGCAAAAAACACAGCTAATCTACTTGGATCGCCTTGAATAAATTTCGCGCCAGCCTGCTGTATAAGACCGATATCTCGTTTCATGATATTCATCCATGTCAATAACGTATATGGCTTGAGCTCAAATGAAAATGTTGTTTCGGAGGCAGCCGCAAGAGATTCGTCCGCGCAGGCGTACCACTTTTCTAAGATAGGTGCTAAATCATCACTATTTGGCACAAGATGTCGTACTACGTGAACTTCCTCTTCTGGCGCAAAGATTTCTTTCCAAGCCTTTAAGATTATTCGACCAGAAAGCCAAATAGAAACTTGTCCGATCAGTAACTCAAGCGTTCGAACTCGGTTATCTGGGTGGTCTAGACGCAAAGTAAGGACTAATGCGTCGACTGGCCCGAATCCTAATTCCCAGTTCATCATAAGATCTGTACCTAATTTTTCTTCCGCTTGCTGATATACATTAACAAATGCTATCGACTCTGCGTGTTGTAAGCTATTCAATCCAATATCACATGTTTGCTGGCAAAATCCGCGAAAACCGTCTGCATCCCGATGTAGTCCTGCTTCTAGTATGCGTTTCGGTTCCCGCAAAAACCCATCTATTTCCGGAGCGGTCCAGCGCTCATGATGGTCGTGATAGCAACACCATCGATACCAAAATCTGTATTCTTGAACTCGACGAAAATTTGATCGTTTTGGGGCTGAACTCCATCGAGGTTTGCATTTGTCGAATAGGTAAGCCATTGCATTTTTGACAGATAGCTTTAATTGTTGGTCAGGCTGTAACAAGACTTCCCATTCAAAAGGTCGTTTTTCATTACGCTTTTGTTTATCCTCAGTTGCTGAAGTCAAATCTTCCATCGAATCACCGATCTTACCTCGCAACTCTAAGTCATTATCGTACTGAGCAAGGTTGATAGAAATAATGACCCTGATGTTATTGGATATCCAACCCATGACTTTAGGCGCCTTGAGCGACAATGCTTCAAGCAGGATAACGTCAGCGATATTTACTTGATCTTGCATAACAGGAATGCCGACAAGCAGTCGCGTTCGTAGTCGTTCCACATCCCTGGGCGTTACCATTAGCGCGGCTATGTATGGCCACGCTTCCGTGAGATCCTGCTGAGCTTGGTCGGAAATTTCTACGATGTTCACGCTAGACTTTAATCGATCAATAGCAAAAATGTTGAACTTGCCTGCCGGTGCCTCAGGAAGGCGTAGCGGAAGCTGGATGATTTTTTCAAGAAATGCCTCGCCATCTGAGATACTAAGGGCAGTATTAACAGCTTTCGCGGCAATAGCAGGGTCGTAAGCTAGAATATAAATTATGTTGGGGAAGTCGCTCACAACTTTGATGGCTTGAAGCATCGACATTAGTTCGGTTGGTGGCAGACGGTCAAGGTCGTCGACTACAACAATTACGCGTCGGCCCAGCTCATTTAATAATGTTTTAATTTTTTCTCGGCTATCGGACAGCGATAGCTTATTAGGATGCTTCATGAGTCGTGCAAGCCTTCCTTTCGCCGGTGTTAATATTTTCGCAGTTGATTCAGCAGCGCTTCCAATCATATCCAGGCAATGTCCGCTACCCGGAAGAATCATGTTTGCCGCTGGAGCGAAATATTTTACTGTCCCTAAAATGCTTGCATAGTCTATGAGGCTGGCAGCGAGAATAGCAGTTCGCGAAACGTTGTTAGAGAGACGATCCTTGAATCGACGGAAGACTCCTTCTTTTTTGGGTGAGAGGTCTGCAGCCATCTGCAAGAGAAACGCTTCTACCAGGCCATGTGTTCCACTGACCATCCATGGATTAAATTGGATCAAAATGGGGCGCTGATCTTCCTGGCGCTCATCTATAAGCGATTTCAAACTTTTCAGCACATGTGTTTTGCCGGTTCCCCATGCACCTTCAAGGCCGATAGTCGCACTATTGGATTCAACATCAACCCGTTCGGCTAAGTCTAGAAGGTGTCGGGAAAAGGCGACGCGCCCGAGAACATCTTTATATCCAGGGTTGTCTATCGATATCATTGTTATGAAAGTCTCCGTTTGCTTATCGAATGTTGTATTCGCGCAATTGTTTTGTAGCCACGGCCAGTTCCTGTTGCATTCGTCACTAAGGCGATTACAAATGCCACAGTGATCGGTAGTGCGAATTTAAGCGTTTCAAATAATCAAAGATATTCAGCAAAGCTCACAAACGGCAACACATAACGATTCTCTGCCAGCACCTGCTTATACCCATCAGCTTGCGCAATCGTAATGCGTCCACAACGTATCCCCTCCACCAGCAAATTCTCCGTTCGAAGAATTCTCTTCTCACCGATTAATTCAATCGCTTTTCGACGAAACCGTTTCTTCTCATCAGAAGCCAAATAGCACCCAGATGTCGCAGCCACTGCTAAGCAGGCCGCTTCACCTCGCCCCATCAACTCACGTAAATCCCCGAACAGAGCAAGCGCATCTAAATTATCGACACTCAACAAATCAATCGACCCAGCAGCAATGGCAGCTTCGATATTTGCTTTTTGTTCAGGGTCGATCAGTTCTTCTAATACCTCCATTGGTAGCTGAAATCGGTAGGCGGGCAATCCACCAATCATCGCCACCTGTCCAATATGAATAAAATTAATCAGTATGTTCGTGTCAGTAATGACGACGGTTTTCGTAGTGCCGGCTTGTAAAGGCAATCTGTCACCTATGCTTGCTCAAGGCCGGCCGATGCAAGAACTTGTCGTACCTCTTTGCGACTCATGCCCACCATTGCAGCTAACTCAGTGAATTTGCTTTCCGTTATTTCCTCGCGGCGATTGGCTTCTAATGCTAAGCCTAAGAAACGGCGTCGGAATTCATCACGCGTTTCCTGTTCCTCGACCGGATCATTGGCAGCCAGAAAATTAGCGATTGATTTACCCGCACCAGAGTCTTCCTGTGCTTTCAAATGCTGAAATTCGCGCTCGTCCACGAAGCGTAAATTCTTCAGCCGATACAGCGCCGAGATGCGACTTACGCTGAAGTGATGCGCGAGCAGAGCTACATCATAAAGCTGAATATCTTGACTGCCTGGAGTGGCGCGCTGTTCCACCTGCACAACGGCGGTCTCATCAAAGACCGCCATTTGCGCACGACTTGCGCCACCTTTGCCAAGTGCTTGAACGAATTGCGCCACGCCGTCAGCTGGCATCATGAATTCGGCGGCAAAGGCGTTTGCGCGTACTTCAATCAGATCAGCTCGGTTCTCGGCGCGACTAATGGCGCCGGACCGATCGCGATCGACGAGGACGTGCGCATATTCATGCGCTAACGAAAAACGGCGGCGAAGTGCTGCGTGATCACGGTTGATCACAACGAAAATACCGATCTTGTTATCCGACAAGGTGAGGCCGGAGATATTGTCTGGTAGCGTGACTAATCCGGTACGCACTCCCTGAGTTTCGAACAGATCGACTAAATCTCCGACAGGTGCGACACCTAGTCCCAAACGTTGCCGTTCGTCGGCAGCGACTCGCTGCCCTTGCTGAATTGCTTCCCAACGTGACTTCGCGGTTGCCAATTCATAAGTTGCAGTGCGCAATTGCGCTCGATCGATCTCTAGTAGTCGTTCGAGGTTAGTCATCTCACGCCCTAGCGCTAGGCTATTTTGCAGGGCATCAAGCAACTCCGCCTGCTCGGCGAGTTGTGCTTCGCTACGGAACAAGGCAGCCAACGCATCTTGTTCAACAAAATTTTCAGCGAAAAAAGCTTTGATATCGCGCCCGACTGTATAGGCGATGCGATCCAGCTCAATACTGGATACGGAGCGGCTACCTGCTTCGATTTGGCTAATAGCTATCCGCGATAGTTCAACGACATCACCAAGCTGTTCTTGCGTCAGGCCGCAGCTTTCCCGAGCGGAACGGATTCTTTGTCCGAGTTCTTCTTTGGTAAGTGCCATCTTGCACTCCTTAATTAATTGGGTTGGCAGGCTTTGGTAATGATATAAAAAATATATTAAATTGGCAATGAATGGATTTAATGATATATTTTAAATCATGCTTCATTATTACAATTTGTTTATATAAAGGAGTGCGTCATGGCTAAGAACAAACCAGTTGGTGACAATGCTCGGGTTGGTGCGGTACGAGAGCGTTCCCAGGTGTTTAACCCATTGAATCAGACTTGGACGAAACGGCATACTGACACTGGCCGCTTTATGGACCAGAAAGCGAAAGGGGAGCCGTTCAAAGGTGTTCGGAAGGAAAAATAGCGGTGAAACGGATTTAAGGTGGTCGTTAAATAGTGCGTTGGGCGCTTACATTTTACAAAGGTAAAAAGGATGATCACGTGGAAATCTATATATCTTGGAAGGGTTTAATTTAAAGCGAAGTTCTGAATAGTAATAACAATCAATTCTCGTTTTCAGCCTTCTCCAGTTCACGCACCCGTTCTTCCGTCATCGGATGCGACGCGAGATAATCAAACACCGCGTTCGACTTCTGTTTTCGAGATTCTCCGAGTCGTTCCAAAATATCTCCCAGGTAATGGGGTGAGATACCATTTTTCCTGAGCAAGAAAGCGCCATAGCGATCCGCTTCGCTCTCGAAGTTGCGAGAATATTTCGCTTGCAAAAGCACTGCCGGAACACTCGCGAGTATGCTGCTTATATCACCGATGTACGCGGTCGTTATCACTCCCACTGCCGAGGCTTGAACCATGAGCCGTAATCCATGTTTCTTTTCCAGATGGCCGGCCTCGTGAGCCAACACGCCCATAATCTCGTTATCGTCCTTCGCGATATTGACCAGCGCATCTGTCACAACGATGATGTTGCCGGGTAGGGCAAAGGCATTAGGGCCCATCACTTTGCTGGCGCGAAACTCCAAATCGACATTGAGGAATTTGCTGTTGGAGATCGTTAAGCGGCGGAATTTTTCCGTGAGTTCATGTCTACGTGCTTCCGGTAATTGCGTTGGCTTGAAATAGGCGCCATCAAGTCCATCCAACGCTTCATGTCCGATGCGTGAAGCCATATCGTCGGAAATTGTATTGGCAACAACCTTCGCAAATAGAGGCAGGCCATAAAAGTAGCCGCCGATTCCGAGAACGATGCAAACGATTGCAGAGGCGGCAATCCAGCGCCAGTCGCGTTGCCAACGCGCAGTCATATGCTCCCGATAGCCGGTCTGTGCGAG
The DNA here is from genome assembly GCA_040388195.1 of Pseudomonadota bacterium. Lineage (GTDB taxonomy): Bacteria > Pseudomonadota > Gammaproteobacteria > Burkholderiales > DATLHW01 > DATLHW01. The sequence continues at coordinate 78,473 of JAZKCF010000037.1, forward strand.
CAGTGCGTTCAGCGCTGCGTGATCCTGGATTTCGCAAAAAGCGCCATCGGCAAATGTAATTAGCCGAGGTGCTGCGCCAAGCTGTTCCGAGACGTGTAACGATCCGAGGGGCGCGGACCGGTCCACGCTTTCTCCCGTCACGTAAGCGATGTCTTCTTCAACACGCAGTTCTACGCGATGACGCTTGGCGCTTTGTCCGTCGTAATAATTTCCTTGAACTGTCATCTGTCAGTGATTCGATTACAAGGCAATATCGATATCAAACAGATCTGCGGCTTCCTGGCCGGTTGCGCTAACTTGTGCTTCTTGGCTGGCCACGAAAGACTCGAGATCGCCATGAGGAATCAGCGCCAAACTTTCCAATTTGTATTGCATTGTTCTGATTACAGCGAAAGGTTTGAATAGGCCAAGTGTAAAAATAATACCGATCATGTTGGTAACTTCGATCAGGAGTAATTTGCGCGCTGATATATTGCTTACAAAGCGATGTGGTCCAAGGTGAGTATTGTTCCAAATCAGATTCTGGAATCGCGCAGCGAAGTAGGGGCGCAGCAGCAAACCTACACCAAAGATCATTAGCGGAAAAGTAAACAGTAGAAGCATTGTTTTTGGGTTCATGTAACCATTTCCACCGCCGGCTGTGGATTTGATTTGCTCAAAGATGGCCCCACCAAATAAAAATCCGATAGCGACGATTAACCCTATCAATACAGCACCGACGGTTAAATAAATTTTATAGAACGCTGATACCGGCACATTGAACGAGAAATTCGCTTTTCCATATGCGCTGTTGTTATGCTGATAATCCTTGAGCCGCTGATGCCATACAGGCGCGAGAGTGTAAAGGGTAATTGCCGAGAGGATAGGCCACATCAAAAATACCTTATACGCACCACCGAGAGAGCCTTTGAAGTGAAAGCGTAAACCGCGATAACTGCTATTGAAAAGTTTAAAACGCAGAGAGCGCATCAGAAGGAAGGGCATTCCCGCGGCGAGACAAACAAAAGCAATCATCGCAAGCGGCGGACTGAATCGCTCCGCGAGGTTGTATGCCACAAGTAATGCTACAACAATCAACCGACCTTTTAGAATCATCGTAGGCGAGCCGTGATAGTCAAAATGCGATTCAGCCAGCGATGTGTTGCGGTAAAAATATTGCATCCGCCGTACTTTTGCCCATGCGGAATAGATGCCAAGTGTGACGATGCTAAGCAGTAGATTGACGATCCAAATGCCGAAATATTCTTTACCATTGCCAGTGAATTTAAAAGATAGGGCCCCGCTCTCCTGCACGGTTTCTGTGGCTGCTTCCATGAAATCCCTCTTTTATAGTGTGATTATATTGACCAATTTTTGTTGTTCGGATTGGAGCATATTTTCTCTGGCGTTCCAATCAGTCTAATGACCTATTGCGTAAGATGTTGTGGGAATGATAGTTGATGGCACGTCCAGATACATTTTGTATGCTGTGTGACCGTCATTCTGAGAGTTGGCGAAGAATCTGCTGTTTACAGTGATCAAAATTAGTACTGTGCATAATGCAGAAAAAAAGCAGATTCTTCGTTGCACTCAGAATGACAATGGAAAACTTGTGCCTAACGAATTTATCTCGACGATCTATTAACCGCGAACGTTGTTAATTATGTATCTCTACTGGAATCACCGCTTCAGCAAGCGAAAACTCAAACACGCTCGAGTAAAAATATAACTCCGCCTCCAACGTTCGCTGAATATTTTCAGCTTTACGAAAGCCGTGGCCTTCTCCCTCGTAGGTAATGTAGGCAACGGGAATGCGTTGCGCTTGCAGCGCGTTTACCATTCGCTCGGATTGTTCCGGGGGTACTACTTTGTCATCCAAACCTTGGAAGAAAATGACTGGACAAGATATTTGATCTGCGTGATGAATCGGCGAGCGTTCATGATAAAGATCGCGACTGCCGACTAAACGAATGTCGTAACGCGATTCGAACTTATGCGTATCTGCAGAGAGGGCGGCGAGATCGGAAACGCCATAATGGCTGGCACCCGCTTTGAAGGTTTTTCGGAATGTCAGTGCACATAAGGTAGTAAAACCACCGGCGCTGCCGCCGCGAATAATGAGGCGTTCCGCATCGGCTAATTCTTGCGTGGTTAAATGCAATGCTCCGTTTTCACAATCATCCACATCGACGACGCCCCATTGTCCATTCAACGATTCCCGATATACACGACCATAACCAGTACTGCCACCGTAGTTAACGTCCAACACAGCGAAACCACGACTCGTCCAATATTGGATATTCATGCGCAGAGTACTGGTCGTCATTCCAGTAGGGCCGCCATGGCTGATGACGATGAGCGGTGGTTTTTCAGTTTCCGCAGCGGAAAAATCAGGATTGATTGGCGCGTAGTAAAAACCATGCGCTGTTCGTCCGTTTGTCGTCGGAAAGCTGACGACCTGTGCAATGGAAAGCATAGCTGGCTCGGGCAAATTGGCGACGCTTTGCGCCAACACTTTCATACCACCAGTGCCCAAATCTAAATGAACTAATTCCATCGGACGCGTTGAGGAGCCGCCGAGGAATGCCGCAAATCCATTACCCACTTGTAGATCTTGGATATCCGTATACGGTGTCGTAATCGGAATTAACGTGCCGCTATTCAAGTTCAAGCTAGCAAGTGATGACATGCCTTGGCGGACATAGACACAAATAATTTCTTCCGCGCGGGCAAAACCGTACATCGTCATTCCGAAAACCCATTGTGCGCGGCCGAATTCGGCTTCCATTGGGCATAACGGAATGATTCCGCCTTCTACGGCGCGATAAAGATTCCACCAGCCGGTGCGATCCGAAACGAAATACAATTTTCCGTCGGAAGACCATTCGGGTTGGAAGATGGATTCGCTTTCGCCGCCGGCGATTTTTCTGATGTTGGATAAAGTTCCTGCTTTATCAATAAGCGCGAGCTGCAATTCGCAGCCATCCCACGGCATATTTGGATGGTTCCAGCATAGCCACGCCAATTGCGATCCATCTGGGCTCAATCGAGGTGATGAATAAAAATCGTAACCTTCGGCCAGAATGGTTTCCTGGCCACTGCCGTTGAGAGAAATAGCGACTAGTTGGTTAATTGCCTCACGATTTGCGTCGGTATGGTCCTCGCGTATGGCGATTAAGCGGTTACGGTTTCGATCGAGTAAAAAATCGGCATAACGGAAATCTTTGCTTTGCGTAACGGGCTGAGGAATCTCGCCTTCGCGCATTTGATAAATTTGATTGTCGGCAAAGTTGCTGAAATAGACAGTCCCTTCGCTAATCAGATATGAGCCGCCCCCATATTCGTGAGCGCGGCTACGCACATTAAATGGCGCTGGATTGATGTCCGCGCGATTTTCATCGTCACCATGTTTAACGATGACATGGCGTCCGCTTTCTGTCGCACGGCCTTCGAGCCAGTAGACATTTGTCCCATCAACACGGGGTAGCGATAATGGTGTTGATCCTGCCGCGACCATCGCAGCCGAAATGGAGGATTTCCAGGTACCGAATGGTGCGATGGTTTTTGTGATCATTTGCAAGATCGCTCGAAAGTGGGGGGTATAGCAATAGCATAGCTCACGCTACAGTCTTGCTGCCGATCACGCTAAAACGCAGGAACTTTAAGGCACGTATTGAAAATGCTGCGCCTGAGCAAATTCTTCGGGAGTATTAATCTCCAATGTTCTTTCTTTGGTCAGGCAAACACGGATCTTGTATCCACGTTCCAACGCGCGTAATTGCTCCAGCGCCTCCGCTTTTTCAAGCGGCGTTTGTTTCAGTGTTTTGTAGTGCATTAAGAAATCGCGATCAAACGCATATAGCCCCATGTGATGATAAACGGGGACTGTTTCCTGATTCCGAAAGAAGGGAATAGGCGCGCGCGAGAAGTAGATTGCGTCGTTATTAATATCCGTAATGACTTTGACTGCGCCGGGATCGTTATATTTGCTTGTCATATCCAACGGATAAGCCAGTGTTGTCATCGGCGGTTTTTCACCGGCCATATAAGGCGCGATGAGGGTTTCCAGCATATGTGGCTTAATAAATGGTTCGTCGCCTTGTAAATTAATGATGACTTCCATGTCAGGATATTTTTCCGCCACGGCGGCAACGCGATCGGAACCTGTTTGTATGTCCGGGCTTGTTATCTCTACTGCAGCTCCACACTTTCGGACGGCTGCGGCAATTTCGTCGTTATCCGTGGCCACGATTACTTTGGTAATGGCGGCGCAGCGACTGGCGTTCTCATAGACCCACTGGATCATTGGTTTCCCTTGGATTTCCAGCAGCGGTTTGCGCGGCAGTCGTGTCGAACCAATTCGACTGGGGATAACGCAAAGGATTTTCATTGCTAACTCCGTTAGATTACTTCGTTTGAATTATACGGATTGTCATACCGGCTGTGTCACAACGTCTTTTCATCAGTGCGACGTTATTACTTAAACCCCACACAGCAATTCCCGATTGAGCCTAGAAAAAGCCGCGCCATGTTATTATCGCCACCTAAATTTCCACTGTTTCCATTTCTACTTCGGGAGGGGCCATGCCACGTGTCGTGTTCAATCAAAAAGGCGGCGTAGGCAAGTCGACTATTGCCTGCAATCTTGCAGCTATTAGCGCCTCTCGCGGCGCGCGGACTTTGGTGATCGATCTCGATCCGCAAGGGAATTCCAGCCAATACTTACTCGGTGCCGACGTTGCGGCGGAGAAGGAGGGCACTACTGAATTCTTCAATCAAATGCTGAGTTTCAGTCTTAAGGCAAAGAAGATTGAAGAGTTCGTTCACGAGACGCCCTTCGAAAATCTTTATGTATTGCCGGCCCGTCATGAATTGGAAACATTGCAGTCCAAGTTGGAATCGAAGTTTAAAATCTATAAGTTGCGCGATGGCATAAACGAACTTAAACAGTTCGACGAAATTTTTATCGACACGCCACCTGCATTTAATTTTTTTACCCAGTCGGCATTGATCGCCGCCGAACGCTGCTTGATACCTTTCGATTGCGACGATTTTTCCCGCCGGGCCTTGTATCAGTTGTTAGCCAATGTTGAGGAAATTCGTACCGATCACAATGCAAAGCTGATTGTTGAGGGCATTGTCATCAATCAATTTCAAGCGCGCGCCAGTTTGCCGCAGCGAGTGGTAGACGAGTTGATTGCAGAAGGATTGCCAGTGTTAAGCGCCTATCTTTCAACCTCGGTAAAAATACGCGAGTCTCATGAAGCCGCGCAGCCGATGGTTTTTTTCGAGCCACGCCATAAATTGACTGAAGAATTCATCGCTTTGTTTGATGAATTGGATGAAAAAAAGAAGGGCAAGCCGATTAGCCGCCTTCAATAATTATTAGTGCCATTTTTATTCTCGCGAAAAGCAGGATGAGAATGGCGTTTCTTTTACAAGTTCGAAACGTTCCAACTTTAGAATTGCCGCAGTGATACGCTTTAAAAATCTAACACTCTCCCGTGGCGTGAAGCCACTTTTGCAGAACGTCGATCTCATTCTTAATCCTGGCCAGAAGGTCGGGCTTATTGGCGCCAATGGTTGCGGCAAGTCCAGTCTGTTTGCTTTATTCAAAGGCGAGCTGCATCAGGATGCTGGCGATTTCGAGATGCCGCCGCGTCTTATCATGGCTTCCGTCGCACAGGAAACACCGTCGGTTGATCGTTCGGCAATTGATTATGTGCTCGATGGCGACGAAGCGTTTCGCGCTATCGAAGCGGATATTGCTGCCGCTCACACTTCTGACGACGGGCACGCGCTTGCCGAAGCGCATGCTGCGTATGAGGAGTTGGATGGTTACAGTATTCGCGCTCGGGCGGCCAAGGTCATGCATGGGCTAGGGTTTGACGATAACCAGCTGGAACGCCCAGTCAACACGTTTTCGGGCGGTTGGCGCGTACGCTTAAACGTCGCGCGCGCGCTTAATAGTCGTTCGGATTTACTTCTGCTCGATGAGCCCACCAACCACTTGGATTTAGATGCAGTCCTCTGGCTTGAGGAATGGCTCAAGTCTTATCCAGGTACGTTGCTGGTTATCTCTCATGACCGGGATTTTCTCGACAACATTGTCGACGCAATTTGGCACGTCGAAGAGCAGCAACTAAAGCGCTACACGGGCAATTACTCGGGTTTTGAACAGCAGCGTGCCGGGCAGCTCGCTCTTCGGCAGGCGATGTTTGAAAAGCAGCAGCGGCAGGTCGCGCACATGCAATCTTTCGTCGATCGCTTTGGTGCGAAGGCGACAAAAGCGAAGGCAGCACAAAGCCGGTTGAAGGCGCTTGCTCGCATGGAAATGATTAGCGCCGCTCATGTGGATTCGCCATTTTCCTTCGCGTTTCGGGAAGCACCGGCAGGTTCACGGGTTTTGCTAAAGCTCGACAAGGTGAGTGTCGGCTACGAAGACAAAGTGATTGTCTCCGATGTGAAATTCGAGATCGAAGCCGGAATGCGGTTGTCGTTGCTCGGTCCCAATGGCGCCGGCAAATCTACGCTCATTAAGTTGTTAGCCGGTTTGATGGCGCCGCTTGCAGGCGAGCGAGTTGAGGGAAAACATTTGGCGATTGGTTATTTCGCGCAGCACCAGCTAGAGCAATTGCGTGCTGACGAAAGTCCGTTGCAACATATGAAGCGACTTGACGCGAAAACAAGAGAACAGGAACTACGCGATTTTCTTGGCGGCTTCAATTTTCGCGGCGAGATGGCCGATACACCCATCGGACCGTTCTCCGGCGGCGAAAAGGCGCGTCTGGCGCTCGCTATTATCATTTGGCAGCGACCTAATGTGTTGTTGCTAGATGAACCGACCAACCATCTTGATCTCGATATGCGGCATGCGCTCTCCGTCGCGTTGCAAGAATATGAAGGCGCACTGGTATTGGTTTCCCATGATCGTCATTTAGTCCGCACGACGACTGATTGCTTCCTGTTGGTTCATGGTGGGAAAGCGGAGTGGTTCGACGGCGATCTGGATGATTATCGCGACTGGCTGCGCCAAACACGTAACGAATCCGAAACCGCTCCTGCTAAACCTAGCGTAGAATCGCGCCGCGATGAGCGGAAGCGGGAAGCGGCGGAGCGCCAGAAGACGCAGCAAGTTCGCAAGCCTTTCGAATCGGCGATCAAGGCACTGGAAGCCAAAATGGAGTCTCTTACGCAAGAGAAAATTGTCATTGAGGCAAAGCTTGCCGATAACGGTATTTATGACGATGATCGCAAAGACGAACTCAAGTCGTTGTTACTGCGTCAATCGGAACTTGGTCAGGCGCTTAGCGAGGCGGAAGAGAAATGGTTGAAAGCACAGGAAGATTTGGAGTGGGCGTTGGCACGTGCGGCGGCCGGCTGAGTTGTCCGATAAGGATAAATTAGAGAACGTTAAGCAAGTTTCTATGCAATTAACGAGCTGGTGCGGCAACCGCTGTAGTGCTTCCGCCGCCACCTGGCATTAGCGCGGCCAAAGCAGTATTCCGTTTTTCTTTGGCTTGTTCGGCAAGCGCTCTAGCCGCTGCGTAAAATTGCGGCATATCACCGTGATTGTGCGCAATCAGGTTTTGAAACGCCGGCACTAATTGTGAATATAGGGCGGTCGAGACAATGAACGCATTATTCAAATTTCGATTAAATATCCAGTCATACCCGGAATATCCGCCCCATTCTGTTTTCAGTTGTTGGTAATCTTCTTTCATTTCCTGAAACACTATTTTTTTGCCGACTCGTTTTTCTTCCGTGTTGCGGGAGGAAGAGTAGAGTGAATTCAATTTGTCGCGATATTTTGTAATCAACTGGAGATAATCGTTACGGCGGGTTTCCAAGGCCATGAACGTTTGTTGATCGCTGGGTTTGCCATGCGCTGCAATCCAACGTTTCACGCCTTCTTGCTCAACCGCAGCGGCGAAAGATTCGTTGAATGTGGAATCGTCCTTGACGAATACCTTTTGATGCGCGAGCTCATGGAAAATCAATCGCGCTAGCTCGGCCTCGGGGTACTGAATGAACGTAGACAACACCGGATCGTCGAGATACCCAAGGGTGGAATACGCGGGCACCCCGCCAATGTACACATCGTAGCCTTGCGCACTTAACTCAGCGGCATAGCTTTCTGCGGCTTCTTTGGAAAAATAGCCTCGATAGCTGATGCAACCCACGACCAGCAAACACCATTCCTTCGACTTTACTGATAATTCTTCGGTAGCAAATACGTTCCATACGACATAGGGTCGTTTTAGATCGACGTATTTACGGTAGCTGCCATTGTTGGGAAGGTTGAGCTCGCTGCTAGCGAATTCTCGTATTTCTCGTAACCGGATGAGCTTTGCTTTTAGCGGCGCTTCGGTATCGGAACGGGCGATGACGTCGTCAATAGATTCCGATCGTTGTATTAATTCCAGCTGACCGCCGACCGCTTGCAAGTAGTAACTCGGGCTGGCGCAGCCCGCGATGAAGAAAAACAGCGCCAATGCAAGAAGTTTGGTCGGTCGCACGTCAAAATTCCCCCGTTCTGAGAAAGGTGGCGGTCTCGCGCATCACCCTTGATGATACTAGCATACCCGTATGGCTGACCGGCAACACGAGATGAGCCTTGAGGCCGAGCAGTTGGGTTTCTTCCACGGCGACCGCACCGTCATTCGGTAGTGGGAGACCACTGGAGAAAAACATCGCCATGCCCAGCCGTATTGAGCCGGCGATGACACCCACTTCAGTTTTACCCGTCCATGTATTTAACGGTGGTGGATTCCACTCTATTAAGCTTGGCCCTACAAGCCATTTACCGAACCGATATTTTGCGAGCGAGTGAGCTAAAAAACTGCCGCGAATTGGGCTTCCCAGCAGAACAGCTCTTCCCTGGCGCGTATGCTTATGCTTCGAAAGCATTTCTAAGGTCACAAGTCCACCCAAGCTGTGGGCGACAAAATGAACGGTATCTTCAGGTATGCCAGCAACAAAATTCGCTAGGCAGGCTGCATTGGCTTCGATGCCGTCATGTACGCTGGAGTAGCCGAATAAATAAGGAGTAAAGCCCGCCCGCCGCAAAGACCATGCAAGCGGGAGGCAAATATAACGATTCATCCACAATCCGTGGAGAAGAATGACAGCGGGCCGGGGCGGCATGCTATGCCGACATTCCGGCTCTTCTTAAAGAGACCAGTTTTCTACTCTTCTTTCTTTTCGAATTCGAGTGAAGCTGAATTGATGCAATAGCGCAACCCGGTTGGTTCGGGACCGTCGTTGAAAACGTGTCCTAAGTGGGCGTTGCAATGGTGGCAATGAACTTCGGTACGCGCCGTCCATAACGTTCGGTCGATTTCAGTTTCGACATTATCAGCTGCGATCGGCGCATAAAAACTTGGCCAGCCGCTGCCGGAGTCATACTTGGTTTCTGAACTGAAAAGCGCGGTGCCACAACCTGCGCAAAAATAAACACCATCGTCTTTTAGATTCCAGTATTTACCAGTGAACGCACGCTCAGTGCCATGTTTCCGCATAACTTGATATTGCTCGGGTGAGAGCTCCGTCTTCCATTCACTCTCGGATTTCACGATCTTGTCGCTCATGGTGTCCTCGTTTAGTAAAACGCACCGCCGGATGTGTAACAGTAAAAGCTTTTTCTACTTCAAGTTGATTGGTCGAAAGATAAATGGATTACTTACACAAGGCAACAGGGCGGCGTAAAAAAAGGTTTTGCGCCGAGGAGAGCCGGAAAATAATTACCGCTATAACGCCAAGCGGGTATAGTGGGCGTTGGGCACATATTCCACGCTATTCAGAGTAGAATTTATGTGTCTTTCCTAATCCAATCCCGAGCGAGATAATCATGTCACTTGGGTATTTTCAATACGTGGCAGCCAAGCTTTTGAAACACCAGTTTTTTAGATCTTTGGCGTTTCATGGTAGCTCGGGCTTGTTTGCTTTGAAGATTCTGCGGTCAATGACCTAAGGAGTAGGCGGCGATTTGATCGCCAAAGTGCGCGCTCTTGGTGGGATTTTGTTGCCGGTGAGCGTTCTCTTCCAGTTTATAGATATGCCCTGGAGGAATTATATGGACGAGCAGTTAATTACCAGCATTCAGCAAGCCCAAACAGACCAGGAGCTTGATCAACTAACCGATCGTTATCGCGAGTATGTTCTTACCGCGTATCCCACTTTTCGCATGCATTATGGTTTCAGCGAGGATCTCCACGAGGGACGTTATTCGCGCGCGCTTGATGATGTGAAGCGGGCTGCGATCGGGCGAGGGGACAGATACCAAGACGTGATTCGTGTACTAGAGTTGGCTGTGGAAAAGCATTTGGCTCTTATCAAGGAATGATTTAGCCGGAATGCCAAGGGAATGGATTCATTCCCTTGGTTTGTTACTTAAAATAGCCGTTAAAACAATTCTCGGAGAATGATAATCCAAGAGTGTTGTCTTAAAAGGCGATCTTAATTACTTAGGTTCCGCGCGACGACGGCTAGCGTAAGGCTGGCTGTTTCTGTCGCTGCTTCTATCGAAGCGAGCACCACCGCTGGCGGGGCGTCGTTCAAATGGTCCGGCTGCTGTGGTGTTTCCTCCGGTGCTGTTTCTATCGAAGCGAGCACCACCACTGGACGGGCGTCGTTCAAATGGTGCCGATGCCGTGGTGTTTCCATTTCTCGGCGCATTGCGACCATAAGATGGCGCTGGACGCTTTCCCGGGCTGCTTCTGCTGGGTGTGTGGCGTACCTTGCGTGGATCGAAGCGCGCTTCCATTCCTTCGACGCTGATTACTTCGACCGTGTGACCGGTGAAGCGCTCGATACGTTTTAGCAATAACATTTCTTGTGCGCCTGCAAAAGAAATTGCTGTTCCTGACAGTCCAGCACGTCCGGTTCTACCGATACGGTGCACGTAGTCTTCGGCGAATTTAGGTAAGTCGAAATTGATAACGTGGGTGATAGTCGAAACATCAATGCCGCGAGCGGCAACATCGGTGGCTACGAGTACCCGAATGCGTCCACGCTTCAACTGATCAAGCGTGCGGTTACGCTGGCGTTGCGGCATATCGCCATGTAATGCTGCAGCTGGTTGGCCTTGGCCTACCAAGCGGCCGGCTAAATCGTCCGCATCGCGTTTAGTTGCGGTAAAAACAATCGCTTGCTTAAGGTCAGCATCACCAATGAAGTGGTCCAGCAGCCGCATTTTGTGATCGAGGCCATCAACGTGGACTAGGCGTTGCGCGATGTTCTCGTGCTTCGCTTCACGCGTGGAAATTTGAATGCGCTTTGGGTCGTTGAGTAAATTCTTCGCCAGTGAAGCAATACGGCCTTCCAGAGTAGCGGAGAAAAGTAAGGTTTGACGTGTTTTTGGCAATTTAGCGGCGATGGCTTCTACATCTTCGATGAAACCCATATCGAGCATGCGGTCAGCTTCGTCCAGCACTAATATTTCCAGGCGCGAAAAATCGAGTCGGCCGCTGTCCATCTGATCCATCAATCGGCCAGGTGTTGCGACCAGGACTTCCATTGGTGAAGCCAATAAACGGTTTTGTGCGTGATAAGGCATTCCGCCGACGACGCTAACTGCGCGAAAGCGCGGCAGATTGCGACCGTATTTTTGAGCGGCATCAGTTACTTGCATGGCAAGCTCGCGTGTGGGGGTCAACACCAGAACGCGCGGACCTTTACCCGGGCGGGTGGATGGTTCGCTAAGCTTTTGTAGTGCGGGCAGCATAAAGGCTGCTGTTTTACCGGTACCGGTTTGTGCCGATGCCATGATGTCATGACCGGCTAGGACTTCAGGGATCGCGGCGGCTTGTATCGGAGTAGGGGTTGTATAGCCTGCATCGGTAAGTGCTTTGACAATAGATTCATTCAACATCAGTGCAGCAAAAGGCATGCGTTTTCCTTCAATAAAACTTGAACTAGAGAAATGCGAGCGGGAATCACCTGCGCCTTTATTCAGGGCTGCACTAGTCATTCGGGGTGACACTAGGCAAAACAAATTTAAGAAGCCGGAACGCCGCTAGCGTGTAACCATCGACGCTAACCGGGTTAAAGGTACCTAACAGTTAATTTGTCAGGGGGCCTTTTTCTGCGCCAAAAGGCGGAGGGAGAGAGGTCAGGAGTCAATGAGGGTGGCAAAAAACTTTTGGCCACCGATACGGTCTGTGTTTTATATGCACAGACCGTAGCAGCCGGCGACTATACGCATGTCTTAAGCGAAACACAAATACTTTTCTATCTATACTTAGAAGAGCGCCTTAGGCGGCGTAGGCTGGCTGGAAACCTTATATAGGTTCTTAAAATGAACGAAGAAGGAGCGCCATGATTGATCTTTACTATTGGACTACCCCAAATGGTCACAAAATTACCTTATTTCTTGAAGAAGCGGGGCTTGAATACAACATTAAGCCGGTCAACATCGGTAGAGGTGAGCAGTTTCAGCCCGATTTTCTGAAAATTTCCCCTAATAATCGCATTCCCGCAATTGTGGATTACGATCCAATCGATGGCGGCAAGCCAATTTCAGTTTTTGAGTCGGGCGCTATTCTGATTTATCTTGCCGGCAAGACTGGGAAGCTGATGCCCAAGGATTTGCGCGGCCAAGTAGAAGTAATGGAATGGTTGATGTGGCAGATAAGTGCATTAGGCCCGATGGCCGGACAGTTCGCTCACTTTGCCCATTACGCGCCAGAACATCTCTCTTACCCGACAGATCGGTACCTTAGAGAAACAGGTCGTCTTTATGCGGTGTTGGATAAACAGCTGACCGAGCGAGTGTTTATCGCAGGCGAGTACTCTATTGTCGATATTGCTTGCTACCCTTGGATAACACCTGAGCGGCAAGATCAAAATTTAGACGAGTTTCCTAATCTCCAACGTTGGAAAGAAACAATTGAGTCACGTCCGGCGACGAAACGGGCTTATGCGCGAGCGGATGAAGTTAATCCGGAAGCGCAGTCCGTCGTTGAAGGCGAAGAGTCATGGAATATATTATTTGGGCAAGGTAAAGAAACCGTTCAACGAACCTTGATGTAATTTTGAACCAGGGTACTTCTATAAATCGTAGCCTCATAGAAGTACCCTATTATCATTAGTCCATTTGGTTTCTTGCGATTATTTTTAGCGATTATTTTTAGACTTGTCTTCTAGGGACGAGGCAAAATATAACAATATGAACCTCACAATCCTGAAAGAGTTTTTCGCAGGTTTCATTCGAACCCGCGGTATCAGCCGGCATTTTCGCCGGCTTCCTATTTTGGACGTCTTTCGAGGAACATCTTTTCCTCGGGAAGTGCCAATCTCTCTGTCTCAAACCTTGCTTGCCGCATCGAAGGTGGAAGCAGACGTTTTGCTTGCAACGCTTTCTTCTCACACCCAAGGCTTGACCGAAAGCCAGGCCGAAGCGGTTCGCGATACCGTAGGTCCCAATCAAATTGAACAAGAAAAGCCGTTGCCCTGGTGGCGACATTTGTGGCAATGCTATAAAAATCCGCTCGATATTTTGCTCACGCTTCTCGCCCTTATTTCGTATTACACGCAAGATATGAAGGCGACTATCGTGATTTCACTGATGGTTATGCTATCGGTTGCGATTCGATTTATACAAGAATCCAGATCAAATAGCGCGGCAGATAAATTGAAAGCGATGGTGAGTAACACCACGCTCGTATTGCGTCGTGATTTGGCAGGAGACGCCACCAAAGAGGCGCCCGAGTATGTCGGCGCAATGATGTTGCATCGGAGAAACGCTAATAAAATTGAACTGCCTATTGAGCAGGTAGTGCCAGGCGATATCATTTTGCTTGCTGCGGGAGATATGATCCCGGCTGATTTGCGTGTTTTATCAGCGAAGGATTTGTTCGTTAGCCAAGCTGCAATGACGGGCGAATCGTTGCCCGTGGAAAAATTCCCCATCCACCGCAGCACTGAAACCACTAATCCACTGGAGTTGGATAACGTTCTCTTCATGGGTACCAACGTCGTTAGCGGCTCCGCTTCCGCTATTGTTGTTAACACCGGTAACCAAACCTACTTCGGCGCTTTGGCTGAGCGTGTCACCGCCACCAATCGCGCTCCTACCGCATTTCAATCCGGCATTAATCGAGTTAGCTGGTTGCTCATCCGCTTTATGCTGGTTATGTCACCTATCGTGCTGTTGATCAATGGCTTTACTAAAGGCAATTGGGTCGATGCATTTTTGTTTGCATTGTCCGTCGCCGTTGGGTTGACGCCGGAAATGCTGCCGATGATCGTAACCTCAACCCTTGCAAAAGGGGCGGTACTTTTGTCGCGGAAGAAAGTAATCGTCAAGCGCCTGGATGCGATTCAGAATTTTGGGGCGATGAACATTTTATGTACTGATAAGACCGGGACGTTGACGCAAGACAAGATTTTTCTCGAACGCCATACTGATATTTTCGGTGAAATGTCAGACGCCGTACTCGAATATGCGTACCTGAATAGCTACTACCAAACGGGATTGAAGAACCTACTCGATGTCGCAGTGCTAGAGCATGCAGAAGTTCATCGTGAACTAGGCGTTGCTACCAATTTTCGCAAGGTCGATGAAGTGCCATTCGATTTTCAACGCCGCCGCATGTCGGTGGTTGTGGCTGAGCGTGATGATCATCATTTAGTAATTTGCAAAGGCGCGGTTGAGGAAATTCTTGCTGTTTGTAAATTTGTTCGGCATGACGAGCTTGACGAACCGTTGACGCCGGAATTGCTTGAACGTGTACGCCAAGTAACAGCCTCGCTAAACGAGGAAGGTTTGCGGGTAGTAGCGGTCGCTGCCAAAGAATTGCCGCCGACGAAGGAAAGTTACAGTGTTGCCGATGAATCGGATCTGACTTTGGTCGGCTATATCGCTTTTCTCGATCCGCCCAAGGAATCGACTGCGCCTGCCTTGAAAGCACTTAGCGCACATGGCATCCGCGTAAAAGTATTAACCGGCGACAACGAATTGGTAACCACCAAAATTTGCCGCGAGGTTGGCTTGCCGATGGACGGGGTGTTGCTAGGAACTCACATCGAAGCAATGACCGATCAACAGCTCGCAGACGCAGCTGAGAAGGTGAACATATTCGCCAGACTGACGCCGACGCATAAAGAGCGGATCGTACGGATATTGCGGGAGAAGGGACACGTAGTTGGTTTCATGGGCGATGGTATCAACGATGCGCCTGCGTTACGAGCTGCGGACATTGGTATCTCCGTGGATTCAGCGGTAGACATTGCGAAGGAAGCCGCCGATATCATCTTGCTGGAAAAAAGTTTAATGGTGCTGGAAGAGGGCGTTATCGAAGGACGCAAGACCTTTGCCAACATGCTCAAGTACATCAAAATGGCAGCCAGTTCCAATTTTGGTAATGTATTTAGTGTGCTGGTGGCTGGTGTGTTTTTGCCCTTCCTGCCGATGTTGCCGATGCAGTTGCTTGTGCAGAATTTGCTTTACGATATTTCTCAGATCGCCATTCCGTTTGACAATGTCGATGAAGAATTACTTGCCGTACCGCAACGCTGGAATCCAAATGATATTGGCCGATTCATGGTGTTTTTCGGGCCAATCAGTTCTATCTTCGATATAGCGACCTTCGCGCTCATGTGGTTTGTATTTGGCGCCAATGATCCAGCCCATCAATCGTTGTTTCAGTCCGGGTGGTTTGTCGAAGGGTTAGTCTCTCAAACACTGATTGTGCACATGATCCGCACACGCAAAATTCCTTTTATTCAAAGCCGCGCGGCGTGGCCTTTGTTGGTGACGACGCTATGTGTTATTGCCGCTGGTATATTCTTGCCTATGGGACCTCTTGCAAATTACTTCAAGATGGAAGCATTGCCGCCGATATATTTCTTATGGTTGGTTGCAGTGTTATTAGGTTATTTGTGGTTAACGCAAGCGATGAAAAATATTTTTACGCGGCGTTATGGATGGCAGTGAAAGTGATTATCTAAGTGAATGGCAGCTAATACCAACTTCAGACGCTTTATACGCATCGTGCATTCGGTGTTTGTTGGCGTGCTCTAGCCCCGATTTTCGTCATATCGGGGTTATGTGAAATATTGATCACGTAATCCCCTCCTCCCCGATATCAAGTATCTACGCAAGTCGCGGGAAGCCCCTCTCCCGATTTTGCAGCACCCTCCCGATAGCACACTAATCAAGACTCAGGCAATAGTACAGAAGAAGGCTTGGAAAGTATTCGCCTTATGTTTAGTGTCAGCGAGCGGAGAAGTCATCTGCGTAATTTGTCCGCTGAGAATCCAATATACAGCGAACCTATCAATCCTTCATGAAGGAATAATATGAAGTCATTACGCTACATAAAACAATTCGCTTTTCTAGGTACTGCAGTTTTTTCTATCCAAGCCTTCGGCCAATCAAGCATAACGATGTATCAAGGGCATGAGGTGGCGGCTAATCAAGTTCTGGTGAAATTTAAGGCAACGGCTACCAGCAGCAATATCCAAAGCATCATGCACCGTCATGATATCGATCGTGACGATGGGGTGGGGGGCGGTGGCGTTAGGAGATTTCACTCACGCACGAAAAATATATCGTCTCTTTTATCCGATCTCAAGGGACAAGCCGAGGTTGAATACGCAGAGCCTGATTACATAGTTCGCCATACTGCAGCACCGAACGATCCTGGCTTTGGTCAATTATGGGGTTTGCAAAATATCGGACAATCCATTCAAGGCGTGGCAGGGGCGGCCGGGACCGACATAGCCGCGGTTTCTGCATGGGATGTGTCTGTCGGATCGCGTTCGAACGTGGTTGCAGTCATTGATTCGGGCATTGACTACACGCACCCTGATCTTGTGGCAAACGTTTGGAGCGCGCCAGCGTCGTTTACGGTTTCCATTGGCGGCGACAGTATTACTTGTGCCGCTGGGACTCATGGATTTAATGCCATCACGAAAACATGTAATCCGATGGATGATAACGGGCATGGCACACACGTGTCCGGTACGATCGGCGCTAATGGAAATAATGCACTTGGCGTAGCGGGCGTTAGTCGGGTGGCAAGCGTGATGGGTGTAAAATTTCTCGGCGCCGACAATAAAGGGTTCATATCCGATGCCGTTAATGCCATAGAATTTGCGGTGCAAACGAAAGCTCTATTTGGCGTAAACGCAAACGTTCGCGTCTTGTCGAATAGTTGGGGTTGCCGTGATTGTTTTTCTCAGTCGCTACTGGATGAAATAAATCGAGCTAATACAAACGATATGCTCTTTGTCGCGGCTGCCGTGAACGACAGTAGCAACAACGATGCGTTGCCTGTTTATCCAGCTAACCACAATGTGCCGAATGTAATTTCTGTAGCCGCGATCAATAATCAAAATCAGATGGCGTGGTTTTCCAACTATGGCGCAACGACCGTGCATCTAGGGGCGCCCGGTATGGATGTGTACTCGACTTTGCCCAATAGCAGTTATGGTTATATGAGCGGAACATCCATGGCGGCGCCGCATGTTTCCGGTGCTGCAGCGCTGATATTATCCAAGTGCAGTCTAAATACCGCGCAACTTAAAACGGTGTTATTGGCCAATACCACTCCTGTTGCAGCATTGTCCGGTCGGACGACAACAGGTGGAAGACTCAACGTAAATAGTGCTATTCGTTCCTGTTCTTCCGCACCGGGCGGGCTCGTCAATGGCGGCTTCGAAACGCCATCGTTGGGTAGCGGTTATCAATACAGTCCGAGTGGTGCAGGCGTTGGCTGGACATTTAGCGGTGGCGCCGGCATTCAAGGTAATGGCAGCGCTTGGGGAGCACCGGCGGCGCCAAGCGGCAGTCAGGTGGCATTTGTTCAAGCAACGGGAACTTTCTCTGAGAGCATCAATTTCGCCACAGCCGGAAGTTATACAATTTCATTTCGCGCTGCGCAGCGGGCGTGTTGCACGTCGCCTTACAACCAGCAGGTACGGGTGTTAGTGGATGGCGTACAAATTGGCTTGGCGACACCGTCCAGTTCAACCAGCTATGATAGTTTCGCCTTCTCGTTCTCGGTATCCGCTGCTGCACATACGATTACCTTCGCAGGCACTAGTACTAGCGGGGATAGATCAGCGTTCATCGATGCGGTAACGATAGTGCCGGGCAGCAGCGTTGCCTTAGCTAATAATAGTTTCGAGTCACCATCTCTGGGCAGTGGTTTTCAATATGGTCCGAGTGGCGCGGGTGTTGGCTGGACATTTGGCAGCGGCGCCGGTATCCAAGGCAATGGCAGTCCTTGGGGCGCAGCGGCGGCACCAAGCGGCGGTCAGACGGCATTCGTTCAGAATCAGGGCAATTTATCTCAAACCGCAACTTTTCCCGTAACCGGTACCTATACGATTTCATTCCAGGCGGCGCAGCGTTCTTGCTGTACTTCGCCTTACAATCAGCAGGTGCGGGTTTCGGTGGACGGCGTGCAGGTTGGACTGGCATCGCCCTCATCGACTATCAGC
Organism: Pseudomonadota bacterium; assembly: GCA_040388195.1. Classification (GTDB taxonomy): domain Bacteria; phylum Pseudomonadota; class Gammaproteobacteria; order Burkholderiales; family DATLHW01; genus DATLHW01. Next base: position 96,902 of record JAZKCF010000037.1, read on the forward strand.
TATACTAATTTTTCCTTCCCGTTCTCAGTTGTGGCTGGTACGCATACCATCACCTTTTCGGGTACTAATAGCAGCGGGGATACATCGGCGTTCATTGACGCGATTTCCGTGACTCGCTAAACCTTAAGTTAGAGCTGATGAGAAACGTAACCATTGATTAATATTTGATGGTTACGTGCCGAGTATTCAGGGACCGTACCGTATCCTGAGTATTCGGCAAATTTGTACGTCCTAGATTTTTAGCTAGTGGTCAGTCACGCTAGATTTGCAGGTATAAATTGCGTCTTTTGCAGCTTGTAAAAGGAATATTGGCACCAGTAAGGGCGGCGGCGTTGTTACAGGTTTGCGTTAGAAGCGATATTTTGTGGGTCCCACAAAACTCGACATGAACTATTTATTATCCATGCCTCGCTTTCAGCTATAGCTTGCCGTACTACTTGTACTGTCGCAGCGAAGCCTTCGCGTCTCGCTTCTAACGCGAAATAGAATAACGAGATTTTCCTAGAGGCAATTTTTAATTGTTATTCTGCGCGAGGCGTGCGAGGGATCGTCTTACTGTTTATCCGCTGCAACCTACAACCAGCGCGATTTCTTAAATCGATAATAAAGGTACCCGCACACACTCGCCATTAACGTCAATGCGGTCGGATAGCCATATCGCCATTCCAGTTCCGGCATCACTTTGAAATTCATTCCCCAAATACCAGCAAAAGCGGTGGCGACCGCGAAGATTGCGGCCCACGCTGCCAATCGTTTATTCACTTCGCTTTCTTCAATCGCGACCAAGGACAAGTTCACTTGAATCGCGGTAGTGACCGTGTCGCGAATACTTTCAATGGAGATGTTGATACGATAAAGATGATCGTAAATATCGCGGAAATATTCCTGTGTGCCAAAGCACACGGCCGGCACACGGCCACCATAGAGCTTGGTGGCGGCCTCCATTAATGGCGCGACGGCATGTTTCAGTGCCATAACTTTTTGCTTCAATTCATACAGGCGTTGAATATTGTCACGCGCTAATATTTTTTTGCTGAATATTTGCTCTTCTACACCCTCCAATTCAGCTTCCAACAAATCAAGAACGGGAAAATAACGATCAACGACAGCATCCATAACAGCATAAAAAACGAAGCTAGGGCCGTTTTTAAGCAGATGCGGTTCTCGTTCGGAGCGGGTGCGAATTTCCTGAAACCCTCGCTGGCTCCGAGTGCGGACCGTAAGTACATAATTAATGCCAACGAAGATTGCTATTTCTCCTTGCTGTAAATCGTCCCCTGTTAATTCGATGGTGTGTAATACGGCAAAAAGCGAATCGCCGTATTCTTCGATTTTCGGTCGTTGATGGCCGTGATGCGCATCTTCTACAGCCAGTTCATGCAACCCGAACTCGTGTTGCATTTCCGCAAGCTCCTCAGGGGTAGCATCCTTGAGCGCCACCCAGACAAAACAATCAGGGCGGAGGAGGTAATCGCTGATTTGTTCGACAGGAATGTCGTCCAGTTTTTTGCCTTCCTGGTAAGCGACGCAATTCACGAGCATGTATTACCTCATTAAAAATAGAAATTTAGCTGTCTAGTGGTGCTTGTTATAGGAGGGTCAGACTTGATTCCAAATCAGCTATTAAATCGGTGGGGTCTTCCAAACCAATACTGAAGCGCACGAGCTGCCCGTTTTCTTGCCATGGCACAGCGGTGCGAATGCTATGCGGGTCCAGCGGCAGGGCCAAGCTTACGGGACCGCCCCAACTTGCGCCAATTTTAAAATAGCGCAACCGATTAATCATCTCGTCAATGGCGGCCTCGGAATACTGTTTTTGCATAATGACCGAAAACAATCCACTGCTGCCGTTGAAATCGCGTTGCCAGATATCGTGCCCCGGACAATCCGAAATAGCAGGATGCAGAACCCATTTTATTTCCGGTCGCATTTTAAGCCAATTCGCAATGGCCAACGCCGATGTTTGATGCTGACGTAACCGAGCGCCGAGCGTGGGTAAGCCGCGCAGAGCAAGAAAACAATCGTCCGCTGCTACATTTAATCCCAGCATGTCGGCCATGTCTTTCAAGCGTCGATAAAGCGTTTCATCTTTGGTTGTAATTGCGCCCAATAGCAGGTCTGCATGACCGCCGATATATTTGGTAACCGCTTGAATGGAAATATCGCAGCCATGGATAAATGGCTTGAAATACAGTCCCGCCGACCACGTGTTATCGATCGCGACGAGTACGTTTTTTGCGCGGGCTGCTCGTGCGATTGCGGGAACATCCTGCACTTCCATGGTGACGGAGCCAGGTGATTCCAGCCATATCAACCGAGTGTTATCGCGAATAAGCGCGCTGATCTCTTCGCCGAGCAGCGGATCATAAAACGTCGATTCGATACCAAAATTTGCAAGTAAATTCGTGCATAGATCACGGCTAGGCGCGTAAACATTATCCGGGACGAGCACGTGATCGCCTTGTTTTAAACAAGCGAGATAGACCAACGTAATCGCGGAAAGTCCCGAGGGTGTAAGTGCGGCGCGGTGGCCACCCTCGAGATCGGCGATACGTTGGGCGAGCGCCATCGTGGTCGGCGTGCCTGTCAATCCGTAGATGTAGCCGTCGTAGAGTTGTTCCCTGCGATTGCGATAAGCATGCACATCGTTAAACAACACGGTAGAGGCATGATGCACCGGCGTGGAAAGGCCGCTGAAACCTTCGGGGGGCGCGTAATCGCTGTGAATCAGGCGAGTTTCTTCACCAGTTTTTTTGCTCATGGGGTGTTAGGGTACTACTTGAGCGTTTTCAATTCCAGGCGAAATTTGCATTCCAAGGAGGTTGTATACATCTTCAGAAGGGGTATTAAGCGATAATTGGGCGCGTACCGCATTTATCTAGGACTTACGCAAAATGGCCTTAGCGGCGTGACGCTTCCTTCTGTCTGAGTCAGCGTGTCTTGCTGGGGCAATTTTGCGTAAGTCCTGTTATCAAATTTGAGGCTTGTCTTGAAAGCAGTTGAAACCCCCGCATTACCCGCTGTCAGATTCGATGCGAATGGCAATCGCCATGTCGATTATCGTGCAATCCTCGCGCTTGCCGGACCATTGTTTTTGAATACCGCGCTTCAAGCCGTGTTGAATCTCACCGATACGTGGTTTATTGGCCGGCTTTCGGTAGATGCATTAGCCGCAATGGGAGCCATTTATTATCTGATGCTAGTGTTCATCTTGCTGCTGGGTGGAGTAGGGCTGGGCGTGCAAACCTTGTCGGCCCAATATTACGGAGCAGGGCGATACGCTGAAGCGGCGCGGTCGGTATGGAGCGGTGTCTATGCGGTATTGTTAATGACACCATTATTCGTTGTGGTGGCACTAAATGGCGATGCGATACTTGCGCCATTCAAACTCGCTCCCGCCATCGAGAAATTGTCGCTGCAATATTGGTTTCCACGTTTACTCGGTGGCGTCTTCGGAATCGCGTTCTGGGCAATCTCGGGGTTCTTCAATGGAATCGGCCGTACCAAAGTGACCCTAGCGGTTTCGGTAGGTATTGTGGTGATGAATGCGGTGTTGAATGAAATTCTGATGTTCCGTTTGCATATGGGAATGGCTGGGTCGGCGTGGGCGACAACGTTTTCGCTGATAGGCGGTGCCACAGCAACAGCATGGTTATTTCTTAGACCCACCATGCAGGAAAAATTTCAATCACGCCTAGGTTGGCGGTTTGATCCCAAGGAGGTGGGCAGGCTTTTCTTGCTGGGCTTGCCCATGGGGCTTGCTGCTTCGGTCGATCTATTAGGTTTTGCGCTATTCCAATTAATGCAAGTGCGGCTTGGCCCCGTGGATGGCGCGGCAACGCAAATCGTCATGATGTTGACGTCAACATCATATTATCCGGCACTTGGCTTATCGTTAGCGGCGACCACCCTGGTTGGGCAATCGATTGGTGCCGGCGACAAGGATTGGGCGATGCGTGTAGGTAACGCAACGATTATGTTGACTGCCTGTTACACCGGAATGGTGGGGGCGGTGCTGGCGATGACAGCACCTTGGCTCGCTTCTTTATTTGTTACTGTCGGTGATCCGAATACTGCAGCGGTCGTCAAGCTCGGGACAACGTTATTGTGGATCGCTTCGGCTTACCAAGTGTTCGATGGGCTTAGCATGGCATCAAGTTTTTCCCTTCGTGGCGCGGGTGACGTAAAAATGCCGGCTCTCGCGCTCCTCATTCTTTCTTGGTTTGGTTTCGTGCCATTGGCGCACATGCTGTCGTTTGCGCCAGGACAGGGCTGGGTAGATTTTTTGCCAAAGCTTGGCCTTGGCGCGGCTGGTGGATGGACAGCCGCACTTATCTATATTGTTTCTTTAAGTCTTTTGCTTTTCTGGCGTTGGCGGTCGGGCGCATGGCGGCAAATGAGCGTGATTTAGATAGGACTTACGCAAAACCGTCCCAGCCGCGTTGCTCCTCCTTGCCGTACAAATCCGTACTGTCTACGTCGTCGCGCCTAGCTGGGACGGTTTTGCGTAAGTCCTATTAGAGTAATTCGAGTACTCGCTCGGGCGGTCTGCCAATTACAGCGCGTTTTTTCGTTAGGATGATCGGACGCTCTATCAAAATTGGATTTTCGATGAGAGCATCCAACCATTCTTCGTCGGATAAAACCTTGCCCTGATAGTGGCTTTTATACACTTCTTCACTTTTGCGCACGATTTCTTCCGGCTTCATTCCGAGCTTTTTTAAAAGATTGCGCAGTTCGATTTTGGTCGGCGGCGTTTTTAGATACTCAATTACTTCAGCCGCGATGCCTTTTTCTTCAAGAATTGCCAATGCCGAGCGGCTCTTCGAGCAGCGCGGATTGTGGTAGATGCAAATACTTTCATTCGCCATAAAAAATTAACCTCCGATGTATGACATTTCCACTTTTTTCAGAGTGGCTGTTTCCGACGTGCGTATTTCCGAGTAGCGATCGTCGCGTGCTTGCCAAATATTGCCAATGGCCATGGAAATTTTCTCGTCACTCGCGCCACCACGTAATAAAGTTTTGAGGTCGTGTCCTTGCGTGGCGAATAAGCAAGTATAGATAGACCCATCAGTCGATAGCCGAAGTCGCGTGCAAGTGCTGCAAAACGCTTGCGTGACAGAGGAAATAACTCCGATCTCCCCAGTCCCATCTTGATAGCGCCAGCGCGCCGCCACTTCTCCTTCATAATTCGCGTCGATAGGGTCCAAAGGCATTTCCGCATTGATCCAGCGAACTATTTCCGCCGACGGAATCACATCATCCATGCGCCAACCATGAGCGTTGCCTACATCCATGTATTCGATGAAACGGAGGACATGTCCGGTGTTCTTGAAATGACGTGCCATGCCAATCACGCTTTGATCGTTTAGCCCGCGTTTTACCACCATGTTGATCTTGATCGGCGTGAGGCCGACACGCGCCGCTTCGTCTATCCCCGCTAATACATCTGCGACGGGAAAATTGACGTCATTCATTGCGCCAAAAACTGTATCATCGAGTGAATCTAAGCTCACCGTTACTCGATTCAACCCCGCATCCTTTAACGCTTGTGCTTTCTTTGCAAGTAGCGATCCGTTGGTGGTGAGGGTGAGATCTATACCAGGAATCCGTGCCAGTTTTTCGATCAGCGTTTCAATCTCACGTCGTAGCAAGGGCTCCCCACCGGTTAAGCGAATTTTGTTAACGCCGTGATCTTGTGTGAAGATCCAAGCCAAGCGTTCGATTTCCTCGAATGTCAGTAATGCCTGTTGTGGCAGGAATGCATAATGGCTATCGAACACCGATTTTGGCATGCAATAGATGCAGCGAAAGTTGCACCGGTCGATGACGGAAATGCGCAGGTCATGCAGTCTGCGGCCATGCTTATCGAGCACTCGTGCATCGCTGGTACTGTGAGCGGTGGTGCTAGGCATCGGTTTGTTTGCGCTTCGCTGATCAATAATTGGCACGATGCGGCTGGACATTAATTTTCCTGAAGAGGGTAAAACGCGTTCTAATAGATGTAACGCATTATGTTGAAGGCCTCCAACAATCGCAACCACCTAGGTAGCGAAGGAACCTTCCAATCTTTTGCTTGCCGAATTAAGAATAAGAGTGAAATTCGTGTCATCCAAGGGAGAATGAATGACAATAAGACATGTCCGTGTAGTAAAAATTCGACTGCGGCGGTGGGCGTTACTCGCCGGGTTTACCCTTCTTGCTTCCTGTTCCATGCTTCCTCTCGCTTATAACAATGCCGACGTTCTTGTCCGTTTGCGAGTGCAGGAACATTTCGATTTACAAGGCTCACAAGCAACAGATTTTTCGACGCGGCTGGCACGATTTCATCAATGGCATCGTGCCGAGGAGTTGCCGCAATATGCGGGGTTATTCTTGGCCGCTGAAAAGCGGGTGGCGAATGGCTTAACGGCAGAGGATGTTCATTGGGCAACGCAAGCATTGCGAGAGCGCTATCGAGCAATGATGCGCCATGTCGCCGAAGAATCGGCGCCCGTGTTGGTGACCCTCGCACCGGCTCAATTGACGCATCTCGAGAAGGAATTCGCCGAGGACAATCAAAAATTCATTAAAGCGCAGCATCTTGGCGAGAGTGAAGAGCGACAACTCAGGTTCCGTATTAAGGGAATGCGAAAGCAATTCGATGAATGGTTTGGTCGACTAACTCCTGAGCAAGATGCACAAATCGTCGCTATGGTTACAGCGAGCAAACCCTTAGGGAAGCTGCGGCTAGAAGAGCGTAAACAAACGCAACAGCGGTTCTTGGCATTGTTGCGAAATCATCGTAAGGCTGACGGACTCGCACCCGCACTGAGGGACATGCTGGAAAATATCGAGTCCCAGCGGACGCCGGCATTTGCCCAAGCCATGCAAGATGCCGAGCTTCGTTTAACACAGCTATTGCTCGACCTGGATAAGACACTGACAGCATCTCAACGTGCACATGTAAAACAGCGATTCGCCAGCTTTGCCGTCGATTTCCAGACACTGGCAAAAAAAGGAAAAATCCCGGTGGACCGTAGCGCTGCATTGGATTGGGATATGGCTTGGTAGCCGTAGATACTGTTATTCCCGTCAAGCGTTTTGCAATACTGGATTAAAAGATTG
>JAZKCF010000038.1:0-6033 GCA_040388195.1 Pseudomonadota bacterium
GTTTTAAATTTGCGTGTGCAGAGTTGAAACTGCGTAACACAGCGGGCAATCCCCGGATTTTGCCCGCTTACCGGCGGCGGGGAGCAATAAAAGAAGCCGGGCAGGTGTCGAAGCTGCCCGGCTGAGCGTGAGAGCACTCTATGGGATAACGAGGTGCAGGGTGTGCCGCGCTTTCCCGCGAAGGTAATACGGCTTCGGCCTGGCAGGACGCTGCCAGATCGTTTTTCACCCTGCACTCACCTATCGGCGCGGGCAGGGCACGACCTTGAGGCCAGATTTGGGGGTGGGGTACCGGCGCGCGCGCGCGGGCGGCGCGAAATGCGCGGTTTTCAAGTTTTCCTGGACCCCTACCGATAGTGATTGATGCAAAACATCAAACTAGGAGCGTGAAAATGTTGAACCTTCAGTCGGTATGCGAACAACTGCCGCCGGAGATGCATTTATTGCTATGGGCCTGTGTACTATTGTGGGAGCACGGCTTGAGCAAAACGAAATACGGGTCTACCATCGGCTTATTGATCACTCACCCTCTTAATAAAGCTCTGAAGTGGCTTAAAACAGGCGGCGAATGACGCTCTCAAAGGTATGGGAATTCATTGTTGGCGCGGTCGCGGGCTTTGTTGGTATTCTAATGTTGAGATTACGGCTATCTGAAAGTAAAGCGACTCGTTTGGAGACCAAGAACAATGACAATGAGATCGAGAATCAAGTCCATTCTATGCCGGATGACGCTCTCAATGACGATATCCGCAAGCAGCTCAGCGCAACAAACCGAAAATTATAATTTCAACTGTCTCTCCCGCGATCAGCGGGAGCAGATTGACATTTGTTTCATGGAAAATCTGGCGTGTCACAAGCAGGTAAAGGATCTCTCATCACCTGCGAAGCTTGAAGTCTCATTCGAATCGTTAATTTTGACAGGTCTTCTCGGGATTGTCAGCGGAATGGTAATCAATCAGCAGATTCGTCGTTAAATTCTTCCTTAAGTCCAGTTTTAACGCTTCACTCCTAACATCATTTTTATAAGTGACATAGGGAGCATTCGAGTTTCTACTTTGGGTTGAGTAATTCCAACCAAAAGGAGAAATTTCAATGTACATTTATGCCCGTCTTAACCAAGACAAGGCGTCACCGTATTTTCTGTCTACCTCATATATTGGTGAGGGTGTATGGAACAAGAAAACGGGGGAGATCCTTTTAAAAAAGGCGTGTCTGGTCTATGAGGAAATGGTTCAAATTTTCGACAAGGCGTCTAAATTGCCCATGGGAACGAAAATTGAAAGTCGTTATCTGACAAACTCGTTTGTGAGTAACGGGGCTATTCCGTTGAGAGAATCGGATTGCCTTTTTGTTCGTGAAGTGGAGGAAAGCGACGAAGCTCTTGTCGGTTACAATTCGGCTGTTGAGGCTTTGCGCTTAGAACAGATAAACATTAAAAAAGCGTCAGTGGTTCCTCAAGCTCCACTCGCTTCTCGCGGTCAACCGTCACAAGAAGTGCGGGGTGGTCGTCATGGCTAAGCAAACTGGAATTCAGAAAAAGAAAAGGTTGACTGATGCTTTGGCGGACCTAATTAAAACGGATAAAGAGGCACCGACTCAAGCTCTTAAAAAAGTGTGGGTTTATATTAAAAAGCATGATCTTCAGAATCCGGCCAATCGGCGACAGATAATTTGTGATGAGAAGTTGGGAGAAGTGTTGGGAGTTACTAAATGTAGCATGTTTCAAATTCCTAAATTGCTTCAGCCCCATTTTCTCAACGATTAATTTTTACTGATGGCTCAAAAGAAGGGTTCTACTTATCGCATAGTATTGCGCGGGGCCAAGGGCTTCGCGCAACTCCGCTATGCAAAGACTTTTGAGATTTGGTACGGCAAGCGCCGTATCTCTGGACCCCTCGCCTTCCCACGTTTGAAAAAGAAAATTACGGAGCGTCGTTCATATCTTGAGCGGCGCATCGTTTCAATCGAGCGCGAACGTCTAATAATTTTGGAAGAGGCACGGGCTAAGCGGGCGCGGGCGCGAAAGAAACTAGAAAAGGCAAAGCTATTAAAAGTTAGGCTCCGTAAAGAGAAGAAGATAATCAAGGAGCAGGCGGCAAAAGTTACGTCTACGATTTTGGCAGAAGATCAAGCACAGATTGAAAGGTCATCTGTTCTTTTAAATCAAGAAACTCCTGACTTTGAAAAAGCGAGGCATGAAGCACCGCAAACTTTGCCCTTCGCCACAATCAAAGATGTTTTAGTAGTTCCGATAAAGCCGACGAACAAAACGTACACAAAAGAATTGATTGAGAAGATCATCACAAGCAATCGGATGACAGACACTCTCTATCTTACGATTCTAAATTTCACTTTAACGGAAGACTATTATATCCCGATGGACTTGAGCACATTTTACGAATCGTACCGCAGAGCTTTGTCACTCATGATCTTGCACGTATGGGATTTTTTCACTGAAACAAAGGCATCGAGCGATGCATACATTTTGCGGGTGAAATATGCATTCGAGAAAACTGGTAAGCAATATTTTCAGGAGCAAGGGGTCTCTTTAGTGCGGTCCTTTGGAATCAAATCCAAGAAAGACATGGTTGATCATTTCATTTGGACATTCAAAAAATTCATCGGTGAATCTAAAGACAGATCAGCACCTTTAAAGAAAAACTATTTGACTGGCGACACGATGATCTACATTACAGGTTTTACTTTAGAGGCTACCACCTTTGGCTAACATTCCTCTTACTCCCATCATTCCTGATTCTGAACGGGACATTCCCGGTTTTTCCGTGTGTGACATTGAAGCTACCGGCTGGGTCAATTTTTTACTGATTGGCTTGGCATATAAAAAATATGATGAGAACGACAAGTGCATTGGAAAGCACTATGAAGAGTTCCAGGACATTTCGGAATTCTGTTCCGCGTGCTTTGAAGATGATCAGCCTAATAATATTTTTTTCGCTCACTTTGGTGGAAAGTACGATTTTAGCTTTTTAATAAACGAACTGTTTGACGATACGGAGAAGTATTTTATTCACGGCATGATTCCTCGCGGGAGCGGTCTTCTCTGCATGTCTGTCAGTACGTTCACGCGTGAAAAAGAAACCAAAGACGGTGATCAAGTTCTAACTACAACTCATGACGGGCATTTCCTGGTAGCAAAGAGAACCATAAGCTTTAAAGATTCTTCAGCGATGCTGCCGTTCGGTCTTAAATCATTAACCGAAGACTTCAACGTCGAGCACAAGAAACTCGACATTGATCACACTGAGGTCACAAAAGTAACTCCCGAACTCTCAAAATATGCTGAGTGGGATCACTGGGGCTTGTACGAAGTTCTAGAACACTATTTTCGTTGGCCGATTATCCGGCAAGCGGGCGCAAAGTACACGATGGCATCTCAGGCCCTTCAGGTCTTGAGAACATTTATCAAACATCCAATTCCCTCTCTTTCTGGTGATGCAGACTCATTTATCCGGCAATCATATTTTGGCGGGCGCACTGAAATTTTCAAACCGTTTTACGAGCAGAACAGTGAAACCAGTATGCTCAGATCCTTTGACGTTAATTCCCTCTATCCCTTTGTAATGCGGGAACTTGAATTTCCAACTCGGTTCCGCTTTGAAACTAACCAGTACATGGAAAATAGAATGGGATTCTATGACGTTGAAGTTGTCGTCCCCGACATGTACATTCCGCCTCTCGGTCTCAAGTACGAAGGAATGCAGGAGCGGTTAATTTTTCCAACGGGGAAATTTCGTTCAGTATGGTCTACTCTAGAACTCAACTATGCAATATCTATCGGTTGCAAAATTACAAAAGTCCATCGTGGCATGGTGTTCGATAGCGGCGGCAAAATTTTTGAAGATTACGTAAACGCGCTTTACTCAATCAGGCAAAAGGCCCCGAAAGCCTCGGTGGACAACGTACTTTGTAAACTCCTTATGAATAGCTGCTATGGCAGATTTGCTCTGAACCTGGAGCGCGAAAAACTCGTATTTGATCACGGTCAAGCGGGAATCATTCCGCACTGGGACATCCCGAGCAAAAAGGACGATGGCCGTATTATTCGCCTTGCCACTGAAGCAACCTCCCTCGACACAAGTTTTGCTAACGCGGCTGTCGCCGCGTGGGTCACATCAGGTTCACGGGTACACATGCACAAGCTTTATAATCAGGCTCCAAAGGATCTTTACTACACAGACACAGACAGTATGAAATCCACACACAAGTACGCAAAAAATGACGACGATCTTGGCCAGTTGAAACTGGAGTACATGACCAAGCGAGCGGTGTTTCTTTTGCCAAAGACATATCTGGAGGATACTAACTCGCCTATTTTTAACATGTACGATTCTAAAGGTAGACTGCGTACTGATAGTAAGACTGCAAAAAAGCAGGTGATGAAAGGGTTTGACAGGAAGACTTCAGATTTTACATTCGAGGATTTCACTATCGCTCTTGAAGGGGACATGAAGCGACTTGCCGCCACTAATCCCAGAAAATTTGCTACTCTTCGAACGGCGGTCAGTCACGGCACTTTTTTAAAGTTGCTCGAAGAATCTCCCCGCCAGATTAGGTCGCGGTACACTAAGCGAAGAGTTTTTAAGGGTGGCTCTCAAGTGTACGACACAGAACCTCTTCACATTAAAAACGGTGACATTGTGAATCTCGACAAGGAAGTTTTAAAGAAGTGGAAAAAACCTGCCTATCAGGATATGGAACACATTGCTCATCAAGTGGTCCACGGTCTTGGTGCAAGCATGGAGGAATAGTGATTACTTGGAAGCACATATTTTATAAAATTTCATTGGAGCTTAAGGATGAATTTGTGTCTTGTTCCTCTCCAGAGATGCTTGAAAAACAACCGTCTATTGAAGACACTTTTATCGTGTGGCTGAATAACTGGATTTTATTTCCCTGTCAAACGGCGGACAGATTAGAGGCTGTGACGGCGATGCGAAGGCATCCTGACATTAAAGCCTCTTTCGATGTTTACGAGTTCCCACTGACTGCGGAAATATTTAGCGATTGTCACTAGGGGTTTTAATGCAACAGCAAAGCCTTGAAGAAGCAGCCGAAAAGCACCATGTAGATCATCTTCTCACGACCATTATTGAGTGGTGTAAAAATGAGGCCCCAGACTTTTTTGACGACTCGTTTGTTCATCAGCTCTATATTCAGCATTACGAGGGAGTGAGGGATCTTTCTCCTCGACAGATTGCGGCGTTAGAAAATATTGCTTGTAAATTTAACATAGTCTTATAATGTCAGCATCAATGCTGCTTGTGTGTAAAAACACCCCGCTAATCCCGAGGGTGAAAAGCTGCTGAAAGGTGAAGGCGCTTAGAGATGATCACGTGAGTCTCTAGGATGTAAATAGCCAGTAAGTAAATTTCGGGAGCCGAACACAGTTTGCCAAGTCGCTCTTGGCCGCACAAGCAGCAGGTTTTTAAGAGGGGAACATGAAGCCGAAAAGCAGCCAAGAACGGAGCGAGTGAGTGATCTGTCCGCATTGTGGAGAAGAAACTGTTCCCCACGGTCATTATAGGTATGACACTCTAGGCTGTCGTTGTGATATTTGCCGCGAAACAAAGGCCGAGCAGCAGCGAGAATATAGAGAGCGCCGAAGGCGTAAACAAGAAAACCGTGTTCTGCGAAACACAACCCGAAGGGACGGACAGTGATTGAGGAAGGGTTGATTGTTAGGTGCGATGAGTGTGGGCGACAAGTAGAAGACGGCGAAACATTTTGGGAGTGTAAGGGCAAGATAGTCTGTGAGGATTGTTTACCGCCCGACCTCGAACGGATTGGAGAACGCCATTGAGCGAATTGAAATCAGTAAACTTAAAAATGGCAAAGCATAACTTGCGGCACGCATTGAAAAAGGCAGCGCTTTTGAATGATCTTCCTGCCGTCGCTAAGGCCGCAGAAGCAATTTACCGTGCGGGATATGAACTTGAGGACATGGGATTTTCGCCTCTCTTTTTCGATACAATATGTTCACAGATAGTTGCTTCCGGCTGGGTACCCAAATGA
>JAZKCF010000039.1:0-35711 GCA_040388195.1 Pseudomonadota bacterium
GTTGGACTTGGCAATGGCCTAGGACAAAATCACAGTGAATTCAACGAAGCTCCCTCTTTTAAAGAACACTTTGATCCCAAAGTAGGTACTCATTTCACAGCTATGGCCTGTTTGTTGAACACCAATGGCATCGTGGGCTATGGATTGTATGTTGCGAAGGGTATCTTTTGTTAGGTGGAAGTTGTTAAAGTCATCTTCATCAAGCGGCGCCTCTAACGCATCTACGCTTAAAATCGATATGCCTCTCTCGTCAGCATAAATATCATATGACACATCATGTCCCGCATTCTCGGAAAGCACGGCGGCGCGTAGCCGTAATGGCCAAGATAGGTTATTTTCGCGATGGGCGTCGTACAATTGATTTGCGTATTCATATAATTCGAATGGACCGTGCAATCGCGGCACTTTGGTTTCGTGCTGAAGCCTGCCCTCTTCCTGTGCATCCTTTTGTTTTCGGAATAGCACCTCCAGATAAAGTGGCGCGAACTCCGTCTCAATCTCACGATCTTGTTGGCCGTGTTCATTTTTTATTTTAAGATCTTCAAGCCGCTGTTTGATTCTTCTTTCCCAAATATCGATCAGCTCATACGAATGAATATCGAAAGGTTCTTTGGGAAGGGTTTCTACTGTGGAGCTTTCCACCGGCTGCATACCGTCCGTAATGGGGGCGATGGCAGCACGCGGCTGGTGTTGTTTTGGATGGTTTTCTTTAGGCATAGCAATTCCGTTTGAAGAATGTTTTTCCTATTTTCCAATTCGCAATTTGTGTCCATGTTTTCTGCGATGGTTTCGATACTTTTTTCCTGGGCTTTATTTTTACTTTTTCTTCCTCTTATGCGACTGGTCAATTTTTTTAAAATTTCCCACAAGAGTGCGCCATTCAGTAGATTCTAAGCAAAATCTATACCCCTATCGGCAATAAGAAACTGAGTCGCTAAAAGTTGCCGAATTTCTTATTAACCTTGCTCGGATGCAGCGAAGGACGCCTTTGTGCGCATTCAATAACCGAACTTAATAGAGGAGGCGCCTATTTGATACATTAGGGAGAGGGTAGCAAATATAAAAAAATGAAGATGGTACGGCTTCTGGAAATGCAATAACAAAGAAGTCCAAATCTATTTTTTGTTTGATATCGAAGACTCGCGTCATTGCCGGAAGATTTATCGCATAACCAGCTATCCTCGCCTTTTTTTACGATTGGCTCATCACCAGGAATTTCTTAAGGTGAATTATGCGAGGCTTGAGGGTAAATTAATCGCAGAGAAGAAAGGGGATCGGGATTATGTCGTTGGATGTGGGTTTTAGCAGAACGCTGTTAACTAACGTTCGATAGTATTTGCGAATATTGAAATGCGCGTATGTCTTACTCCCCGCCCTGCGGTCCCCAAAAAACCACCCACGTTGAAAAATCGGATGCGAATTGCTCGAATCTGTGCTCCACGCCTGCAGCAACGAAGAAGCATGTGCCAGGTGCAAACGAATGCCGCTTTTCTCCGATCACAATTACTCCGGTTCCAGAATGAATAATGTAAAGCTCATCTTGGGTGTGCGGGGTCTGTAAATCGATATTGACCGGTGCATATAATTCGACTGACATTGAGCCATGGGCAAAGGCTGTAACGAATGGTTCGCCTGAAGGCCATTCGGCGGTGATTTCTCCAGGAAGGCGTTGTAGTAATTCGGCAGCAGTGATCTTCATGATTAATTTCTCAAAAACATAATATGAACGATTGTCACTTCATTCGATGCTTGCCTTGAAGCGACAAAGTTAAAAGTGGATCTGCTCGCTGTGATAAGCTGGGGAGCCATAACGCTTGATTGCATAACCACCGCTTAAAGGTACCCAATTCCTCAAGAGGAATTCGACGGCACTAAAGAACCGATCAGCATTCGGACCATGCATAAAAAATCCGCCTTTGCCTTTGCCAAATTCATCACGATTTAAGATACCTCTCCCACTCTTACGAATCACGTCCCCCAGCTTGTCGGTAAATTGATGTAACGAATTTCTTTCCACTTTGGTTTGGTGCTCGTGAGCAGATAGCTTGCAATAAATCAATCCACTCTTCACTTAATTTAGAGGATTTCGGATCACGCTGCGTGAACCGTCCTATCGCCGGATCGTAATACCGAGCGCTGTAATAAATAAACAGACGCCTATTTCCAAGCGGCTATTCCCCAATTGTAATAATAACCAAGTCCACCAAGCTTCATTTTCCGGGCATAAACATCGCCGTCTTTGAGGACGGCATATTCTTGCTTTGTTACCGATAACGTAACGTTTCGTCCTTGGTATTGGATTGTTATTTCACTTTGATTACCCGCATATCGAGCACTATAGGAACGCTTTTTTACTATTGGCCCACTTACCAATGTTTGCTCGTTAGAACCAGTCGCAGCGTTATAAAGAATGAAATAGCCTAGAGACACATATGACAAAACAATAGCCGCAATTAAAGCAATTATTGCCCGACCCAATTGAATTGGAATACTGGCTTGCTTGGGCAAACAATGAGAACCTACCCATAAAAGTACAATGAACCACGGCGTTAAAACGATCTTGAGAGAAAGATGCAGCGCTAAATTACCTAAAGCGGTTTCTGAATCTATAAAAACCAAACTCGCGAATGCGGGCCCTAAATACAATGGCATTACCAGATAAAGAAAAATCCAATCAAAATCCTTTATTCCTAATGATCGATCATGAAATTTATTAAGAAATTGCTTTAACTGTCCTGCTTTTATTGTCGTATTCATTTGTCTCCGATTGGCTTTCAATGTTTTTTTGGAGATGGCGCCGGATTTAATGTAGTGAGGTTCTGTTTCCCCGATGTTGAAGATTTTGTTAATCCTTCTAATGCTTCTCCAAACAAATTTTTACCGGCATCGACTGAAAAATCAGGCAGTAAACTGATGCCTTTCTCTGTCAGAGCGACACTAAATGCACCCGCACCCGATGGCGGCTGTAACAAAGCAGCAATTTTAGGATTAAACACGTGACCTTCTGTTTTTAGACCAAACTTCTGCGCAATGGAAACAGCACCTTTACCGATTACTCCCGTTGCGTTAACAGCTCCTGCTATAACAGCTGTTATGCCTGTAGCCAATTGATGGCGCCCGAGGCGAAGATCAAGCGGCCTATCGGCTTCATCGTGCAGCAGAAGAAATCAAAGTAAACGGATTGCTTCGCAGTTTATATCGGTGGGGCGTCGCTTACGCTCAGTGACCCACCCTACGCTTGCTTTAACATCCTCAAATAGTCCAGTTGTCTCAAAAATCCCAGCCATCGCGCTTTTTGGGATTTTTGTCTTCATCTGTCTGAAATATATTCTTGATGTCATCAATTGCAAATGGCAAACCTTTAAATCCTCTTGTGGCAACAAGATACGTTGACATTGACACAAGAACACCATGAATTATTTGGCCGCTCTTTAATTCGACAGAAACTTGGGTTGCTCCATTAGCAAATTCTTCCATGTCAGCAACTTGCGTTATCCATTTATCGGGAAGACGATATTTGAAGTTCATGGCAGTGACTTCCAAAGGATTCGCTCGCTCAGCAAATATACTTACGTACAATAAATAAAACCCTTTGCACCCTTGCTATCCGTTATTCAATAGTTCTGGATCTTTCCAAACATCCTCATAATCTTCAGTGATTAAAAAACGCCAACCAGGCTCTAACCCCAAGTAGGGAAGAACTAAAGGAGCCCATTCTTTCAAATGAACACCATGCAAAGGAACAAAGAAATTTGGATCGTCGGACCAATCGCCTACCCAGATATACCATCCATTGGTATCTTTTTCGGGGTTGATTCTTAGTCCATGAATCGGTTTCGTCCCCTCTCTCGCACTTCGAGAAATACCGACTTTAAGATTCAAATCACATCCGTAAAAGTTGGCTTTAAATTTTGAGCAAATTTCCATTTGCATCTCTTCCAGATTTTTTTCCATCTCTAAAACCCGAGTAATGTTTTCATCTTTTTTGCGAATGCAGAAAGTTGACCACCTTGACTAGCCGAACACGCAGGACAATGCGGTTGGACGGCACTGGTTGAACTTTGCTTTGCAACATTCACGCTTCCCGTACGGTAATATTCAACAACCAAGGGATCAATATGGTCTGCAACCTGTTTGCCAGTTACTGCGCCACAATCCACGCACGGCTGACCTTGCACGGCAGATTTCTGAGCGGCGGTTGGCCCGGCTCCGCTTGGTCGAGTATAAGGTTGTGTCACATTATTGCTGGGAACAAAACCTTCTTTAGGCACTCCTACTTGGAGTCCACTTCTTCCAATTGTTCCGAGGGAAAAAAACATATCGAGGTTATTTGATTTATTCGCGGCCATTCCTTCATTAGCCGCTTCCGCCATGTTTTCATCGCCGGTAACCTTGCCATAAACATAGGCAAAGACAGCGCCGAATGCATCTCCGTTGGCAACAATCGGCGATTCTTTCGGAAACCATCCGGCTACACCTTCGCGATCTGGATTTGTAAATCCTTTCCCAAAACTCTGCAAGCCTTGCACAACGGTATCGCCCACGTCTGATACCGTGTTGCCGAAGTAGCTGATGCCATTCGCGGCAAGGTAGATCGGATTATTTGCTAGCAATACCGTGGGATCGTTGAAGTTAACGGGGTTGTTACCAATATAGGCGTTAGGCGTACTGATTAATCCCGCCTCTCAACCCAATCGGATCACGTTGCGTAAATCTTCCGAAAGCATTCGCACGTTCAACCAATTTACATACGGTGCAATACATAAAACCCATTGCATCCTACCCGGGCTTTGAATTGATTATTGTTGTTGCCACGGCGCCGGAAGCGGATTGAATGAATCAACAGCCCCATCGCGTGCATGGTACAACGCAATCATACGATCTACTTCTGTCGTAAACATCGTTTCCAAATCCGGCCATTGGTACAGAACCGGCTCTAATTTGTAACGCGGCGCAGCGTAAATTTTTGGGTCACCATCCAGCAACATATAAACTTCTGCATCTGCATTACTGTACCAGCCAAAGCGCACCTGGTTGCTATTGTCTGCGAAGCGTTCTTGACCCACCGCGCCTTCCAGCGGGCGACCTTGGGTGTTGCCATAACTCAAACTAATCGGCAACCACTTACCAAGGCTACGGCTGTAATCTTCGCGTAATCCATTCCAGGAAAATGAATCGGAGAACAAAAAACCACCATTCGAATAATGATAAAGATCACGCAATGCAGCTGGTAATTTACGTTGAATCTCGACTTCAAGCCGCGCAATCTGTTCATCGTTCAATGCCCCGTTAATACAGTGCTTGAACAACAGATCACCTTCACGGCGGTTTTTTTTCTCTGCGATCAGCAGAGTTCCGTTTTCCAGACGCTTTGAGCCGTCATCGTCGAGCGCCAGCAATTTGGCAATGATCTTCTCAAGGTAGTGCATGCCGTTGGCTTCACTTTGTTCCGTCATATCTGTTGTCTCCGTTATCACTGATTATTTTTTCTTATTAGTGGGCCTAGGCGAATTCTTAGGTTCATCCGAATAGGCTTTGGACGAAAGGCCTTGCGTTATCGTACCCATGTTTTGTGAACTGGGTTGCTGGCCCCAGTCAAACGTGGCGCTACATTTACCATTCTTGCAACCGCCAGTCTCACTACTGCTCAGTAAGTAAGACCAGGGATCAACAGCATCCAATAACTCAGCCGCATCCGCCAAGCCGCTGAGCACCGTAGTGCCTAATGGGGCCACAATCAACCATGCCAACAGAACTTGAATCAGGACGATTACAACTCGATGCAGAAGCCCGCCGCCGTTATGCCAAAGCCGCCGGGCATCTGGCGCTGAACTATCTCGACTTGCATGCGCCGCTCTCGCGCGACGATTTTATTTCGCTGCATCTCGCCTACTGCATGCTAAATGGCGATGTCGAAACGCTTAACCGGGTCGAGCAGCTTGCCACCGAGGAACTGGCGCGGCGGAGAAATAGGCAATGAACGCAAAGGAATAAAGACGCGTAAAAATTATCGGCCAGCGTTCGCAAGCTCAGTCGATTTACATGCGGTGCAATAGATAAAGCCCATTGCATCCTACGCGAGCTGACGCTCAGTGACCCACCCTAAGCTTGCTAGTGAGGTAAATCGCGCTTAATAAGTTCGCCTTTCACATCTTCTTCCCCCGCCAAGGGGTCCCAAGAATGAAGGCTATCGAGAAACTCTTTGAATGTCTCCGCAATCGGGTAAACGTTGTCGTAGCTGGGCGGTTGCGTCTCGCCGTACAAGTCCCAGTAATACACCGCCCCTTTATCGCTACCAGACAGGGAAAGACAGATCAGGCTGCCACCGTCTTCGCAGGCAATGGGAAATAGGTGTTGAGGAAGGCGCTCTGCGAAAGTCTTGTAGTTCCATTCAAGTCGACAAGATTCAATTGGATCATCAAGTCCAAAAAAGTCTTGTATCTGGCCTTGGGGATTATTCTCAAATCCTTCTATTGGAAAGAATTTTGGTATTGGCCTTCCCCCATTATTTTTCAGGAGAAAGACTTTGTAATCTTCTGGCAGGACCAAACCAAGCTTACGCTCCAGCTTCCTAATGTCAGCTTCCACAAGCTGACGACCTACGTCTTTCATGGCAAATGTCATTTACTTTCCTCCATGGGGCAATCGCTATTTCCCCGATTTGCTCCGTGGCTTTGTAGTCCCAGTAGCGGCATTGCCAGAATACGGCGCTACGGATGAATTACTTGCAGCAACCGTCTTGAGATTCTGCTGCGATCCTCCGCTAACCGTCACAGGCGCTAAACAAGCGACACAATCACTACCACGACCGACTTCTCCTACGCCTGCAGGAACCAGCATGTCGATAACAAATTCACCAACATCCGTCCAAGAGATACCCGTTCCCAAAATGCCGCCGCTTGCCTCCGCATTACCTGCCGCCACAGTACTTACTACACCAGCGGTTCGTGCCAGCGCAGCGCCGCCGCTGTGAGCGGTCGCCCCGTGAATATCACGAGGAACAAGCTGCATGGTTGCTCCATCTTCGACATGATGCCAGGTATAGCCTTTAGGTGTTTCACTCAGGCCTGCGGCCTTATTAGCTCGTGCAAAATCTGTCGCGTTATTCCCTGTCTGTTGTATTTTGACGCTTGCCTTAGAAACTCCAGAGAAATCAGGAAATCCATCGTTAAATGGAATCCCCGTCTTCGGATGCACGCCGCCCGACAGTTTTTGGTTAACAACTTTGATACCTTTTGCCAGAAACTGCAGCAATGCTTCCGGACCAAATCCGCTCGGATCAGTGAAGTTGATGGGATTGTTATCAACATAGGCATATAAATTCAGGCCGCCACGCATGCCAATCGGATCACGCTGCGTAAACCTACCAATGCTCGAATCGTAATACCTAGCCCTGTAATAAGTAAGCCCAGCATCGTCAGGTTCCCGCCCGGTAAACCCATACAACATGCTCTGGGTAATCGTCGCCCCGGGCAGCTTATTGCCCCACCCATCATAGCGCCGCGTTTGCGTTGTCGTACCGGCGTTATTGCTCACGCCGACAATCGATCCCAAACCATCGCTATGATAATAGTTCGCCGTGCCGTAGGTTTTAACGCCCGTCAATGTGGTGCGAATTACCGGATCATCAACCCCCGCTCCTTGCGTGTACACCGCCGTTGGCGTCGTCCAGCTCGAATACTCCGAGTAAATATCATCGCCGTTATAAACGAAGTACTGCGTGCTCGGTCCGGTCTTCCGCACGCGGCGGCCTTGCGGATCGTAACCGTAATTCCGCATGGTGTAGTCAGTCTTCTGTAGCTGACTCAGCTGATTCAGCCGGTCATACGTCATGCTGCTGACGATACTGCCGCTGCAATCCGTCGAGGTGCGCGTTACCGTCCCGCCTTCGCACTTCTTCGTCATGCTGCCGTTCGAGTCGTACACAAATGCCATCTGCAAGGTGCCCGTACTGCTACCATCATGCACTTCGAGTAGACGCGTCTTTTCCGTCGTGTCGAACACGTATGCCGTCGTTTTGGTGACGGGACTACCAACGGTTTTCTTTGTTCGATTGCCTAGCGGATCATAGACATAATTTTCCTGCGTCGCTGACGAGCCGTTTCGGACTTTTACCAGTCGGTTCAACTCGTCGTAATCGTAAATGTAATTGATCGTTACGCCATTGATCTTCTCGGCATGGTTCGAACGATTGCCCACGCCATCGTAAAGGTACTGATGCTGCGATAGGGTGGTGCCGTTCGCCACGTTCACAATCTGCGCGAGGCTGTTATCTTTGTTGTATTGATACTGGGTATCCGTCGCGATCGCGCCATTCGTTTTGCGAATTTGCCGTTCCAATAACCGCCCACCCGGATCGTAGTCCAAGCTCACCTTGTCGCCGTTCGGGGCGATGATCGCGTTCAATCGGCCGACTCGATCGTACTGATAGTTCGTCGGCTGTTGATCCGTTGCCGCGACCGAATTCAGTAATCCTCCCGGACTCCAGTTGTAGCTCAGCGTCTTGTTCGCCCGGCCATCGAGTTGGCTCTTCAGTCGGTGTGCCGCGTCGTACGCGTAGCTGTAGGTCACCTCTTCGTTTTGTGCGACCAGCACTTGTCCCAAGGCGTTGCGCGTGTAGCGGGTGACCTGCGCAGTTGTTCCCGTGCCGGTGCTTTGCGACAGCAGCTGGTGGCCATAACCCCAGGTGTAAGTCGCGAGCTGGCCTCTTCCATTCGTTTGCGTGGCAACGTTGTTGTTGACGTCGTAGGTCCACTTCCACGATTTATCCAGTGCATCGGTTTCTTTGAGCTTGCGACCAAAATCATCGAACACCAACGTTTGCTGCAGACTTGTCGAATCGCTCGAGCTGGAGTTGCTAGAACTGGTGCGCCCGGCGCGGATGGTCACTAGGGCACCTAGATTATTGTAGGTGTATTTGGTGACCGGACGGATTGCGCCCAAGCTCGCGTCGGTGTACGTCGGCCCGGCAATACGGGTGGGCCGGTTCAGTTCGTCGAAGGTGGTCAGCGTGGTGCGTGCCGTGCCGCCATCCGCCGGGCGTTCGGTAACGCTGTTAACGTTGCCGTTTTCGTCGTAATCGTACTCCACTGCCCTGCCATCGCTGCGGCCTTGGATCGCCGGTTGGGTGATCTTCCGCAAACGACCATCGCGGCTCTTGCCCCAATATTCGTACGTCGTCGTGTTGCCGTTCGGGTCGGTCACGGTGCGAACACGGCCTGCCGCATCGCGTGCCGAGGTTACTGCGTTGCCGGCTTCGTCGTACGCTTTTACGGGGCGGTTGGCTTCGTCGTAGACCACGTTCGTGCGGAAGTTGTCCGGGTTGGTGATCGTGGTGACGTTGCCCGCCGCATCGTAGGTATACGCGGTGATGTTGCCGCCTGCATCAATCGCGGCGATCTTGCGGTCGGAACCGTCGTAACGGGCGCTCAATCGATCGACCAAGCTGCTGCTGGTGCTCAAGCTAACGTCGACGGTATTGCCGTTGGCGTCGTATTGAATATCGCGCAGTTTGCCCACGGCATCGGTCATCTGCACGATGCGGTCGGCGGCGTCGTATACCTTCGTGACGGAATACCAATCGCTGTTGATGTCGGTGGTCGGGCGGCCAAGGTCGTCATAGCCCAGCGCGATCGAGGTATCGGTGCTGTCGATGGTGCCGTCGCCGGTTTTATCACCGCTGCGGCTGACGCTGGTGACGTTCAGTTTCGTGCCTTCGCCGTAGATGAAGTTCAGCGTGGCACCCGCCTTCGTGGTGAAGTCGCGTATCCGCGTTACGCGCGTCAGGTTGCCGTAGATCGGCGCGCCATCGGTGTTGTCGTAACGGTTTTTGGTCCAGGCTACCAAGTCGGTAGCGACAGGGGCGTAGGTGGATGGCGTGATGGCCGCGCCGATGCCGGCTTTTAATGCCAGCACATTGGTGACGTTGCCTTTGGTATCGAATTGATACAGCGTGTAGTTGCCACGCGCGTCACGCACCTTGCCTGGTTGGTTGAAGCTGTTGAAGTGGCTGAATAGAACCGCATCGCCGCGTGGCGGCGTGATTTGCGTGACGTTGCCGTTGGCATCGTAGGCGTATTCCGTCATCAAGCCTTGCGGATTAGTGCTGCTCAGACGGTTGAACGGCTTCGCTGGGTCGTAGGTGTAGGTGTGCGTCGCGCCGTTTTCTTCGACGATCTGCAGCGGGTTGCCGTAGGGGTCGAAGAGGAACCGGCGGGTAAAGCCGCGTTCGTTGACTTGCGTGCTTTCACGGCGGAAATCGTTATAGGTGAAGGTGTTGGTTTCACCCATCGGGAACGTGGTGTGACGGAAGACCTTGCCGTTGGTGTAGTACTCGAACTTCATGCCGTTGCCCTTGGGCAGCGTGTAGCTTTTTAGCGCGTGGTCGATATTGACGCCATCCGCCGTGCCGTAATACGCATAAGTGACCGGATTCTGGCTGCCTGCAACAGCTAGCGGATTCTTGAACGTTTGCAAATTGCCGTTGATGTAAAGATATTGGAAGCTGCGATTTGTCCAATCCTTGATTTCACTGATGCGGTCGTTGGTGTAGCTGAATGTAAGGCTACGGTTTAAACCATCGGTGACCTTACACAGCCAGGTGCCGGTACAGGTCGCGGTTGCGGTGTAGCTAAGCGTGAGGGTGTTGCCGTTACGGTCTTTGATGGACAGCAGACGCGCACTCTTGTGGATGTCGGTGTGGGTGTCTGTGAGAGTGCCGTTGATCGCATCAAAGGTATAGGTGAGGCCGTTCTTTTCGCGGATTTCGTAGTTGCAGTTGGTCAATCGCCGGAACTGAACGAAGACGCCGGCCGGACTCGGCAAAACCGCGTTGTCGTTGCACGGGATGCTGCCTGGTGAGGCGCCGCTTGTGTTGTAGCTGGCGGTGGCAAAGAATTTCTCGCCGCCGGTGCCATCAATCCAAGAGAATTTGGCAAGACTGTTTTCAACGCCATAAAAACGCAGGCTGTGATTGAAGCTGTGCGTCCAGCCATAACCAAGCGGCCCGTCTTTCGGCGCGCGGCTGTTGTAAGAACGCTCGAAGACGATCGGCAAGCCGCCGCGTCCTTTGATCGCGATGTCGCGTTCGGTGTGGTACATATTGCCTGTCACCATGTTCACCGGATCGCCGGCGAAGCTGATGTAGGCATTCGTGCCATCCGCGGCGGTGGTGCTGTTAAGGAAGGACGTCGCGTTATCAAAGCGAGTACTCAACGCTTCGGCAGGACCTCTAAAACCGTTGTCGTTCGCCGACTGATAGTCATTAATCAAGGTCGGATCGCTCACCGTATAGCCGCCGGCATAACCACCCCTGATCACATACGCAACATTCGCGCGATTGTCGCTCGCGAGGGTATTTTTCTCCGCAACGAATACGCCGCCTTTCCAGTCGCCGTATTGAATTTGGCTGCGCGGAATGGTGACGGTATAACCTTGGTCGATGTATTTCGTTTTCAGTGAATTGATGAAGTCACTGGAGTAATTCATCGCGGAAACGCTGTTGCTGGTGAATTTCGGACTTTCTAGCGCCCAACTGCCACTATTAAGGTTGGTGATAATCTCAATCTTTTTTTCACGCGCGAATTGCAATCCGCGCACTGTGCTGACCGCATCCGAACGTGCCATTTCCTGCCAGATGTAGGATTCGTACGCCGAGCTCGCGTAGCCAGACAGCAGGAAGTTCTGGTAGTTCACAGTGCCGGTTGTCAGATCGACGCTGCGGCTGCGCCCGCCCGGCACGTCCATCAGAAAGCCTTTGCGGTAAACGGCAAACGGCAAGTCGAAGACGTATTGCACTTTGCTTTTCGAGGCAGTCAGGCCGATGTGATTGCCGCTCTCACCCGATGTCCCATCCAGCGCGCCGATCCGCTTGCTCGCATCGGTGACGTAGCGCATGTATTTCAACAGGGCGATATGGAGGAATTCGCCCTCGGTTTCGTCGAGGTTGCTCAAGGCATTCGCATTCGCGGTAACGCTCGCGGTCAACCGGGCAACCCGGTCGGCGATGACGCGATCGGATGCTTGGAACGCATAGCCTTGCAAGGCATGGTAGTCAGCCGCACCAATGTTTTTGAAGTCCGTGCCGTTGACACAACCCTCGATGCCCGACAGCGTGGAACTGCAGGTGGTACTGCCCAGTTCAGCGAGTGTGACGGCAAGATCGAGGGTGTTGTCGGTTTTGCAAAGTTGCACCGCGCCAAAGTCAGGGGCGATACCCGCCTGCGTGCCGTCGACATTGACAACCGGTTTTACATTGATGGTCTGTCCACTGCTGTTCGTACAAGGCGCGGGCGTAGTGTTGTCCGCCGCCGCGCTGGTACGCCAAGTGTTGAGATTTGCTTTATCGGTAGCCGACACACCGTCAAACGCCAGCGTCACGCGCTTTAACGCCATCGCCGGCAGCGATAGGGGTGCTGCCATCAACTGCTGGTTGTTGACGCGAACATTGAATTTATAACGGTGGATATCCGGCAGCGTGGCCGTCTCGGCGGTCATGTTGGCGTCCCAGCTCAGAAACTGGGTGACTTCGTATGGCAGCGACGCGGGCAAGATGTCGATTTCCTTGGCAACGATTTTGCCTTTGTACGGCACGTCCGCCAGGGTGTTGTTGAACAAGTACGGCAGCAGTGTTTTTATCGCGCTGCTGACTTGGTTTTCATAAAACTCGTGCGGCAACGCATTGCTGCGCTTAGCCATGTAAGTGCCGTCCGCACCGCTGAAATTGAACGACGCATTGACGGCAATGTCCGCTTGATAGGTTTTGTCTTTGAAGCTGGGATCGAGCGGAATCCAGCGATGGCCCGTCTTGTCGATCTTGCTTCCACGATAATTGCCGTAGGCGACACAAGCCTCAACCCACACGTGGGTGAAGCTGATCCCTTGCGTTGGGGCACCTGCACTGGTAATCACCCCCCTGACATTGGGATTACGGCCTTGCATGAGTATGCGCATCGCTGCGTCATACGATTTCGCCCCTAGCCATTTCGGGCCGGCGCTATTTTTTTGCTCTGCCAACGCCCGTGGCGCAGCATCGAGTAATTGAATCTGGCCTTTGACATAGCGCGCTGGGATGTTGGAGGCGCGCAGCAGCGCAATCAGCAACGACGCCTGGTCGGTCGCGCCACCAGCTTTGGTGTAGAGCGTGCCGACAGAACCTTTCAACGAACCGTAGTACGGCTGATAGTTAATTTCATTGGCGACCCATTGATAGATGCGTGCAGGGGAATACCCCAGACTTTCGGCAAGATCGCGCATCTCTTGTGTGATCTGTACGTCTTCGGTCTGAGCCAGATCGGTGCCGTTGTCTTTGTCATAAAGACAAGCATCCGCTTCCGTTGGCGTCGGATCAACGGCGGCAAGCAGCGTATTGCCGAGGAAGGCATATACGTTGTTGCTCGGCGCGCGGCGCGGCGAGACGTATTCAGGCGGGATGCGGCTTTCCGTTAAGCGCTGCGGTTGCATCGGCCGGTCCATTTGCAACGTGCTGACTGGCCGGGTGCCTGGTCCGGTATCGTCTTCTACCGGTGCGCGCCAGTGGGCAAGTTGCGCACGGGCGGCTTTCGCGCGATCGGCCTCTTCTGCTGCATTGGTCGCGTTGTAAACGGAAGCGAGCACGGCATCCAGACGATCGAAGCGGTCATCAATTTGCGCCAACGTGACTGCCGAGACTTTGAAGCTCTTGCCGTTGCCGCTGAATTCCCGATGAATATCCTCACGTAGTGTTTTTAGTTCGCGACGCGTGGCTTCGATTTGCGTGCTGTGGCCCGTTGCATTCGTGCTGGTGGCGGATTGCGCAGCAAGAGTGGCGAGCAGTTGATCCACTGCGTCCAGCTTCTGATTGAGGAGTTCGGGTAAGGGATGCCCACGACCCGCTAATGCCGGCTTCGCGATCTTCGTGATCACCTCCGCGCTCAACGGCGCGACATCGGTTCGCTTCGATTCGCTCGAATCGTTTCCGTCCCCGTCCCCGCCGCAACCAGCGAGATAACTGGTCAGTAGTACCGCAATCAGGAGTTTCGCGCGCATGAGTTTTCCCTCACCGCACGGCGCTTGTTTAAAGCCCCGTGCAGGATGTTGATGTTTGTTTTGGTATTAGTTAACTTGGCTGACGGTCGTAGTAATGCCAGTGATGGCATTGCCGTTGATGTCGTAGGCTTTCAAGCTGCTGGACGCATAAGCAACCCCGGTGACGCCACCGGAGACATAAAATTTGAAGTGCGCCAGATTACCCAGGGTCTTGCCGTTAACCGGCGTCAGCATGACCGTGATCTTGCTGCCGGTATCGTTCCAGGTCGCGCTCTTTAAATCGCCGCGTGGATTGACTACCCAGGTTTTGCCGGTGCCGGCGGTGTGGTTCAGGTCCAACTGAATCGCGTGCGGTACCACTGTGGCACCATTGAAACTCACGGCATAGGATGGGCCGCGTTCGAGAGACGCGAGCATATCGGCAGTTGTGGTGGGGGGCGCAGAGGAGCCGGCGAAGGTGTTCGGCACACCGGGGCCGGACAGAATCGTGATGTTGATATTCGGGGCGAGAGACGTGCCGGCTTTACTAAAGGCAATCGTCGCTGGTCCGGTCGGCATGCTGGTTGGCAAATCCAGCACAACGATGGTTTGTCCCCAGTCTTTATCTTGACCGGTCACGCTGTTGTTGATGGCATTGCCCAGCGTGCTGGCGTTGGTGCCCATGCTTTGCGCGGTCTCGGTGCCGACCACGAGACGGGACGCGGGATCGGGATACATGTTCGCGACGGAACGCACACGCGCATCACCGGGGCTGTAGACGATCGGGGCGCCGCCACCCGTTGGCGTAATGGAGACGGTGAGTTCGGAACGCTTGACGTCTTTATTCCAGCCGATAGCTAGGACGATGGTGTCACCAGAGCGAGCGGCAGTCGTGAAGCTGTTCGGCGACGAGCAAGCGCCGAGTGTTAATGCGAGCAGGGCGGCGCCGAGCAAAAGAATGCGGTTGGTGATCATGAAATTGTCTCCGCTGAATATTTGAAATTAGGGGGTGTCGATGCCAAGTGCTTTAAGGCGGAGACGCGCGATGTCGGCGGCATTGATGATGCCGTCCGGCGCGCCGGGCGGCGATACATCGGCGGCCGCTTTTTGCGTGGTAGTCGGGGTTGCAACACCCAACGCAAAACGTTCTGCCAGCAAGACGTCCGCCACGTTTACCTTGCCATCGTCGTTGATATCGCCAGTAGCGAGGCTAGGCTGCGTTCTATAGACGCTAATTTGACCAACGGTGCTGGCGAGTTTCGCGGGCGTGGCCGAATCGGTTGCTTGATAGGTGAAGTTATAAACGCCGAGAGTGGTGGGTGTTCCGCTTATCACGCCGGTGGAGGCGGCAAGGGTCAGGCCGGGAGGCAATGCCCCATTAATGATTTTCCAGGTGTAAGGCGCGGTGCCGCCGCTTGCCGTCAGCGTGTAGCTGAACGCTTTATCTCGCACGGCTTCGCGTTTCAGAATTTTTGCTACGGTGATGCCGCTTACGCTATCGCCGTTGCCGGGGGTGAGAGTGCGGCCATCGGGCGTACTGGTACTTGTGCCAAGCACTGACTCAACCGCATCGGGGATGCCGTCTTTATCGTTATCGGCAAGTGTTACCGTCGGAAAACCTTGCAGCACTAAGGCGGTGGTAAATGCGTCGCCGTTCCAACTGCCATCGCTGGATCGCTGCTGTGCAATCAAGAAATCCTGCGCTTTGGCTGCGGCGGCATCCGCCGCTCCCAATTCCGTTGATAAGGCTAAATAAGCAATGGCGGTTTCGTGAATCGTGCCATTGGGTCCTTCGCCGAATGCACCGGTCGTCGTATTTTGCTTGCTCTTCAGCCAAGTAATTCCGCTGTTGATGTTCGCGTCTACGAGATAAGTGCTCTTGTAACGGTTCAGCGTCAGGATGTTGTAGGCCGTGGGAATGATCTGACTGGCGCGCTGATTGGTATTGATGAGATTGGCGGAACCACCAGCAACATGGCTGAGATTAAAGGACCAGCCGCCATCGCTGGAATTCTGCTCATCTACGATAAACCCGAGCCCAGTACCCGCATCAGGATAACTCGTGTTAGTGATTTTGATGGCGTCCAACGCCAGCGCCGTATCGGGAGAGCTACCGCCAAATCCCGAATATGCACCCCAAGCACGGAAATACGGGTGGCGCATGGCAATGAGCCTGGTCATCTGCGGGGTGGGATCAGCGCCGGCGTTGGCAAGCGCAATCGCCTGCCGCGCTAAAGCATCAGTGCTGACGGCTTTGGTATTCGCCAGCCATGCGATGCCGCGTGTATACGCGGGGCCGGTCATACTCGCGCGCCGCAATGCTTCCACCGTCGCAGCCGTGGCGGGGATATTGGCTTCCGCGCCGCTCTTCCATGCGCCCTCGCCGCTTTGATGTTTTAGAAGCCAAGCGAGGCCTTTGTTCCGCGCGGTGCTGATCTGCGTAGTCGTGGCGGACCATGCATCAGCAGCAAACGTAATACCTAGCGCGGTCAGCGCGATATATCCGGCTTTCAACACAATGCCTCCCTCCATCTATCTGTATTTGCCAGTCAGATAACAACAACCAGTTATCGCCGGCAGCTTTTATTTATTTGGTAACCGTTACCAAAGCAATTAACAACAGTAATCCATCGCATCCTCGGGACAGCAGGAGCAAATATCGCGCTTAAAAAAATGGGAAACTACGAGCGTGGTATTTTAACCACTATCGGAAACCACACATTCTGCAGCATTTAATTTAGATGATTTTACGAACGTGCATGTCGTGGTGAAGTTAACGACTTTCTGCATTTCTTTTTAGATTGTTTTTTTAGCGTAACCGAAAAACTCGAAGACTGTCTATAAGAAAAATGCCTATTGACAACAATGTATGCCATACCATATTTGCAACAGCACTGATGCCACATTACTTCAGCATCTTCAGCATCTTCAGCAAGAACGTATAAGTCAACGCCGACATCTTCGCCTCCTGTTCGTTATTCGCTGCGCCGCCGTGACCACCTTCAGTATTTTCAAAGTAAAGCACTTCATGCCCCTGCTCTAGCATCTTCGCTACCATTTTTCGCGCGTGACCAGGATGCACGCGATCATCACGAGTGGATGTGGTGACGAAGAGTGGTGGATAATTTTTTTCGCGCACCACATTTTGATACGGCGAATAAGTTTGGATATAAGCCCATTCGTCTACATCATCTGGGTTGCCGTATTCATCCATCCAACTTGCTCCGGCCAATAGTTGGTGATAACGCTTCATGTCGAACAACGGCACTTCGCTGACGACGGCACCAAATAAATCCGGTCGCTTAATCATGACTGCGCCCATCAGCAGCCCGCCATTGCTGCCGCCCATAATGCCGAGATGTGTAGGCGCAGTAATCTTGCGGGCGATAAGATCTTCAGCAACGGCGATAAAATCTTCGTAGCTTTTGTGCTTATTCTCTTTCTGCGCGGCTTGATGCCAGGACGGGCCGAATTCTCCGCCGCCTCGTATATTGGCGAGAACATAAATACCACCATGCTTTAGCCACCCAGCACCAACACTGACGT
Organism: Pseudomonadota bacterium; assembly: GCA_040388195.1. Classification (GTDB taxonomy): domain Bacteria; phylum Pseudomonadota; class Gammaproteobacteria; order Burkholderiales; family DATLHW01; genus DATLHW01. The sequence goes on from JAZKCF010000039.1 coordinate 17,551, forward strand.
CATAATCCGGCAGCATCGCTACTTCAAAGCCACCATAGCCATAGAGCAATGTCGGTGTCGCACCGTTTAGATCAAGTGTTTTAGGCGCCACTACAAAATAGGGAATTTTGGTGCCGTCGGCTGATGTCGCTTCATATTGATGCACAGCAAGTGCGGTAGTGTCGAAAAACGCGGGCAAGCTTTTTAACGTTTCCAGTTTTTCCGTCGCTGTGTTTGCGAGTAGCAAGCTGTCAGGTGTTAAAAAATCAGTGAAGGTAATGAAGTACTCATCGGTGTCCATATCTGTACTGATCACATTCACATCACCAGTCATGGGCGCCGCTACACTTCTTCTACGCCAATTTCCGTTATTCAAAGACCATTCATGCAAGCAACCCTTCACATTATTCAGCTCGGTAACAACGAGGGCCTGACGAGTTACGCTGTAGTCGGTCAATGAACATCTGTCGGCGGGCTGATAAAGCACTGTGAAGTCTCGTTTGCCGTCAAGAAAACGATTAAGCGCAATCGCCAGCAATGCGCCTTGCGGGTAAGTTTGTTGCGCTACCGTCCAATCGCTTCTCAACTCAATTAACAATTGATCTTGAAAAAATCCAGGTGTTGCATCCTGCGGCACATCAAGTTTCACCAACGCATCATCATGGCGTAAAAAGGTTTCGCTGGTGTAAAAGCTGATCCTGCGCATCACCGCCTCATGCCGATAATCTGCGCTTCTAACAACCCATGGCGAGACTGATACATCAGAGGCCTGTCCTTGATAAACCACAGTCGCGGAAGCAAGCGGAGTGCCGCGTTTCCATTCCTTAATGACGCGTGGATAGCCTGAGGTAGTCAGGCTACCGGGTCCGAAATCCGTAGCGACATAAAGCGTATCGGCGTCGCGCCACTCCACATCACTCTTTGCCTCGGGCAATTCGAAACCGTTAACCACAAAGGCTTTGTCTGTCACATCGAACTCGCGTATCACACTTGCATCGGCACCGCCACGAGATAGCGATATCAGGCAACGACGATCATCTGGATAAAGAAAATCCACGCCTTCCCACACCCAGTTTTCATCTTCTTCTGCCGCCAATTGATCAAGGTCGAGCACTATTTCCCAAGCAGGCGCATCTTTTCGGTACTCGGTTAATGTCGTGCGTCGCCAGATACCGCGCACGTGTTCCTCGTCATCCCAAAAGTTGTAAATATATGAACCGTGCTGCGCGGGATAAGCGATGCGTTGCTTGCTATTGTAGATTTCCAGCAAGTCATTGAAGATGATTTGGTAGTTGTTTTCGGCTTCAAGAACGGCAACGCTGCGCGCATTTTGTTGTTCCACCCAGTCGAGGGCCGCCCTCCCCTCTATGTCTTCTAGCCAGATGTAAGGGTCGTCTGTTGCAGTATTAAGTGAGGACATTGGTATAGGGCAAGAAAAGAGAAGGACGCCAGTGTAAATGATATGAAAACCGGTTAGAACATGTTCAAGGCTGGGGGGAGTTAATTAGAACCTCGGCGACAATAGCCCCCTCACCCTCGATCCCTCTCCCGCGTGCGAGAGAGGGAAGCAAAAATGCTTCGCGAGCACCACATCAACAAATCTAGCGTGACTGACCATTACTGCGGTCCAGCCCCCCCTTCTCCCGCGTGCGGGAGAAGGGATATAGGCACTTTTGCCTCTAATATTTTCACCGTGACTGCCCAGTAGATTCTGAACTACCTTACATATTTAGAATTTAGCTACCCTGCTTTTTTTCAGCCTTGCAAGAACGCCTCGCGTCGGATAAAACGATCAATATTTTTTATGTCTTCGAATCAATGCCTTGTTAAATAAATTTTTTTCATCAAACTTGGTATTAACCTTGCAATATAAGGAGTAAGGCAACGTCTATTGGGACGCGTCAAAATGGATGAGATAAAAAAGGATTTAAAAAGCCAACACGCGACAGCGGAACTCAAGCCTGCGCCTGCAATCAAGGAAGACGAGAAACTAGAAGCAGCGGAAATAGGATCGGTTGATACAGGGCCGAGCGAAGAACATTTTGCAGATAGCGCTCCAGAAAAAGAAGAAAAATGGGAATTCTCGGTAGAGAGAAAGACGTCAATTCAGACGGCAGAAACTCGCGCCGCATATCCCAGCAATCGAGAGCAATCTGCAAATCAAGAAAAGACGCGAGGAATCGCACAGCCAAAACCGACTTTTGATGAAAAAGTTGCAAAGCCTGAGCCGATGACAGGTTTCATTTGGAGTCTGCAGGAAAAAAACATGGCAATGCAGATCGCTCCCAATGTCTGGGCAGTGACGGGAGCCGTTCTCGACAATTTGAACGATCTCCGTAAAGATTACGAGCGAGAGCGTGCCGCCAATCCTCTCATGATCGATGAGAAGAATCGTATAACAGCCAGAAGCTGGAATTATCGGCAAGTGTCAGAGAATGCTGGTAACCACCTTTCCGCGGACAAGCTCGAAGAAGCGAAAGCATTAAATAGACTGCGGTATGAATACGGCGGCGATGGCACGGCATTTAAGAAAGAAACATTTCGTACGGAGAGTAGTGACACCACGGTTAGCATGACCATGATTTATATGCCGCTCATAATAAAAATTGAGCCGGAACTGATACAAAGATATGTAAGAGTGCAATCACTGGTCGCGCAAAGCGGCAGAGCCCTCGCCTTACGGATTCAAATCAGTGAGCGGCACTATCAAAAAATGGCCGTTAAGCGGGAAGCGGCGCGCCTTACAATCCGCACCAAGCTGTTGGCGAAAAAGCGCAAGCGTTCGCGAAGTTCGTAAGAACAGTCGGCAATAAACCACCTTATTTTTTTGGGGAACTCTTCTCCCTTCCGTCTAGTCGCATTTTTAGTGCTTTCCCTTAGTAGGGCCAGTCACGCTGAATTTTGTGTGACTGTCATTCTGAGCGTAGCGAAGAATCTGCTGTTTACGACCTTTAAAACATCGATGCTCTTTAAACGTTGGCAAAAAGCAGATTCTTCGCTGCGCTCAGAATGACAATGGGAAAATGTGACTAACGAATTCAGCGTGACTGACCAGCCGTTTCAAAGAACCGTTGTTCGCTGCGACACCATGTTGTCAGCGCCGAATGACAAGGATCTACAACATGGTAGAGAAAAAATCCGAGCTTCAGACACGCGCTGAGCGAGCCGCTGGATTATTCAAAGAAATAGCACGTAAGCCTGTTGTCATAGAATTTGCCGGTGTGCCCAAAGCCGGAAAAACGACAACGCTTTTACAACTGCAAACGTTTTTAAGGCGATGCGGGTTTCGCGTAGAGGTCGTTGTCGAACGAGCGTCTGTTTGTCCGATACGTGACAAAAAGCATGTGAACTTTAATATCTGGACCGTGTGCACAACGCTCACGCAAATTCTCGAAAAAACCCAAAACCCACCACGCGCGGATGATCCGCACATACTGATTTTAGATCGCGGCATTTTCGATTCGATTTGCTGGTTGCAAATGATGGAGCGCTTACAACGAATACGTCCTGCCGAACGCGAGATCGTTGAACAGTTCCTGCGAATAGACGACTGGCGAAAACGTATAAGCGCCGTTATTTTAATGATCACCTCGCCACGCGACGCCATGCTGCGGGAACAGGGATTGCTTCCGGTTGCTAGCGTAGAAGGCTCGATCATGAATGAAGAGGTTCTTGGGCAAATGGTCGAGGTTGCGCAAACCACTGCGGAACGATTGAAGGATGCGTTTCGGGTATTCACGGTTGATACGTCAACGGGGAGGACGGGAAAGGTAAAAACCGATCCTAAGAAAACGGCCGAAATGGTAACGGAGGATGTGCTTAGCGTAATTGAAGAGCAGTTACAGGAAGATATCTTAAGCTTACCGAAAAACAGCTTTCAAGCCGCGCTTTCTGGAGTCGAATGTGTGAATGCCGCAACGGCATCTCGTATCGTCGCGCTTTTTGAAGGATCGGGTGAGTTTCTACCGCGACAAAAAACGGAAGAAGATTTCAATCGCGTACAGGCACTGCCAGTGGTAATCGTACGCAACGCGAGCGGTGATGTCCTACAACTGCGGAGAAGAGAAAAAACGGAAGACAATCCCTTGCACGAAAAAGTCGTTATCTGGGCAGGCGGTCATGTCCGCAAGGAAGATGCGGCGGTAGGAAGCCCTATCCTGCATTGCATGATTCGTGAATTGGAAGAAGAGCTACGGCTGAGAGTTGAACCGGAGACGCTGAACCTGCTTGGCGCCGTATATGTAGACATGGGCGGTAGCACTTCCAGGCATGCGGCACTCGTTTATGAATGGCGAGCTAGAACGGACGATGTCGCGGTTGCATTGAGTCACTCGGAGTTTTTTGAGCGTAGAGGAACGTCTCTCAGTGGACGCTTCGTTGGTTTGAATCAACTGGCCAAAGATGTGGAAGGTAAAAAAATCGAAGAAGTATGGTCTGACTATATTGTCAGAGAACTTTTAGCCAAAGGCTCGCCGCATCTAACGCCACGTTTACTTTGACGAGTTTAAGCGTCCCTGATTAACGAAAAAACATGACGTAATCTTGCGTCAGCTTGACGCCATTTTATTCAATATCTTATGTAACGTATCGCAAGTATCCCGCAAAAAATGGAGGCAAGAGACTGATCTGCAAATTAACGACAAGTAAAATAAATATTTAATATCTCCTACTGAAAACGCAATATTGCACGATAACCATTCAACGAGACGCATATCTTTAGGAGAAATAAGGAATGTAGGAATATTTTTAATTAACCAATATTTCCATCGCTTTTCTTGTCAAGACCGCCAATACCGCGGTCCTACACTAGAAGATCGAATAGCTGTAGCCACCAGATCTAAATGTATCAACAGTGACCTACGCAATGTAGTAGAGAAAAACATTGTCGTTGATTGGCTATCGATATAGAGCGGAGGCGCTGCTGAATTATGCAAAAACAGTTAAGCCGTAGAACCGGCACAAGCGCTGCGCATTAGGCCTGTAATACTTGCCGTAATGGTAGAAAGAACTGCGAAGTCGGGAAAGCTTCCACCCCCTTCATATACCTGCTCACCGGTTTTCAGAAGTATGTATAGGTACAGGGTTAATAACATTTATCAGTAGATTTAGAATCAATTTTTCTAACGGCATTTGTTTTCACTTATTCATGTTTACTTTGTAATGCAGAGCATAAAAACCGTGTTGATTTTTATTTAATTAAACGCATTAATGAGGAGAAAATCATGCCAGATGATAAATTTAATCCAACGAAGAAAGCCCATACAAGAGGTAAAAGCAGTGCAACAGACGCACTTTACCGACTTGAGGAAGGACTAGGCGTCGTAAATAGATTGAGCCGCCATAGAAGAAATCCTTCTGTTGTCGAGGGTCAGGAGTACGAAATGGGGCCTTATCAGCGCCTCAGCTCGGAAATCAACATACCTGGCCAATTTCACCAACCAACGGCAGGAGCAGAAGTAGACGCGGAAGAGCCGGCGCCACTGAAAGAAAATAATCGTTTCGTAGATACACCAGGTTCGGTTCGACATGAACAAGTCATCAGTACTTGGCATAACGTCCGGCCTTTGCAAGAACTCCCCCCAGCATTTCAAGACATTGATCATCCTGTAAGGAACGTAGATCAAACGCAAATTGATACCCCTGACGATTTTGTTAGGAGGAACTTAGATAAAACAAAAGCTATTTTTGAGGGGATGAAGGTTACGGTTGGATTGGGACCATCCAGCAATATTTTCTCTGACTCAGCGGAAGCGCCACACTACGACGGACGTGAAGACGACATGCGTAAAAACGCATTAGAAGCAAGTCACCGCTTTCATGTTAATACCGTCACAGATCCAGATTACGACTTCGCTTCACTCGCGCGAGGCGCAATAGAAGCACGAAAGATCTTTCAGCGCGAAATGGATTCGGGTAAGCGACTCACACCTGCGCAAAAGGACGAAGCGTTTCCTGAATACCGTAAAAATATGCTTAAAGGACTACTATGGGCGCCCGATGAATCCGAGTACTACGTTAGAAAAGCCGGGGCGCTTTATACGATGAGCTCCGGCGTCGGAACGATCGCGTCTCAAGTGGGAACGCCGTTGCTCGGTTTACCTTACGCAAGCGCGGCTGAGCTCGGGAGCACAGAACATTTTACTACGGCTCGAGAGTTATTCATTGGTAGGGCATCAGCGACTACTGGTATTCAATTAGGAACGGCAGCATATGCGGATCCCTGGCTCTCGACGAACGCCCAAATTAAATTGGCCATATACACAGAGTTGAGAGCTTTGGGCGGTCGTGCGAGTAGAAAACTATTAACCACGGGCCGGTTAAGTGGTGCAATAAGAGATTTAGAAGCAGCAACCAAAGCTGCCGAAGCTATGGATAAGGCAAATACCGAATTCCAAAAAGCTTTAACCCAGGGTGAGGATGGAAGCTTTACCTCTGATGAAGAAGTTGATCGTGTAGGCAGAAATCTAGTAAACGCGATAAACAATGCTGAAAAAATAATGGGCATGAAGCAATCTGCTAACGATGGATATTATTTGAATGAGTTTATGAAGTCTGGAAGAAGTGTTCTCCAAGGCCTTTCACTTCTAACTGGCGCGATAACCAATAACCCCTTCTTAAAATATGGTATAGACGCATCAATCGGCGTAGGGTCAACAGCCATATTACCGTGGTTAGCCAGCAGTGACGAAGGAAGGAAATGGACTAACGTATTAGATAACCAGCTTAACTCTGCTTCAAAGCAAATGCTCTCCGAGAAAGGTGTAGCAATCGTAAATGACGACACGCTTAGCGACGCCGAAAAGGTTAAAAAATTAGAAAAGGATGAGACGTGCTGGGATAAAAGCAAACTAAATAATGTAGTCGACGGCTTTTCTACGCCCCGTATGGACAGAATGCAGGGCATTAACAGCTACGAAAAAAGAGTAACTCATTTCGAACTCGGTGCGCTTCATGGCATGGAGGCCCATGACTGGGAAACATATCAAAAATATAAGCGCATGCAGGTCGGCTTATCAACGGAGTACATTGAAGATGACAATGCAACCCAAGTTGACTTAGAAAAATATAGGGCGATGGCGCCTGACATTCAAGCAGGGAAAAAACTCACTGCACATGAGTGGGACCAATGGATGACATTAGAAAAAGAAAACAATCAAACTCTATCTACAGAAGAAAAATCTTTATTAAGCGTGCTAGAGAAAAAAGACAAAACTAGTTTAATGAGCGAAAACGAATTTTCCCATCGCGACGAATTGCTAGAACGCAAGGAAGATGGAGAATTGACACAGGAAGAGGAATTGCAATTAACACGATACGAACGGCGAGCCAAGCAATCATTAAGTCTCGACGAAAAGCGCTTATTAGAAGTGCTCAGAATTCGCAGCATGTGTACGCCGAAGCTTGATAAAAGAAATGCAATCGTTAACGAAAAAATACCAGAGCTTAAGGCGCAAAATAAGAGTAAGTCTGATAAACAAATCGCCGGTATTTGGCAAGCCCATTTTGACAAAGTAGAAGAGCTTCATTTCGAAAACAACTTTCCACCCGTAGATAAACAAGAAGTAGAAAAGATTAGAGCAAGTATTAACGAGATTGAAACAACTTTGCGATCAACATTTGAAACTGATGAAAAGTGGCAAGAATATGTAGACGAAACGCATAAGGCAGCGACGGGTTTAACGCCAAGTCAAAAAGATATATTCGATTTTTTTGAAGAAAAAGTATCGAAAGCAAAAAAAGAAATGAACCCCGAATCTCAAGGAAAAGTCCAAGACGTAGAGATGAAACTTAAAGTAATTACAGACGATGCATTACTGTTAGCTAACAATTGGGATTTAACGTCACCGATTACGCAAGAACGATTGATGCAAATATTACCCGGTAATAGCGAACACGTTGACATGGCCATGGCCGATTACATCGGCACTCTCGTCAGAAAAACAGATGAACTCTTTGATGCAGAACTTATGCAACGCATTGGCGGCGCAAGTTTGACAGTGGGCATAGGAGGTAAGGCTGGTTCATCGGTGATTGGTAGCGGTCTTAACCTTGCCAAAGCGGCAGGGGGAGAGGCGTCATTGTTAGTAAAAGGAGTATTTGCTGGGGCAATTGCATTAGTTGGTCAAATGGGGGCATACAATACCTCCAATGCTGCCGTCACAAAAATCGCCGATCGCACAGCACTACAAAAGCATGCTCAAAGCGGTAATCCTGACTCGCCATTTTGGTTAACTAAGATGGGAATGTTCCTTAATCAAGCTTTTATTGCTCCGCTAGCACTTTTTAAGGGAGAGGAAAAAGATTTAAATACTGCAATGGACGATGGTTTAAAAGCGCTGAAAACGATTGACGCAATTACTCGTGCTCCCATTGCAAAGCAAGCGGATATGACTAAACGGCTCTCAATAATGGCTGCTTCAGCATTGCACTCGCAGATTGAAACCTCTCCTGACGCGCAAGCTGCCGCTGTTCAAGATGCAATATTGAACGATAAGGAGCTTGAGAAAATTCAAGCCATGAGGAATCGACTTAGCATGAGTGCTGCTAATCCCAATTGGGAAGAACAAGAGCCAGTTGAGACCATCATTCCAGAAGACGTTAACAAAAGATTGAGGGCACTTTCACAAAGCTCTGCTCGGGAAGAAATCACGGGGAACCTAAGGCGGCGAAGCACACTTATACGCCAGTCGATAAATGACGCCGAAGACATGCGATTTAGGCCCTCAATGGATGACACAAACGCGCCAACCCGGCCGCCCTCGGCTGCCGGAAGCATTGCCTCGATAGCGTCGACCAGTTCAGATATTTATGAGGGTTTCTTAGAGGATTATGGAATAAAATATGAACGCCCCTCTAAGAAGGGCAAGGAGCTTATGACCTCGGGGCAGCCTTTAATTGAAGAAGAAATTTCGATCACGCCAGAAATGGCTTTGGAAGACGTGAAGGCACGGTTACAAATTGCCCAACGGAGGGTAGAAACCGAGGCTAAAAGTCCAATCATGGGACGAGTTGATAACATCAATTTCTCTCAAGAAGACTTTGATTCATTTGATCGCGACGAATATCTGACAGATAACGCGGTTGATTACGTCATTCGCCAAAATGCAAAAGAGATAAATTCTAAGAAGGTACATTTCATGAATGCGGGTATCGCCGAATTCCTAAAAGAGGCGGCGCCTGAAAGTATTCAACAAAATGCTGAAATGCTTCAGCACGAAGAAGCGAGCATCATACTGATTCCAGTACATGTGCCGGAGATGCAGCACTGGGAGTTATTAGCAGTGGATACGCGTAATCCTAACGATATCAAATTTGCTCGCTATGATAATTTAAATCGACCGAACAGCGAGGCGGCAATAAAGATAATCCAGCAAATGAAAAACATTCCAGGATTTGAAAATGTGAGTGAGCGTAACCTTACTTCTTATCGCGTCAAATCAAAAACAAAGGCTGAGATAAAAACAAACGGTAACTGTGGACTTTACGTTGCAGAAGGCGCGCTACTTATCGCGAACGCGATAGAAACTAATTCAACTGCTCAATTAGGCGATCTTACTGTTTCAATAAATGAGCCTAGAGTTAGAAGGCGGATACAGACTAATATAGAAGACCGGTTAGAAGAGCAGAGAGGAAAAAGCCCTAAGGACACGATGAATGCCTCAATTAAAACGAACGCAGACGCCGTCATAACCTATATTGAGCAAATATCAACTCCTGTTGTAAAAAACAACATCAATCCTGAAGAATGGAAGAAATTTACCGACGAACTTAAAAGTTGTTTACTGGATATGAATAGTTTTCGGAATAATGCGACAGCTGACCAAGCTGCATTTTCGGCATTAACAACGCGGTATAGAGATATCAACTTAGCAACTAACGCCATCATTGTGGCCGTGGAGGAGGGAATTAAACAATTGCCTTCTCCAAATAAATATACGAAAGAAAGTGGAACTGCCGCTCAAAAATTCGTTGGAAAAATGACGGCGTCGAGCGACGCGTACATTGAAGAACGAGTGAACACATTTAATAAAAAAAGTCTGAAAGAGATCTTGGGGACTTACACAACAACGCAAGTTGTAGCACACAACGCCCCTCCTCACGGAAAGCTTGTTGCGGACTGTGAAGGAACACTAGTTTTCGAGCACCCAGGCAGTAAAACAAAAGCGAACACCATACCGCTTTACATGCGTGATCCAGATCAGGAGCAAGCAAAACCGCTGACCCTTGGACAGCGTGCTCCTAAAGAATTTGTAGCAAAAGATAAACGTGAAGAGCTGAAAAAAGCTAAAGCGCTCGAAGAGAAACAAAGTATAGGTAAGGGGGGGGGGAGAAAATAAGTATCTTGTCGCAGGGGTTCTGGTAGAACTGGTTCTACCAGAATCCGCTTAACAGTTATCAATTGCAGAAGTTTAGTTGAGATGTGGCAGGTCCCGTTTTGACAGCGGTGAATTGTAAGATCAATTCAAGTTGTTTACTTTCCGCTGCCTAGCCTCTTTTCCGAGGATCATAGTTTGCATAGGCGTTCTGCCGCAACACATTTTTCCTTGCTGCATGCGGCGACAGTTGTAATAGTCGATCCATTCATCGCGATCTGGTTGTAATTCTTCCTGCGATAAGAATAAGCATTAGCCGCGTCGCGACGCCTAGCGGGCATCCGCATTTTGGGGGCAACGACACCGTACATTCATATGAAATCCGCTCTAAGCATCGACACCTTACATAACGCTGACAAAAAGCAGATTCTTCGCTGCGAGACTGTGAAAGAATCTACTGCGCGGGCCGATTTTGCGGCTCCGGTGCTCAACGTACTACTCGTACGCTTCCGCGCCTCGCCACAAATTCGACCCGCTCGCGACGATTCTTTCACAGTCTCTGCGCTCAGAATGACAATGGAGAAATTGTGCCTAAAACAACTTACCCCTTCTTAACAAAATCAGCGTAACTGACAACTAATAACAACGCCATTCTTTTTAGCACTGATCGTTATTTTTTCCTTCTCTTTTTAGTATTGGTCGTTACTTTCTGCTTCTCTTCTTTTTTAATTTGCTGTACCCGCCCGTCTACGTAAACGAGCTGAATATTCTTTAATTGATTTGCATTTCCTGACGCAGCACTCTTTTTAAGATAATCATCTAACAGTTGTGGGCCCGCTATCGTATGAATATGTAATTCTCCGGTGTTAGTTTTGGTCACTGACGCACAATAATCCGGTTCGGGAAGACTGGTTAAGATAACCGCATCTTTCGATTTACCTTGTGGAGGTGCCGTTACTCCAGGTGCTCGTAATAATGTACGCAGATGTTTTCTAAGACCGGCGGTAAACACGGTTTCATCAAACTGGCCACTGTTGGGGTCTACGACTGTATGAGAAGTTTCACCCCCAGTCATTTCCACATGTTCGAGGACTTCAGCATGTTCGCCTTTTATCTTAGAAAATGTCGTAATCAAAAGTTCATTATCAATTTTTTTATCATGAGGAATATTTACCGAACGAATCGCCGCCTCATCCATGCCAGTTGCACTGGCTAAAGCCCGGATAACAACCTGGTTCTTATCAGCCGGCTGCGAAGCACCACCAATGACAGGAAGTGGATGGCTTTCAGATATCGATTTATCGCCTGAAATAAATTGTTGGCCGACTTTTGTCACCTTTACTGGACCAATAGAACCTATCTCTGCCACTTCGATCTTGTAGATATCATCAATTTTTGCATCTTTAAAAGTGTCATCGTCCGTAACACGTACACCAAATATTGGCATGTAGGGAAGCGAACCGGAATGTCCCTCCTCTAGCATTAGATGCTGGTCAAGCATCGCGCCTGATAATTTGATCGCATCTTCCTCGACATTCACTTCGTCCGATTTAAAGAAAGCAATTCCATGCACGTCATCCCGGTAAAGTAAGGGGCCGGTGATATTGAAAGTAGGTGGATTAAACTTAACAAGTTCCTTATCTAAGGATATCGCGGATGCCACGATTGTATGGGTAAACTCAAACTCGTCTGGGATTTCCGTCCAAGGTTCCGGCTGTTCATCACCTGGCATCGCTTTAATGCCTTGAGCAAGGTCATAGCGTTCCACTGCCGGAGGCGGAACATCATTTTCATGAATGTCACCGATGTTAAATTCATCATCTTGCGAGCATTGTTCGGCAATATGACGTCCCATCGTCAGCGTGAAAACTCCACGATCCGCTTCTTTTTGCTGCGGCGCCCGTTGAGTCCTGAAGTCAATCGCCGATTGGTTCTCGAGATTCAAAAACGAATGCACTTTTTCCGCATACTGTTTTGCCACCCCACTTTTGTCACCCGCGTTCAATGAATCGAAGTGATGGTAAACAGGCGCATTTTCGTTACGTTTATCGCAGACAAGTAAAGTCCAATGTCCGTTGTTATGATTAATGGGCAGGAAGATAACTTCAGCATTCCCTGCGGACGCAACAAGAGCCTCTACGTCATCAGATGTCTTCGCTGCCTCTGCCATCACTTTTACATTGGCAGGCTTTACGAAATAAGATTTTGGATAAAACTCTGCGTTCAAACGATCGTAAGCAAAGTTGAATACCTCGTCATGGACTTCTGCATTTGGCGCGAGCGATCCAATCGATTCCTGCGTAAATGCCGTACCATTTATTTTCTTTGCCTGGAATGGTTCAACAGTAACAGTGGATAAGAGGTGTTTCTTTGTATGTCGCTCCCACCATTCTTCTAGTCCTCGCTTCATGGCAGCCGAGCTTAATAATCGTGCGGCTTCCAGGTCGGCTGGGGCCGTTATTGTCCCTTGACGAATATCAACCGTAATTGAATTGGCACGCAGTAAATCCGATTCGCTGATGTTAGGTAATCTACGTCTTAATTCTTCTGCGATTTCAGGCAATCGTATATTTGTCGCGCTCGCAATACTCATTATCGTCTTGAAGTAATCTGGCTTTTTACTCGCATTCACTTCGAAGCTTTTTGCTAATATCATATCCACCATACGGTAGCGGTCAGCTTCCGCCTTAAATTGCGGTCCGTTCTTCAGTTCGAGGTACTTATGCCAGACTGGAAGCATTCTCATTTGAGAAATTTGTTTTTGCTTATTCGGTTTGTTTTCTTTCATAGTCTGAAGAATGCTTGCTAACAACATTTCTTCTTGTGCGGTCAGAGGTGAGCTTTGTGGTTGTGTCGCTTGGCTTGTGACAAGCGGTGAAAGCGTATGAAGGTACCGATAAGTTGGCACCCAAGGGTTGCTCTCTATCTCTTGCGACTTAGCCGCAAGCGCCGTTTTACGAGCTGTTTCTAAATTCTCAGGATAAGCAGCCGATGCTTTGGAATAATATTGGGCAGTTAGCTTCAATCGACCTAAAATTGCTATCGGTACTTGATTAAACTTACTGTTGAATAGCTCAGTCCACTCCGGGCTTTTGACGTCGCTGCTAGCGAGTTTGAGAAAAGACGTCATCCTCTTGGAATATTTTGTTAGTTCTGCCTGAGTAAAAACATTCTCTAATATTTTTAATTGTTTTTGTTCGAAACTGGGCCCTTGTTCTTTTAACAAGAATGTTTCCCAAGCTGGATCACCAGTCAAGATTTCGGCCAATTTCGTTTTATAATTCATCGACGTTCCAGCTAAATTCTCAACCAGAAGACGCTTTGCATCACCTGATTTATTTTTAGATAAAGCGTCAACAATTTTTTCAAAAATCGCCCGCGCACTTATAAATATTTTTCCTTCTCTATAAGTCCAGCGGAAAAACCGCTGGTTATAATTGCTTAGCGATTGAAATAAATTCTCATTTTCATCGTTCTGCTCAGTTTCTAGCACGTCATCTTCGGTAAAATCCTTCGCCTTTTCCGCTACGAAGCGATTCCAATTTTCCTCTCCATCAAGCATCTGCGCTATTTTGCCAACATACTCGGGTGCATCTTTCATAATCCCATACAGGATCACCAAAACATCTTTTCCATCTCTTTCTTCAACCGATTGGAGCAGCTGATTTCGAAAGCTGGCTAAGCCTTCTTCTTCGATGATGGAAGGAAGCCACTTATTAAAAAATTGGGTGGTTATTTGTGATTCAATATTCCGCTCAAAAATTGCCATTTTTGATTCGACAGACTGGCGAACTTGATTTTGAAGTGCCCTTATATCGTTACCCGCTGTATGACTCGGTCCTTGCTCAACGAACCACTTCCGCATTTCCATCAAGCAGTCAAAGTCTTCCGGCGAATTATTTTGTTTTGTTCTCACTTCGAGGTCTCGCAGTATTGCATCCGATGCCTCTAAGTTTTTCCATTTCTCTTCATCAATTGAAAGCCGTAATTCAATAAGGTATTCGGATAGAAGAACTGGATTACCCGATAACGTACGCCCTAAAATTGTCAGCTGCTCCTGATATGACTCTCTTTTCTCTATTGCCGTCGCCCCTCCCTCACTAACATCAACCATCTCCCAAGTAAATTCTTTCCATTCAGGGCTGCGTGAAACTAAATTGCTGATTTCATCTAATGCCACTTGCTTCGCTGCGCTTTTAATCAAACCGATAGCTAGGGAATTGTCGTTAGCGCGCGCGGCGATAATAAGTTGCGCAAGAAAGCCTTCTGGCAGCTCTTGATGTGTTTCACCTTCTTCCATATTTCCTGCAACGCTTTGTGATTCTGTATGACGCAATAGCGGCAGGTATTGCGCCGTTATTTCCCGCATAACCTTCTGGCTAAATGTCGACATTTCTTGCTCATGGCGCAAACAAATGAGCAAGTTGCGCTGCTGCGCTTTGTTCATCAATAACGTGTCGATAGTTACGCCAGCCATATGTATGATTGGCATGTTCATAGCTTGCTTTTCAAGCTCAGCGTGTTTTTTATTGTATGCCCTGAGTTTCTCGGCATCGGCAGGCCTGTCATCGCCAATGACTTCGTAGATAAAGCCCATCCATGCGTCATTGGACGTCAAAAAATTCAAGACTTCATTAGGGGAATTCTTCTTTAAAGCATTTTTCACAAGTAAATTAGCAGTCTCATCATTTTTTGCACGTACTGCTTCTGCAACCTGTTGACCGAATTCCGCAGGCAATATTTTCTTGGTCTCTTTTTTTACTTTCTGTTTGACGACGGCGGATGATTTAGTGACTATAGGAAGTGCTTGTCCCTTCTCTAACGGCAACTCTACGTCACTAATTGTGGGCAATTCCTTTTGAGGAAAAGTATGTCTTAAAAACACCAGCAAGCTATCCAGAATAGCTTTTTGCTTATAAAGCGTTATGTTTCTTTCTATCGTTTTAAGTTGTTCTTCTGTCTCCTTTATCGCCAGAGCTCGTACATCCTCTATATTTCCTCGCATGTCATTAGGCCGGTTTAAAAAATGATCGCGAATAACCGTTAAGCATGAAAAATATTTTTGACCTAGTTGCTTATCGCCATCATTATTTTTAGTGAGCCACACTTTTATATTGTTGTTCCAATCAAGCTCTCTTTCGCGCAACAGTTTCCGTCTCTGCTGCTGTGGCGCATTCTCATGGTTATATCTTCCTAAATAATAAGCTCTGACAAGCGACAAAAGATTAGTCTCTGCATTTTCATCCAATACTTTCTGAAGTGTATTAAGCTTCGCTTGAAGTTGCTCTCTTTCTTGAGTGAACTTACTGCTGTCACCACGAATTTTTTGGTTAAAGAACGCATCTGCGTCAGGCGTATCCAATACCGGTTCTTGAATTTGTGCAAACGGCATTTCAGCAAGTTTGTTTGCAAGCGGTTGCGAAATCGGCATCTGACCTTTTCTGCTTTTTTGTTTCCCCATGCCGTTGAACAATTCAGTTACTTCTTGCGGCGTAAGCTGTACCGTCGCTTCGCCGGATTGTGCATTTCGGGCCGACAACACACGGTCCAAATAAGTTAGTGTCAATGCCTTTTTATTAAGTGTTTTTTCTTGTTGTTTAATTCCCGCTAACGCCGCCTGTCTAGCCTCTTCGATATCGCCAAGAGATGTCTGATTCTCATGTTCACAATAATCCATAATTTCCGAGAAACAATTATGCTGCCGCATCGGCAGGGCAAACGACTCATGCAGACTTTCCCATTGAGCTAATCGATTTTGCGCGTCATACCAGTGCCCACCAGGTTCTCTTGAAGAGATCTTTGAGTTAACAATGGCATTAATATTTTTTGTATAGTAATCGCGCTCCGCACTCGGTACATCATTAACGGCTAATGAACTATCTAGCCTGCTTAGCTTTCTAGCCGTCTCCTGGCTTACTTGCTCTATTTCCGTTTTATGTTTTTTGCTTAGAAATACATCCCAGCTCGGCGCAGCGAGCAAAGCTTCCGCCACTTGATATTTATTACTGCTGTCGAGAATAAGCAGTGTGGCAGGAACATCTTTACCTTCTTGCCAATCGATTAATGCAGGAACGAAATCGCTGTTAAGTGATGCAGATGACAACGGGTCTTGCCCTTTCTTTTTTTGTGGCTTTTTCCTCTTATTTTTCGTGGCTGTAACGGTTGTTGCTTCTTCTTTGCCTACAGCGGTATACGTGTTGCTCGCCGGTTGCGCAGTGGTCGAAGGCTGTACTGCTGGTTGTGCGGCCGCCGCCGGAACATCGTTTTTTTTACTTTCTTCCACTGCAGGTTTCTTGCGTGGGGAGAGGTCATTCATATAAGCAACGCTTGCTTCTGAGCGTGCCGATCTTTCAGTTTTTTCCTTTAACTCCTTCACGCCGTTCAATGCCTGATCGGTCTGCTCGGAAAATGTTTTTGGAACTTCTGCTCCACTATCCTGATAATATTTCCTAATCGCTTTGAGATAACTCAGATGTACTGGAGGTAAAGGCTTTGTTTTATTTTCAGTGAATTGTTTCCATGCATTTTCCGCATTTCTTTTGTCTTTAGCCTTCGCATTAGCATCGACTACAGAATCTTTAATTGCTTTTGCGCATGCATCTATATTTTTATTACTAATGTTTGGTTTTTTATTCAGCTCTTTGAGTTGTTCAGTTGCGACTTTTACCGAAGCATCCACTCTGCCAGGATATTTTTTATCAACTAAATCGTTCCATTGTGGTTCTGATAATAGCCGATCAATCCAGTGATGTGCCTCCTCACCGTCAATCAGTTGTCTTTCCAATGCGCCGTTGATGAATACATGTGCAATTCCAAGTTCATCTTTTATGATCGCATCCAGCTTCGCAAAACGTTGTTCTTGCGAAAGCGGCCGTATCTCCTCTAGATATTTCGATGCTTTGCCAGGCGCTATTAAAAGATTCAGCTTTTTAATAACAACGGGAAGTGAATCTCCATAACTTGCCTCTAATGTAGGCAGCCGCTTAAATATATTTTGGAGTTTCTGATTTTCGGATTCTGTTAATGCATCATCAGGAACATTTATAGATGCTATATGTCGCGCAATACTACCTAACGCTTCTGTGCATTGTGGCGCTTTAAAAGCATCGAAGATCACCGCTAATTGATGCAAGTCGGGTAGCGGAATAGTCTGCAGTTGTTTGTCGCCCACTTGCTGAAAGTCAGCGGCAATTGCCGCGACGGCTTCCTGCGTCTGCGCGATCTGTGCGCCGGCCTCTTGTGCCAGCTGCAAAACGCCAAGCCAGACGGCCACGCGTTGCGTGGCCGGAATCGCCGCTGCAATGGTTTGCGGATGGATGTCCCGGACGTAGTACGCCAGCACTTCGGCAATGCGCTCTTGCGTTGTCCCACGCAGTGTTTGCCGTTGTTCCGAACCCAATGCGTCCGTCGCCGGTGAATCCCCCGCCAAGTCGCGATGCCCGCGCCGCAATACCTGCAAATAGCGATTCACATCCTCTATTGGCAACCCCATCGGCGAGGCATGCAAAAATTCCCGATACGTCGTTTCATCGCCCCATAACCGGTCGATTTCGGCAAACGCCGCAACAACCGTTAAGGTATTGAGGTAACGCTTGAGCGGACGGAGGGCCGCCGGTCTATCGTCCTCCGATCCGGAGGACGACGCGGCTTTCTCGTTGCTGGTCGGTGTCGTATCGCGTTTGATCAATAGCGGTCTATAAATCACTTTCGGCTCCGCCGCAAACGCGTTCCCTTCCCGATCGAACCAATGCGCGACCGTTCGCTCATCCGCCTGCATGACAAAATCCACGACGTTTTTTAGATGGGGCTGCTGAATTGCCTCGCGTAACGAGAACGGCGACCGATTGGTCACATACAGGCTGCCGCTTT
>JAZKCF010000040.1:0-11680 GCA_040388195.1 Pseudomonadota bacterium
AATCATCTCAGCTTAAGACGGCGAAACTTTCAGAAAGTTGTGTATAAGGGAATGACTTTAAGCACCTCTTTAAATCGCATCGCTTCATCCAGCAGCTCACGCGAAATATCGAGGGGTTGCGCGATGGGAAGATGATCAGCTACAAACAATTTTCAGAGCAGGTGATCCCGGTACCCGTTCCTGTTGAGCAACAAAAGATCGCCGACTGCCTCACGTCGCTAGACGAGTTGATTGTCGCCCAAGGGCGGAAAATGGAGGCGTTAAAGGCGCATAAACGGGGACTGATGCAGCAGCTTTTCCCCCGCGAAGGCGAAACCCTCCCCCGCCTCCGCTTTTCCGAGTTCCGCGACGCGTGGAAAGAGACCGCAATAGGATCTTTGTGTGAAAGCGTGTCGTCTGGCCGGGACAAAGCTGATCCAGATGGCACGTTCAACCTATACGGCTCGACTGGAATTATTGGAAAGACCGAAAGCGGGACCTACAGTGGTAAGTATCTCTTGGTGGCGAGGGTAGGTGCGAACGCTGGACTTCTAACAAAGGTGATCGGTAGATTTGGGGTAACCGACAATACAATTGTTATCATCATGAAGGACGATAACAGTATCGACTTCGTGTTCTTCTCCCTCCAAGATCTCGGCTTAAACAAGATGGTCTTTGGGTCTGGACAGCCCCTAATTACGAGCGGGCAATTGAAGAGCCTTTTTATTTTGCTTCCCGGTGCTCAAGAGCAGCAGAAGATCGCCGACTGCCTCTCCTCCCTCGACACTCAAATCACCACCGAATCCCAAAAACTCGACGCTCTAAAAAACCACAAAAAGGCACTCATGCAGCAGCTATTCCCCGCGCCGGATGAGGTGGCCGAATGAGCGCATTGACCACATTTCACGCAGACATCAAGAAGATCCTCGAACAGGCGCGTGGTAAAGCGCGGTCGGCGGTGAATGCCGCCATGGTGGAGGCTTATTGGCTGGTTGGCCAACGGATTGTTGAAGAAGAGCAGCGCGGCCAGCACAAAGCCGAATATGGCGCTCGCCTGATCGAAGACCTCTCGACGGCATTGACGGCGGATTTCGGTAAGGGTTTTTCTTACGCCAATCTGTATAGCTGCAGTCAGTTCTATTTGACCTTCCCCGATCAAGCGATTCTCTACACAACGTGTAGAGATTTGAGCTGGACCCGGCAGCAACTGTCAAGGAATCCTTGACAGCTCAAACTGAAGGCGGACGCGAAGTGCGACACAGCGTTTACAGACTAGAAAAAATGACTGAACACCCTACAAAGCAGTGGAGACTAATCCATGGATAAACAACTACAAGCCTTGCAGCACAATCTTGAAACTATCGCGCAGCGCACCGATGCCGAAGGCATTGAGTTTTGGTTTGCCCGCGATCTGCAAGCACCTCTGGGTTATGCCCGTTGGGAGAATTTTCAAACCGCCATCCAGCGGGCCTTGGAATCCTGTGAAGCCGCTGGCCATGCGGCTTCCGATCATTTTCGTGGCGTCACGAAAATGATCGCCGTGGGCAAAGGCGGTATGCGGGAAATTGATGATTTTATGCTGACCCGTTACGCCTGCTACCTGATTGCCCAGAATGGCGACCCGCGTAAGCCCGAGATTGCCTATGCGCAAAGTTACTTTGCCGTGCAAACCCGCAAGCAGGAGCTGATTGAAGACCGCATGCGGTTACAGGCGCGAATGGATGCCCGCGACCGGTTGAAGGAATCGGAAAAAGCGCTGTCACAAAATATCTTCGAGCGTGGCGTGGATGATGCTGGTTTTGGCCGTATCCGCTCCAAGGGCGATCAAGCACTTTTTGGCGGGCATACTACGCAGGCCATGAAAGACAAGTACGGCATTGTGAAAAGCCGTCCGCTGGCGGACTTTTTGCCCACGCTGACGATTGCCGCCAAGAATCTGGCGACAGAGATGACTAATCATAATGTGGGGCAGGCTAATTTGCAGGGTGAGGGCGCAATCACCCAGGAGCATGTGCAAAATAATGTGAGTGTGCGCGATATGTTGTCGCAGCGTGGCATTCAACCGGAAAAACTGCCTGCGGAAGAGGATTTGAAAAAACTGGAACGGCGAGTGAAATCCGAAGAAAAGAAGCTGGCAAAAAATACTAAAGCCTTGCCCCCGCAGGATGATGAGGGCCAGTAAACGATGAGCAGCCCAATAACAGCTTTCGCCGATTTGGATGCATTGGCCGGGCATTTCCGCGACGAGCTAAAAAGCAAAAAATTCATTCTGCTTTACGCCTACAACGGTACTGGCAAAACCCGATTATCCGTTGCGTTCAAGGATCTGGGGAAAAACGGTGAGGACCGTGACACGCTCTATTTCAATGCTTTCACCGAAGACCTATTTCACTGGGACAACGACCTCAAAAACGATCGCGAGCGGGTGCTGAAGATCAATAGGGATTCCCGTTTTTTCGCCGGGTTGGATGAGCTGGAGATGGATAATCGCATTCGCCCGCTTCTCAATCGTTACGTTGACTTTGAATTCGAAATTGACACAACCGAGTGGGAAATTAGTTTCTCGCGCGAAATCCGCCAGAAGAAGAAAGACGGCACATATGAAACAAAGCGGGAGGAAGATATCAAGGTCTCACGCGGTGAAGAAAACATTTTCATCTGGTGCTTCTTTCTCGCTATCGTGCAGCTCGCACTCGACGGCGCGGAGGCCTACAAGTGGGTGAAGTATATCTACGTTGATGACCCGATTTCGTCGCTGGACGACAACAATGCAGTGTTGGTAGCGCACCACTTGTCGCAGTTGCTAACGAGTTCACCCGACCGCCTGCGGATGGTTGTATCCACGCACCATGTGTTGTTCTTCAACGTCTTGTGCAATGAACTGAAGAAAAAGTCGCACAAGTATTTCCTCAGCAAACAGTCCCATTCGGGAAACTTCGTGCTGCATGAGACCGACAGCACACCGTTCTTGTATCACCTCGCCTCGTTAGTGGAACTACACGAAGCGCAGAAATCCGGTGCGTTGTACACGCACCACTTCAACATGATGCGCCGCGTGATGGAGCAGACCGCCTGCTTCTTTGGTTATGCTAAGTGGGAAGAGTGCATCAAACCCGGAGACGACGATCCGAATCAGACGCTTTATAAGCGGGTGATCGATCTGATGAGCCACGGTGATTATTCGCTGTATGAGCCGCGAGAAATGATGCAAGAAAACAAGGAGCACTTTGGCAGAGTGCTGCTCCAGTTCATCACTAACCATCCTTTTAGCCCGGCGCTATTCGCCCACGAAGCAAAGTAAATCACCATGACCGAACAAAATCAGAAAGAGCTTGGCAAAACCCTTTGGAATATTGCCGACCAATTACGCGGCGCGATGAACGCAGATGATTTCCGCGATTACATGCTGTCGTTCCTCTTCTTGCGTTATCTCTCGGATAACTACGAGCAGGCAGCGAAGAAGGAGTTGGGAGCGGATTATCCGGCACTGGATAACGACGCTGGGACGCCACCATTAACGACTTGGTACGACAGCAACCCGGATGATGTGGGTGAATTCGAGAAGCAGATGAGCCGCAAGGTTCACTATGTGATTAAGCCGAACTATCTTTGGGGCAACATTGTTCAACTGGCGAAGACGCAGAACGGCCAGTTGCTTGATACGCTACAAAAAGGATTCAAGTACATCGAGGAAGAATCTTTCCAGAGCAAATTCCAAGGACTGTTTTCGGAGATTAACCTTGCGTCTGACAAGCTGGGGCGAAAGTATGAAGACCGTAATGCCAAGCTCTGTTCGATCATTTCGGAAATCGCCAAGGGAATGTCACTTTTCTCCACCGACACTGACACGCTTGGTGATGCTTATGAATACTTGATTGGCCAATTCGCATCCGGTTCGGGAAAGAAGGCGGGGGAGTTTTACACGCCACAGCAGATCTCTAGCATTTTGTCGGCCATCGTTACGCTTGACGGTCACGAACCGGCGAACGGGATACGTCCAAAATTGGAGAGCATATTCGATTTTGCTTGCGGGTCTGGCTCGTTGTTGCTTAACGTGCGTCAACGGATGAAAAAGGCAGAGGGGACTATCGGTAAGATTTTCGGGGTGGAGAAGAATATCACCACCTACAATCTGGCGCGCATGAACATGCTGCTGCACGGCGTGAAAGATACGGAGTTCGAAATCTATCACGGCGATACACTGACCAACGACTGGGATTTTCTACGCGAGACGAATCCGGCGAAGAAGCCACAGTTCGACGCTATCGTGGCCAATCCGCCGTTTAGCTATCGTTGGGAGCCGGGCGAGGCGATGAGCGAGGACATGCGTTTCAAGAATCACGGCATAGCCCCCAAGAGCGCGGCTGATTTCGCTTTTCTGCTGCATGGATTGTATTACTTGAAAGACGACGGCGTGATGGCAATTATCCTGCCGCATGGCGTGCTCTTTCGCGGCGGTGCGGAGTACCGCATTCGCCAGAAGCTGTTGAACGAAGGGCACATCGATACCGTGATAGGGCTGCCGGCAAACCTGTTTTATTCGACGGGTATTCCTGTCTGCATCCTCGTTCTGAAGAAGTGCAAGAAACCAAACGACGTGCTTTTCATCAACGCCGCCGAGCACTTCGTGAAAGGCAAGCGGCAGAACCAGCTTACCGACGAACACATCAAGAAGATTATCAGCACCTACCAGCAACGCCCAGAGAATGTTCCGAGCTACGCTCGGCGGGTGAGCATGGAAGAAATCGAGAAGAAGAACGATTTCAACTTGAATATCTCGCGCTACGTCAGCACAGCGGTTGCTGAAGAAGAGATCGATCTAAAGGTAGTGCATCAGCAGTTGGTCAACATTGAAGAGGAAATCGTCAAGGCGAAAGAAAAGCACAACGACTTTCTGAGGGAATTAGGATTGCCATTGCTGCCTTAATGGGTTCAGAAAGTTGAAATGAACACTTTTCCACTGAAATCTTATTCGTGAGCGACATCAAACTCTTCCAACTCAAAAACGGCAAGGCCACCGAGCTGCAAGGCGACGCCTCTGACCTGGAAAAACCACTGCAAACCCTGATCGAGGCCAACCTCGAACCCTTACTTGGCATCCGCTTCCTGGCGACCGAATACCCTACCGGCAAGACCCACGGCGGGCGTATCGATTCGCTGGGGCTGGACGAAAACAACTGCCCGGTGATTTTGGAATACAAGCGTTCGGTCGGCGAGAACGTCATCAATCAGGGGCTGTTCTACCTCGATTGGCTGATGGATCATCAGGCCGAATTCAAGCTGCTGGTAATGGACAAGCTCGGCAAGACGGCGGCGGACGCTATCGATTGGAGCGCACCCCGGCTGGTTTGCATTGCGGCAGATTTCACCAAGTACGACGGGCACGCGGTTCAACAAATCAACCGCAATATCGAGCTCATTCGCTATCGCCGTTTCGGCGAAGAGTTGTTGCTACTGGAACTCGCGAATGCCACAAGCGGGGGAAATGGCAAGCCCTCTACCAGCAAGCCAGCAAAGCTTGCGACGGCCGAAGAAAACCTGCTCAAATCGGCACCGCGCGATCGCTCCTTCGCCGAGTGGTTACCCTTGCTTCCAGTGCATTTGACGGAATTGTTGTCATCATTGGAGGATTATGTGACGTCACTCGGTGATGATGTGCAACGCAAGGAGTTGCGGCTTTATCTGGCATTCAAGCGCCTGAAGAATTTTGCAACGGTGGTGGCGCAAAAGAATAGGTTGATCCTGTATCTGCACCTGAACCCCAAAGTCCTGGGGCCACTGCCTACCATTGGTCGTGATGTTAGCCAACAAGGCCATTGGGGTACGGGCGATCTTGAGTTATCTCTGACAAATCGGGCAGACCTGGATACGGCAAAGCCGTTCATCTTGATGTCCTATCAGGGCCGCAGTTCGACGGGGCAAGACTGACCTGGCGCCGAAGGTCATATTAGCAGTTGGCGTGAATCGCGACGGGTCACCGCGCTATGGCAGCCGTTTGTACATTCGGTAGCCAACGGGGGGCACGAGCGGATTTCTCTTGTTGGCCGAGCGGCTGGTTTCAGAGTAGAGCAGCGCTTCAAATGTCTGGTCTACGGAAATGAAGATGGCGAACGTTCCGAACATCGACATCTGTGATCGTAAGTAAATCGTTGTGAGATAGTTTGCCTAAAATCCACGACCGTTAAATCCTTAATGCGCCCTATGGCGCTGCCTTCAGCCGCAAACGCGAACTTTGTCATTCTGAGTGCAACGAAGAATCTGCTTTTTACAGTGATCAAAATTAGCACTGTGCATAATGCAGACAAAAAGCAGATTCTTCGTTGCACTCAGAATGACAATGGAAAAATTGTGCCTAACAAATTCAGCCTGTCTGATCGGTAGTGGTCAGTCACGTTAGATTTTACGTATCACTCCCTTCTCCCGCACGCGGGAGAAGGGAATCTACAAAGCATTTCCGCTTAAAAATTCATCGTGGCTGACCAGTAGTGATAGCACGACCCCTCCAATTTTCATTGCCTAGAATTTTATCCGCCTCGCGACAACATGCGCCCCTATTTGTCGGTTCATCTATCGTTCAACCCAAAACATAAATTAATCACAAATACAAAATCAGCAATGTAATACTGGCGTTTTTGACGTCACTGCATTCAGTTCTTCTTCGATAGGCTTCGCTCAACTGGGAGGTTGTGGGCATGTTGATGAGATTCGCTGATAAATTGGTTCTCTTGTACTTGGCATGTCACCTTTCGGACACCATTGCAGCGCCACAGGGAGCCAACATAATAACGCCGGTCGGCGTCGAGATTAGTGGCCAAGGCACAAGCCATATGGTCGTTAACCAAAATACCAATCAAGCAATTATCAATTGGAAGAGTTTTAACGTCGGCAATGGCGAATCCGTACAATTCAACACGCCAGGCGCCAACGCTGCGACACTAAATCGAATCACTAGTGGTGATCCTACGCAAATCCTTGGCAAGGTAGATTCAAACGGCCAACTCTGGCTGATTAATCCCAATGGAATCCTCTTCGGCAATAATTCTCAGATCAATGTTGCCGGCCTTCTCGCCAGCACGCTCAATATCACTGACAAAGATTTTTTAGCGGGCAACTATAAATTCCATCAAGACGGCCCGGCCTTATCGAAGATCGTCAATCAAGGCCATATCACGGCCAACGGCGGTTACGTTGCGCTACTCGCACCGCAGATCGAAAACCAAGGTTTCATTGAGGCGAAGCTCGGCACCGTTGCGCTAGGCGCCGGCACAAAAGCCACTTTGGAATTGCAGGGAAATAAGTTTTTACGCTTTGCGATTGAGGATGGCGCCGAAGTGTCGATGTACGACGAAAACGGCAAAGCGATCGCGGCGTTAAACCAGTCGGGAAAAATTGCTGCGGATGGCGGGCAGGTTTTTTTAGTAGCAAAAAGCATCAACAGCATTCTGAATCAAAGTATCAATGTAGGCGGCATCGTCCAGGCAGATACGGTAGAGGCTCAATCGGGAAAAATTGTTCTTTTGGCGAAAGGCAATACGATTGTTGAAAACGCCAGCTTGAGTGCGCAAGGTCTTAACGCCGGCGAAGTGGGCGGCAAGGTTGAAGTGATCGGCCAAAATGTTGGTCTCGTTAACACAAACGTTGTGGCCAGTGGCGCGGCCGGCGGCGGCGAAATACGAATAGGGCGGGACGATACCGATCCCAATGCATTTGAAGCGAATATGACTGCGATCATGCCTTCTGTAGTCCTCAAGGCTGAAGCAACGCAAACCGGCAACGGCGGTTTTATCGAAACCTCGGGATATTTTCTGAACGTATTGAGCACGCACATCAGCACCCACGCGGTAAATGGCAAGACCGGCACATGGCTGTTGGACCCATTCGACGTAACCATCAGCAATGCTTCTACATCAAGTGGAAGTTTCAGTAGTGGCGTTTTTACGCCAACCGCGACATCGAATGTTAACGTCGCCGATTTGGAGACTGCATTAGGATCGACAGATGTAACGATTACTACCGGCAGCAGTGGAACTCAGGCGGGCGATATTACGGTGGCGAATGTCATCACTTCTATCAGCCCTAATGTACTCACGTTAAATGCTGCAGGCGCAGTGACGATCAACGCAGCGATGAATTTGGGCGGCGATTTAAATATTACGGCAGCGGGTGGTGATATCACGCAATCCGCCGCGCTTGTTGTCGGCGGAACGAGCAATTTCTCGGCCGGTAGTCACAACATTACCTTAACTCACGCGAGTAATGATTTTGGCAGTCAAGCTGTAAATCTAAGCGGTGGAACCATACAAATCACTGATGCAAATACCACGGGATTGGTGCTTGGAGATGTTAACAGTACAGATCTAACTGCCATTGCTTCAGGAACCATTACGCAGACCGGTACGATTACCAATACCGGAACGATGGCGATACAGTCAGGAGCGGCTGCGACGTTAAGCCAAAGTGGTGGAAACTACGGCACGATTACAACTACCGGTGGTGGCGTAGGTGGACTATTCAGTATTACGAATATAGACAACGATTTGACATTAGGCGCAATCAGCAGCGCGGGGTTAACTATTACTGCGGGCAACGTCACTCAAAATGACGTGATTACTACCACAGGCGAAGCGGTGACCATCAATGCCAGTGGAGACTTTAGTCAAAGCGCGGATGGCAGCATTGTGGCGGGCAGCGGCTCGACCTGGGGTGATATCACCATTCATGCCGGTACGAATGCAGGCATCGTAGGAGCAGGAGCCGTGACGTTGGCGGGGCTTATCGAAGGCAATGCAGTTGTTATTGATAACGGCGTAAACAGTACTAGTGATTTAACACAAAGTGGCACGTTGATTTCTCACGATACCGGCATAACAGGAATATCCCTTGTAAATGATGGAGCAGGTGATGTTGTTCAAACCTCAGCCGGATCGATGACATTAACCTTTGCCGATCCTCCTACAACGGATATCGGCATTGCGCTGACTGCCTCGCATGGAAACATTCAGCAAAGTGGTTCTCTTGATGCAAAGCAATCGTTGGTAACTCTTAAAAGTGAAGAGGGGAATTACATTACTCAGGACGACGGTGCGGGAAATTTGGGTTCCATTACGGCAGGCTCAACAAAGCTGTATGGTCAAAATGGCGCGCAGGCAACGTTATCTGGAAATAATAACTTCGGTATTTTAAGCGGCTTTACCTTAGGCGATCTAACAGTCAATGACGTCAATACCAACGGGCTGGTTTTGGATGCGATAACGTTGGATGGAAATCTCGCTGTTACTGCACAATCGATCTCGCAGTCGAGCGGAATCCAAATGACCGGCACCGGAAAAACCGCAAGCTTCATCGTGGCAACGGGCGGAGCGGCGACGCTTGATCAAGGAAATGATTTTGGTGGAAATGCTGTGAGCGTAGTGGGCGCAAGCAGCACTTCTACGGGAGCGGTTACCATCAATGATAGTAATGTAAGCAATCTGGTACTCGGCGCTATTTCAAGCAGCACATTGACCGTTTCTGCACTAGGAGCCATAGCGCAGTCTGACACTATTACTGCCGATGGTGACGTCAGCTTAACGGGAGCTACTATCACCACCAGTGCTGACTTGGATGCGGGTACACATACAGTTAATTTAACGGCGACTGATGCAGGTATCACCGCAGGGAATAAAGCGATTAATGTAGATGATGGCACCTTGACTGCCGGTAATCTCAATATCACCACTGCCAGCGGAAGCGTAGCAGAAGACTTTGGCTTAATTCATTCCAGCGGCACGATGACGATCGCAGCCAGTGATGGCAGTGCCGATGGCGGCAACAGCGTGGATTTTTCTCAAAACCCTAGTAATCTTTTTGGTACAGTAAATATTACCAACGCCGGTGACGTCAATCTCGCTGCTATGAATGGTTATACGATTTCTGGTATTAACAGCACCGGAGACATCACCGCTAAAACCAATTATGCAGTCAGTGATCCTGTTACTGGCACGTTGACAGTCAGTGGTGCTGTCACCACCACGAAATCAGGTGGCACGATTAGTTTAGGTAATGCTCTCACCACAGCGCAATATGGTGTGGTGATAGATGGTGCCGGCAGCTTAGTTGCTGGGGGAGGTATTACGATAGCAGCCGATAGCAGTGAAACAGGCTTGGATAATAATGGTATTAATATTGCCGGTGACATTACCTGCGGTAGTGGCGACATTTATATTTACGCTAACCGTAATTACGGGATCGATTTCTATGCTGCCAATATGAATATTAGTGGCTCGATTTCTACTACCTCTGGAAGTATTTTTTTAGAAGATTTCGGTGCCGGTACGATTACCATTGCAAATGGTGCCAATTTAAATGGCGGCAATAGCACTCCGCTGACTGTTCAATCGGATAACGGGTCTATTGCGCAAACCGGTGGCACTATAAGCGGTGCGGCAGGATTGAATGTGACTGCTGCTAGCGCTATTACACAAACTAGTAATGCCGTCATGAGCAGCGCAGCAAATACTACGCTGAGCGCCGGAGGTAAAAATTCCAGCACCGGGTTAGGAATTGATTTAGCGGGCACGAATAATAGCTTTGATACCGTATCTGCAAATGCCAATGCAAGTGGTGCAGGAATCGCTATTACGACGACTGGCGATTTGTCGTTAACTGATATCAATGCAGCGGGCGATGTTCTCATAAAAAATAATAGCGGCACATTGACTTTTGCAACGAATAGCGCACCAACTATTGTTTCTGGAGGCAATGTTACCTTAGTCGCCGATCAATTTAATAATCAAAATGGCAGCTCAGCTATCGATCTAAGTAGCGGCGCGGGAAAAGTGTGGAATTTTTATTTGAGCAATCTCGATGGCAATACCTTTAGTGGCCTGAGTAGCGGCAATCAAGCAATATGGGGAACGTCTTATCCCACTGCGATTTCTCAAACTGGCAATCGCTATATTTTCGGAACCACTGAAACGCTGACGCTAATCCCAATCTCAAACAGCATGAATTTAACGGCCACACAAGGAATGGGAACGACACTGCCAACTCCCGTAAACGGTACGAATTTTCAGGCATCGGGGTTTGTGAATGCGAGTGACTACGACAATGTCTTTACACAAGATACCGCATCCAATGTCTTAGGTGGATCGTTAAGTTTTACTTCCACGGGAAGTGTAACGAATGCGTCTGCGGGAACTTACAACATTAATATGACGGCTCCCAGCGTGAGCGCAACAGGTTATAGTTTCGCTACTAATGGTCCTTATGGAACCATCGTTGTGACGGCTCTCAACAATATTGCCGGAGGCTTTGGAAGTGGGCCGCAAAATTCACAGAACGTAATTACCAATCCAGCCCTAGTGAAGAGCAATATCGAGGATGCTTTACCGGTGTTAGGGAATCAAGGCCAGATTCTCATTCCTTTTACGCAGGCAATGATGGTGTCCATTGCAAATGGCGTTAATCCTAATTTCAACTTCGTAATATGTGATAAAAAAGATACGCAATGCGATTATTCAAAATTTAACAGTGACTAATGCTATTGCGTGACAAAGCTTCGAGCCGTCCGCGTTCACATAGAAACCCCTTCCCCTTCAAGGGCATTGGTATCTACACAAGTCACGGGAAGCCCCTCTCCCGCGCGCGGGAGAGGGGTTGGGGTGTGGGGAATGGCATGGAGCACAAATGGTGAGCAGTGGGCAAACAGAAGAGTGGAAAG
>JAZKCF010000041.1:0-10400 GCA_040388195.1 Pseudomonadota bacterium
ATTCCCCTTCTGCCATTCGCAAGGTTGTCAAACAGAAAAAACTACGGAATCGAGTTATAGAAGCATGCGAGAAGGGGCTGTTAAATAAGCAAGAGCTGTTTCATTTGCTCAATCCGCTAGTAAATAACAATGTCCCGGCAAGTTGCTATGCATTGCAAGGCAATCACACGGAAGCGGTTAAAGCAAATTGTGAAATGATTCTGACGGCGCGGGAAAAAGGGTGGATAGATGATGCACAGTTTGAGGCGTTGCTTAATCCAATGGGGCAAAACAATTCACGCGGATTTTCGGTTTCCCCACAAGGTAACAATAGAGCCGCTTGTAAAGAGCAAGGAAGGGCGATTATACAAGCCTACGCGCGAGGATGGCTTACCAAAACGCAGATAGAACGCATAGAGCCAGAGGAACATTGGTTGCGAAAAAATGGTGCTACTGAATACATGGCCGCACAGCTGGCGAACGATATAACTGCGAAGGTAAATCAATCTTCGGCGAACATACCGATTCCACCACACTCGGTTGCTGAAGAGACAGCACAGCCCTTGTTGCCGGTAAACATTATGTTTCAAAAGCTTTCGAACATATGTATTGATCTAACAAAACACCCTCTTGATATCAATCGCCAAATACAAGTGCGTCAAAACTTATTAAAAATTCAAGAGAATCTTAACATTTTCCTTGATAAGTCTCCGGAGATGGAGAAGCGTCACAGTGCTAGTCTGCATGTAATGCAGCACGCATCAAAAAATACAAGCCGCGCAAGACAAATCGTTACATCCGATTATCCCTACCAGCTCCGGTGGTGGAAGATTGCATTGAACGCATTCTCGGATAAAGCCTATTCGATTGGCGTCATCGTGCACGCAGCTAAATAGAGTGTGTTAGTTTCTAATAAATTAAATCGAATCTGACCTAAAGCTTCGGAATTCGCAGCGTCTTGCTAATCATCAATGTGCCAGACAGCACAAATAATAAGGTTAAGGGATGCAAATCCCAAGGCCCCAACTTCCACGCACCCCAGTAGAGATTTTCACTCAGTCGCCCCTGCCATGCCGCTAATGCCAGCACGCCAGTCAACAGCACGCTAGAAGGAATCGGCGTGCCTTCGAAGTACGCAACTTTGTCGCTTCCCTCGGAGAGGCTCTCCGCTGTTACATTGAATCGCGCCAATCGACTCACGCCGCAGCATACGAAGTACGTCAACCCAACCAAGTCCCATCCGCTGCTTAGACCGGCCGCGAACCCGAGCGTTGCGGGTCCGACACCAAAAGAGATGACATCCGCCAACGAATCAAGTTCTCGCCCGAACGCAGAGTGTTGGCGCCGCCATCGCGCTATTCGTCCATCGAGCACGTCGAACGCAAAGGCTGCAGGAGCCAGGGCAGCAGCGACGAAGAAATGAAAAGCCTCGTGACTGCTCACGTAAATCATAGCGAAGAAAATCGAGGCCATACCACAAGCCGCGTTCCCCAGCGTGAAGATATCGGCCAAATGAAATCCACGGATCATCGAAAAGTGTTTGGGGCGTTTAGTTGGTTCTGACATCAGTTTTCCTGGTCTAGGTGAATGGGACTACTGGGAGGAGGGCGATGACATTAGCTCAGAATGCTTTTGGATTAAGTAGGACTTACGCAAAACCGCCCCCGCCACGTTACGGCTCCTTGCCGTACTAAGTTGGTACTGTCTGCGTCGCCGTGCCTTGCTGGTGCGATTTTGCGTAAGTCCTATTAATACACCGCATGGCATTGTCAGCTTAACACTGACCATCGGTTATGATGAAGTATGAGCCTAATATAGAGGAACATATCGTTCTTCATAGACGAACCAAATGATCCAGCTTCTTAACAGCTTATCGCGACGAACCCTATATCTATCGTCCCCGCGTCTTTTTGCTTTCCTTCCCGGCGGAAGATCCCGGTCGCGAATTTTCTGCCTCCTGCTGTAGAGGCCGCAATTTTATGGGTACTATTTGTCCGGGAAAAAAACGATGTGGTTTGAATCCTGTTCGTTGTTTCGTTTCGTCATCGTTGAGAGCGTAAACGATCGGATTGGTCATTTTGGTGCGGTCAGCGTTAAGCCGCTCCAGTACGGTCGTACCATTCCCACAAGACCGTACTAACACAATAATTTCACCTTTCGCCGGCAGCTTTGCAATTTGATCGAGCGTGGGCGGTTTCAGCATCCCGATCGTATTCTCATAACGCATTTTTCGTTGGCGCCAGCCGGCCAAAAAGGACTCAATATTTTCCAGCATATCTTTTGAGGAAGCCCGCTGCGAAAGCTTTTCACAGGCAGCTAATTCATCATGCAATTCCTTTTGAAGGCTCTTCTTTTGCTGCTCCGTCGATTCAGGTCCTTGCTGTTCTGATTGTGCCAGTAAATCCTTTGCTTCCTCACTCACCGTATGAATTACGCATTTCCCCACCTGCTTCAACAGGTCCGCCTGATCATTAATTAAGTCGACCAAACCATCATCTTGCTCGCCTGCCAGAGACGGCGAATGATCAAATGGGGATGACACACTTCGCGACTGTTGCCTTTCGGCAATCTGGGCCCGTATGTCAGACAATTCGTCCTTCAAATCAGCGACTGCATGATCCGCTTTGGCAGCAGAGTCTCCCAGGCGATTAACAATGGAAAGCATGCTGGTGGTTTTTTGCTCAGCATGACGTTCCATAAGGTCTTGCCATTCTCGTCTTCTAGTAAATACGTCAAGTGAATTTGGAAAGATAGCGAGCAATTGATCCCGTGCCTCATTAACCGCGCTGGACGCAGGCACGCTATCCAAGTGCCGCAAGACAGAGAGTGGGGTATGACCAGAAAAAACCGACGTAATCTTTTCCTGCAGCGGCAGGATGTCTGATGTCACTCGATCGGCAAACACGTCCAGCTGTAATGCATCGAGTCGCTCAATCTCTTTCAGATGGTCGATACGCGGCAATTCTGCGTCAAGATTGTCCAGTTTGAATACTTGTGCCGCCCGCAAAAACGGACTTCTGCCGACAGGAAAAGGAACGCTTTTTAACGCGTTAAGTACTGACGGCGCGGTTTCTTTTTCCCACCGCTGGGCATCAGTGTTGTTCACGAGTACGTTAAATGCTTCTAACGCACTCGATGTTTGCGCATTTTCTTCCGGCGTTGCTGTTTCCTCCGCACTTACTCTTCCTTCCGCACTTGATCTTTCTTGCATACTTGCTGCCTCTTCCGGACTTCCTCTTTCTTCTGCACTTGATCTTTCGTGCGCACTCGATGCCTCCCCTATACTTGATGCTCGTTGGTCATCGGTCGGCGGAGGTAGCGCGATCTCTTGCCGCGCTTCGCTTTCCCTTCCCAACCGGATAACTCTCTTAAGCACTTCCGTTCCTCGTGTTGGATCGTTATCGCGCAAAAATTGCCAGTCCGCGGTTTCCGGTTTGTCTTTTATTTGGCTAAAAACTGGAAACAGAAAATTTTCTTTGATCGCATATTTAAAGTTTTTATCCTTCCAAGAAAAGTCAGAGAATGAAGATAAGCGACGCTGAAATCGATTTAAATCATTAACGATGACATCCGCCGTGAGTGATTTCGCCTCTTTCATAATGGCTTTCGGCGCTTTACGCATTTTCCAGCGTTCTCGTAAACGACTATACGAATACCAGTGTGAGCCTGCCTCGGCTTTTTTCTGGCGCATACGATCGCCCGCAAGATTAAATGTTTTTACATATTGGTCGGTGACCGAAGGAAGTATCTTTGACATGTCCGGAAATTCGATGAGAATTTCTTCTTGAACGTAAGAAAAAAACTTTGCGATACCGAGTGCATCCGTGTGGTGTATTTTCGAGAGCGCGCTCCCAAATGGTTCATCCGGCCAATGAACGCTTGTTTTTTGATGCTGTTCTCTGGAAAAACCGAGATCGATGACGATGACGCGACCATCTTCGGCGACCATCAGGTTTTCCGGTTTCATGTCGGCATGTTCGATACCATTCTCAGCCAAATGCTCAAGACCCTTCAACGCACCATCGATTAAAGCATTAAGTCCGTGAAAGAACTCTGCATACGTAATCGCGTTGAACTTAAGTCCTTGCACTAAGTGTTTGATGACGTCAGCACCATCTTTTCCTTTGATGCGCTCGAGAATAACATCCCCATCTTCTAATTCATTGTCTTCGTTAAGTTCCGATCCCCGGGCACCCAAGCAACGTACAACATTAGGATGGGGTGGAACGAGCATGATACATGCGCAGCTCGTTTTTGAAATCTGCGGGACGCAGGTATCGCTTCAGCACAACGTCTTGGCCGGTGGAATCCGTTGCATTGAAAAGAGCCGTTAACCGTGTTCGACCCGGAGGTGGCAAATTGAATGGCAGATCTTCTACCGTCAAAGGTTCGTTTATCTCGGATGGTATCGAATGGGCCAGTCGAGCAAGTTCTGCGTCTGTCACATGTGCATTTTGAAAGGAAACAGATTCCCCCGGATCGGTATTCGAGAATTTCCGAGTCAATGCGGCTGTTGCAGTTTGCAGAACGACGGTTTGTTCTTCCGCGTCTAGGGTACTTAAAGTACGTTTGTTGATGCGGGTAATGCCGCTGGATTCAAAACGATCCAGCCGTCCTGACTTATCGGCAATTCCTGCAATCGCTTGGTAAGTCGCTAGATCTGATGCATCCCGCTCCGATTGCGTTTCGTCAAAAGTGGTTCGGATGATGGCATGTGTTGCCGCAGGCAGCTTGGCGAGAGCGTCTTCATTGACTTGCCATGCATTTTTGTCTTTTAAAAGACGTGTTCGGCGCGCCGAATCATCTAAAGTAAGTAAGGTGCGATAAAGATACTCGCTCGCTTCGTCATCTCTGGCAACCGGAATGAACGCTTCCAAAATCTTTTGCTGGTCCGCGATTGGGTAGTTGTTTTCCAGAGCGCTTCGATGAAGCCGGGAGATTTTTTTATCTTTGAGTATCTCGCCCCGCTTCTGTTCGTCGCTTTCCACCAAAATATCATCATAAAGCATTGTGGCAACCAGCTCCTTTTCGATATCCACGTTTGCGAAAATGCGAGTAATGGTGGCTTGCTGAGGCTGAGAAAAAGCCGTCAGCACATCCTGGTCTATCTCCCACTCGTTCTTTTTCTCAAGCAGCAAATCACCGCATATGTCATCGTCAGAGAGAAGGAGGCTTTGGTACAGCGCTTTATCACTGTCGTCCGACTGATTGTCGACGGAAACTGTTGAGAATGCATCGCTGATTTCTACAAGCGCCGGAAGTTTATCGAATTCCGGCGTTGACATGCGTTCAATTCCATACTTTTCCACCAACGCTGAAAATGCTGTTGTACGTTCCGACGGATCCAATTGTTGGATCTCATTTAACTGCTGTTCGACGTGTATGAGCGCTCGGCCGTTCAGGTTTGTTAACTTCCGCTCTTTCAGAAAAATCACCCGCTGTTTCTCAGATAAGGTGAGCATTTCCACGTAAATGGCTTCGTGCATCCAATCTTTAAGCGGCTGCGTCTGGCGGAACAGCTCGTAGATGCGCGCTTTGGAAGCCTCCTTATTAAAAGCATGCGTTTCAGTCGGCGTTTCTTCGCTGACGCTTACCGCTTTACTCTTCAAATCCGTTTTAGATAACAATTCGTCAAGTAAAGCCTCGTCGACATCTACTACATTGAGACTATCAAGAATCTGCTCGATACGATTCTGCTGAGGAAATCCTAGGAGCGTTCCATAAAGTGCGTGCGTCTCGCTATCATGACGCGATAAATAGGGGACAGTAGCGGCGTGATCGGCTGATTCTTTAATCTCTTGTCCAAGAATCCGTGTATGTAGACCAGAGGGCCGATGACCTGCCATAAACGCAATAGGGTCGTCATCGGTCAAATTGAATTGGATCTTTAGCGAGCCGGTTATTGCTTCGCGTTGTTCTTCTTCCGTATCGCCAGTAAGCCTGAACCGGCTTCCCTTCTCATATGGCTGCCAACCGGCATCTGTACGAGCGGTGGGATTGATAAGATGCCAAACATCGTCGACGTACTCCAAACCCACGAGTTCTTTGTTCGGCAACTGCATTATCGCGGCGCCCAAGTTGTCGCCATATCCACTGTCGCCGCCAAGCAGTTGCCAATCTTGCGAAATCTGTTGTTCGCTTTTCAATTCGCCATCCGCTAGCACAGGCCCCGCCAAGCGCATGACTGATTCAAACAACTTTAACGTCAGATCTTTTGATAAAGCGCCATTGGAATCGATTCCCAGCGCTACCTTTTTGCCATCGTACCTCGTCAGCATAGCCTGCATATCGTCAGCCGTATTGGAAAGATTCTCCGCGATCCAATCGTCCCGCTCGTACACACTTAAGGGCGACATCGCGAGTTCCTTTAAGATATTCGCAAATCCTTTACTGACACCTTGCAACTCGAAGTTTGCGTTTTTCTTGTCGATGTCCAGGAATTCTTCGAGGATTAGCCGCTTGGCGATCTGTGTCAGCTCAGCCTCTGTCTTGCCCGTCTGTCGGGAAATCATTCCAAGTAAAGTATCGGTAGACATTTCGCCGGCCGGGTCCGCTTGAGCATCCATTCTTTTTCCTCGCTGTTTCCTGATGAGATATCAAAATCATAACTAAATCAGGCGCTCGAACAAATGCTTTTTGGCCCCGTGCGTTAAGGATAACACCGCGATAGTTGAGTGATGCTGCCGGCCGTTTCAATAGCGAAATACTTGTCATGGTCGTTATCAAATCGGTAATCAAGCGTTTTCGTTTTCCATGCCAAATGGGAGGCGTTTATTTGGAAATGATGGTGGAGCGCGGGGGGAGGGAGCGTTATGACCTACGAAATCATTCGCGATTTGTTTGCGGCTTGGCACTATCAGGAACTCATGCAACGACGCTTCACGCCATGGCGTGAAGTTATTATTAATCTCAGATGTATTGTTTAACAAAGCCTGCTCTTGTAATGCACTTTCTTGCAATAATTCCGGCTTTATGGCTTTTTGAAAGTTAACCTGACAATACTTTCAGAACTGCACAAAATCAAAGGCGGCTGGTCGGTTGTCTGCGTCCAAACAACTACCTGTGTTTAATAAATTGTGTTATTACAAGGGGCATAAATATAAGTGGATGATATTTATATGCCCAACGTGGGCTGCAAAGCGGTGTACCTCAGTTTGATTTTGGGCCTTGCTCCGAGATTTAGGGACTTAAAACCAATTGGCTGGTTGGAAACTGATTTGAGCCGCTTAAAAAGGTGGCATGCCAGAAACGCGGTTCCGGTGTCTGACGTTAAACTTCTTAATACCGTCCACTCGCTATTAAAATACGTATGTATACAATTCAGAAATAGTGCCGTACACAGTGTGGGAATTTCGTCGACAGCGGTGATTTCCTCAACGGGAAGTTGATATGATCTTATGGTGCAACATTAGTGTGAGTGACATGTGAATTCTGAATCGTCTAAAAGTAATATCGCAGCACTGACTCTCGCGGCTATTGGTATCGTCTACGGGGACATTGGTACCAGTCCTCTGTACACAATGAAGGAGGTATTTTCGCCAGCGCATGGCGTGATATTGAATCAGTCCAATCTGTTTGGCGTGGTGTCCTTAATATTTTGGGCGCTAACATTCATCGTCGCGCTGAAATACGTCACCTTGGTTTTACGCGCTGACAATCGCGGTGAAGGCGGAATCATGGCACTGACGGCACTTGCTATGTCTGCAGTCTCGCAACAGAAATCGCGACTAATATATCCCGTCATGGTCCTTGGAATGATTGGAACCGGGTTGTTATACGGCGATGGCATCATTACCCCAGCAATCTCCGTTTTGTCTGCAATAGAGGGGCTTGAGGTGGCAACCCCGGCACTAAAGGCGTATGTCGTGCCGCTGACTTTATTGGTGCTCGCTACGTTGTACGCGTTTCAGTGCAAAGGTACGACGGGCATTGGCCGGTGTTTTGGCCCAGTAGTGTTGGTGTGGTTTGCGGCCCTCGCTGGCATGGGCATCGTAAATATTGTGCAGAATCCTGAAATATTGGCGGCACTGAATCCAATCCACGCATGCCGTTTTTTTGCTCAAAATCGCTGGATTGGGTTTGTGGCCTTGGGGGCGATCGTGTTGGCCGTAACAGGTGCCGAAGCCTTGTATGCGGATATGGGCCACTTTGGTAAAAGACCGGTGCGATTGGCTTGGTTCTTTGTCGCTTACCCAGCCTTGTCTTTGAATTATTTTGGCCAGGGAGCGCTGCTGCTGTCTAACCCACAAGCCGTAACAAATCCGTTTTATCAACAGCTGGGTCCATGGAGTATTTATCCGCTCGTCATTTTGTCGACGATGGCCACTGTAATCGCCTCACAGGCAACCATTTCCGCCGCCTTTTCTATTACACAACAAGCCATTTCACTCGGCTTTCTGCCGCGAATGCGGGTAGTTTATACATCAGATCGTCAAATGGGGCAGATCTATATCCCGGTCGTGAATTGGTTGCAATTAGGCGTTGTTATCTTAGCTGTAGTGGGGTTCGGCTCTTCGTCGGCATTGGCGTCGGCTTATGGCATAGCAGCGACCGCAACTATGTTGACCACGACCATACTGACATTTTTCGTGATCCGTTATCAGTGGAAGTACAACTTGCTGCTTTGCTTCGCAGCTACCGGATTTTTCTTTGTTATCGACATTGCGCTTTTTGCTTCAACCTCCTTAAAACTGCTTACTGGCGGTTGGTTTCCATTGATGGTCAGCGGCGTAATGGTAACGATTATGCTCACGTGGCGAGGCGGGCGAGAGCTGGTTTTTGAGAATATTAGAAAGCATCTAATTCCGTTGCCTGAATTTTTAACATCTCTGTTTGTCGAGCCTCCGCATCGGGTCGACGGCACTGCCATTTTTTTTAGGGCAGAAGGCGATGGTGTGCCGCACGCATTGCTGCACA
Organism: Pseudomonadota bacterium; assembly: GCA_040388195.1. Lineage (GTDB taxonomy): Bacteria > Pseudomonadota > Gammaproteobacteria > Burkholderiales > DATLHW01 > DATLHW01. The sequence continues at coordinate 8,896 of JAZKCF010000041.1, forward strand.
ATTTGCTGCATAACAAAGTACTGCATCGCAGGACAATTTTTTTAACTGTCTTTGCAACCAATATTCCGACCGTTCCTGATAATGAGCGAATTAAAGTCGAATCGTTGGGCCATGAATGTTACCAAGTCAATGTGTATTACGGATTCATGGACGAGCGGGACATCCCATGCGCTTTGGACCTATGCAAAAGCAAGGGATTGGAATTTGATTTAATGGAAACATCTTTTTTCATCGCTCGCCAGAACGTTATTGCGACCGTGGGGAGTGGAATGGCAATGTGGCGCGAAGCCTTATACGCGACAATGGCACATAACGCCCGTGATGCAGCGGATTATTTCCACATTCCCAGCAACCGTGTAATTGAGCTTGGAACGCAAATAGAAATTTAAGGTTGATTCAGAGCAGCGTGGACGTGAGATTCGTAGGCAGGTCTTACGCAAAAACTGCCCCAGCAAGGCACGCCGACGCAGGCAGTACGAACTTTGTACGGTAAGGAGGACTAACGCCGCCGGGGCAGTTTTGCATAAGTCCTAGTAGGAGTTATTGGGTCGCAGCCGCTCCGTGAAAGAGTGCTTGTCGACAAATTTAGCATCACTGCTCGACACGCGCTGGCGCTTGCTCTCCCAACCACTCACGCCATACTGCCATCAAGACGGCTAGGATGACGGGTCCCAAGAATAGTCCCACGAAGCCAAAAGCGGCAAGTCCGCCAAGCACACCGAACATGACTAGCAAAAACGGAATACGAGTCGCGGTGCTGATCACCATTGGACGAATCAGGTTGTCCACCCAACTGACAACGAGCCCGCCCCAGAGCAATAGGCCGACACCAGCTAGCGTTTTCCCGGTGAGAAGAAGCCATACGCCGATTGATCCCCACACGAAGGGCGTGCCAAAAGGTATCAACGCAATCAGTGCAGTAAACGCGGCTAACAAGACCGGCGCCTGCACTCCTGCAACCCAGTAACCTAATCCCGCAAGCACACCCTGGGCGAGTGCGGTCAGCACCAAACCATAGACGACAGCCTTGGTCATCCCGCCAACGGCCGTTAGGTAGGCGTCCAGGCGATCTCCCAGAAAACGCCGTAACACCTGACGGACTTGGTCCAATACGCTTTCACCATCTCGATACAGAAAAAACAACGTCAGCATTGCAAATCCGAGCTTCGTCGCATTGCGGCCCACGCCACCGACGAATTGACCGACTTCGTCAATCCACTGCTCCGCCCATTTTGCCAATTGCGCGCGAAGTGCTGCGGGATCTCCTGAAAACTGATCCATAACATCCTGGAGCCACGGCCCCACCCATGGAATACGGGCGACGAAATCCGGTAATGGGTGCGGGCCGTCGGCCAAGTAGCCAGCAACCGCCTGATAAGCGGCGCCCCACTCGTCGCGTAGTAGCACTGTTAACCAAAGTACTGGTAAAACGAATGCCGCCATAAGAATAATCTAGGACTTACGCATTGACGAGCGCGGTGAATTATGGTTTTTGCGAGAGGAAT
>JAZKCF010000042.1:0-67019 GCA_040388195.1 Pseudomonadota bacterium
TGGACTTGGCAATGGCCTAGGACAAAATCACAGTGAATTCAACGAAGCTCCATATAATGAATTGCGGAAGGAGCAACGGTTGCGGATGTTAACGCGAGCTGCATCGCGCGCGCCTGCCCTTCAATGGTCGGGCGAGTAATATGCGCCGAATCCGTGCTGAGGCCGTAACCAACCAATTCAGCATAAATCGTCGCACCTCGATCAACCGCGTGCATCCATTCTTCCAACATCAAAATCGCCGCGCCCTCGCCTAAAACCATACCGGTTCGACTTTTCGAGAACGGCTTACACGATGTGGACAGATCAATAGGATCGTCGGTTGCCAAGGTGCGTAATGCTTCCCACGCTTTAAGCGTGCCAAATGTCAGCGGTGCTTCTGCGCCACCGGCGAGCATGATGTCCACATCTCCTTCACGTATCCGCCGCCATGCCTCGCCTATCGCCACCGCAGACGAAGAACACGCAGTCGAAAAGGTTAGATTGGGGCCAGTCAGCCGATGATCGATAGCAATCCAGGAAGCTGCTGCATTATTCATCGCCATCAACACGCTAAACGGCTTCACATGATCGGAATTCTCGGCGTAAATGATCTGGTACCCCTCGTCAGTTGTTTGCGAACCACCCATTCCCGTACCCAAAAAAACTCCCGTCCGCTGAACATCTTCTTGCATGAAATCAATTTTCGAATCAGCCACGGCCTGCCTCGCGGCAACAAGAGCAAATTGACTGACACGGTCGAGCATGCGCAACTTCGGCGGAGGAAAATGCGCGCTACCGTCAAATAAGACCGGCGCTGCTGCTCGCATTGCCAACCGCTCACAAAATTTTTCATTAAGACCACGAATACACGAGCGCCCTGCTCGCAAGGTTGCAAAGCAATTTATAGGATCATTGCCTAACGGAGAAACAACACCAATACCGGTAACAGCTACTCGCCGCACTATGCCGCTCTGCTTGAAATGCTATCGACTTGTTGCTCGGCAACGAGCTGATTGATGTAGTGAACGACGTCACCGATCATTTTTAATTCCACCCTGTCGTTAGGGACAATAATATTGAATTCTTTCTCAATGCTAAACATAAGCTCCACCAATCCGAGAGAATCGATATCCAAATTTTCTAGTAAAGCATCGAGGGTTAGCGCTTCTCGCGTTAGCGGATAATCGGCAATCAAAATATTTTGAAGACGTTCAAATGTTGTCATAAGTGCTCCTCGATTTTGTTACTGCTGAATTGCGTTGTAACCTTGCCGGAAAGTCGCGCGCCATAAGTTAGTATGGCAGGCCAGCGACGCAATATCGGCAGTAATCCAGCTGCCATCCGAGGACGCATTGCAAGATGCGCTAATAACGCGGACAAATAAATGCGTGGAGCAAAATTACGTCGTAATGCCTGACTATAATCACCGTGAATATGGCATTGAACATCGTTGCTGTGAGGCGACTTGCCGCTCGTTATTAAGCGTTCGCATAGTAACCACGCGGACTGAATTGCCATGCTGATGCCTTCACCAATAATTGGATGCGCTTCTCCGGCTGCATTACCAATAAGGAACGGTTCATCTCGGCTATTCCTCATGCCGATGCTCGGCCGAATTGGTCCGACGCTGAGCCACTCTCCATGCCGCGTAGCGCCGTCCAACGCATTGCGCACGCCAGGACAAACTGTATTTAAATAAATTTCGATCGCCTCTCCTGCTTTGCGACCCTGCATTCGGCAAGCGTGTAATACGTCACGTCTTAAACAGCATGCCAATGTTGTCAAATCGTGATCACCCTTCACCATACCGCCATAACCACCGGGAAAGGCTAGCAATGGCAATAACCCACCCGCGAGACATGTATTGCGATAAACAGCTTTGAAAGCAAAAAGGTCGCTACGCTTTCGAGGTAATCTGCCGGTTTTGCGTAGCGACGGCATTAATTCCCATGAGCCATTCGCCAGAATTAATACCGGAGCAAATAGCATTACCGTTTTCTTTGAGCTGATCTCCCCTGCTTCACATCGAAATGCACCCGGGCAGCCATCGATCGCCCGTGCAATCCATGGCTGTAAAACACATGCGCCAATTTCCTTTGCACGATCGAGAAGCAGCGAATCAAAATATTCACGCCCTAGCGCCCTGCCCCAGCGATGCGCGCCTTTGCCTAATGGCGGAAGATCGGCACAAATCATTTCCTCGCCACACATTAATGCGACTTGCCGTAACGGTGGGCCTGCCAACTTTGCAAATGTCTCACCGACTCCCATTGCATCCAACAAAGACAAATTACTCGCAGCAATGCATTCGCCGCAAACTTTGCGCCTTGGAAATCGCTGCTTCTCAACAACGGCTACTGACCATCCCGCTTGCGCAAGTAAAATCGCCGCGCTCGCCCCAGCTGGCCCGGCACCGATAATAATGGCGTCATAACGTAGCTTCATGTTCCCGAGAAGCAGTAAAGCAATGACTAAATGCGCCAGCTGGATATTCGTTTAATTGCCACGCCTCTATCGCAGCTGGCCACAACGCCGACAACTCTTTTCCTCGAAATCCCGCACGCACACTTAACACCGCATCCTCACGTGTAACAACGTTGGCGCCGATTAAGCCTATTACTCGGCTGCCGATATATGGAAGCACTGCTCGTCGTGGTTCGCAGGCGAAAAATATTTTTCCACGCTTGGCCGCAACTTCAAACAACATAGAAATTTCTTCATTCTCGAAATGATGAATAAACAAATTGGCGAGGATCAAATCATATTGAATGTCTACCGATTGTTGAAGCCAACTCATTACGTCAGTCGTGAGAACATTCACTGTCCATCCGAGCGCAGAAAAAGCATCAATAGTTTGTGCACTGACAAGGTGTTGCCGATCTAAGAGCAACAGATGAACCGCAGGCCACCGGTGATGTAATTTTTCCGCCAGTCGCAGCATCAACGTGCCATCGCCGGCGCCAAGTTCCATGATGCGTCGTGGTGATGCTTTTAAATTAAGATTACGCAAACCGCGCAGCAGGATAACTCGTGTACCCATGATCCTATTAATTCGCTGTAAGTCTCGGCGCGAATGGATTGCTTTTGGATCGTGCTCAGGAAGTCGATCTAGCGTTTCTGGACTGACGCATCGCAGAACAAATGACACATACACTCCGTTTCTCAACTAACTTCAAGTAGCGCGCCGTGACAACTAAACCCTGCACCGAATGTTGACATCCACCACCAACCACTTGCCGCTTTGTCTTTTAACGCCGCTTGAAGTACGTAATAAATGAAAGCACTACTCATGTTCCCATAGTCGCGCAATATTGCTGCGCTATAGCGAAAAGCTGTCGGCTCGACGCCGAATCGCTCCTGTAGGGCTGCCAATACATCGCGCCCGCCAGCATGCATGACCCATGTGCGAATCTCAGCTTGGCTGACACCAGAGCTGCGTAATACCGATTTCAATACTTGATAAGCATGACCTGCAGCAAGTTGTGGCACTTCGCGAGTGAGCACATTGCGCAACATCCCCTGACGTTGTTCAAATAATAACGCTTTGCGTTTCGAAGGATTAATTAACGAGGCGCTGTGCGTCCATTCAATACGGCGTCGTATTACTCCTGGAGATTTCGACAACACCGCCGCGCCTGCACCGTCACCAAACAGGCAAGCGCTAATCAATACACCGGGATCATCATCCAAATACATCGCCGCGCTACAAACTTCAACGCAAATCGATAGCACGTGGCGGCATTGCCCTGAACTCAGCAACGCATTTGCTAACTGCCAATTCGGTAATGCGGCGGCACAGCCTTGTCCAACAAGATCGAAAGCCTGTATTTCAGGCCGAAGTTGGAGTTGCTCAATAACATAACCACTAATCCCTGGACAGAGATAGCCGGTGCATGTACTTACCACCACGCCGTCTATTTGCTTTGCATCCACTTGTGCATTGGCGAGTGCCACCTCGCCTGCTTGGGATGCCAGGAGCGGGGCGTGTGATAAAAAGCGCGCATACAACGCATCAGGATCAATATTAAAAACCTCGCGAAGAGATTTAACGGCGAGATGACGTGAATCTATGCCGTTATCTCGAAACAAAACTGCTTCCGCGATCGAACGGGATCGCGGACCAAGACGAGTAAACCAATCGGAACATGTAAATGCTTCCCAGCACTCAGCTTTCGAATAGCGTTGTGTCGGGTTCGCCGTTCCGATTCCTGTCACAAACATTTATTCCTTTCGCGGATGGAGAAAATTTTTCAACATCATGCAATTGTTGTACCATCGCCGCGATTCAGCCCGTACGAGATACAGAAACCAATAGAATTAGAAATAGAACTTACGCAAAACCGCCCCAGCCGCGTTACGGCTCCTTGCCGTACTAGTTTGGTACTGTCTGCGTCGCCGCGCCTTGCTGGGGCGGTTTTGCGTAAGTCCAAAGAAAGAAAGGTGCGATGCCTACGGTAAAAATTACCTTCAGATTACGCGGATTTTGCAAAAGAGAAGAAGCCGTATGAACTTCTTGTTATCTCCAGATACGCTGCTTATCCTATTTTGCGCCGCAACTGTCGCTGGCTTTATCGATACCATTGCTGGCGGCGGCGGGCTTATTACTATTCCGACATTGCTGTTAGCACAGGTGCCCGTTATGCATGCACTGGCCACTAATAAATTGCAAGGAAGCTTTGGCACACTCACCGCAACGTTTATGCTGATGCGTAAGAAATTGATACGAGTTTCAGACGTGCGTGTGTTGTTCTTATACTCATTGACCGGCGCAGGTTTGGGCGCAGCGGCGATTCAATTTATGCGTCCGCAAGCGCTCGATGTTATGGTGCCCGTAGTGTTAATCGGCATTGCCTTTTATTTTTTGCTTGCACCTAACGCTGGCGATATCGACCGCCAGCCTCGAATTAGCGAGAGTCTCTATCGAAAAATTGTAGTCCCTCTGATCGGTTTTTATGACGGAATGTTCGGACCCGGAACGGGATCATTTTTTTCCTTGGCCGGCGTCGCATTGAGAGGGCAAAATCTCATTACGGCAACGGCCAATGCAAAGGTGCTAAATTTTGCGAGCAACTTGGCATCACTTGCGGTATTTATCGCTGGCGGAAAAGTGGTATGGATAGCGGGAATTGTCATGGCGAGCGGCCAAGTAATCGGCGCCTGGGCCGGCTCGCATGCGATAGTACGAGGTGGCACCCGTTTGATTCGGCCTATGATTGTTACCGTCTGTTTTATCATGCTTGGCCGTTATCTTTGGCAAAAAGGATTATTGGCCTACTAACAAACGAGGCAGGAGCGGGCAACGCTTCGCTCCTGCAGGTCGGACCTTTTTAAAATGCACTCTTAATAACGCCGCCGTCTACTCGCAACGCTGCACCTGTCGTAGCCGATGCCAGTGGGCTAGCAATATAAGCAACCAGACTGGCAACCTCCTCCGGCGTAGCGAAGCGTTTAATCAGCGAAGTAGGCCGCATTTTTTTGAAGAATTCTTGTTCGAATTCACCAAATGACATGCCTGCGGATTTCGATAAGGTATCAACAAAATCCACAACGCCGCGCGATTTAGTCGGGCCTGGTAATACGCTATTCACCGTAATACCCGTTCCCGCAACGGCTTCCGCCAAGCCACGCGATACGGCCAACTGTGCAGTTTTTGTCATGCCGTAATGGATCATTTCAGCAGGAATCTGAATAGCACTTTCGCTTGAAATAAAGATAATGCGGCCCCAATCACGATGTTTCATTGCAGGCAAAAAAAGGCGAGCGAGGCGTATTCCGCTCAGGACGTTGACATCGAAAAAACGATGCCAATCTGCGTCGGGAATTTCTTCGAACGGCTTTGGCTCGAAGATACCCAAATTGTTAATAAGGATTTCCACGTCAGGATATTGCCGCGCTAATTCTTCAGCGGCTGTGGCAGAACTTAAATCCCCAGCAAAGCCAACGACATCGCTGCCAGTTTCGGCTTTCAGCTTTTTAACGACTTCTGTGACAGAGGGCTGCGAGCGGCCGTTGACGATGACACGAGCACCTTCGCGAGCTAACGTTTCGGCGATTGCATATCCGATTCCTGCAGTACTACCGGTGACTAATGCGAGCTTATTTGTTAGATTTAGATTCATGATGACCTCATATATTGATAGAACAAATTAACAATGCGGCAGTCTTTATTTCCGCCTTCTTTAATAGGCATTTTATTGCCGTAAGCGCTCGTTCAAAATCCGCCACATGAACGAAACGATACCAAGTACAATCCGCACCGATAAGGGAAACAAGAGCTATGGCAAAAGAACGAATCGAGGTGTTTGAAGAACGAGGGATTAGGTATTTGCAGTTCGGCCCGGATTGTATCCAAAGCGCGATGCGGATAAGCCGGCCCTACTCTCTCGTGCTGGATTACACCCGGGCAATGATGATGGCTTTGTTGCTGCAACCAGCGCCACGCCATGCCTTGATTATCGGTTTGGGGGCTGGCTCTGTAGCAAAATTTCTCTATCATCATTATCCAAGCACCCGAATTACCGTAGTCGAGATTAATCCCAAAGTTGTTACCGTGGCACGAACCTATTTCTGTGTGCCTGAGGAGTCGGCGCATTTTTCGATTCAAGTAGGTGACGGATTCACGTATGTACAGGAATCTAAGCGACACTTCGACATCATCCTCGTCGATGGTTTCGATCACAACTCCCGTGCAGGTCCGCTCGAAAGTATATCGTTCTATACCGCTTGCTGTGCCCGTCTATCGGAACATGGCGTTATGGCAGCCAACTTGCTTGGTGAAGAAAGAGGATTCAAGGCAACCACTGAGCGAATAGCACTTGCATTCTCGGGGCGCGCATTTCAGCTACGGCCGTCTAAAGCAGGTAACGTCGTCATGCTTGGCCTTGGTGCAGCGACAGATAGCTTGGATGAAGAAACTCTTCGAGAGCGTGCAGGCGTACTGAAAGAAAAAACCAGTCTCAATGTCGCGTTTGCCCTACCGAAGCAATGGGAAGCTCTAAACATCGGTTAAATTCGCGAATCCACTTTATTTAAAATTTGCGTCCAAGCTGTTATGAATATCGGTAGCGGCGATAGCGGCATGGCCTACAGCCACGCTAATCTGATTCAGCGCATTAACTACATCGCCGGCAGCATAAAGACCGGAGATCGAAGTACGCTGGTGCGAATCGACGATTAAGTCGCCTTTTTCACTACTGCGAGCGCCTAAGCTTGTCGCCAAATGAGCTCCTCCCTTCGCGCCGAACATCGCATACAACATATCAAATCGATATTCATTTCTGCTCACAGTTTTTGCTGCAACACGCAGGTCTTCCGTTACGGATATCTCATCAACCGGATCTTCGATCAAGTGAATATCTGCTTGACGCAATACTGTCCGCTCATTGTCGTTAAGGCTCGAACATCCACCAGGTGTAAGTAAGGTTAGATTAGCCGAATAAGTGCGCAGGAACAAAGCATGATGGTGGGCTTCTTTCAGTGGTCCGAAAACCGCGATCTTCTTGTCCAACGCTTCGAACCCATCGCAAATCGGACAAAGGCGAATGTAGCCGTGCCGAATTGCTTCATCTAGATTCGGCAACGATGGTTTCTCATCGACAATACCCGTCGCGAGCAGCACTTTTTTTGATATCACCTGCTCCGATCCAATTGAGGCAACGAAATTACCATCAGTCAATTTTTGTAAATCATCGACCTGGTCTTCTCTTACCTGGATTCCGTAGTACTCAGCTTGCCGACGAAATTGAGCAAGCAACTCATTACCGGATATTCCGTCGGGAAAACCAGGGTAATTGTGAGTGACCGGAATATAAGAGGCACGACTACAACCGGCATCCACGATCATAATGTGACGACGTAGCCTGGCAAGATAGGTGGCTGCCGTAAGTCCGGCAGGACCTGCGCCGATAATGAGACATTCTATTTCTGGGGCATTAGTAGCCATAGAAGATAAAAGGTAAAAATTTACTACTACCGCCTTTGGGACGGTTTTGCGTAAATCCTAAAAAATTCACTTCGGTTATATAAATGACTATTCCAGGCAAAAATGATTCCCACGCGTACGATATTCAGTTTTCAATCTTTGCGTGAGTAACAGAAATTGCTGATCCGTTAAACACGCCGTCTACTCTAACCTTCGTTCCTGCCGTAATCAAATTGAAGAAATCTCCTTGCAAAATAGCGTTTCCATTCGCATCCTCAAATTGAACGGTTGGATCGCTAGTGTCCGCCGCGATTCCTAATATGGTGAGCGTCGGATTAGTCGCGCTGTTCACAGGGCCCTTCAACGATACCGGGCCAGTTGAATCATTAATACGCGTCAATCTGACAGCGACCAGAGAGTTCGCTCCATTCTCCTTTTTTCCAGCTACGGAAATACGATTATTCGCGCTGAGATCGCTAAGGTTGAAATCATGTACGGCTCCCCTTCTGTCATCCAACAAGGTATTACGATCAACTTTAATAACAATGCCTGAGGTTCCCAATACCGTCACTGTGTTGTCTGTGATATTAACGAGCGTAATAGGCACATCAAGCGATACATCGGACACCTGTTGGAATCGCACCTTTGCTGCGGCGAGCACATCACTGCTTACAATGCCTTCGATCTCCACTTTGGCACCATCAACGAGATTGGTAGCAGCTCCGTTTTGGTAAGTCGTCGCCGTACTGGTTGAAACCGTTTGGCCGTTTACACTGAATCTGTTGGGTACAGATCCGCTGATAAAGCCTTGGACATGCACTTGCTGCCCTTCCAGGGCACCGACACCGCTCGGCAACACGTCGACACTCGTAGCGGTCAATATTCCTCCTACCGGTGCTACGCTTGCTCTGACTCTAACGAATAAGCCGTTGTTCAAACCACCAGCGGGGAAATTAGTGCGCACGCTATTAACGTAATTCACGCTTAGCGCCCCTAATGTAAAAGCTGTAGGAGTGACGCCGCTGATTGCGCCGGTGCTTATGAAACCGGCATTCTGATCTACGCTTTTCACCTTCGTGGCATGAAGTTTATGATCTGTTGCATTTCGATAACCGCTGACTTCAACGTTTAGCCCGGCAGTAATGCTTGCGAATCCTCGCGCGCTGTCATAAACAGTTGTTTCGTCGGCAACCACGTCTTGCCCGAAGATATTGAAAGTTCCACCATCCTCCAATGCTGAAGGTGTTACCACTGGGCCACGTAAGTCCGGGGTGTAATTAATGGTGTTCGCTGTGCCCGTTAGATTATCGCTATTCACAAATCCACCGACCGTTACCACCATTCCGGTTTCGAGACCGGTCTCGAGGCCATTGTCTGTTCCGTCGAGCGTAAAGTTTGTGCTATTGGTCCCATACTCAATACCGTTGACGAATATGCTGCCAAATTGGGTCACCGTACCAACCGACGTGACGCCGCTATTATCATTACCATTGCCATCACCGGTGCCGTTAGCGCCATCCGTAATGGTCTCGCCACGGAGACACGCCGTTAATATAAAAGAAGTTAAAAGCGCCGCGGTAAACCAGTAATGCCTTCGCATCGTATTGTCTCTCTGTGGAAAAATGGTGGCGATTAAGAATGACAATTTTTAGTAGCGCATTTTTTGTTAATCATTTTTCAAAAAATCGATAGATATCGACATTTATTGAATAGCACTGGACGCCTCGGAAAATGTCCCTTCCCCTATCAAAAGTGCTTGAAACTTCTCAGCAGGAACCGCAGAACTATAGTAATACCCCTGTACCTCGTAACAACCCAATGAACGCAGTTTCTCTAATTGGGCCTTTGATTCGACGCCTTCCGCAATAACGCCAAGCCGCAAGCTGTGCGCGAGATTAATGATCGCTTGCGTAATGGCCTCACTATCTGGATTGGTCAGCATGTCTTCGATAAACGAGCTATCAACTTTGATTTTATCAATTGGAATATGCTTTAAATAACTGAGACTAGAGTAACCCGTGCCAAAATCATCAATGCTTATATGTACGCCTTTTTTTCGTAACCGCATTGCTAATTCAGCGACCAGCGATGCTCTGCGCATGATCGCGGTTTCAGTAATCTCTAGTTCCAAATAGCATGGATCGAGGTTCGACTCGCTCAATATACTCGTGACCAGATCAACGAATTCCTTTTGTTGCAGCTGGATGGGGGAAACGTTTACCGATATCGGTATTGGCCGCAATCCTTGTGTTTGCCATTCGCGACATTGCTTGCATGCCTCGCGCATTACCCACTCGCCAAGTTTGCTAATCAATCCACGCTCTTCCGCTACTGGAACGAATTCGCTAGGCAGCAAAAAATCGCGGCTGTTTTGCCGCCAACGCAGCAAAGCTTCGGCACCAATGACAAGCCCGTCTCTCATATCAATCTGCGGTTGATACCAGACGCTTAATTGGCCAGCCTCCATGGCATGTCGTAGCTGCCGTTCAATAGTGGACGTTTTCCTAATGTAGTCATTAAGCTCCGAGGTAAAAAATTGATAGTTATTTCGACCACGATTTTTGGCTTGATAGAGCGCTGAATCAGCATGCTTTATTAAGGTATGACCTTCCGTTCCATCGGTTGGGTAGACGCTAATACCAATACTAATCGTGGTATGGATTTGATGTCCTTGCAGCAAAAACGGTTTAGACGTACTTGCGAGTATTTTGTTGGCAACAGGAACGGCTTGTGCAGCTTTATCGATATCGGGTAATACCACCAAAAATTCATCGCCACCGATCCGGGCGACAGTATCCTCATCGCGAACGCAATTCAGCAGCCGCTCCCCTATTGCACGTAGCAGCATGTCGCCAATTTGATGGCCTAAGGAGTCATTAATATTTTTAAAGTTATCGAGATCCATAAATAGGACCGCCACTCTTTTTTTGCTCCGGGCGGCCATCTGAATAGCTTGAGATAGTCGATCATTCATCAACGCGCGATTCGGCAGGGTCGTCACATTATCGTAGTAAGCCAGCGATTGAATCTGCTGCTCGGCATCTTTCCGATCGGTAATATCAGTGGCGACACCATCGATGCGTAGCAAGCGCCCTTCGTTATGTACCGTGAGACGTCCTCGGCTATGGAGCCAACGAATTTTTCCATCTCGTCGAATAATGCGAAATTCATTGTCGAATGACGGAGAGGCAAGCGTTAACGTGCGCAATGTATCTGCAACCCGTACCCGGTCATCGGGGCAGATTAAATCGAACCAAAAACCTGGATTCGCCAAAAATGATGAGGCTGGATAGCCGTAAATTTCCTCTACGGATCGATTTATATAGTTGAGCCGCGACAAATCCGGTGAAAATGACCAGACCACATCCAATATAGATTCCAATATTCCATTCAATCGCGCACGGCTTTCCCTCAGCGCGCGTTCGGACTCCTTGCGCTCGGTAATATCTCGGCAAATAAATTGAATAAATTTCTTTCCCTCGAGAGCAATCGCGCGTGCGCTGACCTCGGCTGGAAAATTGGAACCGTCGCGCCGCTCGTGAGTACTTTCAAAAACAGCCACGCCTTGGGACCGCAACTTAGACAATATGACTTCGATTGAATTTCTGGCGGCCTGCGGGGCTAACATGCCAATGGGTTGGCCAAGTAAATCGGAACGACTATATCCCAACGTCTGCAGCGCTTTATCATTCGCTTCTAGAATTCGTCCGTCCTCATCGGCCAAAATGATGATGTCATTGGCGTACTTGGATAGGTAGTCATATTGCCGCTGCAACAACCGTCTTTCTGTCAACGCTGCCAACGCTTGAAAGCGAAACTCGCTCTCCTTGTGTTTCCACCACAAAAACAAACCCATTCCCAGAAGGCACATTGCTGCTGCGCCCGTGCCGACCACGATCCACGCTAACCGGTTAACGTTCGCACGAACGGCGTTCTGGTTGATAGCACTCACTAAAAACCACGGAACATTCTCGATTTTCCTAGGCACTGCAATGGACAAACCACCTTGTGCATTTTGTAAAAAAAAATGACTTGTTGGCGATTTAGCAGCATCAATAAGCTGGTTCGCGCTTATGGGCAATATATTGGAATGACCTAAATAAGGGGACTGGTGGTCGCCTAGCGATACCGTAACTTCTTGCCCGCGTATTTCCACCAGCAACACTTCGGTAATCATGTCTGGATCAGGCTGTGATTGAATAAAACGGTTGATATGCTTGCCGGCATCTACTCTTAATAACAGAACAGCTGTTATTTTTGATCTACGATCATTGATTCCTAAAAGAGGGGCAACAATCTCGATGGTCCGTTTTTCAGGGCTTATAGAGGCCATAGGACGGATAGCTGAAATCTGTAAAGCGCGAGTGGCCACAACACGTTTTATGGTTTGTGCCGAAACAGGATCAATGGATACTGCAGAATCTTGCGTAGAAATCCTGACATTCCCGTCAGCATCGAGAATCGCTGCTTCGAAATAACCATGAGTTGCTTTCAGTGTTTTAAGTTGTTCGCGCAGTGCCAACTTTGTCTGGTCCTCAGGCGCGCCGCGCTTAATCCACGCTTTAGCGGCCTCGCCAAGAAACCGACCGCCGCTAAATATCGTTGCATCACCAATTCGCTCTCTTAACCACGCCGATATGGTCACGCTTCGAATGTCGGCGATATGGTTTAGCGTATTTAAAATGTCGTGCTCTTCGTTTTCCACCAATCGGTTGTATATTTGATAGCCAACGGCGGTTGAAACAAGAAACAACAATACGAAGAGGCTAACAGCAAACCGCGAATGTCGCGGATTCATGCCGATATTGCGAGCGATCGTTTGCATTGCCCCTCGGAAATCTCCACGAGTGTTGCAGAACCGTGGAAAAAGAATTTCTTTAGACCAGATAAAAGCGTTGGTGGTTATGATGTAGGGCTGCCTATTAAAATTAGCCTGAGGATGAGGACGTTATGACATCTCCGATCTTACAATTCATTTAATGCTATAGCTCCAAGATTGACCTTATGCAAGGAAATGAGTAGTCAGTTATCAAAATTTGCATTTTTATCCATACAACTAATGGCGATGCAATCTGCCCGCCTCAATCAGCGTAAAATCGCGTTTTTCGTCAGTAAATCTCATCATGGCAAATATCCGCTTCAATCGAATTGGCACTCCCTTGAGTGCCTCGGCAACTCGTGTAATGGTGTTAGGCGCAGGAGAATTAGGTAAGGAAGTGATTATTGCACTTCAACGATTGGGCGTCGAAACGATTGCCGTGGATCGTTATGCGGATGCACCGGGAATGCAGGTAGCGCATCGGGCGCATGTTCTGGCAATGACCGATGGCCTCGCTCTGCGCCGGCTGATTGAAACAGAACGACCGCATTTAGTCGTGCCGGAGATTGAAGCTATCGCCACAGATACATTGGTCGCACTTGAACGTGAAGGCGTTGCCGAAGTCATTCCTACAGCGCGTGCCGCACAACTCACAATGAATCGAGAAGGCATTCGTCGACTAGCAGCGGAAGAGTTACGATTACCTACTTCACCTTATGCTTTTGCCAGCTCGCGCGAGGAATTGGTCATTGCCATAAATAACGGCATCGGCTTTCCGTGCTTAGTAAAGCCAACC
This sequence comes from Pseudomonadota bacterium, assembly GCA_040388195.1. GTDB lineage: Bacteria > Pseudomonadota > Gammaproteobacteria > Burkholderiales > DATLHW01 > DATLHW01. The sequence goes on from JAZKCF010000042.1 coordinate 13,516, forward strand.
ATGTCCTCTTCCGGCAAAGGGCAGTCCCTCCTCCGCTCAGAGGACGATATAACAAAAGCCTGGGACTACGCGCTACAAGGCGGACGCGTGAATCAAACGCGGGTCATCGTAGAAGGATTTATCGATTTCGATTATGAAATCACGCTGCTTACAGTGCGCTCCTTAGGTGTGGGCGGTGAAATTGAAACCAGCTTCTGCGATCCCATTGGCCATGTGCAGGTTAACGGCGACTATGTGGAATCGTGGCAACCGCAACCGATGACGCCGATAGCGCTAGAACGCGCACAAGCAATCGCAAAGGCAGTAACGGATAACTTAGGCGGTCGCGGAATATTTGGTGTGGAACTCTTCGTTAAAGGAGGTCAAGTCTGGTTTTCTGAAGTCAGTCCGCGTCCGCACGATACCGGCTTGGTTACCCTCGCCTCTCAGCGTTTTTCCGAATTTGAGCTACATGCACGGGCAATTTTGGGCTTACCTGTAAACACGCGCCTTGTCGCACCAGGCGCTTCGGCAGTTATTTATGGCGAACTGGAAGCCCAGGGTATTGCCTACGAAGGCGTGGCGGATGCGTTAGCGGTTCCCGATACTGACCTGCATTTATTCGGTAAACCGGAAAGTTTTACCAAGCGGCGCATGGGTGTGGCAGTGGCTACGGGGATAGATACTGCTGAAGCACGTAATCGCGCAAAACTTGCTGCTAGTAAAATTCGACCGGTATCAAGATAAGCATTTCATGCTTACAAGTAGCGTTGCGAGTTTAGAAAAATTCTAATAACATTTTAAGCTGCTCATCCACCCAGCTTATCCACCTATGGAGATACATAGAATGAAAGTGAGTTCTTAAAGTGACAGATCTTGCGAATATTCAAGATGGCGAGCCCCTCCAGGAACCTAATACTCACTTTTGTAAGCAACTCGTTTCACTAGCCTCCACCAATCATGTGGAAACATCGGAAGATATTTACACCACCCATGGGATGAAGTTGATTGCGGGTGGAACACAGATCAGCGATGCACTTTATGAACGAGTGGTGTCACACAAACTACGTAAACCACTTGAATCAAGCATTGAAGTAGAAGACGCGATTGGTATTAATGAAATGGCTGAAGCGGCGGAAAAAGCGCTCGACTCAAGTGCTTCGCTGCGTAAGCTTGCTGGTTGGAAACATGAGGGGAAAACAGCGGTTACCTTCCTCAAACAAATGCGACTCAATGCAGCGACGACAACATTATTGAACGTGCATCATTCCCGCAATCCAGCACTGCTCCAGCATTGCGCTGAAGTGAGTTTGTTAGCAATGGGCATGAGCAAAAAACTACAGTCGCCAGATACCAACTTTCTTCAGTCGATGGCGTTAGCGGGAATACTTCACGACATCGGCGAGGTTTATATTAATCCTGAGCTGTTTCAACATGGCCGCAAACAACTAGCGCCAGCGGAATGGAAACAAGTTGCAGCGCATCCGGTGGTCGGCGAAATTCTGTTACGGCGCATCGAGAATCTTCCTCACATGGTTCCGGAACTTATCTTGGAACATCACGAGCGCTTGGACGGCTTCGGTTATCCCCGCGGCCGCCGCGGCGAACGGATTAGCACCGGTGGACAAATTCTTGCTGCGGCTGAAGTCATTTCCGGCCTACTAGCAAAAAAAGCGCGCCCGATAGCTCATGCTGAGCTTGCCATGAAACTTATTCCCGGTGAATACAGCCGGCCGATTATTGATTTGATCGCGAAAACCAGAGAAGAGATTGTGCCCGGCAATACATCTGAGACCGAGACCGCCAATGAGAAAAATGATTTACGGCAGTCAGTGCAAGCGCTTCTTGCAAAACTCGACAATATTCGCAAAGTATCCGAAAAACTTGAGCAAGACGCCTACCGATTTTCAAGCACATTTCAGAAAATTTTTGATGGCGTAATGGAACGTTACATACAAATTCGCCGAGGACTTTCGAGCACCGGACTAAACACTGATGTAGATGCCGCTGACGTAATGAAATTGATGGATGAAGAGGACGCTGAAATTCGCTTTGAGGCGGCACTGATCGTCAACGAAATTAGCTGGCGACTATTCGAGCTATCGCGGATTGTAGCGTTGCAAATCGATAAGCTTCCTGCAGCTGAAGGCCAAGCATTACTAAGTCTGGAAACTGCATTGTCGGGTAGCCCTACAACTTGATCTACTGCGCATTGCGGATGCTCCGCATAAACGGCGCGAAAATATTTTTCGTGAAAAAAAGCTTTGTTCAGTTCGCACTTAGGATAATTTCGGAGAACTACCCATGCAATACGTCAAACTAGGCGCCACCGGCCTCACCATTTCGCGTCTTTGTATCGGTACGATGACGTTCGGTTTGCAAACCGATGAAGCGACTGCAAAATCGATACTTAATACCGCCACCGGGGCCGGCGTCACCTTTCTCGATACCGCTGATGTCTACCCGCTTGGCGGCGGTTTAGACACTACAGGCCGTACCGAAGAAATCGTTGGCCGTTGGTTGAAGGGTAAACGCGATCGCTTTATCGTCGCCACGAAATGCGTTGGTAGAACCGGTCCTGCGGCGTGGAATGAAGGTGCGTCGCGCAAGCATATTCTCAGTGCGATCGAAGCGTCTTTGCGGCGGCTACAAACGGATTATATCGATCTTTACCAGTTGCATTTCGATGATGCGAGTACGCCACTAGATGAAACACTAGAAGCACTCGATACCGTGGTACGCAGCGGCAAGGCGCGCTATATCGGCGTCTCCAATTTCCTCGCTTATCGGTTAGCGCTCGCACTAGGTCGGGCGGAGATACGTAACCTCACTCGCTTCGTATCGATACAACCTCGATACAGCTTGCTATTCCGTGAAATTGAACGAGAATTAATCCCGCTAGCTCGGGAAGAAAACCTTGCGGTCATCTCTTATAATCCGCTCGCAGGCGGCTTATTAACCGGCAAACACACCTTTTCGACCGGTCCGACCCCCGGTACTCGATTTACATTGGGCAGCGCCGCCGAACGTTATCAAGAACGCTATTGGCACGAACATCAATTCGCGACTATCGAGGCGCTGCGTAGTGTAGTGGATGGATTGTCGCTGACTACTGCATCGGTAGCTTGGGTGCTTGCTAATCCTGCGATCACATCGGTTCTTATCGGCGCGAGTCGACCGGAACAGCTCGTGGATACACTAGCCGCAGTGGACTTCAAACTTCAGGACGAGCTTAAACAGAAATTCGATGAGTTAACGGTTGAATATCGGCGTGGTGATGCGGCTCGTTGAAGTCGCAAGATCAGCGAAGTGAAGAAAACGCGCGTTATATATGATCTTCTATTTGCGGAAGATAAATTTCTTTAGTTTGAGCATTTGTAACGTGATGTGCCCGAAACATTTTTTGCCATCTCCGATTTCCACAATCAATTCAATTTGATAAATGAATATTTTCAGAACATAAAGACCAGCATTAGTTTTGCTTATTTTCTATCGATTGTTGCTCAGAGCGACTGTAACGAAATAATAAGAGGTCAGCATGCTTCGTCATATGCCTGCTTTACTTCTGTTTCACAAAAAGATTGCCTTATTCCCACTTCTCTCCGTTGCGTCGCTGCGCAGGCCGACTCAATAGCCATTATATTTCTGAAATTATTTTGATCAGGGAGATACGAGATGAATGACACAGAAAATAATAATAGCGACGCGCTGAGCTACAAGAGTAATTCCAGCTTTGAAGACTTTAGCGCCAACTTCCAACTTAGCAGTGATGTCGATCAGAATTTGGCGGGTGACGGCGGCTGGAAAGCTTTTCGTAAATATTTCGTCAGTGATCAAGAGCTAGAGAGTTTTGAGAAGCAGCAGAAGGATCTTTACCGGGACTTCAATGATGAAGAGAAAAACCGACAAGCGTATTTGCTTCGGTATTTTCTTAAAGAGGGTAAATATCCGCGGATACAATTGCCGGAAAGTGATAAAACCATCGAAGAACTGCTAACCAGAAATCCAAACCCCAAATACTTTGATGGCATAAAGCATTTTCAACTGGGGCCTGCCTTATATGTGGATAGTGACATAATTAAGGAGTTTGAGAGCACATGGAAATTGGTCAAAGAATTAGATGCAGATCTCGCGGCCCGCATGTTAAACGGATTGTGCGAGGGGGCGCCCAAAGTTTTCTCGAAAAATCGGAAAATTGACAAAGAAGGTCGATCTATTACCCTTTTTCAGAAGGGTGACTACATGGAAACAAAAACCTTACCCAGCCAGCATAATCTTCATGGTAACTATGGACGCATTCAAGTAGCCCCTACTACCGTAGCAGTTGATAGCGAAGATAATCGAGCGATACTCACCGGCCCAATGAGCGTCACACATGAAACCGGGCACAACCTTAACGCCATGTATTTCCCAGTCGATTTTGCTATTCGTCAAGCGACGCCCGCAGGTGTATATGATAACCACGAAGAAAAATATGAGATCGATGGAAACGAACGGTATCTGCTAAAAAAACAAGGCCTGGTTCCGCGCAAAAGCCATCACGCTTTTGATTTAACTGTTGGTGATTTTGAATCGGCTAACCACGGGTTACGTATTTTGGGAGATTATGTATTTCAATATACCGTAAAGGAAGAAATAAATATTACCGGCCACGTCACTCAATATGACAGTTATCAATCAATGAGATTAGAGATTAAGCCTGATAATTCTGCATCGACCTCATTCCACGTGCGTGAAATCGAAGGCATCATTGGGGGTAATGCGGGTGACAAAGCGCGAGGAAAAGCGAGAGGCATCTTAAATAGTGCGCACAATAATAAAGATATTGTTTCGCTTGCTAAGAGCAAAGGCGGACTTCCCGTATTCAACAATCATTCAGAAAATTTGCGAAAAATAGTTGGCGATAGTGTAACGATTGATTCGGCTATCGTGACCCAAATAGGCTCTCAGCTTAAGTTCCGAGAGTTTGTCGAGTCACATTATGATTTTTATCAAAACGTAGATGAAACGCAAAAGCTAGAGCACCGCAAATTATTGATAGAACATCTTGAGAAAGGCGAACATCCGCTTTTGCTTCCAACGCAGATGTTGGAAAGCTTGGTCGATACAGTCACCCATCGATTTCAGGACTATGTTCAGCAAGACGCCATTAAGAATTATTTGCAAGGGTTGCCCCATACGCAGATTGAAAGTTTGCATAACCACATGTCTACGGATGAAAAAACATTCACCAAGGCGCTTCAAGATGGACTTGGTGCGCACCTGAATAATCAGACTGCCGATGCGGTTCTTACGGTCGCTGCTAAGACTGCTCTGACTGTTATTGTGTCCTCTCAAAGAGCAGGGATCGACTTGGAAATTGTGCAGGACTACTTAACGCCGCTCAAGTCATTAGCCAAAGTGGAATTTCTGATAAGCTTGCCCAGCGAGCGTCCTTACGCTGCACTGGAAGAAATAGCAAAAAGGAAGGCAATTCCCCATATCGTGCCGATGCGTGGAGAAGGCATTATTTAAACGAGCGGTATACGAGATTTAAGGCGACTCTTGTAAATCAGACTGGGCTCTCTGAAGAACGGTTGGATAAAAACTTCACCAGATCCTTGAATGCGGCATCATCGGCCCAACGTCGGAATTGGTTGTGCCAATCTGATGGACAATTTTTAACAAGCATGAAAAACACGCTGCACCCACCCAGCGTTCAGAAAACAGGTAGCACCAGTGCGGTGAATTCCGAGCGGTATAAACGAAGATAAAGCCCCCGCCGCACGCAGCAGGGCCTTCAAATTCAAAGCAATGCCAGTTGGTAATTTTGGTGAAGTTTCCGATATCGATATCGACTGACGCGGCGAGATATTCTCGTCTCGTTCCTAATTCAAATGAAATGAATTTTTTAAAAATGGTGGGGGCATTTCAACTAAGATAATTGTGATTTCGTAGACCTCTATGCCTCAACGGCCGGAATTGGACCATTCGGCATATCACCACAAATACCCTCCTCTTCAGCGATTTCTCTCTCTGTTGCATCGTCAATCGATCTTTTTACCAAACTCTCGCCACTTAGATTTTCAGGTAAGAATCCGCCAGCTTGTTTACTCCACAAGCGCATATACGCACCACCGCGCGCCAACAATTCGGCATGCGTCCCGTCTTCCACAATCCGGCCTTTATCAAAAACCAAAATACGATCGAGATGCGCAATCGTAGACAAGCGGTGTCCGACGACAATCACCGTCTTGCTCTTCATGACTTCGTCCAAGGTTTCCTGAATCGCCTTTTCTGTAATCGAATCTAGACTCGAAGTGGCTTCGTCCAAAATCAATATCGGTGCATCTTTCAAAATCACGCGAGCAATTGCAATCCGCTGGCGTTGGCCGCCGGAAAGTTTAACGCCGCGTTCACCAACCATCGATTGGTATCCATCCTTCATCTGCATAACGAACTCATGCGCGTGTGCCTTGCGTGCTGCATCGATCACATCCGCATCGCTCGCGTCCAAACGGCCGTAGCGAATATTCTCCATTAACGTACGGTGAAACAGGCTGGGGTCCTGCGGAATAAGGCTAAGTTGTCCGTGTAGAGAGTCTTGTGTCATGTCGCGAATATCGATGTCATCGATAACAATCTGCCCGCCTTGAGGATCGTACAAACGCAGAATCAGGCTAACGAAAGTGGATTTCCCCGACCCTGAAAAACCAACCAGCCCAACACGCTCACCGGATTTAATGACAACGTTCAATTCATCGAAAGCTTTTTGATCTGGCGTGTAGCTGAAATTGATGTTACGAAATTCGATCTTGCCTTGTGTTATGTTGGATTTGCGCGCATCAGTCGCATCGACAATTTCGTGCGGGCGGATAAGAGTATGCACCCCGTTAGCCACGTTACCGATAAGCTCGAAAAATTCCAAAAACCGGCGGGAAAGATTTCGCGCTTCATTGATGATCAGTAGCGATAGGCTGGTTGCCATGACGAACTCGGCCACGCCGATCTCTCCTTTCCCCCACAGTACCAGCGCGTAATAGAGCGTACCGATTTTCAGTATTGCCGCCGATATGAATTGGAACCAACGCACTTGCTCGGAATACCAAATGGATTCTTTAACGGTCTTCAATTCCTTGCGCAGTGTTGTATCCAGATGTTCTCGTTCGTAACCGAGCCGCGCAAACAACCGAGCACTGGTGAGATTAGTAACTGAATCGACAACAATCCCCGTTGTTTCACTACGCGCCGCGGCGGCACGAAATGAATATGGCTGACATCGCGCAGCCAGCCAATAGGAAATAGCGATAAAAAAAATTGCCCAAATAGAAACCAATATTCCAAGTTGCGGATGCGCGTGATAGAGCAACGTGACGGATACGCTTAAAACAATAGCGATCGGCCAGAAATCGAAAAGGATTGCCCAAAGCGATTGCGCCACGCCGGTAGATGTTTCGCTGATCCGGTGCGCCAATGCGCCAGCAAAATTATTGCTGAAATAGCGATGCGAATGATGCTGTATATAACTATAAAGCGCGCGAGTGACCGTCTGTCGCTGCAGCGGCCCGATTGTAACTTGACAGGTGCCGCTAGCGCGCCCGAAGAATACTTCTCCGATAGCCAGAGCAATGAATAGTACCAAAGGGCCATGCAAGGTTTGCAACAACGCCATCGAATGCTCGTGTGCGCTGCTAACCCCCTTAATGATCTGCCCAATTGCATACGGAACCATGATGGCGCAACTTGCCTGCCCCGCTTCGAGCAATACCATCGCTAGATACCACCAACGATATCTCGCGATGAAATAACAAATAAAACGGAAAGGAGTATCCGGTAAGGGTGGTGCGCTTGGCGCGCGTTGAAAACCGTCCAAGGAATTCATTGGAAATAATCCTCTGCATTAACGTGTGCTACTTCCGCAGTGGTTTTCTTGCGCTGTTACGGTCTTTATTTTTCAGCGAGAGATAACTTCGTCCGAGAAAATTTTGATGCTTCAATCATCTCGAAATGAAGGTTATCACCCATCAATAGATTTTGCAGAATTGCTTAATAGAAATTCAATAGCGCGCGCAATTATTTTTTACCGAGAGCGGGTTTCTGTATCACTATTGAACGACTTTTTAAAAAATTAAAAAGTCCGACTAGGGCTACTTTTTCAGCGCTATTGCAACGATCATGACAGGAGATTTTTCGAGTTGATTTACTGTACTAAGTAAGGGCAACGATACGATCTCGGATGAGACAGGTACGATGAAAAATTGTTGAATAAAAAACCCGGCTAGCACAGCCGGCCAGCTAAACGCATAAGAAAAGCGACGAACACTTTTTAAAATCACATCGAGTGGACGATAGAGAGACTACTAAAATTACAATACAAAAATCATTAGCTCGAATTGAAAAATGATCAGAGCCGAATCGAGTTTATGGAGTTAACGTTTGATTGAGAAATGATAAAAGATTGGGTGCTTATCCAACCTTCACATTTGGGATGTATTTTTAAGAAGTGAAAAAGAATTTGATTGATCCACTAGAGCGCGAAATAATTCAAGACGCGCCCTAGCCTGGGAATTTAGCACTTATTCTGTTTTTTCCGGTTTCTCTTCTTTGTATCGATTAATCGAATGAAGATAAGCAATAACATCGGCGATCTGCTCGTCAGTCAATTCCTTACCCCATGGTGGCATAAATTGCGAACGCCCCATGGCTTCGCCTCCGCGACGAATGATCAACTCTTTATAGGCATCATTTTTTTCACTGAGGACTAGATTCGCGGGACGAGGCGTATAAAGCCTGGCGGCGCGGCCATTACCTTCTGCCGTTACACCGTGGCACAACGAACAATAGTGTGTAAAGACAATGCTTCCGCGATAAACCTTGGCCTCTAAAGAATCCTTTCTTGGCCATTGCTCCTCAGGATCAGCCATGGCTGCCGTAGCAACGACGGCCATGCCTATCGCAACTACCAATGCAGAGAGGATTCGCATTATTTTGTAACCTCTATCGTCATTTTCATTTCCGGATGAATAGCGCATTCAACTTCGATGGTTCCAGGCTTATCGAATGTTACTTTTTTAAATTGCCCTTGCGGATAAGAACCGAGATCGAATGTTTTTGCTTCGGATAAAGAGAATACATTGTGAAAGAAAGGATCTTCGTTCTTGAAATTGACTGAATCGCCGACTTTGATCTTAAGTGCTTTCTGGCTGAATTGCTTGCTCTTTTGTAAGAGCTCTACATCGGCGGCATGCGCTAATGAGCCAAGGAATAAAGACCCGGTGAAGATGAACGTTGCGATGAAGGAAATATATTTCATCATTAACCCTTTTTTTAAAATTTAAAATGACTGGCCATGTCCCCACAAACAAATCCGGTGCGGTGAAATGATTGCTAAGTCGTCTTGCGCAATCATTTCACTTCGCATCAATTAGGTGGCAACACGGGCAACGCAACTGTCGTCGCCGGTGACGTTAGTGCATGCATAAACGCGACGATGGCTTCCTTCTAGCTTTGCGTTAAATTGAGCGGCTTCAAACTGGGAGAGAGATTGGTCTTGACCACTCCTCCTTTTACATAATGGTCAATAACGTCGGTCAACGTTTTAGCCGAGCCGTCGTGGAAATACGGCGCTGTTTGATCGATCTCGCGCAATGTCGGTGTTTTGAATGCCCCTTTCATCAATGGCACTTTCTTGAAAGGGAAACGCCCCATGTCAGGCTTTTCATCTCCCCACGAGGCCAGCCCAAGATTATGAAATCCGTTATCAGTGAAATTTGGCGCTTGATGGCAAGCCGCGCAATTTCCCTTTGCCGGATCGGTAAAGAGGCGAAAGCCTTTAACTTGCTCCACAGTCATAGCCCGGCTATTGCCACGCAACCAGCTGTCAAATGGCGAATTATTGCTAATGATTGAACGCTCATATGCGGAAATTGCTTTAGAGACACTGGCGGAGTCAATTTTCTCGCCAGGATAAGCCTCGGCAAATTTCTTTTTGTATGTGGCATTCGCATTTAGGAAGGTGAGCAATTGAGGAATATTCATATTCATGACGCCTTTAGCTTCCATTGGCCCCATTGCTTGATCTTCAAGTGTTCTTTTCCGCCCATCCCACTGTTGAATGGTGTTGTATCCAAGATTAATCATCGTTGGCGTAGCACGAGCCAGAGCTTGTCCGTGAAATCCCTTTGCCTTCGGTAGACCATCCGACCATCCCAGCGTAGGAACATGGCAAGTAGCGCATGAAGATTTGCCATCCCCTGAAAGGCGGAGATCGAAAAATAGCATTTTGCCTAACTCTAACCGAACGGGATTGGGCGCATTATCTGCAGGATATGGCGGTTGAGTTGGGAGCAGCCAAATGCGATCGGCTTCTGTCGCTCTATCCGATGCAACGTTAACCACGCAAGCAGACAAACCGCAAAAGGTAGCAACAAAGAATAGAAGCAGACGCACGAGGAACCTCCATCAGTCATTAGCGTTAGAGCAATAAAAAATGCGGAGCTTAAGTAGCTTAATCGCCACTATTTAACTATGTCTTCAACTATTTTGATAAGGCAAACTACGGGGTTTTTGTGCTTGTGTTCTATTTAGAGTGGATTTCCTATCAATTGGCGAAAGGAACATTGATCATTATCCGTAGGACATGTGGCAATTCACGAACTACGGCCTATAACAACTTAACAAACAACCGATTTCAGAATATCTTTTTCTAAACTAACGAATATGATTGCACACTTTCTTAGTGCAAAGTTTGTTTTACCTCTTCCTTGCTTCGGTTTTATACGTGCATTTCAGGAGGGCGTTGGTGCCCTTCGAACTCGGGAATCGGTGATGGTGCGATTGTGGTCCGATTTTACTGAGCGTGGGCAATGCCAAACAAACACAATGCTGATCGTCGTCATCATATTCCACAGATGTCGTTCAAGGTGGAGAATGGTTGGCATATGAAGCGGGGCTACGCCGATGCGGCAGTTTGGGGTTATGGATAGAAAAGGCTTTTTTGGATCATTGGCAAAGCAGTGGACTCAATGGAGCCGCTGCTTGCTCACATCGACGAAGAAGTCTGCAAAGTCATGGCCTATGGCGCATATGATGGGGTGCCCACTTACCAAACAATCGCGCAATTTGGCGACGATATCGAGGTGGTAGTTCCTCCGAGTAAAACGGCCGTTCGCAGCACTGAACTGAATGCAGTAGGGGATGCGTTCGCTATCACTTTTTAAGTGCACCAACGCCCCGGTTATTGGGACGAGCGACAGCACCACAAAGTTTTGATCAGGAGCAAATGGGAATAATCAACAAGCTGTTCACTCTTGCTTATCATGCGGGACTTATAAAAAACGGCCGAAGAATGCAAATAAAGGGGTTCGCGGTATATCTAAATACGGCATGGCCTCTATATTTTTTATGTGTTAATAAAGTAACGCTCGTTTTATTTTTATCGCAAAATCCCGCAGGCCGTAAATAGTATTGCTAGGCGGTTCCCATTGCCTCCTCATGGCTTAAATACTGTTGCTCCATAGAATCACGCCAGCGTTTTAAAAAGCCACGCAAAACCGTTACAATGCCGGGTTTTTTGCAACTTCTGGTCCTATTATAAAATGTCACGCACCCCACACGCTCCATCCTATTACGCCTCATCGGCCAATCCGAGTCCGTACCGCCCTGAGCTGCATGGCGAAACAACGGCCGATGTTTGCATTATCGGCGCTGGTTACACCGGACTGTCCGCAGGTCTTCACTTAGCAGAAGCCGGCTTTAAAGTTGTTATCCTCGAAGCCGCCCAAGTCGGCTGGGGCGCTTCTGGCCGCAATGGCGGTCAGATCGTTCACAGCTATTCGCGCGATATTGATGTTATCGAGCGACGTTATGGCAGCGAGCTTGGTCAAACGCTTGGCGGCATGGCTTTCGAAGGCGCCAAAATCATTCGTGAACGAGTAGCTAAGTACAACATTCAATGTGATTTGGTAGATGGCGGCGTATTCGCGGCTATTACCAAAAAGCAGTTGGGTCATCTCGAATCCCAGAAGGCTTTGTGGGAAAGATACGGCAATACCAGCCTCAAAATGTTGGATGCCGCCGAGACCCAAAAAATCGTTAATACTGATCGCTATGTAGGCGCACTTCTTGATATGAGCGGCGGACACTTTCATCCGCTCAATCTTGCGCTCGGCGAAGCTGCTGCCTTCGAAGCAAATGGCGGCATCATTTACGAAAATTCTAAGGTCATTCGCATTGAGGAAGGCCCAAGTCCAATTATTTGGACCAAAAAGCATGGTCGAGTGAAAGCCAAGTACGTCATCGTTGCCGGCAATGCCTACCTAGGCAACCTAGTACCAAAACTCGCGTCGATGTCCATGCCTTGCGGTACGCAGGTAATCGCCACCGAGCCGCTCGGAAAGCTGGCCGATGAAATCATTCCATCCAACTATTGTGTGGAAGATTGCAACTTTCTATTGGATTACTTCCGTCTTTCCGCTGATAAACGGCTACTGTACGGCGGCGGTGTTATTTACGGCGCACGCGATCCAGACCATGTGGAGTCGATCGTACGTCCGCAAATGCTCAAAACCTTCCCGCAATTGAAGGACGTCGATATCGATTACGCGTGGACAGGCAATTTCCTGCTCACCATGTCCCGTCTACCGGAAGTTGGCCGTATTGGTAGCAACATTTTCTATTCGCAAGGTTGCTCGGGCCATGGGATTACTTATACCCACCTAGCCGGCCGTTTATTGTCTGAAGTCATACAAGGACAATCCAGCCGTTTCGATGCCTTCGAGAAATTGCCGCATTACCCGTTCCCAGGGGGGCGTTGGTTCCGCGTTCCTCTTACAGCCATGGGTGCTTGGTATTATGATTTACGAGACAAATTCGGCATCTAATACCCTTCAGTAAGTCATACTTTCTCAGCAAAAGGCAGTCAGCAGAAATTTTGCAGTATTCTGCGGGCCGCCTGCGCTAAGGAATTCTGATCGAGCAATACTTCAGGAAACCTTTGCCGCTCGCGTTGTCCCTTTATTTCAATATCCATCCCATAGGGGTCTAAACCCAGCGTCCTTACATGAGGAGGCTGATCGGCAGCGAGTTGTTGTATCAAATCCGCCTCGATTGTCGGATCCAAGCTACCTGCCATCCTAAACTTCGTAGCATCAAGCCATCCCATTTGACCAAAGCCCTCGATCACTCGTAGTGCTTGGGGTTCAAGGCAAAAAAAAGAAAAGTCCTGCAATGCTAAATAATCGTCTGCCTCTGGCTGGTAACGACGAAAGCGGGCGGTAAGCTTTTCGTCGCTTGCTATAGGAGTGATCTCTCCCACCATAGTGACCCGCACACCAGCAAGTACGTCGCCATTTTTTGGCTTAAACATTAAAAAACTCCCTTGCGGGTTAGCAAGGATGTTTTTTGTATGTTCGGCAAGCTTGCTAATTAAGAAGATCGGGCGGTGATGGTGATCGGTGACAAAAGGCAACGCGGTTACGAACGGAAATCCTGGAACGTGTTGCGAATGACTCCCAACGGCGCCGAAGCTACAATCGTGTACATGATGGATGACGCTTTCAACCGATAATTGCATTGTGGTGTCCACTGATGCTCCGCTGTTCGCGAAGCGAGAGTTAAATCGAGGAAATGCCCGATAAGCAAATGTTGCATCGCACCATTACTTGCCGACTACAGTTACTCATCTTTCGCATATATAAGGTGTATATCCGCTTCAAGTCATTTCCGCAGGATTCGAGGGTGTAGGAAATTCATTCCAATAACTGTATTCCAGTCCCTCCCCTAAATTCAACGTCAGTAAGGAGGAACAAAATGACTTTTTTTGTGCGTTTGATCACACTAAATTTAGTGTAGAAACCAAGGATCAGACATGCAATTCGATGACATCAACCAATCATCACAAAATATTCAATCTTAAAGATAGCAGTGATCGCGATGCAGCGTTAACCATTTTTTGAGTAAAAATTTCTTTTTATTAAGAATAAATAACAAATACTTACATCGCCATGTAAATGTAATATCTAGATGATCAACTCCCTGAGTTTTATTGTGATCTACGTCACAGAATAGGTTTTTCCAGTCTTTTCTTAATAATGATTCCCCCTTAAACCTGTTAATTTTCCGTTGCGTTAACAGCATTGGGTTTTTAACAACGAGGGCTAAATATTGTCCCGCTCGCGCCGATAATCTACTTAACACCGGTTGCACTCCCTAGAGGACCACCGGGGTAAACCACCGGTAAACCCGGGTTTAAATAAGAATCGGTAAAAGGAGCCCTGACCATGCCTCAAATCGTAAACACCAACATTGCTTCGCTAAATGCGCAACGCAACTTGAATTCTTCCCAATCTTCCTTGCAAGTGTCTCTCCAACGTCTGTCTTCCGGCCTCCGGATCAACAGCGCGAAAGACGATGCTGCAGGCTTGGCGATTACAGAACGGTTCAATGCCCAGATCCGCGGCTTGAACCAAGCAGCTCGTAACGCTAATGACGGTATCTCTTTAGCACAAACGGCTGAAGGCGATTTGGGTCAGATCACCAACAACTTACAGCGGATTCGCGAACTAGCTGTACAGTCAGCTAACGCATCCAACAGCGCATCTGACCGTTCCGCACTGAACTCAGAAGCACAACAGCTAATCTCTGAAATTGACCGCGTCTCGCAAGCCTCATCGTTCAACGGTGTTAAATTGCTCGACGGAACATTTTCTGCACAAGCCTTCCAAGTCGGTGCTAACAGCACCGCAAACGACCAGATCACCATCTCGTCGATCGCAAGTGCTCGTACCACTGCACTTGGTGGCGTAACGCAAGCAAGCCTCAGCTCATCGGCCCCAAACACCACTGCATTAGGTGCAACCGACGTAGTGATTAACGGTATCGCAATCAGCGCTTCCGCAGCCAGCGCCGATACGCTGTCTACCGCTAGCAACTCCGCCAGCGCGATCGCAAAAGCTGCAGCCATCAACGCAGCTTCAGGCACGACCGGTGTAACGGCGCAAGTGAATGCAACCATAGCTGCAGGTACCACCTACGGCGCTGCTGCAAACACGGGCTCGGTCGACATCAATGGCGTCACCATCGCCATCACAACAACGGCAGCAGCGGCTACTACCCGCCAAAACGTCGTGACAGCCATCAACGCTAAAACCTCGCAAACCGGCGTAACCGCTCTTGACAACGGTTCAACGGTAGAACTGAGCGCAGGTGATGGACGGAACATCGTTGTAGCCAACTACACCACGATCACTGCCGCCGGCTCCACACTAGGCGCAGCAGGTACCTATGCCGGTACCTACACCTTGACATCCGCCAACCAGATCACGGTTGCAGCAGGTGCAGGTACGATCGCTAACTCAGGCTTAACCGCCGGTACGTATGCAACAGCAAGTAGCGGTAGCGCGATCAGCACGTTGAATATATCGACCGCATCGGGCGCCACCAGCGCTCTGTCTGCGATCGATTCAGCGCTAACCGCGGTAAACAGCTCCCGCGCTTCACTTGGTGCATTTCAAAACCGCTTCCAGTCAGTCGTATCGCAAGCACAAACGACTGCTGAAAACTTGACGGCTTCTCGTAGCCGGATTCAAGACGCAGACTTCGCAGCGGAATCTGCGAACCTGACCCGCGGTCAGATCTTGCAACAAGCTGGTACGGCGATCTTAGCGCAAGCCAACAGCTTGCCTAACAGCGTGCTGAGCTTGCTCCGCGGCTAAGCATGGAAGTTCGGTAAAAAGGTCAAGGGTAAGGGCCGGGCTCTCACAAGGAGTCCGGCTTCGCCCCACCCAGAATTAGAAGTAAATGCGTTAGAAGTAAATGAGAAAGAAAGTGAGTGAATCATGGACTCGAACCTATCTGGTATAGCAAATTCCGGTTATCCACCTGTGGATATCTCCTCCACCGCAGTCAGCAAGAAGACCCTTGCTGGGGCAGTCGACTCTCCCACGGCTCCCCCGAATGTGCAAGATCTTCCACACCTGGCCGCACGCCTTCTACAGGTGGATAACCAGAGTCTGCAATTCAGCACGGACCACTCTACGGGGAAAATTATTGTCAAAGTTATCGACCAATCTACCGGCGATATATTGCGACAAATTCCCTCGGAGGATTTGCTGGAGATTGCAAAATCTTTAGACCAGTTACGCGGTCTTCTGATAAATGCAAAGGCTTAATAAGAACATACAAATAAGTTAGAGAAAATATGGCCATCTCAACACCAGGTGTCGGTTCCGGGCTAGACGTTAACAGTATTGTTAGCAAACTAATGGATGTGGAGGCTCAACCGTTGTTGACTCTCCAGAAAAAAGAAATTTCCTATCAATCGAAGTTATCGGCTATCGGATCACTAACAGGTGCATTAAGTTCATTTCAAAGCAGCTTAAATGGCGTTAAAAACGTAAGCTCCTTTAATAGCTTAAATGCAATTATCAATGACAACACTGCTGCCAGCGTCACCGCGAGCAGCACTTCTGTTGCTGGCAGCTATGCATTGAACATCACACAGCTGGCGCAAGCACAAAAGGTGAATTCCACGATATTCACCAATGTCACGGATGTTGTTGGCACTGGCGTTCTTACCATTCAATTCGGGACTTACAATTCTGGTGGCAATACCTTTACCCCCAATACAGCAAAAGCATCAAAAGATATAACCATTGGCAATTTTGTTAATACTCTTTCGGGCGTTCGGGATGCAATTAACGCTGCAGGCGCAGGGGTCAGCGCAACCATCGTCAATGACGGAACCGGCAATCGCTTAGTGATCTCGTCTCAAGACACAGGATTGGCCAATAGTCTAAAAATTACGGTGGCCGATGACGATCTAGGCAATACCGATACCAGCGGTTTGTCCAAGCTCGCTTTTGATCCTACAGCTATCGCAGGCTCTGGAAAAAATCTTTCAGAAACACAGGTGGCGAAAGATGCCACGCTTACGGTCGATGGTTTGCCAATCACTAGCGCTAGCAATACGTTAACCAGTGCTATTCAGGGTGTAACGTTGAATTTATTAAAAACCACAAGTTCGGCCGCGACTGTCACCGTAGCGTCAAATCCAAGCCAAATATTCAACTCACTGAGTACATTCGTTGCCGGCTACAACAATTTCAGCAAAACACTCTCTTCGCTGACTGCTTATAACGCCAGTACGAAACAAGGTGGCCCATTGCTTGGTGATCCGACTACCCTTGCCATTGAAAGTCGAGTTCGAACCCTGCTTTCTGCATCTTCGACAGGATCGGCTGGCTTTACGACACTATCTAGCGTCGGCATTAGCTTTCAAAAAGACGGAACGCTAAGCATCGATGCCTCGAAAGCGGTCGCTGCAATTCAAAGTAATCCCGCGGCGGTAGGACAATTATTTGCAGCGGTAGGATCGAGTTCGGATAGCCTTGTCTCATATGTCGCCGGTACATCAAGCACAGCACCAGGTACTTATGCAGTCAACGTAACGCAACTGGCAACCAAAGGAACGCTCGTCGGCAATGCAGTGGCCGGACTGACAATAACAGCGGGTGTCGATGATGCGGTAGCGCTTTCAATTGATGGAATTAGCGCGACTGTTACGTTATCCGCAGGGACCTATGCCACCGCCGATGATCTTGCCACTCAGCTGCAGACCAAAATTAATGCCACTTCCACATTCAGCAACAAAGGCATAAAAGTGGCAGTCACTCAAACCGGTGGCGCGCTTACTATCACGTCTGATAGTTACGGCTCAAATTCCGCGCTCACTGCTACCGCAGGAGCCGCCGCCACCAACCTTTTTGGCGCAGCGCCAGTTCGTACAGATGGCTTAGACGTGGCCGGAACAATTGGTGGAACAGCTGCCACCGGTAACGGGCAAAACCTTACCAGTACCTCCGGCGACAGTTTGGGGTTAGTAACGGCTGTTCTTGGTGGATCCCTCGGCGCTCGCGGCTCGATAACTTATACGACGGGTTTTGCCTATCAATTGGATCAATTGATAGGCCAATATACTTCTCCAACTGGATTAGTTACGGCAAGAACCACTGGGATAAACACCACTATTAAATCAATGCAACAACGAGAAAGTGATTGGAGTACTCGGCTTTCCGCGATAGAAAAACGATATCGCGCGCAGTTCAGCGCGCTCGATACAACGATCGCAAAAATGAATAGCTTGAGTACCTATTTGCAGCAGCAAATAAATAGCTTTGCCAGTAACAATAATTCTTAAAATAAAAATTGGGTTTTTAACCTTAAGAAGGCGTTTTTTTTGATAAAAGGGACTTTATTATCATGAACCCGGGTCAGAAACAGGCAATGGCTTATGCAAACATCGGGCTTGAGACCGGTGTGGCTGCCGCAAGTCCGCATCGGCTTATTCTCATGCTATACGACGGCGCTCTTATCGCACTTGTCGATGCGCAAAAACATCTTGAAGCCAAGAATATTCCGGGTAAAGGACAGGCGATTTCTAAAGCGCTGCAAATCATTGACGAAGGCTTAAAAGCAAGTCTCGATGAAACAAGCGGTGGGGAGATTGCTGTTCATTTAAAGGATCTCTACGATTACATGACCAGGCGGCTTTTGCTAGCCAGCCTGCGCAATCAAGTTGAGCCTGTCATCGAAGTACGCAATCTTCTCGGTCAATTAAGAGAAGCTTGGGAGGCCATTGGCAAGCAAGTGGATGCTCAAGCGGCATCCGGGACGCCACAAACTAATGCTGACACAAAAGTAAGGACCTAGGATGGAAAGAGAACACCACATTATCTCCTGTTACGAATCTATGTCACTCGCGACCACCGACATGCTGGCGGCTGCCCGTCGCAACGATTGGGATGGCGTGATTGCAGCTGAACGCAATTGCTCACAAATCGTTGAGAATCTTAAACGCTTAGGCGACCTTGTTCCAACCGACCCGCAGCTTCGTCAGCGAAAGTTGGAAATTATTATTAAAGTCCTCGCCGATGATGCGGAAATTCGGAACCTCACGCAGCCATGGTTGCAGCAATTAGAAGTTTTTCTGAAAAATGCCGGCACAACCAGAAAACTTAGCCATGCTTACGGCGCGGTTTCGCCCGCTAATGAGTAATTTATAAAAGTAAAATATGTTAAGCGAGCATATTCAATATAACGCAGCGGCAAACTCCGACGATCGGACCGTGCCCACTGTTGATCGAGTACGCCCGCCTACCGCAGTGACACCACGTACCGAGGAGGAACAGTCTCGGCAACGGCAACATAAAAATACGCAAAAACCAAAAACCGACAAGAAGCGTCCTCCTGACTCACCTAACCAAATAGACGAATATGTTTGAAAATGACTCGTAACCAAGTATTACTACTATAAAAAGCAAACCGTTATGCCGGTAGATGTTTCATCTTTAGCTAGTCTTTTCCCTTCCCTCCCGCGATTGCTGGGAGGCAGTACAGCGTCTGCAAATAGCACATCAACGACATCAACTTTAGCTGCGGGTCAGATAGTAGCGGCAACTGTTGTGCAAAACCTCGATGCAAACCGGCTTATCGCGACAATAGGCGGGCAAAACTACGATTTGCGTCTCCCTATTGCCACCACCATTGGCGAAACACTGCAATTGGAAGTTGTTTCAACTGAACCGGAGCCCTCCTTCCGCCTGCTTAATACGACGCCAGGCTCACAAGGCAAAGAACAAAACGTAACGTTCAGCGACACCGCGCGGTTAATGCAATCAGCCAGCGCCACGTTGTCCAATAGTAAAGAGACATTGCCGGCGAGATTGCGTGCCGATCCAGTTCCGTTAGCGCAGGAGTCCCCTGCAGCGCCAGCCAAACTGGCCGACAATTTAAAATCTGCGATTAGTCAAAGCGGTTTCTTCTATGAATCGCATCAAGCGCAGTGGGTTAAAGGCAATTATTCATTGGAAGCCTTACGCCAAGAACCGCAGGCTTCGCCGCAGCAAGCAGCGTCTGCAAACGTGCAGCAAAACCTTGAACAACCAAATCGGCCATTGTCGGGAACCATAACTGGCAAAGATCAACAGCTGTTGCTATCAGCCAATCAAACCGCGCCTACTTTGGTCGAGCATCAAATCGCAGCTTTAGGTGGCGCACCAATCGAATGGTATGGTCAAGCTTGGCCCGGGCAACCGATACATGTATCGATTCAACGCGACAAAGATCCTGGCGCATTTGATGACCCTTCGCAAAAAGGATGGGAAAGCCATCTCACTTTGGATTTACCTAATCTAGGTACCGTCGACGCGACCATGCATCTCTCTGCAACCGGCGTGCGAATCACCATTAACGCCGCAGAAGAAACATCGACCGAAGCTTTGCGTACTGCCACCAGAGATTTGGTCGATACACTGGAAGGCATAGGAATCAAAGTGCTTGGCATAGGATTGGGTCATGGCAGAGGATAAACCAGCAGACAAGCAATTTGTGGCCGCAGCTCTGGCCTATCGAGCCGGCGCGAGCGCGCCGACAATTACTGCCAAAGGCCGCGGCAAAGTTGCCGAGGAAATTATTCGCCGTGCGAAGGAATCCGGCGTATTCGTACATGAATCGAAAGAAATGGTGGCTTTGCTGATGGAACTCGACC
Organism: Pseudomonadota bacterium; assembly: GCA_040388195.1. Classification (GTDB taxonomy): domain Bacteria; phylum Pseudomonadota; class Gammaproteobacteria; order Burkholderiales; family DATLHW01; genus DATLHW01. The sequence continues at coordinate 34,019 of JAZKCF010000042.1, forward strand.
TCGATCAGCAGATTCCACCCACGCTTTACCGCGTGGTCGCCGAATTGCTAGCGTGGATTTACCGTATTGAAAACCGCCTGCCTGCAACTTTAACGGCGCCGGTGGGACCTAAGAAATGAGCCGAAAATCAATCGTTAATTTTTCACTCAATTTTGTTTTTGACGTGCAATATTGCAATATTACATAAGGCTGGTTAATCGTGGAACCTACCGTTAATCAATCAGGACCGCTGCTAGAACTGGAAGAAGACGACCGCTATCAGGTCTATTCTCACGCTGAAATCGTCGCCATCCTACGCATGGTCCAAGAAGCAGACGCACCAATTACCATCACCTTTAATCAAGGCAAAGATTCCATATTCACAATAATTTTGGAAATCAACCTTGAATCCGACGAACTGATTTTGGATTACGGACCGGACGAACTTTATAACCGACGTTTAATGACGGCCGAAACGGTAACGATCATTACCGAACACAACCAGGTTAAAATTTTGTTTCGCTCCCAGCGCCCGGAAACTACTATCTATGACGAAAGCCCAGCGTTTCGGATCAAGATACCAAAAACACTGATTCGCCTACAACGGCGTGAATTCTTTCGTATGTCAATGCCCATGGGAGACGCAATTAAATCCCACCTGTCTCTCAGCACCGGGAAAAGTTCTGCAAAGATCGAAGTAGAAGTTTTGGACATCAGTTGCGGCGGCGTAGCCTTGGCGGCTGACGATCAATTGCCTGGAGTAGAAGTTGGAAAAATTTATAAAGGCCTGCAGATTGAATTGCCCGAGATTGGTACCATCACGGCAGATGTGGAAATACGCAATATTTCTCAGCAGCCGATTCGCAATTCAGTCGTCAAACGACTAGGTTGCCAATTCGTCAATCTTCCAAACGCCATAGCCAGTATGGTGCAGCGGTATATCACCAAGCTAGAAGTTTCTCGCAAGCGACGATCCTAAGTACTCCGATGAAATGAACAGGACTTACGCAAAATTGTCCCAGCAAGGGTTGCGCAGGAGTTTCGAGCAGCATGCTGCGAGCCTGCGAAACGGTTTGCGCATGCAAGCGCAACGCCGCTGCGACAGTTTTGCGTAAATGCTAATGAAAAAAATTGGGCGTAACGATCCTTGCCCATGTGGCAGCGGCAAGAAAAATAAGCAGTGCTGCGGACCGCGCGAAAACTTCCAATCGGTAAAACTCCGCTCCGTAAATGTATCCCCTCCCGTGCCTCTTCAAGATGCGTTGGCACATCATCAAGCCGGGCGTTTGCCGGAAGCGGAAGCCATCTATCGGCAGATACTTCAAATGCAACCAAACGATGCGGACGCACATCATTTGTTAGGTGTAATTGCCATTCAAGTAGGGAAAAGTGAAGTCGCCATCGAACTCATTGGCAAGGCGCTCAAATTGCGGCCTGATTTTCCCGAGGCATACATTAATTTGGGAAACGCGCTTAGTGATCAAAACAGGTTGGACGAAGCAATTGCGTGTTATCGCCAAGCAATCAAATTCAAATCCGATGCTGCCGAAGCGCACAATAATTTAGGAATGGCGCTTAGAGATCAAGGCAAATTAAGCGACGCAATTGCCTGTTATCGACAAGCAATCACGTTTAAATCAAATAATCCTGAGGCGTATGTCAATCTTGGAAATGCGCTTAAGGAACAAGGCAAAATAGATGAGGCAATTGCTTGTTATCACCAAGCAATCCAGTGCAAGCCCGATTTTGCCGATGCGCATAATAGCTTAGGAATCGCACTTAAGAATCAAGGCAAGATAAACGAGGCGATTATTTGCTATCGACAAATACTCACGTTTCAGCCTGATAACGCCGCAGCACACAATAATTTAGGAGCAGCGTACAAGGACCAAGGTAAATTGGAAGAAGCGATTGGCTGTTACGGTGTAGCGATCAAATACAAATCCGATTTTGCCGAGGCTTACATTAATCTGGGAAATGCACTTAAGGTCCAAGGCAAATTAGACCAGGCAGTTGCATGCTTGAAACATTCGCTAGCGATCAAAGAAACCATCGAAGCAAAAATCGATTTTGCTGCCTGTATAAAAAACGTTTCTTTCACGCAAGACGACCCTGAGAATCGACAGCTCATCATTAGAGCTCTATCTGAACCGTGGGGCCGGCCGGCCGATCTCGCGGGCACAGGCATAAATATTCTCAAATTGAATCAAAACATGAGCGAATGCACAGAGCGTGCAGCGCAAACATGGCCCACCAGATTATCAGCGCAAGAACTATACGGATCTTCCGGATTTTCTTCCGTTGCAGATGATCGATTGCTGCAGTGCTTGTTGGAGAACGTTCCGATTTGCGATGTAGAACTAGAGCGTTTTTTAACCATGGCAAGACTGGCAATGCTGAATGCCACCATAGGCCCTGCTGTTTCCGTTGAACCAAACGAACAAATTTTTTATTGCGCTTTGGCTCGACAATGTTTCATCAACGAATATATTTTTTCCTATACCGACGAAGAGTTCGATCAAGCACAATCGTTACGAGAACGCGTCGTCACTGCAATAGCAGCTAAATCATCTGTTCCTGCCGCATGGTTGATAAGCGTCGCCGCCTACTTCCCTTTGTTCTCTTTACCCACCATTGAAGCGCTATTCGATCAATCCTGGCCTGAAGCGGTTAATGCCTTGCTGGTGCAACAAATACGAGAACCGCGGGAAGAACAGCAGTATCGCGCTCAAATTCCCAGGCTTACACCCATTGATGATGAGGTTTCCTTATTAGTTCAGCAACAATATGAGGAGAATCCGTACCCTAGGTGGATTAAATGTCAGCAACGCGATAATCACCTGTCTCTGGAAGCCTATTTACGGCAACAGTTCCCGTTTGCGCCGATTAAACCATTAGAGAAAAACGATGCGATCGATATTCTGATTGCTGGCTGCGGAACTGGCTGGCAATCAATTCAAACGGCGCAGCAATTTCGCCAGTCCCGAGTATTGGCCATTGATTTAAGTGTAACCAGTCTTTGCTACGCAAAAAGAAAGACGCACGAGCTTGGCTTGGAAAACATTGAATACGCGTGTGCCGACATCACGAAGCTTGAATCCAGCGGGCGAACGTTTGATGCCATTGAGTCCATTGGTGTGCTGCACCATCTCGCGGACCCGAAAGCCGGTTGGCAAATGTTACTTTCATTACTACGCCCTAATGGATTTATGCGCTTGGGTTTTTACAGCGAATATGCACGTCGCAATATTATTGCAGCACGGCAATTCATTGACCAACAAGGATATGCAGGAAACGCAGCTGACATACGGCGTTGTCGCCAAGATTTAATATCCATGAAAGATAACGAGCAATTTAAAAAGCTACTGTCGTTCAATGATTTTTACGGAACTAGTGAATGTCGCGATCTGTTATTCCATGTTCACGAACATCATTTCACGTTACCGCAAATTAAGAAAATTTTAGAGGAATTTGATTTGGAATTTATCGGGTTTTTTCTTGAAGCTCATGTAACCCAAAAATATGAAGTTCGCTTCGCGGATGACACATCAAAGACAAACCTGGATTACTGGAATATTTTTGAAACCGAAAATCCAGATATTTTTTCCGGCATGTATCAGTTCGTTGTACAAAAACGAGGATAAACTTACCTAATACGAATTCCACTTGTAGCCCGGATGAAGCGTCAGCGTAATCCGGGGGTGACATTCTCCGCTCCACCTTCGCCCCGGATTACACTGACGCTTCATCCGGGCTACCTGTTGTTCGGATACTTTGTGAGATTCATATAATCCCGCGTGTTAACCACACGTTAGACTTGCATATTCATAATGTCATGATAAGCGGAAACCAACTTGTTCCTTACTTGTACTGCCGCTTGAAATGAAATGTTGGCTTTTTGCATCGACACCATCGCTTCTTCCAATGTGACGCCATTTTGGTCGAGCTGAAATTGCGTCGCGAGCGATTGCGCTTGATGTTGGGACTCGTTAACCTGATCAAGCGAGCGCTTGAGCATTTCGAGAAAGGAGCCTGATCCGGCGGCCTGTGTTGCGGGTGCGCTAGTTACGCCAGCTGAAGCCAAAGCGCTTTGCAGTGCATCAATTTTAGGAATCTCCATGGTACACCTCTTCACAGATTGCTCACTGTGCGACGATAGCATCACCTTTCTTGCTTGAGCCCTCGAAACAGAAATACAAAAATGACCTAATTTTCATGATCCCAGGCTAACCTGCTATCCCCACCGCCAAAATGTGATCTACGTCATAACCTCGGACCGTCATTCGTACCACACTCTTTGAATACCGTGACAGGTTGGTAACGACGGAGGTCAAAATGCCAACGAAAACCCGCCTTATTCTCCGCATCACCGACGACGGTCGCTCCGCATAATCGTCCCATGTCTAATAACACTTACATAGGTCGATGAATTCAATGCAACGCCTCCTGCAATTACCAGCTCGACAGCTCTTAGGCTTACTCGTCGCCGTCGCTGCGGTGATTGCTTTATCAGTTGGTGCATGGATTTGGGGGCAAACACCGGATTACAAGGTGCTGTACAGCAACCTATCAGACCGTGACGGCGGTGCGATTGTACAGTCGCTTAATCAAATGAACGTGCCTTACAAATTTACCGATGGCGGTGGCGCGCTCATGGTCCCATCCAATCTACTTTATGACACCCGGCTAAAACTCGCCTCCCAAGGTTTACCCCGTGGAAGTACCTCGGGCTTCGAAATCATGGAGCAGCAGAAGTTAGGTACTACCCAATTTCAGGAACAAATTAATTATCAGCGGTCCTTGGAAGGCGAACTGGCTAAATCAATACAATCGCTTGCGTCGGTACAGGGCGCACGCGTACATCTTGCCATTCCAAAACCAACGGTTTTCCTCCGCGAACAACAAAAACCTAGCGCGTCAGTACTAGTTAATCTTTACCCCGGTAAAACCCTCGATCGCGCGCAAGTAAGCGGCATTTTGCATTTAGTATCAAGTAGTCTGCCGGAACTCAGTGCGAAGAATGTCAGTATCGTTGATCAAAACGGTAATCTTCTCACCAACCAAAATGACGCCGCAGGCCTTGATCCGAGCAAGCTCGCTTACACCCAAGAAGTAGAAAAAAGCTACATTGAGCGGATCAATCGCATCGTCGAACCGATTACCGGCGCCAATAATCTCCGAACGCAAGTAACAGCCGACATCGATTTCAATCAGAGCGAACAAACCGCCGAAACCTACAAGCCGAACGGCACGCCAGCAAATGCCGCGATGCGTAGCCAGCAATCAGCTGAATCTACTAATAGCGCCGGCGGCACAGCGCCTAGCGGTGTACCCGGCGCTCAGTCCAATCAGCCGAACGCGCAAGGCGCAAGCGCCGCGCCCGGAAGCGCGAATAACTCTGCAGCGCAAAAACAAAACACCGTCAATTATGAATTGGATAAAACGGTACACCTTACTCGTCAATCAGTAGGCGCGCTCAAACGGCTATCTGCAGCGGTTGTCGTTAATAACCGCAGAGTGGTTGATGCGAAAGGGAAACCCACCTATATCCCTTTGGAAAAAGCACAACTAGACCAAATCAACACACTCGTCAAAGAGGCAATGGGATTTAGCGAGACACGAGGCGACACTTTAAATGTGGTAAACGCGCCTTTTAGTGAACCGGAAAATGAAGTAATTCCAGCAGTGCCTTTATGGAAGCAGCCTGACAATATCGCGCTGGCCAAAGAGGTTGGCAAAAATATCCTAATTATTGCATTTGTTCTCTACCTCGTTTTAGGCGTACTGAAACCGCTGTTGAAAACCCTACTCTCAGCAGCGCCAGCGGCAGCGCCGCAGCTGACCGCGCAAGAAACACTCGCATCGATCAATAGCAGTGCTAATTCAAACCATAGCAATAATTTGCAATTGGCCAAACAGCTTGCACAACAAGATCCGAAAATTGTCGCCAATGTTGTTAAAAGCTGGGTAAGCGAATGAACGAAGAAGGAGTCAACGCCAGCGCTATCTTGCTGCTTTCAATAGGTGAAGAAGCGGCGTCCGAGGTATTTAAATATCTCGCGCCAAATGAGGTACAAAAACTCGGGTTGGCGATGGCTAGTCTTGGCAGTGTTACTCGCGACAGAATCGACTCGGTTTTAGAGCGATTTCGCACCAATGCCGAGCAGCACACTTCCATCGGCATGGATTCCGACGATTACATTCGCAGTGTTCTCGTTAAAGCATTAGGTAGTGACAAAGCCAATTTACTGTTGGACCGTATTTTGCAAGGCGGCGACGCGAGCGGGATTGAAGGTCTGAAATGGATGGCCTCTCCAAGTGTCGCCGAATTAATTAAGAATGAACATCCACAAATCATTGCTTCAATTTTGGTGCACTTGGAACGGGATCAAGCTTCCGAAATATTGAACTGCTTTACCGACCGTTTACGCAACGACACGCTATTACGCATTGCAACGCTGGAAGGCATTCAACCCAACGCGTTGCGTGAATTGAACGATGTGCTCACTAAATTGCTTTCCGGTAGCGATCAGCACAAAAAAACCGCTATGGGCGGCGTTCGTGCAGCGGCGGAAATTCTCAATTTCATCGGCACAGCGCACGAAACATCGATCATCGACAATGTGCGTGAGTACGACGCCGACCTAGCGCAAAAAATCCTCGACGAAATGTTTGTCTTCGATAATCTTATTGATGTCGATGATCGCGGAATGCAAGTCATATTGCGTGAAATTCAATCCGATGCGCTGATCATTGCGCTCAAAGGAGCGAACGAAGCATTACGCGAAAAAGTCTTCAAAAATATGTCGCAGCGTGCTGCAGAGACACTAAAAGAGGATTTGGAAGCCAAAGGTCCAGTGCGTTTATCCGAAGTGGAAGCACAACAAAAGGACATTCTCAAAGTTGTGCGCCGTCTAGCAGACGAAGGTCAAGTTGTCCTTGGCGGAAAAGGCGAGGATTCCTTTGTCTAGCCGATTCATCCCGAAAGACCAAACTACCGACTTTAAGCGTTGGGAGATTGGTTCATTTGACAGCTCCGGCAAAAGGCCTGCGCCTGCGACCCCACCTCCTCCGCCAAGTGAAGAAATCAAACTTCCAACCGCAGCGGAATTGGAAGCGATACAGCAACAAGCTTATCAGGAAGGATATCAGGCGGGGCTGAAGCAAGCGCAAATGGAAGGAGAGCAACTACGCAAACTGTCCCTGTCATTTACTCAATCGATTAACGAAATCGAAAAATCGGTTGCGGAAGAACTATTAACGCTTTCCCTAAATATTGCCAAACAAGTATTGCGTGAAGCACTTGCCGTCAAACCGGAACTTGTTCTTCCTGTCGTTCGTGAAGCACTGCATAGCCTGTCAGAAGCACAACAAAATAACATTCTTAGACTTAATCCAGCCGACGTTGAAGTAGTTACTCGGCACCTCGGCGACGAACTCAATGTCGATGGCTGGAGAATTATTGCAGATGAGCAAATTGAAGCCGGCGGCTGCCGAGTCGAGTCGGCTAATGGCGAAGTAAATGCAACTCTCGCTACTCGCTGGCAACGGATTATCTCTACCTTAGGACGCGACGATGGCTGGCTCTCCTGATTCCAATGCCACGGATTCGTGGCGCAGTTACCTTACTGGTTGCGCTGAATTCGTCGAAGCAGCTCAGCCGCTTCAAATACAAGGCCGGCTCACCCGGGTTGCGGGATTAGTTATGGAAGCCGTCGGCCTACGATTACCAGTTGGCAGCACCTGCGTCATTTCGCAACAAGGCCTGGCCGCAGCATACGCAGAAGTAGTTGGCTTTTCTGGAGATCGCGTTTTCCTTATGCCGGCAAGCGACATTTATGGCCTTACGCCAGGCGCACGAGTAATGCCTTTAGAACCCGCCCAAACACCGCCTACCCACGGCAAACCATCTCATCCTTGGCGACGAGCAGAAGATCGCACTAAGCATCTTCCTGTTGGAGAAAGCCTGCTAGGACGAGTGCTTGACGGCTCTGGACGCCCACTCGATAAACTCGGACCACTACGCTTTGAAGCCCAAGCGCCTCTTACCAGTCGCCCGATCAATCCGATTGACCGTGACCCTATTAGTAAACCGTTAGATGTCGGTGTGCGAGCCATTAACGCACTACTAACAGTTGGGCGTGGGCAACGAATGGGATTATTTGCCGGTAGCGGCGTTGGCAAAAGCGTGCTGCTTGGCATGATGGCGCGTTATACGACCGCTGAGGTAATTGTGGTGGGACTCATCGGTGAACGTGGCCGCGAAGTGAAAGAATTCATCGAGCATATTCTTGGAGTGGAAGGATTGGCCCGCGCCGTTGTCGTCGCCGCGCCGGCGGATACGCCACCGCTTATCCGCCTGCAAGGCGCTGCATATGCAACCACGATCGCTGAATATTTCCGCAACCAGGGCAAACATGTGCTGTTGATCATGGATTCATTGACCCGCTATGCCATGGCACAGCGAGAAATTGCACTGGCCATTAATGAGCCGCCTGCAACTAAAGGTTATCCACCTTCGGTATTCGCAAAATTGCCACAGCTTGTCGAAAGAGCGGGTAATGGCGTCGCTGGCGGTGGTTCCATTACTGCTTTTTATACCGTACTCACCGAAGGTGACGATCAGCAAGACCCGATTGCGGATTCCGCGCGCGCGATATTGGATGGCCACATCGTGTTATCACGCGGCCTCGCCGACGAAGGACATTATCCGGCCATCGATATCGAGCAATCGATTAGCCGGGCACTACAGTCGCTGGTTGATGCAAAAAGCTTTGAATCTATCAAACGCTTCAAACAACTTTATTCCCGGTACCAACGTAATCGCGATTTAATCAATGTTGGCGCTTATGTCGCCGGTAGCGATCCATTGCTTGACCAAGCGGTTGGACTCCATCAACGAATGGAAGGATTTCTTCAGCAAAAAATGAACGAAAGCATCGATTTCAATCGCAGTGTTTTAGATCTGAACATGCTTTTGCCGCAAGTCAACGGCGGTCATTAATGATCGACACTCACTAGGGGATATCGTAAATGCCCACCGCCGCCCAGCTGAAATTTCTCATCGAACGCGCCCAACGTCAAAGTGACACCAACGTTCAACAGCTCGCCAAGACAAGGACCGCCCTCTCAGGTGCTGAAGCGCAACTTGAACTACTGCTTCGCTATCGTAAAGACTACCAGACACAATTGGGCGTAACGGTAAGCAACGGAACGGACAGTGAGCGACTGCGCAATTTTCAGCGCTTCATTGGCAATATTACGCAAGCAATCGATCAACAAGGCCGGGAAATAGAAACGCGTAAAGCCGCAGCGCAACGGGCGGACTTAGTATGGCGCGAAAGCCAACGAGTTTTGCAGTCCTATCAGATGCTCGAGAAAAGAGCCGCATCGCATGTTCGCCTTCGGGAACAAATAAAAGAACAAAAACAAAATGATGAATTCGCCACCAAAAATTTTATACGCCTTACTAGAGAGAGTTGATGTATCAAGCACTCATTCCATTTCACATTAGAAACGATACTTTGTCAGTTATCGCTGGCCGTACTACTTGCACTGTCTGCGCACTGCCTTCGCGCCTCGCTTCTGATGTGAATGGAATCAATAAATAGATATGGAGAATTACAATGCCTGACTTGACCATTTCCGCACTCCCCGCCCCTATATCCGCCTCTGGACAATCTAACGCTGCCGCAAATACAGCGGGTAACTCCAGCGACAACGCGAGTGACTTTCAAGCAATACTATCAGGCAAAATGGCTCCAGCAGAAAAACCGGTTGGGCCACAAACAGGCGCTAAATCCTCCAACTCTACCGGTGCCTCAACAACAACCGCCAAAGACGCGGAGAGCAAACCAACAGATGTTTCCACGCAAAGTACGGATAACAATGCCGCCGCCGTCGCTGCGGCCGCTGCAGCCCTGGTGCCGCCAATAGCGATCCTCCCAATCAATGTCGTTACCCCTCCGCCTGTAGCCGTCACACCAGCATCCGATACCCTTTCGGCACAAGGAAATATAAATGCAGTCGCTACCACCAAAGTGGATGGAGCAGCGACCAAATCAGTAGCAGTCGACAAACTATCAACGGAAATTCAAACACAACTCCAGGCAAACGGACAGATTCGAACCAAAGCCGAAGAAACCGCGATAGAAACAGCCTTTGCCGCAGCTTTGGACTCGAAGCAATCCCAAATTCAGAATGCGCAAAACGAAACAATGCGTCTTGTAACGATGACTACGCCTGAACCCCTTACCTCACCCAGCGCGCCCGTCCAAACAGCTACGCCCACATTCAGCATCCGCAATACAGTAGGTAGCTCGGCCTGGACAAATGAGCTAGGTAACAGAATGACTTATATGGTCGGGGAAAAAATGCAATCCGCGGAAATACATTTGAATCCCGAGAATCTCGGGCCAGTCGATGTGCACATTAAAATCGATGCAGATAAACAAACCAGCATCACCTTCACAGCACTTAATCCCGATACTCGCAACGCACTAGAAAACGCGATGCCTCAATTGCGCAACATGCTTACCGAAAGTGGCATTAGCGTCTCCAATTTTTCCGTCAGTGCCGATGCCTTTGCCGGTGCCTCTCAACAGGGCATGGGCGGACAACGTCAACAGGGCGGCAATACATCAACAGGCGAAAACGTCGAGCCAGTGACCACCGTAACGCGAACTCTCGGCCCGAATGGGCTAGTCGATACATTCGCATAACGTTTGGCGATCACACAAGGTAGGTGGCTTTTTCTGGGCTTTTTGCAGCTTCGATCCAAGCTCGCAGTAAGCATAATCGTGTAACAAGTAAGCGTGCCGCCAGTTACCGGTGGCCATGAATGAGCATAGGTATTTATATGGCAACTAAACCCTCACTCAAACCGGTGGAATCAGCTCCAGCTGCAACTGAAGCTGCTCCATCAAAGAAAAAAGGCAAAATGATGCTGATTGCCGGCGTTCTGGCGGTAGTACTTGGCGGCGGTGGCGGTGGCGCCTGGTATTTTCTCCATGGCAACAAGGAGGCACCGGCAGCTGGCGCAGAGGGCGCAGTGGAAGGAGCTGAAAAAGAGAAAGACAAAAAACCTTCCGTATATCTAGCGCTGGAATCATTCACCGTTAACATGCAAGGCGAAGGAGATCATTATTTGCAAATCGGTATTGTTCTCCAATTGGCCGACAATGCTATTGCTGAAGAAATAAAGTTGCAGATGCCGCCGCTTCGTAATCGCCTTTTGTTACTACTTTCCTCCAAAACGCCTCAGCAATTAGCAAAGCCGGAAGACAAACAAAAATTCGCTGCGGAGATTGTAGAAGAAGCACGACAAATACTTCCAGGCAAACCGGGTGATCGCGGTATCCAAAACATTCTGTTCTCCTCTTTCATTATCCAATAGCCATGTCTAACGACGTCCTATCGCAAGAAGAAGTCGATGCCCTGCTCAAGGGCGTAAACGGCGAGACGGACGCTCGAGAAGAAGAAATCGTCGACGGCGACGTTCGGCCATACAACCTTGCGACGCAAGAGCGCATTGTTCGCGGGCGCATGCCCACACTGGAAATCATCAACGAACGTTTTGCGCGTCTGTTCCGCATCGGTCTGTTTAATTTTATGCGCCGCAGCCCTGAAATTTCAGTGGGGCCGGTGAGAGTTCTGAAGTACAGTGAATTCATTCGCAATCTAGTAGTGCCGACTAATCTAAACATCGTGCAAATTAAGCCGCTACGCGGCAGCGCCTTGTTTATTTTCGACCCCAATCTGGTGTTTCTGATAATCGACAATCTATTCGGTGGCGATGGGCGCTTTCATACTCGAGTTGAGGGCCGAGATTTCACACTGACAGAGCAGCGAATTATTCAACGTCTGTTAGAAGTCACTTTTCAAGATTACGAAAAATCTTGGCATACCGTTTATCCGGTTAAGTTCGAATTTGTACGCTCGGAGATGCATACCCAATTTGCCAATATCGCCAATCCTAGCGAAGTGGTAGTCGCTTTTTCCTTCAACATCGAATTAGGTAGTAGCGGCGGTCATTTCCATGTTTGCATTCCCTACTCCACCATCGAGCCGATTCGCGACATTCTTTACAGCAGCATGCAAGGCGACCAAATGGAGCCCGACAAGCGCTGGGTACGCATGCTGTCGCACCAAGTGCAAGCGGCGGAAGTAGAACTGGTGGCGAACCTGTCGCAAGTCGCTGTGACCTGTCAGCAAATTATTAATATGAAAGTGGGCGATGTAGTAATGCTCGATCTTGATCCAAGCATCACCGCGGCTGTGGATGGTGTACCGGTATTGAAGTGCCGATATGGTGTTTCAAACGGTCGTTATGCCGTCAAAGTCGAACAGATCGTTACACCGTCAGTGCAAGATAAGTGGGCAGGAGAATAATGAGCACCTCTATAAATCCGTATTTCGTTGCAATACGGCGTTGCTCACAAAAAAATCCTCCTTATATATTGTCTATATGCGGCGTCGGCCTTTTTTGTTCGCGCCTTGTCTCGCTTAGAAATACGAATTTATAGAGGCCCTCAATATGGCAGACAATCAAGACTCCGTTGAAGACGACTGGGCCAGCGCCCTCTCCGAGCAAGCTGGCTCGGTACAACCCGCCGGCGACAAACTATTTCAATCGCTATCGGATGTTCCGCAGTCCTCCTCAGGAGCGCCGAACGATATCGACATGGTGCTCGACATCCCGGTTCTGCTTACCGTCGAACTCGGTCGCACCAAAATCGCAATCAAAAATATCCTGCAACTTGCGCAAGGTTCTGTCGTCGAGCTTGATGGCCTCGCAGGCGAACCCATGGATGTATTGGTGAATGGATGTTTGATAGCGCAAGGCGAGGTTGTTGTGGTCAATGACAAATTCGGTATTCGTCTTACCGACATCATCACACCGTCAGAACGTATTCGGAAACTCAATCGATGAAACTCAAAGGCTACATCCTAGGCATCATACTTTCTCTGAGAGCATGGTCCGCGGTAGCAGCCGAACCAGCCGCGCTTCCTTATGCGCCAGTAAGTTTTTTACAAGTCGTACTTGGCCTTTGTTTGGTGCTAGGCCTTATTCTGGCCAGCGGCTGGGTGCTACGCAAAATTAATCCTGTTCATGCTGAAAATAAGCTCATCCGCGTCGTTACTGCAACATCAGTGGGGCAGCGAGAACGTGTCGTTGTTGTAGAGATCAATGACAACTGGCTGGTATTAGGTGTTGCACCCGGCCAAGTCAATTTGTTACAAAGTCTACCCAAAGCGGCTCAACCGGTGACGGAAGAGATTCGTACTTCTACTAGCTTTATGGATAAAGTAAAAGAAGCCGCCAAACGCTATGGAAAATCGTAATTCAAGAACCTGTTCCTGGTATGCACGCGCAGCTAGCGTGCTCTCACGCATTTCCCTGTTTGTCATTGGTGTACTGAGCGCCTTACCTGCGCTAGCAGATACGCTTAACCTCCCCGCTATAGTCTCCACACCGACACCCGGAGGCGGGCAAACTTACACGCTCTCGATTCAGTTACTTCTTCTCCTGTCAGCACTGTCTTTTCTGCCAGGATTGTTGCTATTGATGACCGGCTTTACCCGCATCATCATTGTTCTCTCTTTGCTCCGGCAAGCAATTGGTTTGCAAAATTCTCCGCCAAACCAAGTCATGGTAGGACTGGCGCTGTTTCTCACCATGTTCATCATGGCACCGGTGTTCGATAAAATTTATGACGAAGCTTATCTACCACTCTCGCAGCAGAAAATTACTCAAGACGAAGCGCTAAAGCGTGCCGAAGCACCGATCAAAGCATTCATGCTTAAACAAACGCGCGAGCCGGATCTTGCGCTTTTTATGAAGCTTGGTAACCAACCCCCTTTACAAAGCGCGGATCAAGTTCCGATTAAAATACTGGTACCAGCGTTCGTCACGAGTGAATTGAAGACTGCTTTCCAGATCGGATTCATTATCTTCATACCCTTCATCATTATCGACATGGTGGTTTCCAGCGTACTCATGTCAATGGGCATGATGATGTTATCTCCAGTGCTAATCTCATTACCATTCAAATTAATGTTGTTCGTTCTGGTCGATGGCTGGACGCTATTGATTTCGTCTCTAGTGCAAAGCTTTTCGCTATGAATTCCCAAAGCGTAATCACAATCGGCCGGCAAGCACTTGAACTTACCCTACTCGTTTCCGCCCCATTGCTGCTCACCGCACTGATAGTTGGCCTGCTTATCAGTATTTTTCAAGCGGCGACGCAGATCAATGAAGCGACGTTATCTTTTATTCCAAAACTAGTTTCCATTTTCATCGTCATGGTCGTTGCCGGACCATGGATGTTACAAGTTCTCACGGATTATATGCAGCGCCTATTCGGCGCTATTCCTACTTTAATCGGTTAGCATGCTCCAGTTCACGGATACTCAACTCCTCGGCTGGATTACTGCTTGGTTCTGGCCATTCTGCCGCATCGCCGCGCTGTTTGCCGCCGCCCCTATCTTTCAGGACAGGGGTATTCCCCAACCGGCAAAAATCGGTCTTGCGGCATTGATAGCCGCCCTCGTTTCCCCCCAGATCAATGTATCGCCAACACTAGTGATATTTTCCTGGGATGGCATGCTTTTACTCTCTCAACAATTGATCATTGGCACAGCAATCGGTTTTACTATGCGTCTCGCATTTGCGGCAACCGAGCTAGCTGGAAATTTAGTGGGAACGCAAATGGGCTTAGGTTTCGCCATGTTCTTCGATCCGGAACATAACGCCCAAACCCCCATTGTCGGTAGTTTGCTGGGTTATCTCGCATTACTGATTTTTCTTTCCATGAACGGCCATTTAATAATGATCGCCGCTGTCACCGAAAGTTTTCACACCCTTCCCATCTCCGTCGATACGAAACTCGCTCTCGGCTGGTATACACTAGCCCTTCAAGGAGGAACGATACTAAGCAGCGGATTTCATCTTGCCTTGCCGGTACTATCGACTCTACTTTTAACTAACGTTGCGCTCGGCGTATTGACCCGCGCTGCGCCACAACTTAATGTGTTCTCAATAGGATTTCCACTGACGCTCTTAATCGGGATAGGCGCCCTCACCCTGGCCATTCCGTATATGGGGCCACTGATGGAACGATATTTGATGGACTCGATACAACATTTAGGACATTAAAGCGTTTTTATTTCGCAACAAATAGGCATCGTTCTTACGCACAATTAATTTATAAGGCAAAGAGCATTTATGGGCGAAGCAATGCGGCCTTCTGTAACTGGAAAAAACCAAAAATTAACACTTACACAAGTTGTTGCCTGGTTGGTTGCCGATGAAATACTGCTACCGGAAAAAGCGGCAGAAATTCGGCCGACCGCACCGCAAGCAGATCCCGCCGAAAATCATCCTCTAACCATCATCGCCGCTCGCGGTTTGTTCAATGCAAAGCCGCCCCATAAAGCGTTAACGCTAGAAGCACTAACGACCTGGCTTGCCAATCGTGTACAGATGCCATATCACCGCATCGATCCTCTAAAGATAGATGTGACAGCGGTTACCGCCGTGATGTCTTACAACTTCGCAAAACATCACTCGATTTTGTGTATTGGGGCGCCGCTGGAAAAAGTCATCATTGCCACTGCCGAACCGTATCTTAACGGCTGGGAGGAAAATCTTGCACCGCTGCTAAAGCGACCAATCGAGCGCGTGATCGCTAATCCGCTAGATATCAGCCGTTATCTTGTAGAGTTTTACGCACTGTCACGTTCGGTAAATCAGGCCAACGGGCGAGCGCAGACTGGTCATGGAAATGAGATTACTAACCTCGAACAAATGGTGGAATTGGGCCGGCGAGGTAAGCTTGATGCCAATGACCAGCACATTGTTAATATCGTGGATTGGTTGTTGCAATACGCTTTCGATCAACGGGCAAGTGATATTCATCTCGAGCCGCGGCGTGATGAAGGCAGCGTACGTTTTCGTATCGATGGTGTTTTACATTTGGTTTATCAAATGCCGATGCCGGTATTGGCTGCGGTAACAAGCCGCGTCAAGATTCTCGGACGTATGGATCTGGCGGAAAAACGCCGCCCACTTGATGGCCGGCTCAAGACTAAAACACCGGATGGAAAAGAAATTGAATTGCGCTTATCCACCATGCCGACTGCCTTCGGCGAAAAATTGGTAATGCGCGTTTTCGATCCGGATGTACTGGTTCGCAATTTTCGCGATCTCGGCTTTAATAACGAAGAACTCGCGGCATGGCACGAAATGATCAAGCAGCCTACGGGCATTGTTCTTGTGACAGGTCCAACCGGCTCTGGAAAAACAACCACGCTTTATTCCACGCTCAAATTATTGGCTACTCCCGGCGTTAACGTATGTACGATCGAAGACCCGATAGAAATGGTGGAGCCGGCATTTAATCAGACACAGATGCAACACAACATCGGTCTCGATTTCGCATCTGGCGTACGCGCCTTATTACGGCAGGACCCTGACATCATCATGGTCGGCGAAATTCGCGATCTCGAAACTGCTGAAATGGCCGTGCAAGCGGCGCTTACCGGTCACCTGGTCTTATCAACACTGCATACCAACGATGCTCCCAGCGCTATCACGCGCCTGCTTGACCTCGGTGTGCCGCCATACCTCATGAATGCGACCTTGCTCGGAGTACTCGCGCAGCGACTGATTCGCACACTCTGCCCTCATTGCAAGCAACCTGGTCCTACTAATATGCAGGCCTGGCAACAAATCACGCTTCCTTGGCAGTCACCGCCACCGGCAAAGACTTACCATCCTCAAGGGTGTCTGGAATGCCGTAATACCGGATACATGGGGCGAATTGGCATTTATGAACTTCTGACATACACACAAGGTTTGAAAGAGCTTGTACATGCCAATGCCGAGTTGCATCCCTTAAGAGCAAAAGCCCGCAAAGAAGGAATGCGTTCGTTACGATTGAGTGGAGCGGAGAAAGTACACAACGGAATAACAACAATCGAAGAGGTATTGAAAGTTGCGCCTGCCGATGACGTGAAGAAAAACGCATCACGCGCCGAACAAGTTTTAAATTCTGCAAATACGATCAAAAATGAATGACACTCGAAGAGAAAGCGCACCGCTAATTTACTTGCTTAGCTAATGACCTCTGCTTGCTACAATTTTTTCGACTTCTTAACTCACTTCTTTGTCGATCTTACCGGCCCAAAGGAAAGACTCCACCTGCATCTGTAATAGATTTTCAAGCGATAGGCCGGGCGCAGCGGCGAGCAACTCATCAACTTCGATTTCACTATCTACTTCTAATTTTTCTGTCAGCCGCAATAATTGCCCAAGCTTTCCAGTACCGTGAAGCAATGCTTCTTTTACTTCGTCAGCGACTAAAATTTCGTCGAAAATTTCTTCTCTTGGCATTTCCAAGAGCGCATCGACCAACGATAAAATACCAGTCATAAATGCGGTATCCTGATATTCCCGGGAAGAATGCGGATCGATTTTAGCCAACGACTCCATGAATTTTCCGCGGCTTGCAGCCATTTCTAACAACGGGTTCTTTGTTGTTCCGTTGTCACGAGCAGTATAGAGAAGTAACTGCATCCAAATTTGCAACTGGCGGCGACCGAGTAACACGATAGCATGTCGCAATGATGTTATTCGCTCCCGTAAACCAACGGCTGCCGAATTAACCATGCGGATCAAATTATAGGAAAGCGTGGGGTGGTATTTAAATTCCGAACTCAACATGCCGATATCTGCATCACTCAAAATCAAGGACAGCAATCGCAGCAAATGCGCTTTCGCAGGCGCTTTTTGTTGCTTTTTGGTGAGTAGTTGCGGCCGTGCGAAATGGTATCCTTGAAAGAGATCGAAGCCTAACTGGCATGCCTCATCGAACTGCTCTTTTGTTTCCACCTTTTCGGCTACCAGCCGCAATCCGCGACGGCGTAAACCAGCGACAGTTTCCGATAAAAGAACTGGATCAATTTCTAGCAAATCAACTTTAACAATATCGACCTCACTTAGAAAAAGCTCTTGCTTATTCACTTCACCTGCGTAGTCATCGAGCGCAAAGCAAT
The DNA here is from genome assembly GCA_040388195.1 of Pseudomonadota bacterium. GTDB lineage: Bacteria > Pseudomonadota > Gammaproteobacteria > Burkholderiales > DATLHW01 > DATLHW01. Next base: position 52,055 of record JAZKCF010000042.1, read on the forward strand.
ACCCCTTGCTTTTGAGTTCCCTTAAACGCTCAATGATCTCGGCGCTTGGCTCAACTGATTCTAGTATCTCTAAAACGACTTGCTGAGGAGGTAATGCTTCAACTAAATCCGATAACAAGAAATGAGTATCGACGTTAATATATCCTTGTGCATCACCAAGCACTGCTGTAAATCCCATACCGCTAAACGCATTTTGTACGACAGTGGTAGTTGCGCGCATGTGCTCTGTGATATCGGCATAATCGGTTCCATATGAGCGAAACAATAACTCGTATGCAACTAATCTTTTTTGCTGATCCAAGATAGGTTGTCTCGCTAAAAAAATAACCTCCAAGCCTTCCTTGATCGGTGGCTGAAGAGATTGCGAGTTGAATTCGCCTTTAACGTCCATTTTCGTTTACTTTACCTGGCCCATAGTCAACTTAATGTGTGCCCTAAGGTTTTGCGCGGACTATTAAGAGTGTAACAGCGATTAACCTAACTCCAACATTTGAACGTAATTCATTGTGCGCTTTTTAACTCACCTTGCTAATACAAAATCCATAGCAAGAGCGAAGCCGATTCCGAGAGAGAATAAAATATTTATGAATATGCATCGATTGGAAGGTCAGCGATGATCTCAAAATCTGCTATCCACTTCCTTGGAATATTTATGACGCATTAGGGCAATTATTGCGATGTAAAGGTTATCTACTTACGCGAGATGCGCAGATCAGACATTGTTGTCGAGAAGCATTTTTGTTGGCAAGGAAGCGCTTAAGAGTACAGCATCGGTTAGCTCGCTAAAGCGGGAAAATTTAATCTTTTTCCCGTTTCGAGATCATCATGAAAATCGCGCTGGTAAAGGCTATCCAAAAAAATACAGCGTGTCACCGCCATAATTCCTCGGGGCAACATAATCATTCAACTAATTGCTTCAAAAATTTGAGGCTATGAATAAAAATGAAAGTGCGCTACATGCCGGGCGGACGAGCGCCAGCCGACCGGACAAAAGCTTGTATAGCTTGGGAATTACTGTCATCTAATTGTGCAAACTGCAATCCTATTCTGAAACCATCCGACGTTAATACACTATGAACAACTAATGCGGGAATGGACAGTTTTTGATACTTCCCCCGAATTAGCAATTCAAATTTCGCAATCACTTCAATACCATCCGGAAGCGCCTGCGGCGACATTACGCAAAGTCCACCGATACTCACGTCTTTACTTCTCGTATCCACCGAAACGGTTTCTTTTGTCGTCAACGTTACCCGCACATGCAATGCTGCGCGCGGAAATACTCTCCGTTCTGCTCCCACGTGTTTTCCTTGAGTTCTTTACACACCATAACGCATTCAACCCTTATCGGATAAACGCGTCGATTTTAGAGCGCCTATTGCGCGCATGCATGGGAACGTTAATCTTCTCTAAGACAAAAGAGATACCTACCGACATCCGCATTGCATACAAAACGCTCCTACAATCCCTCATAACAAACAACTCTAACACCTGAAAATTACTAATTGAATAGTATCAGGATTTATTTGTTTGGGCGTAGAAGAAAACCAAAATCATTCTTCCTTCACACCGCACATAACTTTTTACCGCTTTTATCCGTCAGGGGCTTGCAGTGAGTTTGAAATTTATAGAGCGAATGTTGTCCCAAATTATGACTCGCATCTCTGAGTTCCAGTGATGGCTGATTTTCCGGGAACGAACGCCCGGCTCAAAAGAATTGTAATGGTAGGTGTCGCCTAGAGCGGATTTCGAAAACGATAGTTTGGAAAACAATTTATAAGTTAGGGGTTACGCAAAATCGCCACAGCAAGACACGACGGCGCAGGCAGCACAAATTAGTACGACAAGGAGTGTGTAGTAAGGAATTCGAGCAGCACGCTGCTCGCCTGCATAACGATCTGCGCTTGCAAGCGCAGATGCGTCCTGCAATGGAAACGCCGCTGGCATGGTTTTGCGTAAGGCTTATAAGTAATCAAAAAGCGTTTTGCCGGCGATCCTAGTGAATGACTGTTGCGCAGCCTCCAAGGCCACTTGTTTTTGACTGACATCGGTTATTGATGTGGCGTAATCGGTATCTTGAAGCTGAGAGAGTTGTGCTTTGTATTGCAACTGTGTGTCTGCCGAAGCCGAAATCAGTGACTCTACCTCCTGCTGCCGAGCGCCAACAGAAGTTCGAACGGTTAATGTTTTATCAATCGCTTGATCGATGTTTCGCAGAGAAGCGCTTACCCCGTTATTGAGTGCTGCGCGAGTAGCAGTGCCGGTAACTGATGTCTGTAGTTGGGTAATTAGGTTTTGCAATGTAGTAAAGACGCTTTGACTCGTGCTAGGAGCAACTGTAAATTGGTCGCCATTAGCTGGCGCCCCCTGAATCGTAAACTCCAAGCCATCAAAGCTGATGGTACTACCGCTTGTGTAAGCATTACCTATCCCTGGAGCATTCACTGTTGCACCGGTTGTAGTATTGACGACGTTGTAAGTCGTAGCTCCACTTGAAGTACTAAAGATGACTTGATAGTTATCCCCGGTAAGACTACTTGGATCAGTCACTTGTCCGCCGTCAATAACGCCACCACCGGTATTGGTCGTTGCCCCACCCGTTGTGAATACGCCGTTACCGTCCCTCACCCGCAGGAAAATATCGGCGCCACTTTCGCTTGATGCCAACTGGCGCGAGCCGGTAACTTGAATCAAACGTTGTCCGTCATCTCCGTTATAAGTAATGCTGTTGCCCGTTCTTGAAAACGGCTGCGTATTTCCCTGAAAGCCGGAAAAGAGATAATTGCCATTACCGTCTGTGCTATTCGACAATCCCACCAAATCATCGAGCTTCCCTTGTAATTCAGTCGCCAGCGATACTCGATCCTGATTGCTCAATATGCCGTTTCCGGCATTGACTGCGATGACGCGGGCATCTTGCAGCAGCGATCCAACTTGCCCCAATACAGATTCGGTTTGGGCTAGCAGATCCTTGGCGGTTCCTTGATTGTCGGCAAAATGCTTTGTAATCGAAGCAGCTTCACCTATTTGCAAAATCTGCGCGGAGCCTGCAGGATCGTCAGCGGGAGAAACAATTCGATGACCAGTAGCAACTTGTTGCTGGCTTTGAAGTAAAGATTGTTGCTGCTGAGTAATCGCCGCAGCGCCCATTTCATACATGGTTCCAGTGCTAATGCGCATACTCAACTCCTAATTTATCTGACTTACGAAAAATCGCCCCGGCGGCGTTACGGCTCCTTGCCGTACTAGTTTGTACTGTCTGCGTCGCCGCGCCTTGCTGAGACGATTTTGCGTAAGTCCTATGTTGTTATGATTACCTGAATAAATCGAGTACTGTGCTGAAGATAAGACCCGCCGTTGCTAGCGTCTTCGCTGAAGCTTGATAAGCCTGCTGAAAGCGCAACAAATTAGTAGCCTCTTCGTCCAAATTAACGCCAGACACCGACTCCTTACTTTGTTGCGCTTGCTTAAGGAGCTGGTCCTGCACTTTGCTCGTTACTTGTAGTTCGTGTGCTTTATTACCCACATCACTCACTACTTGCCCGTAAGCATTTTGTAACGTAGCACCGCCAGTAATCAAACTTTGAGTTTGCAAGCTGCCTAGCAAGACTGCATTGCGACTGTCGGCTACACCATTCGTATTCGGGCCAACGCTAAAGGTATCTCCATCTCCTGGAGCTCCCGAAAGGGTAAGACTCCAACCATTCTGCGTAATAGCTGTCCCAGCTGTATATGAATTAGCAGTTGAAATTGGCGTACCGCTACCGATATCAATCAAATCATAGGTTGTCACACCAGCCAACACATGAAAACTGACCCTGACTGGCGATTGCAAGCTGGGATTGGCCGGGGGTGGCGGGACAACGCTAAGAGATGAAACAGCTCCCGTTCCAGTGTTGCTCGAGCCAATGCTACCCCGCACTGGCGCAGCGGCTGCAATTTTTGCAGGATCACTAATAAGGACGGAGAAATCACGAGCACCGGTACGCGTAGGCTCGATTAAAAAATTATCGCCACTAGTAAGAGCTGATGCTACCGAGAAAGTCAGCCCATCCAAAGTCTGCGGTAACGTGGTAAAGCTTTGTGCGGTGCTATCGGTTAAGCGCGTTATTGTGTAATTGGTGCCATCGTACTGGAGCCTGTAATCGCTGTTAGTAAGCTGCGCAGGCGAGTTAATAGCCACTGCAACATCTCCGCTCGAACTATTACTTGCATTCGGTATTACTTGAGGCACACCGGCGCCAAAAAATGCGACGCCCGCTTGGCCATTTTTATCTTGCCCCAGCTCATGCTGGTCATTAAATGCACCGGCTAGAGCAATAGCAATTCTGCCTAAGTTATTCTCCGTAGAGCTCAACGTGTTATCGCGAAAATCAAATAGCCCGGTTAATGTGCCGCCCTGCAACAAACTTGTAGGCAAGCGTACGCTAGCGCCTCCTGTCTGTATGGTGAGCTGCAAATTGCTAGGATCTTGCGTATCGGCCACGGCGCTGATCGTACCGGCATCCGTGCCTAGAACCAGCGCTTGCCCGCTTCCGACAAAGACATTAGCCGTACCATCCGACTGTTTGATCACAGTGGCGCCAATTTGCTTGTTTAAGTCGTTAAGAAGCTGATCTCGCTGATCGAACAAATCATTAGGTACCTGCGCTGCGTTACCGCCGGAAACGAGCGCGATTCGTTGGTTAAGGTTAGCGATTTCCTGTGCATAGGCGTTGACCTGCCCGACACTTTGCTGAACTTGCTGGTTTACACCGCTGCGTAATTGTTCGAGCTGGTCATTGATGGTGCTGAAACGTGTAGCTAGTGACTGCGCAGTTCCCAACAACACTTGACGGGAAGGCGTGTCACCCGGATTCGTGGCAACACCCTGCACGCCGGTAAAAAAATCGTTAAGAACAGGAGAAAGACCAGAAGCCGGATCGGCCAATAAGTTATCAATTCGAGTGATCTGCGCATAGTAAGTTTCTAACTGGCTACTGTTGGCTTGAGTTTGTTGGACTTGCTGCTGCAAGCTATCGGAATAAATGCGGCGCACTGTATTCACTTGCACGCCTTGGCCGATAAAACCGGAACCGGAAGCAGACGGCAAATTACTGCTTTGCACAACTTCCTGACGGCTATAACTGGGCGTGTTGACGTTGCTAATATTGTGGCTCGTCGTCGACAGACCCGTCTGCGCCGCGCTGAGACCGCTGATACCTATGCCAAGAAGACTGGAGCTCATATGTTTATTCTCCGATTAAGTCTCTATCGGCAGTTTTTTAAAAAACTTTAGAGTTTTTTATTGCACCTCTAAATAAAACCTGCACGTTTATTACCCCCAATATACTCTCCACCTTGCGAATCCACATTAGCATTCGACTAGTAAGAAAATTATGAACTACGTCACGCAATGTCTCTCAATGACTTAGTCATGATTTGCGCCAGTTTTTCGCCATAGCGAGGATCAGTTGCATATCCTGAACGACCCATTTCATGTGCAAAACTGGTCGCATCATTAGCCGCCCTCATTGCGTTTGCGTAACGCGGATTATTGGCGATCATCTTTGCGTAGTCTCCAAATGACTCTTCATAAGAAGCGTACGCACGGAATTTCTGTACCACTTTTTTAGGCACACCATTTACGAATTCTGTAGTAACTGCATCTACAGTAGCCCCTTTCCAGTTTGCGCCGGCCTTAATACCGAAGAGATTAAAACTGGGCGTGCCATCCTTTCCTTTCACTTCATGCCTTCCCCAGCCACTTTCCAATGCTGCCTGACCAAGAATGAATTTAGCTGGGATACCGCTAGTACGGCTGGCTGCTTCGGCAGCGCCGCGATAATTTTCCACAAAATTCTTTTTCAGTGTTTTAACATTTGATTGCTCGGAAGCGTGCGGTACCGCGTTGAGCGGAAGATCATGTCGTAACGGCTTTGCCGGACCATTGGCTTTTTTCAATGGCAAAAATTCTTTTCCCGGCAACGCCTCATTCTTGTCTCCAGGCTGCGACGAGGACTGGCTACGTTCAATCTGCTTCACGATTGCATCAGCTAATCCCAAACTCTTTCCGGAAGCGATATTTTTCGTTAACTGGGCATCGAATAAACCGGTTGCCATGCGCGATGCATCGCTTTCCAATGGGTCGTCGTGCGGCAAAGACTCCCGCATACCCTTCAACATCATATTCAGAAACATGGCTTCGAATTCGTGAGCGGCTTTGCGAGTACCCTCCGCACTGCCGCTATGAGCCAAACGTTTGGTGTCGCTCAAACCTTTGAGATCAAGTGCGTTATCAACATTGTAAATAGTAGTCATGACTTAAATGATCTCCAATTCGGCACGCAAAGCACCAGCCGCCTTTAGCGCCTGCAAAATGGCAAGTAAATCTTGCGGTGTAGCTCCTATGGTATTAAGGGCTTTAATGACATCGGCCAGCTTCGCACTTGCCGGCAACATGACTAACTGCCCCTTATCGGAATTGATTTGAATTTGCGCATTGTTAACAACCTGCGTCTGGCCTTGGCTCAGAGGGCCGGGCTGGCTTACCGTTTGTTCGTTACTAATCACGACAGATAAATTGCCGTGGGCGACAGCACTGGTTTCTAGTGTTACGGCTTGATTCATCACTACCGAACCAGTGCGAGCATTGATAACCACCTTGGCGGCAGGTTTGACAACCGTCACCGGCAAATCCTCAAGCTGAGCGATAAATGCGACTCGTTCGTTATTGTCCATAGGCGCGCGAACGCGAACCAAGCGGCCATCAACCGCTTCAGCGGCACCAAGCAAACTACCATTAATCGCTTCAGCTACCGCTCGCGCATTTCCAAAATTGGTTTCACTCAATTCAAAATTAACGAACTCGCCCTGCCCTAATTCGCTCACCACTACTCGCTCTACTGTCGCGCCACTAGGAATTCGCCCCGTGTTCAATTGATTGACCTGTACCTTACTGCCACCGGACGCAGCGCCGGCGCCAGCAAGTAAAATATTGCCTTGAGACATTGCATAAATCTGACCGTCCGCACCTTTTAGCGGTGTGAGCAGCAGAGTACCGCCGCGAAGACTCTTAGCGTTACCAATGGAGGAAATCGTAACATCGAGCGTTTGACCGGCTTTAGCGAAAGCAGGCAAGGTAGCGGTCACCATAACTGCTGCAACATTTTTCAGTTGTAAGGTGGTTCCTGCCGGTAGATTCACACCCATTTGCGAAAGCATGGATTGAATACTCTGCACCGTGAAAGGTGTTTGCGTGGTCTGATCGCCACTACCGTCCAAACCAACTACGATTCCATAACCAACCAGAGGATTTGAACGTACGCCCTGAATGGTTGCCATATCTTTGATACGTTCAGCTTTGGCTGAAAAACAGAAAACACAAAACAAAAGCAAAAGTCCACGAAAGACACAAAAAGCACGAAAAGGCTTCATAACAAAATCCTTTTTGCTCTGCAAAAAATCTCGTTGTCCATCTTTTTTTCGTGTCTTTCGTTGACCATGTTTTTCCGCACCCTGAAGGTATGTAAAATCCGCTAGAACGGCAAGACTGAGAGGAAGAATCTAGCCAGGAACCCCATAGTCTGTGCTTCGTCGACATAGCCTGTTCCCCGATATTCGATACGCGCATCGGCCACTTGCGTGGAAACAACGGTATTGCCATTTACGATGGTTGTTGGGTTGACGATCCCTGAGAAACGAATGAATTCGGAGCCTTGATTAATACCGATTTGCTTCTCACCGCTAACAAGCATATTACCGTTCGGTAAAACCTCGACTACCGTCACCGTAATAATGCCGGTGAATAGATTACTGCTCGAGCTATCTCCTTTACCTGCGAATTTATTAGAAGATGTGGCAGCCAACTCGGCATTCTGAAAAGATTTACCGGGTATCCCAAATATCGTTGGCACGGCCAAAGCAGAATCTTGTGATTTCTCGGCTTTACTGCTGGATTGTTTGGTGGCATTTATTTTTTCATTCAACGTAATCGTCAGGATGTCTCCCACTTTACGTGCGCGAAGATCTTCAAACAGCGGCGCATAGCTATTTGCCTGAAAAATGGCGCCGTTATTAGAAGCCGCGGGTGGAGCAACAACCGGTCGAGCAGTCATTGGCTGATGCACTTCTACGGTACGCATTGCACCGCATCCCGCTAAAAACAATATACCGAGGAACATGAATGCCGTTTTCATTATTGCAAGCCCGCTATTAAAGCTGTGATAAACGCTGCAGCATTTGATCCGAGGTGGAAATCGCCTTGGAGTTAATCTCATAAGCACGCTGTGTTTGAATCATGTTAACTAATTCTTCAGCTACGTTAACGTTAGAGGTTTCGACGTAACCTTGATTAAGTAAGCCAGTCCCATTGGTTCCTGGAGTAGCCGTGCTTGGCGTTCCGGAAGCCGCCGTTTCTATATAGATATTCTGACCGCGCGCAGAGAGTCCTTCGGCATTCACAAAATTAGCCACTTGTATCGCCCCCACTTGTGCCGGCGCAGCAGCACCTGCTTGGGTGACGCTCACCGTACCATCCTGCCCAATCGAAATGCTCGACGCATTAGCAGGAATGGTAATTGACGGTTGTAATGGAAAACCATCGGATGAAACGAGTTGGCCTTGGCTATCCATATGTAAAGAGCCATCGCGCGTGTAACCAGTCGTGCCATCCGGTAGCAGTAGTTGAAAGAAACCTTGCCCCTGCACCGCCACGTCCAGGGAGTTTCCTGTCTGCTGCAAATTTCCTTGCGTGTGTATGCGGGTAGTGCCTGCTGGGCGCACCCCGGTACCAATTTGCAAACCGGTAGGCAATTGCGTTTGTTGTGATGTCTGCGAGCCGGGTTCGCGCATGGTTTGATAGATCAAATCTTCGAATATTGCCCGTGAGCGCTTGAAACCATTAGTGCTGACGTTAGATAAGTTATTTGAGATGACATCCAGCTGCGTTTGCTGAGCATCTAGTCCTGTTTTAGCAATCCAAAGAGAGCGAATCATATCGAATCCTTTTATGCGTTGACTGTGAGCAACTGGCTAGCTTGCTGCGAATTGGCTTCCGCAGATTGCAGCATCTTCATTTGCATCTCAAACTGGCGAGCGAGACTTATCATGCTGACCATCATCTCCGCTGCGTTGACGTTGCTGCCTTCGACCGAGCCACCAAGCAACGAGACGTTATCGCTCACCTCAGCGCTTCCACCGCCTTTTACGCGGAACAGCCCATCCGGTCCCTTCGTGAGATCTTGCTCGGGTGGATTAACTAGTTTGATGCGGCCGACAACCGAAACACTCTTTAACGGCGGCTGGGTAGGCACCGAAGAAATCGTCCCGTCATTAGCGATGCTGATGGTGGTATCGGGGGGAACGGTGATGGGGCCTGCATCAGAAAGTACCGGCTGGCCCGTTCTTGTTTGCAATGTACCTTCAGCACTTAGCTGAAAACTACCCGCACGGGTGTACGCTTCGCTGCCATCGGATGCCTGAACAGCAATCCAGCCGCTGCCTTGCACCGCCACGTCGAGCGCACGACCAGTTTCCTGAAGAGGTCCAGGTGCGAAGTTAACGCCAGGAGTTGATTCAAGTACGAATTGACGAGTCGCAAGACCCGGTCCATTTACCGGCACGGCGCTGAAAGCATTCGTCTCAGCGCGAAAACCGTTCGTCGTGATATTAGCAAGATTGTTGGCAACGACAGCTTGGCGTTCGAGCAAGCTCTTGGCGCCGGTCATCGCCGTCCAGATTAGTCTATCCATCTCTCCCCCACCTTATGTTACAGCCGCTCCCACGGCGATTTACTGCGGGGGCGTTTCCTCAAATTTTATTTGAGGAAAATCGCCCCATACTGCTAGTTCTTTATCCTAAATTCACCACCGTTTGAAGAACTGTATCCTGCGTTTTAATCGTTTGCGCATTAGCTTGATAAGCCCGCTGTGCGGCAATCAAGTTGACCAATTCGGCCGTTAAATCCACATTGGATTCCTCAACTGCCCCAGACTGCAAGGCACCGAGATTACCGCTATTTGGCGTACCAACTAACGCAGTTCCCGATTGTGCTGTCTCGGTCCACACGCTATTTGCTTGCGGCTGCAACCCTTGCGGATTAGTGAAGTCAGCAAGCGCAACTTGTGCCAGTGTTTTAGTTTGGCCGTTAGAGTAACGACCTTGAATAATGCCGTCTGAAGAAATGGTGTAACCAGCTAATCGTCCCGAGGTAAAGCCGTCCTGGGTTACTTGGCTAACCCCGAAGTCAGATCCGAATTGCGTCGTCCCTGTAAAGTCAAGCGTATAGGCAAGCGGCGTAGTAGCGCCGCTGGTCACTGCGGCAGAAACACTGAAGGGTAATGTAGTTGCTGTGGTATCGATGGCACCTGCGCCCGTAAAACCAACCGTTCCTAATGCGGTTGTACCTATCTGAGTACCATCTAAAGCACCGTATACATCCCATGTGCCACCGCCGGTTTTTACGAAGTAAACCGACATGGGATGAGAATTTCCGAGGCTATCGAATACGGCAACTGAGGTAGCACTGGTATAAGTGGTTGGATCGGTTAAATCAAACGCCGAGGAAGTCAACGTGCTTGAGCGCGAATCAAGATTAAGCAAGGCGGTTACGGTGCTTGTCGTTTGCGGTGCAATTTCAGCAGTGCTAATTTGCAAATCCACCGGCGCCGCAGTAATCAACGTGCCACCTGCACCGGCTAGATAACCGGTTAACTTAGCGCCCGTATCATTGACAATGTAGCCATTTTTATCCAGCTGAAATTGTCCATTACGCCCGTAGGTAACTAAACCACTCTCATTACTTAACCTAAAAAATCCCTTGCCGTTAATCGCAATATCGAGCGGATTATTAGTCGTCGTAATATTACCCTGACTAAATGTCTGGTCCACTGCGGATACCGACACACCGGTACCCACATTTATCCCTCCTGCCGATGCCGAGCTAGCAAACACGTCAGCAAAGTGCGTCGCTGCGCCTTTGAAGCCGACTGCGCCAGCGTTAGAAATATTATTACCAATCACATCAAGATTCTTTGCCGCTGCGTTTAAACCGCTCAGTCCCTGTTGGAAGCCCATATGGTTCTCCTTTATTTAAAAAATTTGTTTTATTTGTGAGAGACTGAAATCCCCCAAAGCACCAAGAGTCAGAGTGACACCCTTTTCGCTTGGGGTAACACTGGTTACCTGCGCGACCGTGAGAGCCTTGGTTTCTACCTTTTGTCCACCCGCTTGAGCCGTTACGCTGAATTGGTATGTACCATTAGTTGCTGCGGCACCACTGTCGGTGGCCCCATCCCATGTGAAACGCACATCACCGGCCTTTTGCGGCCCCAATGCCATCGTGCGGATTACTGCTCCTGTTGAATCTTTAATAGCCACCGATACGGTTTCGGCTGATTGCCCTAGCGTAGCGCCGCCTTGCGCCTGACCACCGCTCAATTGCATGGCGCTTCCTGGCGCTAATACGGTGTGTCCGACCAATGCCGCGGCTTGCAGCGGCTGAGCCGCATTAAAACCGGTAGCCATCGAAGTAACGCTCGCATTCAGCCTTTCGATACCTTTCACGGTATTGATTTGCGCCATCTGACTCGTCACTTCGGAGTTATCCATTGGATTCATGGGATCTTGATTCTGCATTTGCGCAACGAGAAGCTTCAGGAAACGGTCCTGGCTACCGGCTTCGCTTTCTTGGACTGCCGCAGTTCCGGTTGTAGAAGTTGTTCCTGTCGTACCAGTCACTGTAGATGTCGAATTGATCATGATTAGGTTCCTAGTGTTAATAGCTTGAGCATCAGATTCTTTGCGGTGTTCATAACTTCCACATTACTCTGATATGAACGTGATGCGGAAATCATATTGACCATTTCTTCGACTACATTGACGTTAGACATACTGACATAGCCCTCCTCGTCAGCGGCCGGGTGATTAGGCTCATAGACACGCCGTGCTGGCGACTGATCTTCGACTACCTGACTCACCTTGACGCTTGCACTTCCGGGGCTTTCTGTTTGCGGCACTGCAGTAAAGATAACTTGCCGAGCACGATAGGCTTGGCCATCGGCGCCAGCAGTACTTTCTGCATTGGCAAGATTACTGGCGACCGTATTAAGGCGTTGAGACTGAGCAGCCAGTGCCGACGCGGAAATATTAAGAATATTGGTTAGTGACATGGCTTATCCTTGTATGGCCGAGAGCAAGCCTTTGATTTGCTGATTCAGGAAGCGAAATGCCGTTTCATAACGCACCGCGTTATCGGCAAAACGCGCCCGCTCCGCATCCATCTCGACCGTATTACCGTCAGCGGCGGGTTGGCTAGCAGTGCTATAAACAACTTGCGCAACGTTGTTTCCATGTGCAGATGCAATATGGCCAGGCGCGCTTGTTTGTAATACAACGGTTTTTTTGACGCCGGACTGTGCATCGCGTAGCGCGTCGGCAAAATTGATGTCAGCAGCTTTGTAATTGGGGGTATCGGCATTCGCGATATTGGAAGCAATCAATTGCTGCCTCTGAGAGTGCACCTTTAGTGCCTGTTCCTGAAAACGCAGAGTGGCATCAAGACTATTCAACATGGTTATTTCCTACTTTTAGTCGAATCATGGAACATAGTCTCTCGCACTCACCTCAGTGAAGATCGCCGGAACAGAACAACTAAAAAGCCGCATTTCCATCGACCCCTCTTTATACCAATAAGGTGCAATGTCGCTAGCGTGTGCCCTTGCATTTGCTGCGTCTGTGACATGGATCACAACCGGATGTAGTTAATTGCTCTTCAACCAATAAAAAACTTCATAAAAGGGTAGATCATGCCGATAGAGCACATTCTAAGGAGTCCGTAAAAGTGAAGTTTTCCTTTACCCGTCTGATCTGCGGAACGGTGCTAGGGCTAGCAGTTCCCTTAGTACTTGCTCAAGAGGGTTCACCTCCGACCACATCGACGCTAAAAACCACCGCGCGGGCTTTCCTTGAACAACAATTGGCTGGGCAGGCAGGAGAAGTCCGAATCACGGTTAAAGATCCGGACTCACGTATAAAAATATCCGCCTGCAATCAGCTGGAACCATTTTTGCCGAATGGTTCAAAACTTACCGGGCGTACCTTGGTCGGCATACGTTGTCTGGAACCTAGCCCTTGGCAGCTTCATATGTTGGTTGATATTCGAATCAGCGCAACCATTTGGGTAGCAAACCGGCCACTATCCGCAAAATCCTTACTTAAGCAGTCCGATTTACGCCAGGAAACCTTAGACATTACCAACTACCCGACGGTAGTCATTACGAAAACCGAACAAGTGGTAGGCAAAACATTGAATCGCTCGATTCCCGCAGGGATGCCAATACGTTTAGACGCACTGCAAAGCGAGGACGCATTAGCCGCAGGCGACGTCGTGCGGGTTGAATGCATAGGCCAAGGATTTAAGGTAACTTCTGAGGGAAAAGTGCTAAGTAACGCAAACTCTGGACAAACCGTCCAAGTGCGCACGTCTTCGGGACAAGTGGTAACCGGTACCGCACGACCAGGAAAGACAGTGGAAGTTAGAATATGAAAGATATCCTGAGATGATAGAGCTGCAAAAGAGTAAGATTTAACTAAGATTTTTTGATGCTTTGGATTAAAGTTTCTCCAAGCGGTGCCGATAGACCAGACAATAGGTTTAATTTTATGCCGTATGGAAACCAGCACTACAGCTTTCCAAAAGGCACTTGATACACAGACGGAGGTTTTATGAAGATCAACTTGGATGCGTTGCAAGGTGCCAAAAGTAGTTCGAATGTGGCCGGCAACACTAAGGCCCAAGGCACAAAGGCTCCCGAACAGAGCTCGTCGTCTGGCGGCGAGCAAATACAAATAAGCGAACTATCCCGTCAATTGCACGCTTTTGAATCAAGCTTGGCTTCTTCGTCCTCCGATTTCGACACGAAACGAGTTGATGAGATCAAGCAAGCAATCACTGAAGGCCGCTTTACAGTGAATGCGGGCGCCGTAGCCGATAAATTGCTCGCCAGCGTTCAAGAATTAGTGAATGGACAGAAAAAGTAGTGCTTACGTCTCCTCTTTCGGCGGTAACTTTGGGCGCCTTGCTAGAACAAGAACAACAAGGTCTTGCCCAGTTATTGATACTGTTGCCACGCGAACAAACCGCGTTAACCGAAGGCAACATAGATGAAGTCTCTAACTGCGCTGCGGAAAAAGCCGTGCTAATGGATTGTCTTAACAAAATTGTCGGGCAGCGCACCGATTGCATAAAATCCGCAGGCTTCGGCGCCGATCCAGCAAGCATGACGCGCCTTTTCGCCACGCATAAAGATTTAGCCAAAGTTTGTTACCGTTTGTGGTCTCAAGTGCTGGCGTCGTGGCAACAAGCCCACAAAGAACATCAGCTTAATGAAACGATCGCACAAATACGTTTAAAGCAAACTGAACGAAGCTTAAACGTATTGCATCAGGCAGCTGGCGCTCCCAGCGGCTACGGCAGTGACGGACGTCTGCAACCACCACCCACCTCTCGCACTGTAGTTCAAGTCCGTTAATTCAAGCGTCAGAGAAAAAATATCTCAACAACATCATTGAGCAAGACTATCGCGCCATTAAACAAGTTACGCGGTTAATGCCCGACTTCAAATCCTTCCGTACAGCGCGCATCATCTTGATGGGTGTGGCAATCATGCACATGATTCGCAAAATACAACTTCGAACCACAGGCAGAACAATTCCGTCCGCAGCACAACAATTCTATTCCTTGGCTGCATAAAATACGCTCTTCGTTACCCTGATAATTTTTAGCAGCTGAATAATTTCTTTTAACAGCTTAACGCGACAAAACCGTTTGGAATGAGGTCACCGGTGTAAATATCACCCAGTAAGCAGCCTGTTATCCCCTCTAATCGAGCGATCACATCACTCGACTCTCAACTATCGTTATCCTATTTCTTAACTGATGTTACGCAGCCGCAGCGCGCAAGACCTGAAGTTCGGCATATGCTTG
>JAZKCF010000043.1:0-66784 GCA_040388195.1 Pseudomonadota bacterium
CTGCACCCCAAACAAACCCAGCGACACCGTACATTCATATGAAATCCGCTCTAAGTTAGGCGTTGGTTCGATGTAAGCAAAGAGGCTCATTCCCTTTTGGGGGAAGGAGCCTCTTTAGCTTCGTGCTTTTTACTGCGCAAAAAATTCCTTGACCTTATCCATCCACGATTTATCCCGTGGGTTATGGCGATCACCGTCTTTTTGATTGATATCTTCAAATTCCCGGAGCAGCTCTTTTTGTCGATCTGTGAGCTTTACAGGCGTTTCCACCACTACATGGCAAAGTAAATCTCCGTGGGTGTTGCTGCGTACGCCCTTAATACCTTTGCCCCGAAGTCTGAACACCTGCGCTGATTGCGTCTCCGGCGGAATTTTGATTTTTGCGTGACCATCTAAGGTCGGAATGTCGATTTCTCCACCCAAAGCGGCCACCGTAAAACTAACCGGCATTTCACAATGCAGGTCATTTTGCTCTCGCTGAAATACAGGGTGAGCGCGAATTTGGATAACGACGTATAAATCGCCCGGAGGGCCGCCATTAACACCACTTTCGCCTTCGCCGGATAGACGAATGCGGTCGCCTTCGTCAACACCCGCAGGAATCTTAACTGCCAAGGTTTTTTGGCGCTTAAGACGACCCGCGCCGCTACAAGTTTTGCATGGATCGGTAACGACCTTACCGGCGCCATGGCAGCGCGGACAGGTTTGTTGAATGGAGAAAAAGCCCTGTTGCAATCTCACTTGTCCTTGACCATGACAGGTCGGGCAAGTGGTTGGCGCTGTACCGGATTTCGCGCCTGAACCATGGCAGGTTTCGCATTCTTCCAACGTTGGGATGCGAATTTTTGTTTCTACGCCACGTGAGGCTTCTTCCAGTCCGATTTCGAGGTTGTAACGTAAATCGGCGCCGCGATAAACACTCGACCGGTTGCGTGGACCGCTGCTGCCGAATATGTCGCTAAAAATATCCCCGAAGGCATCTGCGAAACCACCGCCAAAACCTTGGCCGCCCCCCATGCCGGATTGCGGATCGACACCTGCATGGCCGTACTGATCGTAAGCCGCGCGCTTATTGGGATCGGACAGCATCTCGTAAGCTTCCTTGGCTTCCTTGAAATGCTCCTCGGCGTTTGGGTTATCTGGATTGCGGTCCGGATGGTGTTTCATTGCCAGCTTGCGGTAAGCCTTTTTGATCTCTTCCTCGGATGCATCGCGATTTAAACCGAGGACCTCGTAGTAATCTTTTTTTGCCATCGTTGCCATGATTTACTTTAGCCGTCGTTAACATAGAGGCGCGGAGGCGCAGAGTAATACTTTGCGTCCTCCGCGCCTCGGCGTCATCAAGATGGGCTATATCTCACGCCACCCATCCTTCAAATTTACTAGCTTATCTCTTGCCTTCTTTTACTTCCTCGAACTCAGCATCGACCACATTTTCATCCTGCTTATTGCTGCTTGTCTCAGCACGTGGTTCATTGGCGCTTTGTCCCGGTGCGGGCTGCTCAGCATACATCTTCTCAGCAAGTTTATGTGAGGCTTCAGCCAGTACTTGAGACTTGGCTTCGATTACGCTCTTGTCATCGCTCTTGACTGCTTCTTGTGCTTCGGCAAGTGCAGATTCGATTTTGGCTTTTTCGTCGCCATCTACCTTGTCGCCATGATCCTTTAGTAGTTTTGATACCGAATGAATCAAGTTGTCGAGTTGGTTACGCGCGCCAACAAGTTCCAGTATTTTTTTGTCTTCTTCGGCATGGATTTCAGCCTCTTTTACCATGCGCTTGATTTCGTCTTCTGAAAGACCGGAATTTGCCTTGATGGTGATCTTGCTTTCCTTGCCTGTTGCTTTATCGCGAGCGGAAACATGCAAGATGCCGTTCGCATCGATATCAAAAATTACTTCAATCTGTGGCATGCCGCGCGGTGCTGGGGGAATGTCGGTCAGGTTGAATTGGCCAAGACTCTTATTGCTTGATGTGACGTCCCGTTCACCTTGCAAGACGTGAATCGTAACTGCCGTTTGATTGTCGTCGGCGGTGGAAAACACTTGGTTTGCTTTGGTCGGAATCGTGGTGTTCTTCGGGATGAGTTTGGTCATCACGCCACCAAGGGTTTCGATACCCAGTGATAGCGGTGTTACATCCAGCAGTAGAACATCTTTCACGTCACCCTTGAGCACGCCACCTTGGATACCAGCGCCAATGGCAACGGCTTCATCCGGGTTGACGTCCTTACGTGGTTCGCGGCCAAAGATTTCCTTAACCAATTCTTGTACCTTAGGCATACGGGATTGACCGCCAACCAAGATAACGTCGGAAATTTCCGAAATCTTCACGCCTGCATCTTTGATGGCGATACGGCAAGGTTCCATGGTTTTTTGGATCAGATCTTCTACCAGGCTTTCCAATTTGGCGCGGGTCAGTTTGACTGCCAAGTGTTTTGGACCTGAAGCATCTGCAGTTACGTAGGGCAGATTAACGTCGGTTTGGAGTGAAGATGACAGTTCGATTTTGGCTTTTTCCGCTGCTTCTTTCAGACGTTGCAACGCAAGCACATCTTTGCGTAAGTCGATGCCGCTGTCTTTCTTGAACTCATCGGCCAGGAAATCGATGATGCGTAAGTCAAAGTCTTCGCCGCCCAGGAAAGTATCGCCGTTGGTGGAAAGCACTTCGAACTGATGTTCGCCGTCAATTTCAGCAATTTCGATAATCGAGACATCGAATGTACCGCCGCCTAAGTCATAAACCGCGATTTTGCGGTCGCCTTCTTTTTTGTCCAAACCGAAGGCAAGTGCTGCTGCGGTCGGCTCATTAATAATGCGCTTGACATCCAAACCAGCGATACGACCGGCGTCCTTGGTTGCTTGACGCTGGGAGTCGTTGAAGTAAGCGGGAACGGTAATGACTGCTTCAGTCACTTCTTCGCCAAGATAGTCTTCGGCGGTCTTTTTCATCTTTTTCAAGACCTGCGCGGATACTTCAGGTGGGGCGATTTTGCGGCCGCGCACTTCAACCCAAGCATCGCCATTGTCAGCTTTGGCGATTTTGTAGGGGACCATGTTGATGTCCCGCTGAACGATATCTTCGTTGAAGCGCCGACCGATCAACCGTTTTACTGCAAATAATGTGTTTTGCGGATTAGTGACTGCTTGCCGCTTGGCTGAGGCGCCAACGAGAACTTCGCCATCTTCTTGGTAAGCGACGATGGATGGCGTTGTGCGTGCGCCCTCTGAGTTTTCAATAACTTTGGGTACGCCGTTTTCCATAACTGATACGCAGGAATTAGTGGTTCCGAGATCAATACCGATAATTTTTGCCATGATTGTTTCCTTCCCGAGGTTCTAAAATATCTATGTGAGTCTATAAGTGGGATTTATCTTCCAAAATTCAATAGACTTCTTTCGAAACCTACTGCGCGACGCGAGGTTGAGGCTCCGGTGCTCAACGTACTCATGTACGTTTCCGCTCCTCCCCTCAACCTCGCACCGCTCGCTACGGTTTGGAAAGAAGCCCAAAAATCGATTGAGCGCTTTTATGCATCCGTTTTTGGTTTGGCAACAGTGACCAATGCCGGCCGAAGAACGCGGTCGTTTAGCGAGTAGCCTTTTTGCATCACAGCGACGACGGTATTGGCGTTCTGTTCAGAATCAACCATTGCCATGGCTTGATGCCGATGCGGATCGAATTTCTCGCCGACGGGGTTGATCTCGGTAATGTTGAATTTGCTGAGTACGTTATCAAGTTGCTTTAAGGTCAAATCGACGCCATTTTTATAACTTTCAACAGTGGCGTTTTCAATGCCCAATGCGGCTTCAAGGCTGTCTTTTACCGGTAGCAAGGCATTGGAGAAATTTTCCAAGGCGAATTTGTGGGCGTTGGAAATATCTGTTTGCGCCCGCTTGCGCATATTGTCGCTATCGGCTGCTGCGCGAAGTAAGGCGTCTTTGAGCTTGCCGGCTTCAGAAAGCGCGTCAGATAGCTGCTTTTCGAGATCCACGGCAAAGTTGGTCTCCGCTTCTGCTTCCGACGCGGGATCATTGGCGGCGGTGGTTTGTGTAACTGGTGAGGTGGATTCAATTCCACCTGATTGAGAGTTCTGCGGTTCTTTGTCTTGCATGCTTATAACTCCATTGCGTTGGTTAACTCACTATTAGGGTGGGGGACGGTGATTTCAAGAGCCTGCGGGAAATTTTTTCAGAGGAATAGTGAAGTTATTGCCGTCATCTGGCATGCCGCCTGAGTTTTTGGTGATCCAGGCGAGATCGTTAAATTGATCAATCAGCAGGGGGGGCATCGGATATGACTTGAATTGGCGCCATTCGCGGACCACAAAAGCTTGAAGCGTGGGATCAAGCATTAAGCAGGGGCTCTTCAATCCGGCGCGCGGATTGTTTGCGGCGGCCTGAATAACAGCACTAAGCAGCAATCCGCGCGTGAGTTGAATATCGGCTGCGGGTACGGACTCTTCGGATCCGTCAAAATTAACTGGAAACCCGCCACGAAAAAGAGTCAGGCTGCTTTGGGGCAGCGTAATTTGAATGGTATCTAGGGGATTAAAGCCCGGTGCATCGCGCCATGCCCAGCGTTTCAGAATAGATAAAAATTCTCTATCTTCTGAAGAACAGCTAATGAATGTGCGGTCGCCTTGTAACTGTTCAATGTGTTTCAAATCTTGGAACACATCTTCTCCCGTGCAACTGAAGACGACGTCCGATTGCGATAATAGTGTCGTTAATTCATGGCACCAATTGGCAGGGAATATTTCAGCTAGATCGGGATTTCGGTCATATACGTAAAATGGAAGCCCGATTTTGTCTAGATAGTCGGCGATCGCCTTGCCGATACTGCCCATGCCGATCACGCCATATTTGAATTTGGGATTCTGACTGATGCCTGCATCAAGATGAGCGCGCAGCTTGTCGAAGACAGCCGCAGCGACTAACGGTGACTCCAGATATTTTTTTGCTGCGGCATCGGCCACACGGATTAGCGGACAATGGCCAGTACCGTTTTGCAAACCGCTCGTGGTTTGCTCGACACCAACCACCTTTACTTCGCCGATTCGGCTTTTTAGCCGAGGCGGGATATGGGAAAGACAGCGTCCGCCGTCGTCTAAAACAATTAAAGTATGAATTGCCTTATTGGCAAGATCGGCTTGTACCACACGCCATAACTGCTCGATATCGATGGTGAATGCATCGGCGAAACCTTGCCACGGGCGAGGGGTGCAATTCTCATAAACATGCACGCCGCTCGCCGTGAGCCGGTGTCGAACATCCGCGTTGGTCGAATATCGCTTGCCTATAAGATGAATGTCATTAGCCGCAACGCCGAGGCTGGTTAGCGCCTCTATCAAACTACCGGTTGTTTCAAGAAGATGCTGGGTGGCAACGACCATGACGCCATCGAGCCGATGGGCGATGTTTTCGACGAGACTTTCCAAAACAGGAAGTGCTTGAAACTGTCTGGGCATACTCAATCAGTTTTTCGCGACGACGATGCGCGCAAAGGCTTTGAAAAACCCTTTGTCCAACAGCGGCCTGTTTTTTAAATCATTGGATGGCTGTTGCATGCCGATTCCTTTCCATTTTTTTGCGGCGGCAATCTTCCGTTGTTCGGCAAAATCGCTTGCGAAATGTTGGGTAAGAAAATCTGAATACCCGTCGACGTAGCGCGTAGTGTTGCTGTCCGCGCCGAATACATTGGAAGCGTTTACGTTCAATGGAAAATTTTCTCTTTGTCTTTTACTTTGCCGTTCAATTTCATACCAAATATTATCCAGACCGGCGGCAAGTTTTTCGCCTAGGCCGAAGCATGGATGATTCACTGAATGATAGCCATAGTCCAGTTCGCTTTCGGAAGCCTCCAGATAAGAAGGCACAAGCAAAAACGGGAAGTGGTAATTATCGGTTCTCGGCAAATCTTCCGACAGTCCTCTTAAAATCTCGATAAAAGGCCCGAGCGAATCATCGCTTGTAGCTGGGCGATATGCAATTTTTCGGCCATTCGCAATAGAAAGAATGTGCCGGAAATTATGAATTTGCGCGTCGTCCGTCAATCTTCCAGTGTTATGGGTTAACGGTAGATCGTTGATCAAATCTTCCTGTTGCTGATAACCGACCTTATACAGATACTTCAAATACAGGTCGCTCATTGACCCCGGCGGTATTTTCATCAGTAAGTTTGGCGAAATCAACAGCGCATCGGCGGACCAGCTCAGATGCCAGTGACTCGACAAATTTTGCAACAGTTTCCACCAATTCAGAATTGTATTGTCTTTGTCGTCGTAGAAACTCCGATTGGACGAGGAGAATTTATCGATGTGGTAGAGGAAACCGTCATTGGCCGTGGATGCGACCTCGATCGTTCGCGCTCCCGCGTAAATGTTCCAAGGCGCAGGGCGAGGCGTCCGACCAAGAAGTGCATCCAAGGTTTCAAATACGCCGAAAATCTCCCCTGTTTTGAGTAGACGTAACGGCTCAATACCATTGATGGTTTTTTGGCGGCGAGTGACTTCTATTTTTTTTATGATCTCGAAACTTTTTTGCAGCACTAAGCCAAGTGGAACGCGGTCGCTAAACTGGTTAGCTAGCAAGTGGCATTTCGGGCAATCGCATGGGGACTTAAATACGCCATCGACCAAAATTGGCTTTCCATAGGAGTAACTCGCCTTGATGAACGGCGTCCCTTCGTAAACATTGGAAGCAATGCTTGGGTCAGCGGAAATGCTTTGGAAGATGAGGGCTAATTCGGAATTGACTCTCCCGATTTCTTTACACCCGTCGCTCCAGGATAATGGTTGAATATGCATTGTCGTTTTGCCCGATTGGTATTTCGCCGCTTATGCCATTTCTCATTAGAAAAGATGCTTTGTCGGGTATCGCTTGCCGCCCTTGCAGGGCGCATTTGTGTTTGCACACACAAATCGCTTCGCAGGCGGGGAGCATGCTCCCCGAAACCCCTGCTACGCCTATTTGTACTGTCTGCGTTGTCACCCTTGCAGGGCGCGTTTGCGCTTGCATGCGCAAACCGTTTCGCAGGCTCGCAGCATGCGGCTCGAAACCCCTGCTCAACCCTTGCCGGGACGGTTTTGCGTAAATCCTGCTAATGAGAAATGGATTATTCAATTGTTAGTTTTCCATGCAAGAGACTCATCGGCGTCGCATCGAAAAAATCTGCAAACCATGTCGAATGCGAAATGATGATCACGCCAGTGCCGTGTGCCGCCATCTCTTTTATCAGCGCCGCAATGGTTGCTGCCGATTGATCGTCTTGTCCGAGCGTTGGTTCATCGAGAATCATCCACGGCGTGCCCATGACCAATGTCGCTGCTAGCGCTACGCGTTTTCGTAATACGAATGGCAGATCCAATGGATGCTCATTCATCAAGCCTGTTAGTCCGAACATTTTTGCAATTTGCATGACACGTTCTTCCTGCTTGCTAGCTGCTAATGGCCGCCAGGCAAGTCCACTTTGAAGTTCTTCGAATACGGTTGTGGAAAACAACTGCAAATCCGGATTTTGAAAGTGATAGGAAAATAATCTCCCTGGCGTTTTCCAAGGTTGCACCGGTATTTCATTGCTGCGTATTTCACCGGTGTTTGGTTTTAGCACACCCGATAATACTTTGGCGAGCGTACTTTTTCCCGCGCCATTGCGTCCATTCAACAGGTAAATACCACCAGGCTTGAATGTGGCCGATATATTGTTAAGCGCGGGAATCCCTTTTCCATAGGAAAAACTCAGCGCGTCGACATTCACCTCACAAGGCTCCGAATCCTTCCAAGGTGCCAAATTAAAATCGTCACCTAGAGTTGGGAGCAAAGGCTCGATTGGCAATATGTTTGCCTGACGCTGTGGCTCGTTAACGGATTTCCGTTGGAGGCTTATTCGCGGTCCGATGATTGAATCGCGTGACTCGATCATCCGATTATCCGCGAACAATAACTTCATCGTGTCGGTGTTTTCTGGATTCGACAGCCAAGCGAAAAGCAGCGATTTCAGAACACGATCCATCTGCTCAAGGGCGCAGTCTATGGCGATGCAGCGTGGATTGAGCGCCAATGTGCTCGCCATGACGAGGGCCGCCTGTTCGCCGCCGGAAAGAGAAAACGGATTGCGTTCACTTAAATCGAGCAAGCCCAGTTGAGCGGCCAGCTCGCCTACCGATGTGCCAGCTATATTTTCCGTAGCATGCAGCCGTAATTCATCAATAACGCTAGTCGTCAGGCCGGACACGGAATTATAAACTTCCGGGCCGATATAAATAGACGGGCCGTTGCTTTTGCCATTATCTGCATCTATCGCGGCACGCATGTAATCGGTTCGACCGCTGAAATTCGGGCCATCCACAAGCGTGATTGCTTGATGACTTATTTCGCGCAGCGTTGCATGTTGTTCTTGCGGATAACCCATACGTACCTCTAAAAATTCCTATTTCGTTCTATACATACTTCGTAAATAAAACGGCTGATACCCAGAGTAGAGATAAAGCAATAACCATCGCACTGTGTTTTTGGCTGACATGCAGAACGTTACCCATCGTGTCGAAGCGAAGCCCACGCTGACGCCACGTTTCAGTTCGTTGCAATGCCGATCGTAGCACCCATCCGAACAAGGGCCGAAGCATGAAAGGAAAATGCTTAATGCGCGTGATGACATTTCGGTTCGGTAACAAACCGCGTGCATGGCGTGCAGTGATTACCTGTTCCATGCGTAAGCGTAACTCGGGTACCAACGCGTAACTTGCCAGTGCAATCACCAGCGCATCGCCTTTAATGCCGATAGAACGCAAGGTTGCTGGCAGATCGCCTGGTCGCACGGTCATCAAACATAGCTGACCAATACCTCCCAGTAATATAAGGCGCAAGCTAATCACACCTGCATACGCCATTCCTTCTATAGGCGCCGAGCCAATGGGAACGCCCGGCGGCGCGCCAACCAGCCATCCCCAAACAAATAGAAGGGCTATCGCGATCGGCAATACCACTGCTAAAACAAAACGCAGAAAAGGCCGTATGGTGCCAGCCACCAGCATGATCGGCATTACGCCGAAAAATACTCCCACCGCGAGCAGTGGGAGGTTATTCGTTAGAAGTACCCCGGCTATGCCCAACCCCGTCGCGACAAGTCGTGCGATGGGATGGGGATAACGCATTTCATCTATACGCGGCATTGGTAAGTCCGTTGGTTGCCAGCAGACGGCTATCGAATTTTTGTAACAAGGTACGAGGCATACCTCTCAACAGCCATACCGCTAATAGCAGTTGCAGCGTTTTATCCAATGGTTCCGCCGCAAGGCCTGATAGCAGCACGGAGTTAAGAATACTTTTCCCGCTCGCCAGCATGAACGCAACGATTAGCGATGGGCCGCTACCTGTGATACCGCCAAAGAGATAAACGATGACCGGCGCGCTGGCAACGCCGGCGACGACGCCTAAGCCAATCCCGGAAAGGATGATGCGCGGATAAGTACGCAAACCGCCACGCGAAGCGACGAAATGGGTATACAGCGCGATAGCGGCCTGGGTGCCCGCGAACCAAGGCAGCACCGGATTGGTAAGCATGCCACCTAAAAGAAAGCTTGCTACGCCGACAACCACGCCAGCGCGCCATCCAGCTAACAGAGTGACAAGAATCGTCCCGCAGGCGTCCATGTAAATCGGCATCTTCAATGTGTGGATCGCTGTGCCAAGCAGTATGTTCAGAGCGATGCCCAGTGGAATTAGCGCGAGCACTTTGCTGCCGACACTTTTGTCTGTCAGATCATTCTGATCTTGCGTTTTATTGGCCATCGAAAATCTCCTAAGAGTTAAGAGGACTTACGCAAAATTGTCCCAGCAAGGCGCGCCGACGCAGACAGTACAAACTTGTACGGCAAGGAGAAGTAACGCTGCTGGGGCGGTGTTGCATAAGTCCCGAGTAATTGACATTAGAACGCTAACACGTGAACTCGGGCCAAAAAACAGTTCACTTGTCTTGCGAAATTTGCCTGCGTTTGAAGCAGGTAAATTTCGCAAGAAGAGGCCGAGTCCGGTATTCGAAGGCCAGTGATGCCTGAAAAGAGAGTCCTTCGAGTAGGGGAATGCAATCTTCTAAAACCCTATATTGACTCCCATGCTCTTTAAGCTCGGAGCAGCAAGCAAGTAACCAAGAGAGCTTCTTTCGGGAGAACGTGATGAATACCAAATCTAAATCAATGGATGCCTCTTTTTTAGGGGTAAAAGCAGCGAATGATGATTTTCTGTTATCGGTTTCTAGTCTCTATGATTTGAAAGTTTCTGATCTTGAAGCGTTAAACGCATCGGATGTTCTCGCTATTCGTGTTAGCGGGTTTTATCCGGACGAACTCTGCGACAAGATCTCGAAACTTGTCATTGGAAATCCGGATTTGGATAGCTACGCAGTTGAACCAACGCTCCAACGATTCGCCGGCAAGGCGTTGTTCGATGCGGCTAACGATCCATCAATGCTAGAAAATTACTACACAACCGCGCCGAAGTCGATCCGTGCTGTGCGCGATGCCATTTATCCTTACTTGGCGCCAATCGATCAAGTGCGATTAATACTTCAGGAGGTATGGCCAGCAGGCTCAATGTTAGAAAATTTTCATGGACGCCTTGTTAATTCCGGGCTTGTGAGAGTGTTCGGTACAGGATCGAAAGCATTAGCACATCAGGATTCAACCCATTGGGATATTCCAACATCCCAAGTGGCATGGTCGTTAATTAGTCAATTCGCGGTGAACGTTCATTTGCGTCGCGCCGACGCTGGCGGTGAGTTGATTTTGTGGGACTTCGGTTTCACGAATAAAGCTGATCATGACCACGCGCAAGTGGATGGCAGGTATGCGATTAACGAAAGCGTAATTCCACCGCCATGTTTAGTTGTGGTACCTGAAAAAGGTGATTTGATTTTGTTTAACGCACGTCGCATCCATGCAGTACGCCCAATTCTTGCGGGCACGCGTGTAGCAGCTAGCACCTTTATCGGGTATCGCGGACCAGCGTCTCCGTTGACGTTGTTTTCTTAAACAAACACAGTCCCTGGGAATAAAACCAGGGACTGTTTTCAAGCGCCTGTTTAGTATTTTCAAGGAAAAATTATCATGACTTTTCTTCAATATTTGACCGACTCATCGTTGTCTGGCGAAGCCACTATTCTTAGCGCCGGAAACGATGGCCGTCCCTACTTAATTTTAGATCGAACGCTTTTTCACCGCGCCGGTGGCGGACAACGAAGCGATCGTGGATCAATCGGTGAATTGCAGGTCGTTGATGTGTTATTGCATCGAGAGAGCGGTGAAACACGCCATTATGTTGAGCAAGCTGGTTTGTGTGCCGGAGAAAAGACCGCAATGATCATCGACAAGGCGTGGCGTGATTTGAATTCTCGATGCCACACCGGAGGACATTTGATTGCAGCGGTGATTGAAAAAAAATACCCACATGTTGCGCCCGATCGCGGACATCACTGGCCGGGTGAGTGCAGGGTGGAATGCGGTGTTGAACAGAATTTATGCATTGACGTTACCGATCTGTCGGCTGACATTTCCGCCACACTTGCCGAGGTAATTGCTTCGGATGTTATGGTGGCAATTTTGCACAATCCGAATGATGGCATGCGTCACGTAAAGATTGGTCGCTATGACGCTGTTGGTTGCGGTGGAACGCATGTCACTCGCACCGGTGAGCTTGATGGCCTGCAGATCAAGGCTATCAAAATCAAGAGTGGGCGTATGAGAATTTCATATGACATGTAAATCACAACGGTAGATAGCACAGTTTAGAAAATGCCCTCCTTTAGAAAAGGAGGGCTAGGACAGTTAATTGCTGTATGCGCTACTTACGCTTAATGCGCTTTCCCTGGTTTTTTTGCTTGTCCCTCAGCGATATGTTGACTCTGATCTTGGGTTTGATTTTGTGAGCGACTCATATCTACTTTTATTATCTCTCCTATCACCGGCATTTTACCGAGTTTCTGGAGGAGGAGACTGGTTACTGCCTTCAATAACTTTCCAAATCGTTTCTGAGGCGGATTTTTAGAGGGGTGAGGTACTTCAACACCCCAAGTGTGCGTATCGTTCATGTGTACCGGAACAAGGGTATGTTCTCCCTCAGTCTGCTCGGTTAAAGCTTCTGGGTTTATACCGCCTGAAAATTGATGTGCGCCGTTCGCTGCGCGCATGTTTTCTTTTACGTATTTTTGAGCGGCTGCTAAGGCGAGAACGTCGTGATCAATTACAGCTTGTGTTGGGTGCTGTTGAAGAGGGTGACGCTTGCGGTCATTAAACGCAGCGACGGCTTTGTTTACTTCGTTGTAATATGAGTTAAGGAGTTTACTGTTCGTGTTATATGCATCGGGGTTCCCTATGCTATTTCTGGTGATTGTTAATAACTCGCTAACCTTAGCGTTCGCCTGATCAACAAAGCGCTGCGATTGTTCCGAAGGGTCTTTTGTGGTGTAGACGGTGTATGCATCTCCGAATGTTGGATCCGTGATCTTATAGGATTCAATTGCATCTACCGCGGTCGGACTATTTTGCGGTTGCTCTGGTTGAGGGGCCGGAGTGGGGGAATGCTGGCTCAAGGGTGTAGCAGGTAACGGGGCGGTCGCTTGTGCTTGGAGAGTCGGTTGACGACCATGCACGACTGCGATCGTTGATTCCATTGCTTGGTAATGTTTTTCGACTGCACCAATCAGATTGGGCAATTTCTCAACGTTCCCATCCCGTTCTGCCCGTTGCATTAGATGATAGGCATCAATAGTGAATTTATTAGCATCATCCACTACTTTTTTTATTCTTGGGTCAGGTGAAGTGGTGCTATGTATCTTTAAAGTTGAATCACCTTCATATGGTGTATGTGTAATTACTAAAGGCTCCGTAGGTTGAGATGTAGGAGTAGTGGCAAGATCGATGTCGGTTAGTTCTGTTACTTGGGCAGCCTTTGCTTCCTCAAGCAAGGTGAGTTCGTGCGCTGATGGTTCTTTAGCTTGAGAGTTAGAAACAGTGAGCCCACGGATTTCGGTTGATGCTACTACTCGGGCGGCCTTTGCTTCCTCAAGCTGGATGAACTCATCCGCTGAAGGCTCGTTAGCTTGAGAATTAAAAATAGTGGAATAATCGATTATGGATGGTTTTACTACTTGTATTCTGTCGACCGTTGCTTCAACAATCTGGGCTTCCTCAATATCATCTTCAATCTCATCATCAACGTGGCTGAATTCGTCTGCTGAAGGATCGATATCCTCGAAAGACGTTATTGATGGCGAGCTAGATCGTGATAATTCTGAGGTGGGCGCAGTTGATATTGAAGAATTAAGACTCGAAGGTTTGGTTGTTTGTACTTGGGATGACTGAAGCACCTGCGGCTGCACGCCGTCCGAAATATTTGCAATGTCTACAATCATGTCGTTGTAACGTTCGTTCAACGAATCAGTCAGTTCCTTAACTTGCGCAGGATTTTCTGCCACATTCTGCATTTTATTAGCGATATCGCTAGTGAATTTATTAGTAGCCGTTACAAGTGCTTGTACCCTCAAATCAGTTGAAGTGGTGCTGTATTCCATTAAATCCGGATTCATGGAGGATGTGGCATAGGTAAGCACTACAGTAGTCGTAGGCTGATCCTCGGCACCGATATGGAAAGCGTCCTCAATTGGTGATTCTTGTTTTGTGACCGTTGAACCTGCATCAACTTTTGTTGATAGCCCAGGCGTGGTCGGACGGGATGTTGCTGGGGAAGTCGTTGCTGTTGCTGTTGACGAATTAAAGCTCCGGCTAGAGTTTCGAGACTCTGAACGTGCAGAGGAAATAGTAGAGCTATCGTCGATATCATACGCGTCTGAGCCAAAAGTACTTCCCATCGCAGGAGCGCTAGGGTTCCAAACATCGGTGTAATCGACGCCATGTTCGACGTGAGTTTCTTCCGGCTTTTCGGTATCGGAATTGAAATGTGGCGGCGTCTCTTCAAAGAATCCCGAATCGCGATTGCTTACTAATGGTGTTTGTGGCGGGTTGCTTTGGTTTTGTTCAACGTTGTATTGACGTTGTTCGGCAAGATATGCCTCGTCTGCGGGAGAGCTGGGATTCCCAAAATCACTGTGATCTACGTCATGTTGAACGTGAGTTTCTTCCGATTTTTCGGTATCGAAATCGGAATGTGGCGGCATCTCTTCAAAGAATCCCGAATCGCGACTGCTTACTAATGGTGTTTGTGGAGCGTAGCTTTGGTTTTGTTCAACCTTGTATTGACGTTGTTCGGCAAGATGCGCAGCTTCTTTAAAATTTGCCCACTGCGGTTTTAGCGCTTCAGTCAGTGCATGTTCGTCGCGATATTTTGCGTCGAATGTATATACATCATCGCCGTCCCCGTCCTTGCTTACTTTGACTTCGCCATTTGTTTCCAACTGTTTTAAAAAATCATCAATTTCCTTTCCTGGAACACGAGCACCTTGTTGGTGAGGATATCTGTCGTTCTCAAGTTTTTTTAGTAATTGGTCTAGGTCAAAATCGTCGAGTATTACGGCCATAATGCCCCCTACCTTTTATTTATATTCATCATCTTAAGCAAGAAAAAGGCCAACTTCTATAATAAGTTGTATTTTAAGTGTTTGAGTAATAAAAGGATTTATTGGTGGGAAATTTGCCTATTCCAATTTTGAAAGAAGTCTTGATGGAACGTGAGGCAAAGCAACTCAAATTTGAAATATGGTTAATCGCTCGCCATAATTTTTGACGACTCCATATCGGGAATTTCGACTGAATGTACTGCGCCGTTACCCTCAAATGCGGAAGCCCCTAGTCGTGGCGACGTCGGGGCCACATTTGGGGGCAACTCGGGGGAGGATCGCTCTATTACTGTGATGCGCCCATGGTCGTTGCGCGCGTCATCGTTGCCATCGCGTCGTCTTGCATTAACGCTCGGTCACCAGTTTCATCAATCCATCCTTGCAGGTTTTCCAACGCAATATTAGTAAGCGCCTTCACCCACATATCGTCTTCGTTTAAACAAGGAATGTAGTTGAAATCCTTACCGCCTGCGCTAAGGAAAGTCGCCTTGCCTTCGATGGCGATTTCTTCCAAGGTTTCCAGGCAATCCACGGGAAAACCGGGGCAGATTACATCGACTCGCTCGGCGCCTTTTTTAGCTAGTTCTTTAAGCGTTGGTTCTGTGTAAGGTTTTATCCACTCGGCTCTACCAAAGAGCGACTGAAAAGAAATGACGTACTGCTCTTTGGTAAGTCCTAAAGCTTCACCCAGCAGCCGTCCGGTTTTTTGGCATTCACAATGATATGGGTCGCCTTGCTCAAGTGTAAATTGCGGCACGCCGTGAAAGCTCATGAGTAGCTTGTCGGGCTTGCCGTGCCGCGCCCAATAGGTGCGCACGCTATTCGCCAGAGCGCCAATATAGGCGGGATGGTCATGATAATGGCGAATGGTACGCAAGCCGGGCACGTTCCGGTAACTAGAGATTGCTTGTGCGACGGCTTCGAAACTGCTGGCGGTCGTGCTGCCCGCGTATTGCGGGTAAAGCGGCAAGACGAGAATACGGTCGCAATGTTGCGCCTTGAGTTCGGCAATGGCGCTGGGGATAGACGGATTACCATAGCGCATACCGACTCTTACGAGTAAAGGCGCTGTTTTTCGCGCTTCGCCTAAGTAGCCTTGCAGCAATTGCCCTAGGCGGCGGGTATGGACTAAAAGCGGCGCGCCATCGCGCGTCCAAATTTTTGCGTACTTCGCTGCGGATTTTTTGGGCCGTGTATTGAGAATGATGCCGTTCAAAATCATCCACCAAATGATCCGAGGAATTTCCACCACTCGTGGATCACTTAAAAATTGTTTCAAATAGCGGCGTACCGCAGGTGCCGAAGGCTCATCGGGCGTGCCTAAATTTACGAGTAGAACGCCGATTTTACGAATCGCGTCGTGAGAAAAGCTTGGTTCGGGGAGATACCGCATTTTCATTCCATTTCATGATAGAACCGATACTTTGTTAGCTATCGCTTGCCGTAGCGGTTTTACTGTCTGAACTCCATCTTCGCGTCTCGTTTCTAACACGAAACGGAATTAGGAGAGGGGTATTCTCCCCCCATAACAGGCTTTAGTAGGAGAGGGCGCTCGACAGCAGTTTCGCCGTCACGTCCACAATAGGAATTACGCGCTCGTAAGCCATCCGCGTCGGCCCGATTACTGCAACGGTGCCGAGAATTTGGCCATCCACTTCGTATGGCGCGGTAACTACGCTCACATCATCGAAGGGCGCCAAATTGGATTCGCCGCCGATAAATATTTTGACGCCATCCGCATGGCTGCTGACTTCTAGCAATTGCATCAGGGAGGTCTTTTCTTCAAATACCGCAAACAATTTGCGCAGGCTTTCCATGTTCGATGATAGATCCTGCACGTTTAACAGCTTATGCTCTCCGGTAAGGACTAGGTCGGTGCGACCTGATTTTTGCCCTTCGCCGCCGGTATCCACAACAGCCGTCATTAACCGGGAAATATCTTGATGCAAGTCGCGCAGCTCAAGTCCAAGACGCTCGCGGACAGTGTCGAAATCTTGGCCGGCGTAATTTTGGTTCAGATAATTTGCTGCTTGGACTAAATGCGCCGGATTGAATGGGCGATCGGTAAGAATAATCCGATTCTGTACGTCTCCATCGGTGGAAACGATAATAAGCAGAATCCGTTTCTCGGAAATATTCAGGAACTCGACATGCCTAAAAGCAGTCCGGCGGCGAGGGGCCATGACGACACCGGCAAAATGTGTGAGATCAGACAACAGCTGGGACGCTAAATTAACCAGCCTTTGCGGGTCATCGGGGTGGAGCTGTTGTTTCAGATCCCGAAGTTCCTGTTGTTGGAGCGGCTTTATCGTGAGCAGCGTGTCTACGAATAACCGATATCCGCGTGGCGTTGGTATGCGGCCTGCGGAGGTATGCGGGCTAGTAATAAGACCTAAATCTTCCAAGTCCGCCATAATGTTTCGGATTGAAGCGGGGCTTAATTCGAGGCCGGAATACTTGGAAAGCGAACGTGAGCCGACAGGCTGGCCGTCGATGATGTAGCGTTCGACCAGGACTTTAAGTAAATTTTGAGCGCGTTCGTTTAGCATATAGATCAAATTCTACACAAGAACCTTAGGCGTGAAGGACCTTTTAAAGGGAGCAAAGCATTGATTCGCGCAATTGTTCAAAGCAATTGCCCTACGTTTAGAGCTGCAATTCTGAATTTAAAAATTGTTTTTTTGCGGCCTGCCATCAATCGACACGGAAATGATCATTGTTTTTCCATTCTGCCCTCTGTCCGCACCGTTGAGTATGCTAACCATGATCGCCCGAGTGAGTGCGACATTTTGCGTATTTTCTGACGAGTGACGTGGCGGCAACAATTAGCAGCACAGCATGGTTGATGCGGGACTGAGTGCGTTCTCAATCTTTGTTTAGCGTCCATGCACTCCTTCCTTCAGTAAGAACGGTGAAGTGGTGGTGAGATTCAATTTCCTACAATGGCTCACCAAAAGTCGATTGTTTCAACTTGATTGCCCTAAACTTTATCGATTTTTTGACGATAAGACCGTACGTGCTCTCTATTGGTTAGGATAAATGATGAACAAGGATGATGACGTCAGAAACGAGATTGTCGGTGAAGAGGCGAGAACGTTCTATCAACAGATATTAGATACCGGCTCATCTTCCGAAGGATTAACCGATATAAAAAAAGAAGAGTTCAAGAAAAAGCTTACGGAAAATAAATTCAATAAAGAAGTCCTAGATCAATTCACATTAGATGAGCAAAGTGCAATTCTTGCTATTGCCACAGACGCATTACGGCCCAAAGCCGATTCTTCTAACATTACAACTTACGACGCAGCAACGAATGCACCCACATCAACCTTAATCGGGGTGGAAGAAGGCATCATTCCAAAAAAACCAGACCCAGTCGGAAATTTAACAATAAAAAAAGATTCAAACGGGCAGCCTTGGAAACTTGGGAAAGGCGCTGCTGGACAGGTTTATCTCGCTGTTGACGAGGATGGAAACGAGTTCGCGGTCAAGTTGGCTGGTTTCAACAAGATGACGCTGGAAATCAAAATAGGAAAAGCAATTCAAGGACAGAAACAGACGCCTGAGGGAGGAGACGCAGGTTTTCATGAAAATCTAGTGCAAGTCCATATCAATCCCGACCAACGTTCCGGCTTATATAAAATTACACTGGAAGAAGGCCGTGCAGAAGAAAAAGATTTTCTTGTCTTGGAGTACATTGAAGGCGTTGCGATAGGAAAGTTTAATACATGGCTAGATGAAGCCGTAAAACAAGGTCGTTTTACGAGCGAAGAAACGCAAGTAGTCAAACAAGCTGTCTATGCAAGCGAATTACGAGGTGGGGCTTTCGCCGGAAATGGTTTTGTTCAACATGGTGATACGACTCACAATCACGATAACACCCTCATAGAAGCAAGAACGGGCCGAGTCACGTTAACGGATTACGAAAATTCCGAAATAATGATGAGTTCCACTAACCCGTATGTTGCAAAGAAAAAAGTTCCACCGGTTCGGGATCCGGCTCGAGGGCCCTTCGTAGGCGTTTATAAAAAAGACGCTGGGGATATCGCCAGCTCAGTTGAGAACGAAAATCTTCCTTTTGTTCTTAACAATATGTATCCAGTATTCCGCGCTCGAAGTGCTGCTAAAGAGGCGTATGAAAAATTTTCGAAGGCCGTAGAAGTAATAAAAGAGCACAACATATTAATAGATGTCGAAAGTACGATTACGGCATTCCAAGAATGGAAAACCTGGGAAGAGGAAGGCAAACTTAAAAATTTATTGGACGATGCTGCAACCGCGCTTCCCGAGGACAAGAAGCATGAACTAGCTGATGCCGAACGCCGGAATCAACCACTTGAGCTTAGGCTAACGCAATTAAATCATAAGTTGGAAGAGGTAAAGGCTTTTGAGGCAAAATTGGACTTAGCCAAGGCATTAGGATTTGCAACTGCTGTAACCAGTTTTGCTGCTCTTGGAAAAAATGAAAAGGAAACGGATTCACATAAAGTACTTCTAGCCAACGAATACGCCGTCGATAGAAATTCCGACGAGGCAGCAGCAGAAATTATTAGAGACGTCTGCATAATTGGCGGTTTTTGGGATGAAAAAACGGTTGATCAAGACTTTCAAACAGTCATTGATGCGGTTAAACAAAGACGGCAAGGTCGCGATGGCACGCAAGTAAACGTTGCACCACCACCATCGTCCTCAATTCCTTCTTCTGAAGCGTCGGCCGTCGAGGCCTTACCAAATGATTTAGAGGCAAGAATACAGACACTCTTGCAAGCTTCAAGCGTTTGGGAGGAATCGGCAAGAAATATATTTGCAAAATTTGAAGAGCTGCAAGAAGCAAAATGGTCACTCGTTCCGGGTGCAATGCTTATGGCGCAAGTGGCGAACTGGGATCCATCAACTAATGAAAAAAATACAATAAAAGAACTTGCTGCATTACGAGGGAAAGTGCACTTAGCAGCAGCGAAAAAAGCCGCCGATGAGCTCGTTGGTCAACATCCTGATACCCCTGATAATCCGTTATCGCTTATTCGCGAATTAAAGGCCTTACCTGATAAGTATGCAAAAGCGGAAAAAGACAAGCTCGACGTTTTACTTTCACATTTTCCATTTTCAACGCGAGTTTTACATTTGCCGCAGGAGTTCAGTGGTGTCCCGGATAGGAAGTTAGAGAATGTTGAGTTAAGGGCTATAAGAGTTGCTGTTCAGGTCGCTAAAGACAAGATTCAGGGCGAATCTCTAGGCATTTCACAAGAACGCTTCACCGCGTTTAGGTTTGCGGCAGAGAAAAAATTTGGGCGTAATAATTTTAAGATCGAGAAGGCAGAGGCAACGTCGCTGAAGAAATCGAAGTTTATAAATGGAGTGGCAATTGACGTTGGCGGAACAGGCGATGAAAAGATGGCGCTTTTCGACGTTAAACATCTTAATGGGGATCCAGAGAAAAAGAATGGCAAACCTGTTTTAACCATTCTTACTCGCACGCATCTAAAAACTAATATAGATAAAATTAAAATAGGAAAACAATACAAAATGCATTTGGAAGGACTCAGTGAAGGGCAATCGACTGGTCGAAAGCGGTGATAATGGATCAAGGGTACTAACCGGCATACCTAGAGCCTGTTATGAACTATATCGCGCCTGCGTTGAGGGTAAAAAAGCGCGAGTGCTAGGCGTGAGGAGCGCGGTTTGGCTATTCCAAATAAGCGACGAGCAACGACGCACTCGCGCTTTTTTACCCTCAACCCAGAGGGCAGCCCAGCCGAATAGCCGTGTGCGGCGTTGCAAGTCGCTTGTTGAGAATAACTAAACCGCGCTCCTTGCGCCTTGCACACGGCTATTCGTGCTGGGTTGCGCAGGCGCGATATAGTTCATAACAGGCTCTAGCTGTACTGCTGATTATTGTCGCCACATCGCTCGTCAGGACATGCGCCAAATGCCGCACACACTCGGGTGATCATACTCAACGGTGTGGCCAGGAGGCAGAATGGAAAAACGATGATCGTTTCCATGTCGGTTGATGGCAGGCCGCAAAAATACCACAATTTTTAAATTGAGAATTGCTAGTGTTTAGAGCGCTTTTGCCGATGATATGATTTAATTGAGGTATCCTTCCAAAACATTCCCTATGCCTCAACAATTCCAAACCATCGGCCTAATCGGCAAGCTCGATTCTTCGGGCATTCATGCGCCTCTCAATCGCATTATTCGTTTTTTGCAGCAAAGAAAAACGACTCTTGTAGTGGCTGATACAACTGCCGCGCATCTGAAGGATATCGATTGCCAGGTTGGGACGATCGAGGAAATTGGTCAGCGGTGCGATCTGGTCGTGGTAATGGGGGGCGATGGCACAATGCTTTCTGCTGCCAGGCAGTTGGCCGCTTACCGGGTACCGATTATTGGTATCAACCTTGGCAGGTTAGGTTTTTTGACCGATATCCCGGCTGATGTGATGGAAGTCGACCTCGCGGCAGTATTGGACGGCGCCTACACTGAAGAGGAACGGTTAATGCTTGCCGTGGTCGTAGGACGCAAGCGCGATAAAATATTTCGTACCGTCGCTTTCAATGATGTCGTGGTAAGCCGTGGCGGAATGGGGTCGATGATTGAATTCGAAGTCTACGTGGATGGCAAATTCGTTTATATGCTGCGTTCTGACGGATTGATTGTTTGTACTCCGACCGGCTCCACTGCATATGCATTGTCGAGCGGCGGACCGATTTTGCATCCTTCCTTGCCCGCGATGGCGCTAGTGCCGATCGCGCCGCATACGCTTTCCAACCGGCCTATCGTGTTGCCTAAATCGGCAACCGTCACGGTTGTGATTGTGAAGGGGCAAGATCCGCGAGTGAACTTCGATGTCCAATCGCATTTCGAATTGCAAGTGGGCGACAAGGTGGAAATCAAAGCCAATCGGCATCCCATACGGCTCTTGCATCCCGAAGGGTATAGTTATTTCGCGATGCTAAGAGAGAAGCTCCACTGGTCCGAGAAATTGTAACTACTATGCTGTCACATCTTTCCATTAGAGATTTTGTCATCGTCGATGCGCTTGAACTTGAGTTCACCACCGGTTTTACCGTGCTAACTGGCGAAACCGGTGCTGGTAAATCGATTCTCATCGACGCGCTTTCACTCACCTTGGGTGGTCGAGCAGAGGCGGGTGTTGTTCGGCCAGGTAGCGAGAGAGCAGAGATCACTGCCGAATTTGACCTTGGCGATTCGCATCGCGTGACCGAATGGCTCAAAGAAAACCAGCTTGAGGGAGATGAAGGCGTTGTCTTTCTTCGTCGCACGGTCGAGAGCGGCGGGCGGTCTCGCGCGTTTATCAATGGGCGTACGGCGACAGCCCAACAATTGAAAGATATCGGCGAACAGTTGGTCGATATTCATGGACAGCATGCGCATCAAAGTTTATTGCGGCGGGATGCGCAACGTAATCTGCTGGATAGTTTCGGTGGTCTGACCGAGGTGGTTAGCAAAACTAGCGAACGTTACCGTTTGTGGCAAAAAATTCGGGAAACAAGACTAGATTTGGCTCGTAACGCAGAGCTAGTCGCCGCTGAGCGCGATCAGTTAAATTGGCAAATCCGTGAACTGACAACACTGGCTTTCGAGCCGAATGCTTGGCAGGAAACGGTCGCGGAGCATGCACGGCTTTCGCATGCCGCGAGCTTGATCGAAGGCGCCGAGGCTGGGCTTAACGTATTGTCGGAATCAGATGGCGCCGTTATTTCCGCCGTGGCAAGCACGCTGGCTCGTCTGCAGGAATTGGCGGACGTCGATCAGCGGTTAAAAGAAATCACGGATGTATTAGAGCCGGCGCAAATTCAATTGCAGGAAGCGGCCTACGGGTTACGTCACTATTTGCAGCGTCTGGAACTGGACCCAGGACGATTGGTTGAAGTCGAGCGACGTCTTTCGGAAGTACACGAAATGGCGCGGAAATATCGCGCAACACCGGAAGAGCTGCCGGTGCTTTTGAACACGAAACAATCCCGTCTCGAGGAATTAGGCGGTAGCGGCAATGAAGAGGAGTTGTTGGCTCGTGAGCAAGCTGCTGAGGCGGCTTATATGGAAACCGCAAAAAAATTGAGCGAAGGTCGTAAGAAGGCGGCGGCGATGATGTCGAAACAAGTTACCGCCAGCATGCAGACTTTGGCGATGACGGGTGGTCGATTCGAAGCCGCATTACAACCGGGCAATCCCGCTGCATTCGGATTGGAGCAGGTTGAATTTCAAGTCGCATCACATGAAGGAATGCCACTAGGTTCTTTAGCCAAAGTGGCTTCGGGCGGCGAACTTTCGCGTATCAGCTTAGCAATTCAGGTAATTCTTTCCAAGATTGCTGCGATACCAACGCTAATCTTCGATGAGGTGGACGTCGGTATCGGCGGCAGGGTTGCGGAGGTTGTTGGGCAGTTGCTGCAGCAGCTTGGTAATACCCATCAAGTGATGTGCGTTACGCATTTACCGCAAGTTGCTGCGTCAGGGAGCCAACACTGGCGCGTGGCAAAAAGCGCTGTTTCGGGCGGGGTACGTTCGCGGATTGAATCGTTGGATGCAGAAGCCCGCGTCGAAGAGCTGGCTCGCATGCTAGGCGGCGTGAAAATTACTGAAACGACGCGCAAGCATGCGAAAGAGATGCTGGGTGTTAAATAAGACAACTATCGATCACAACACACTCTGAAACCAGCCGCTAATTGACTCAATCTCTTCTGCGCATAACGAGTGCTGCATATGATATTCATGCCACTCTACTTGATAACCTAAACGCTGCAATTCATTGCGAGAGTAAATTGCCATTACTAGCGGAACAATCGGATCTTGCAGGCCGTGGGCCATATAAATAGGAATGTTTTTATTGGCATCCTGTCCTTCGGCGGGCAGTGATTCATGCAATGCCAAGTAAGTGGACAGCGCTAAAATTCCACCCAGCCGTTTGGGGTAGCGTAGTCCCGTTTGTAGTGCAATGACACCACCTTGGGAAAAGCCGGCTAGAATAATTTTTTCCGCAGGAATACCGCGGTTAATTTCCTGTTCGATCAGCATTTCCAACGATTGCTGAGAAGCGCGAACATCTTCTTCCTTGCTGGTAAGTTGTCCGGCTGACAATCCCAGATCATACCAAGCACGCATTACATAGCCGCCATTGATCGATATGGGCCGCATCGGTGCATGAGGAAAGATGAAACGAATCGGTTTGCTTGCCGGTAGGTTGAGTTCTTTGATGACGGGAACGAAGTCGTTGCCATCGGCACCCATGCCATGTAGCCATATGACACTTGCTTGCGGTTGGGGGCCGGTAGTGAGTTCGATGGTTGGTAGTAAAGTATCCAAGAGAGTATCCGTGATTGACGATTATGTTGGCTGAATTGTAGCCCAGTTGCTCGTCGGATCGCGTTATTTGCTCAGCCGTAAGTTCGGCTTTAGTATTCGGATTTCCGAATTTAGCTTCACCAAAGATTTTTCCAGGAGACATCCATGCAACGCCGTAATTTTCTCAAGGCCGCCGGTCTTGCTTCCACCGGATTTATTCTTCCAACAGCGATTTCGTCGTCATTCGCGCAAAGCGCGTCGCCACAGCGTTGGCGAGTTTTCGAAGTGACCACGAAAGTGGAAGTACTGAAGCCCGCCGGCGTGACGCGCATTTGGTTGCCAATGCCGTTGACTGTAGATACGGCTTATCAAAAAAATCTTGGCAGTACTTGGAGTTCGGGAGAAGGGTTGGCTGCGGCGGTGGTCGAATCTAATTACCGTGCGGGTATATTGTCGGCGGAATGGGCGGATAGTAACGCGCCTGTGTTGACGTTGGTTAGTCGTTTCGCGACGCGTGATTATTCAGTCGATTTGAATAGCCGCGCCTCCAACGTCGCAACGCCGGAAAATGTAAAAATCTATCTGCAACCGACGCGGTTGTTACCGATCGACGGCATTGTGAAAACGACGGCGGATGGTATTGTGAAAGGCGCCAAGTCTGACATCGATAAGGGGCGCGCTATTTATGAATGGGTGGTCGAGAATACTTATCGTGATCCGAAGACGCGTGGTTGTGGCGTTGGCGATGTGAAAACAA
Organism: Pseudomonadota bacterium; assembly: GCA_040388195.1. GTDB lineage: Bacteria > Pseudomonadota > Gammaproteobacteria > Burkholderiales > DATLHW01 > DATLHW01. The sequence continues at coordinate 24,637 of JAZKCF010000043.1, forward strand.
TGTTGGAAACGCAAACCTTGGGCGGTAAGTGTGCCGACATTAATGCGCTATTTGTCGCACTTTGCCGTTCGGCGGGCGTGCCGGCGCGCGACATCTATGGCGTTCGGGTTGCCGATTCTTCGCGCGGCTATCGGAGTTTAGGCAAGAGCGGCACCATTACTAAAGCGCAGCATTGTCGGGCCGAATTTTACGCTGCAGGTACGGGGTGGATTCCTGTAGACCCGGGCGATGTGCGCAAGGTGATGCTCGAAGAGGAAGCCGGTGGGCTGGCTATCGATCATGAAAAAGTTGTTAAGGCGCGCGAATTCCTGTTCGGCAATTGGGAAATGAATTGGCTTGCTTACAATTATGCGCACGACGTGGCGTTGCCGAAGTCGTCGCGGAAAGCGGTCGGTTATTTGATGTATCCACAATGTGAAACCACCGAAGGAAGTTTGGACAGCTTGGACCCGGATAACTTCAAATATGAAATGACTTCCCGCGAATTGACCTCGGTATAAAAATGAAAAGAAGTTATTCTTTAATAGCTCTTTGCGTAACGGTGCTAATTTCTTTCTTCTTAACCGTCAAGCCGAGCCATGCATTGGAAGCGAAAAAATTTGTTCGCTGGGAAGGCGAGACGCCGCCTCTTAAACTCAAAGATTCGAGGGGAAATCCTGTATCGCTGGAGCAATACCGAGGCAAGGTCATCATCGTGAATTTTTGGGCGACTTGGTGCGGCCCCTGCGTTGAAGAAATGCCATCGCTACAAAAATTGCGCGATCGTGTTAACGGGCAATCTGCAGCGGGGGCGTTGGAGGTTATCGCCGTCAATCTAGGAGAGTCGCCAGAGAAGGTTAACCAATTCGCGCAAAAATCCGGTGTGACTGTTCCGCTTTTGCTGGATCGTGATGAAGCGGCCAAGGAAGCGTGGAAAGTCAGTGTGGTACCGGCGACATTTATCATCGGTGCTGACGGCAAAATGCAATATGTGTATGTCGGCGGCGCCAATTGGGCCTCCGATGAGATGGTAAAGCGGATTAATGCAATCGTTGCCGGAAAAAACTAATCACGAGGTGGCCGAATAGCTGATTTCGGCCGAAAGGCTTTAATAAATTCTTCACGTGTTTCTAGGTAAGGGCCGCCAATTAAATCTATACAGTAAGGTACAGCCGCAAAGATGCCATCCAAGGTTTCTTTAATCGCTTTCGGCTGTCCCGGCAGGTTAATGATTAACGATTGTTTACGAATAACGGCCACTTGTCTTGAAAGAATGGCAGTCGGGACATATCTAAGACTTACGGCGCGCATTTGTTCACCGAAACCCGGCAGCACCTTGTCTGCGATCGCTACTGTCGCTTCAGGTGTTACGTCGCGTGGAGCGGGACCGGTGCCGCCGGTTGACAGAATTAATGCGCATGCTTCCTGATCCGTTAGTTGTTTAAGCGTAGACTCAATCAATGCTTGTTCATCAGGAATGATGCGTTTAACCAAGGTCAGCGGGTTTAGTAATACCGAACTGAGCCAAGCTTCCAAGGCGGGAATGCCTTCATCCTGGTAAACGCCTTGTGAGGCACGATCACTAATAGTGACCAAGCCGATTTTTGCCGGATCATGTATTGGAACGGACATGAGTTATCCCAAAAAAATTGCTAGGGTTCTTTCTGAACCTACTGCGCGACCCGAGGTTGATGTTCCGGTGCTCAGCGGGCGCATTGGGCGCGCTTGCGCTCACACGCGCAAACCGTTCCGCAGGCGAGGAGCATGCTTCCCGAAACCCCTGCTACACCTCTGCTTCTCGCATCAACCTCGGGTAGCTCGCTATGGTTTGGAAAGAGTTCTATTTATTCATCTGCAGAGCTGTCTTCTTCAGCACTGTCTTTTTCGTCGTTTGCAGATGATGAGTTGGTAATAATGCCGTGCAGAATCCGATAGAGTTCACGAAAAGCGCGTGGCGGTTTTTCTCTTTCGCGTTCTTCGCGGGCGTTGCGGGCGAGTTGACGCAAGCGAGACATGTCGGTCCCGGAAAACTCTGCCGCGAATGCGGTAAATTCCTGGTCATCGGCGATCAATCGTTCACGCCAACGTTCCGCCAAGTGCTGTTGGGCGATGGCGGCGCGGGAAGGCTGTTGCCAGCTCTCCATCATTTCTCGGAGCGGTGCCGGGTCTACGTCGCGCATCAGTCGGCCGATATATTGCCGCTGGCGTTTCAAGGCCCCGTGTTTGTTAATACGTTTAGCTTCCGCAATGGCTTGTAGCAGGTTTTCAGGCAGGTTGAGTTGGGCCAATCGTTCTTTGGAAAGGTCCACAAGTTCTACACCCAGTGCCTGTAAATCAAGCATTGCCGTCTTGCGGCGAGTTTTGCTGATAAAATCTTCGTCGTCGTTGTCCATAGTGCAATGATAGCGTTTTCTTTCTCTTTAACTAAAGGATCGTGAACAAAATAATTTCCCGATTTATCCTGCGTCTGCCGAGCGCGCTGCTTCGTTATCCGTTGCTTATTTGGCATAGCCAAACCTTGCGCCGGTTACCTTGCGTCGCATCTCGCCAGACTTGTCTGGGCTAGCTTGTCTAAATCAAGAAATTATTTCGTTCGCATTCCTAATCCCTTGTGAGTCAAAGTGCATAACGCCCATTTCCCCGCTGACCAAAATGAACTGAAGCAAATCGCGCGCGATATCCTCGCGCAAGCCCGCAATCTCGGTGCTAGCGCTGCCGAGACTGACGTTTCCACCGGCATTGGTCAAAGTGTGACCGTGCGCAAGGGAAACGTAGAAACCATCGAATATAACCGCGACAAGGGACTTTCCGTCACGGTTTACTTCGGTAAGCAGCGCGGCAGTGCTTCATCTTCAGATTTCTCGCCGCAAGCGATACGCGATACGGTGCAGGCCGCTGCGAGCATTGCCCAATTTACCGCGCCGGATGAATTTTCCGGGTTGGCCGATGAAGCCTTGCTTGCCAAGGGAGAAGTTCCTGACCTAGAACTTTATCATCCGTGGGATATATCGGTTGAAGATGCAATTGAGTTGGCCAAGCGTACGGAGGCGGCAGCCTTCGCGGTCGATTCGCGCATTAATAACTCCGAGGGCGCCAACATTGGCACAAACGAAGGTAACTTTGTTTATGCCAATACCTTGGATTTTTGCAACGGTTATGCAACCTCGCGGCATGGCATTTCCTGCACGCTGATTGCCGGTACCGACGATGGAATGCAGCGCGATTATTGGTACTCCACCGGACGAGATGTTTCCCAATTGGATACGCCAGAAAAAGTTGGCCGCATCGCTGGCGAGCGTACGATTGCGCGCCTAAAAGCCAGAAAACTATCGACGCGAGAAGTGCCGATATTGTTCGATCCTTCGCTTGCTTCGGGGCTTATTGGCCATTTTGTCAGTGCAGTAAGCGGCGGTAGCTTGTATCGTAAATCATCGTTTTTGCTTGATAGCCTCGGTAAGCAAGTCTTCTCGCCCATTGTACAAATTCATGAAACGCCGCATTTAAAACGAGGGTTAGCCAGCGGTCCCTTCGACGGCGAAGGCGTGGTGACGACGGCGAGAGACCTGGTGAAAGATGGCATCGTTCAGGGATATTTTCTTGGTAGCTACTCGGCTCGCAAGCTGGGAATGCAAAGCACCGGCAACGCGGGTGGAAGCCATAACCTGATATTGAAAAGCGGAGATTTGGATTTCGCTGGATTGTTGAAAAAAATGGACCGAGGTTTTGTCGTGACGGAGTTGCTAGGGCAGGGGGTGAATCCGGTGACTGGAGATTATTCGCGCGGCGCAGCTGGTTTTTGGGTCGAAGGCGGGGAAATACAGCATGCCGTTGAAGAAGTCACCATTGCCGGCAATCTGCTTGATATGTTCCGTAATATCGTCGCAGTGGGGAATGATGTCCTAGTGCGTGGCTCGAAGCAGTGTGGGTCGATTCTTATCGAAAAAATGACTATTGCGGGTGAATAACTGCGTGATAAAAATACGTAGGCCGGGCTTTTTTGTCGTTAGCCCGGCCTACGTTTTGTTTTGTTATTTTCTAGCTTTGAAACTGTAAATCTACCAACATATTTTCAACGGCCCGATCCACTAGCGGCGTATCTTCAAAAATCACCGCAGTGCCTTCGCGGATTTGTGTTTCCATCGCTTGAGGCGTCACGGACAAGGCTTTTTGACTGCTAAGATTGGTAAATAGATACACGTTTTTCAGCGGGCTGACCCAAGATAGTTTGTAACGGAGAAAGTCGCCGTCTGGTTGTTGGAAATCTACCCAACTACCGCGCTTCAAAGATCCCATTAGCCTATTCAATTCCTCGTCTTGGTAATGATTTTCCCTAGGCGTGGTTTCATTCGACATTGTTACTTCTTCGATTTCCACATCGCCTTCTGTAAGGCTTTTCCTGAGCAGGGCCGATTCGACATTCGCTTCGTTCACTGCATCTAAAATCGTGTCTGTTGGTGTGTTGTCTTCTTGGTTTTGAGGTGTGGCCATGGTCCAAGCATGTTCTGGATTGCCATTTGGCTGAAGAGGCTCGCCGCCAAGCCCAGCTTTGACTGCTCTCGCATGGCAAGCAACCATATCGGCAAAAAATTGCTTTTGTTCGCTGGCGTCCATGGAAATGGATGCCATGCCGGCGTGCAAGCGTTTGAGTAAATTGGGTAGCCGGGTAACGAGTTGTTTTCGCTCATCGGCAGTCATCTTAGGCATAACGCTCCAAAGCAACTCATCCATGGCCCTCAGTCCGTCTTGCCATTCTTCACCATCTTCGCCGCCTTTGGCGTGCGCGTTAGTTAGCGCATGCACCCAAAAATTTTGAAGAAAGTTTCGCACTACCGTGATGGTTGGTGCTACCTCGACCCGTTGTCGTATTTCATCTGTCGCAATGACATGGGCAATTTCTAACCGTTCACGAGCATGGATGACTTTCGCTGACCGTTCGACGGTTTCTTCTGTTTCCTTTTCTTCGGTTTCCAGAAAGGCCTCCAGTTCAGTGAGTAGTTCTTCGAAAATTGCTACATCCGATTCGAACTCGGTGAGCACCCGTTGTACGATACGTTCCGTTTGCTTGTGGAGCGGATCGTTTTGCGCAAGTCGCCAACCTCTTCCCGTCGCTGCCGCGCCCAGTGTGTTTAATAACTTACGAGCAGGATGCGTTTTGGATGAAAAGAATTTTTTGTCCAGCATGGCCACTTTTAGCACGGGAATTTGCAGCCTGCCTATGAGATTTTTCATGGCATCTGGAATTTTCGAATCGATGAATATGTAATCGAACAACATGGCTATGATGTCGATCGTGACAATATCCAATTGCCCTATACCTTCAGTCAAAGAGCTATTTTTGATTTCATGCAGTACGTTTGTCGTACCGTGCATGGAGACAACTGCGCTTGTCCCTTCCGCTAGAGCGGACAGCAAGCTGTTATCCCCTCGCTGCAAACGGTTTAGTGAATCAAGAAAGCCTGCTGGGATCGCGACTAGCCCTTGGTGCGATGGTGAATTTGTCAGTTGCCCAGCACCGCCTTGCCCCATATTGCTTTGCGGCATACCCGGAAAACCGACACTTCCTTGACTGGTATACCCTTGACCGGTATGCCCTTGACCCGTGGCGTGGTTGCCTTTTGTGAATAGCTTATGTAACAAGGCGAAAATTTCTTGCGTGTTGTCGTTGGTTCCGTTTGCACTATCATTGCTCGGCTGTCCATTGTTGTTATTAGTATTCGTGTAGGTAGTGCCAGTTGTTTTTGGCTTTCCTCGGTAGCCGGCCCGAATGTCCGGGAGGATTTGGCGTGATACCAAGCGGCTGTTAATGTCCTTATATATACCGAGTAAATCGCGGGTGAGGTGACCGTCAAAAAGCCGCATCATCGCTAGTTTTACTGTGAAAGAGGTTTCGATTTGTTCACACGCGGTTTTAAACGAAAGATGAATAACTTCCGGGCTAACGGGATTTGCCTTCAGATCGAGATCAGGGCTGTTTAGCAAAAACCCCATTCTTGCCGTCAACGCGTGCAATTCGCTGTCGCATCGTTCTTGTAGTGCAGTTGCCATGTTAGCAATAACGATGTTTTCGTCGATTTCCTTTTCGTCAACCAATGACAGTTCCAACAATCCAGAGGACAGCAAATCAGCGACCGGTTTTTGTTCTGTTTTGCGGCTGATTTTTTCCCCGGACAAGGCCATGAATTGCTTTTTAAAAGCCTCTTCGATCGTTTTGCGCTTAACCCGTATTTCCCGGCGGGCATTTAAGAAAGCATGTAGGTCATCTATGCCGAGGGCTTTGTCGGCTAGTTCGCCTAGGTCGTCGTCAATTCGATTCAATGTCGTGGTAAGGGTCTCAGTGATGCCGGCAAGCACCCATTCCCGGCAGTCGTCTAAAGCCTTAAAGGCTTCGTGAAGGCTGAGTTGTCGGGCTGGTTTTTGATAGCCAGTCAGAGGAATGACATTTGCCGGTACCGTCTTAGTCATGAAAAGAACCCCATTTCTTATTAATTAGTTAGATGCGCCCCTTATGAGGGAAAAAATACCAACTTGCGATAGTCAAAAACTTGCGCTTGCGGTTTCTAGACTATCGTAAAGAAATTACTGAAGAAGGGGAGTCCGGCAGACGGACGAGATGCTGGACTAGAAAGATCGGGGAGGGCAGACCTCCAATAAACCGATTCTCTGGTAATCCCGCTGTCGTAGGAGCTAGCCCGTTAGACCGGAAACTTTGCGTCGCCACCTTTCGATGGGTTTGCCTTTTTCAGTTTTTCTTAGGAATGGCTTTTGGTTACTTGAGGCGTTTTGGGGACCAAAACTAACCTCGTTTTTAAAAGCTGTTCACGTATGTGAGTTATATCACAAAGAGAAAAACTGTAAAAAGGGAAATGTACCCAGGCGGTTGAAAGGTGACGAACGGCGGAATTTGGCGATTGAACGGTAGGGTTTATACTCGCGCCATCCCAAAGCCATTTTCATAAATAGACCTCTCTCCAAACCGTCGTGAGCGGTCCGAGGTTGTGTCGAGGCGCTTGAGTACCGGAGCCTTAACCTTGAGTCTCATAGTAGGTTTGAAAAGAAGTCTAATATCTATTGTTACCAAGAGGAGAGACACGTGGAAAGACGTTCGTTTTTAAAGAAGGCGGGAGTTGGCTTAGCTGGCAGTGCAGCAATCGCCGGCGCGCCTTTTGTCCAGGCTGCTGAACCTTCCATTCGGTGGCGGCTGGCGTCCAGCTTTCCAAAGAATTTGGATACTATTTATGGTGCAGCGGAAACATTCAGCAAAACGGTATCAGCGGCGACCGGCGGTAAATTCCAAATTACGATACATGCGGCTGGCGAAATCGTTCCTGCCTTTGGCGTGGTTGATGCGGTCCAAAGCGGTTCTATCGAAGTTGCGCACACAGCGCCTTATTATTTCTTTGGTAAGGATGAAACATTCGCGCTTGATTGCGCTGTGCCGTTTGGCCTTAACTCTCGCCAAATGAGCGCTTGGATGTATGAGGGGAATGGTTTGAAGTTGTTTCGAAATTTTTACAAAAACTACAATATCGTCAATCTTCCATTAGGCAATACCGGTGCCCAAATGGGCGGTTGGTTTAAGAAAGAAATTAAATCACTTGCCGATATAAAAGGTCTTAAATTTCGAATGGGCGGTTTTGGCGGCAAGATTGTCGAGCGTTTAGGCGGCGTGCCGCAAAATATTCCCGGGGGAGACATTTATGCGGCGTTGGAAAAAGGCACCATTGATGCTGCCGAATGGGTCGGCCCATACGACGATGAAAAGCTTGGTTTTAACAAAATTGCGCCGAATTATTACTATCCCGGCTGGTGGGAAGGTAGCGCGCAGTTGTCGCTTTATATCAATACCAAAGCGTGGGATGCATTGCCAGCGGATTACAAAGCAATCGTCGAAGCCGCCGCGTCACATGCGCATGTGGATATGCAGGCAAAGTATGACGCACGTAATCCCGCTGCGCTAAAGCGCTTGTTGGCGACTGGAACAAAGCTTCATCGTTTTCCTAAAGACGTGATGGATGCCGCGTTCAAGGTAACTAATGAATTCTATGCGGAGCTTGCGGCGAAAAATGCTAATTGGAAGAAAATCTATGAGGATTGGGCCAAATTCAGAGCCGATCAGCATTCGTGGTTTCGGGTGACCGAAGCTGGCTTTGACGATTTCATGCAGCGTCAGAAGCTGTAATCCTCTTTCTTGAACGGGGGAGGGTGATCTGCCGAATGCCCTCATCCCCGGCCCTTCTCCCGCTTACGGAAGAAGGTGGCGGTACTATTTTTTGAACAAGTCATTCATGTTTTTTTCCGAATTGTCATCATTATTTTGATCGTCGATTGGTATCTCAATCTTCACTTTATCAATATCGATCTTCTGTTCTTTATCAAGAAACATAGTGACCGATGCTGGCCAGAAGATGACGATGGCTACCAGTATCAATTGCATTACCACCCAAGGAATTGCCCCCAAATAAATGTCCTTCGATAGCACCGGCCGGTCGATGGATTTGTCCTTGAAAAGCGTATCGGAAATTCCGCGGAGGTAGAAAAGCGCAAAGCCGAATGGCGGATGCATGAAGGATGTCTGCATATTCACGCACAAAAGCACACCGAACCAAATCAAATCGATGCCGAGCTTTGCTGCAACTGGCGCAAGCAATGGAATGATGATGAAAGCGATCTCGAAAAAATCCAAAAAGAACGCAAGAATAAAAACAAAAATGTTAACGAAAATCAGGAAACCGATTTGACCGCCAGGTAGGCCGGTGAGTAGATCCTCGATCCAGATCGAGCCATCCACGCCTTGAAATACGATTGAAAATACCCGTGAGCCAATCAGGATGTAGACGACCATTGCAGTAATGCGCATCGTCGATTCCATGCCCTGCCAGACAAGTCGCCAGGTAAGCCTGTTATGTAGCGCGGCGAGTATCAACGCGCCGACCCCGCCCATTGCACCGGCTTCCGTTGGTGTGGCAATTGCGCTATCTTGAAATGGCAATCCGCCCATGCTGCCTAACACGGTGAAAATCAATACAGCAGATGGAATGATGCCACGCAGGCATTTTTTCCAGAGAGCCCAGCCTTGCAATGTACGCGCTTCTTTCGGTACACCCGGTACCCACTCGGGTTTTACGCGGGCAACGATAAACGTGTAAACCATGAAGATCAGTATTTGCAGTATTGAAGGCCCCCACGCACCTTTGTACATATCGCCAACGCTTTTTCCGAGCTGATCGGCGAGCACAATCAGCATGAGCGATGGTGGTACCAGTTGCGTGATGGTACCGGATGCAGCTAGCACTCCCGTCGCGTAACGCATGTTGTAGCCGTAACGCATCATCACCGGTAGTGAAATCAGCGCCATCGCGATGACTTGTCCGGCGACCGTACCGGTTATTGCGCCGAGGATAAATCCAACGATGATCACCGAGTAACCCAAGCCGCCACGAATCGGGCCAAACAGCTGCCCCATTGAATCAAGCATATCTTCCGCGAGCCCGCATTTTTCCAATACAGCGCCCATGAATGTGAAAAACGGAATCGCAAGTAGCAGCTCATTCGATAACGTATTCCCATAAATCGATAGCGGAACATTGGTGATGAATTCTGGAGGAAAAAATCCCAATTGAATTGCGAGAACCGCAAATCCAAATCCAAGTGCTGCAAGCGAAAATGCGACCGGAAATCCGGCGAGCATAATAATGATCAGCCCCGCGAACATCGCTGGAGCCATCATGCTCATGGTAATGCTCATTGCAGCGGTCTTTCGTAGTGTGTATCCATGTTGTATTTACCGCCCAGAAACGCAGCGCGCTTAATCAGTTCGCTTAAGCCTTGCGCAATCATCATCGCGAAGCCCACGGGCATGAGTAATTTGACCGGCCAACGAATGAGACCACCGGCATTCGACGACATCTCTTTGCTAGTAAATGATTCGACGAATAAAGGCCACGATAGTCGCGTGAGTACGTACATCGAAGGTAGCAAGAAAATCAGCAATCCAAGAAGGTCGACCCATGCTTTTGCTTTTGGAGAAAGCGTCCCGTAGAAGACGTCGACGCGTACGTGTTCGTTCATTTTGAGCACGAATGCGCCACCGAGCAGCACGATGGCGGAGAATAAATACCACTGCACTTCCAGCCAGGCATTGGAACTCATATCGAAGGTGTAACGGATCAGCGCGTTCCCTGCGGAAATAAGACAGGAAAGCAGAACTGCGCAAGTAGCTAGTTTTCCAATGTTCTCGTTGAATATATCTATCCAGCGAGATAGGCGAAGCAGCAAATTCACGTGGTTTTTTCCTTGTCGACACCCTTGGAGAGGGCGCTATTATACGGGCCGGACCGGAAAGGGCTGAATGGTCTTTCTCAGTTGTTGGGAAGCTTAGGGCGCATCGTCACAAACAGATGATGCCCTGCGTGGGGAGCGGCAAGAAATGCAACTGCCGCGTTGTTCGTCGCTGATTTGGAAAAACCAAACCGTGCTTCTGACGTCTTTTCAGTTGCTCTTTTTAACCCGCAACGCCAGTCTCATCTGATTCACGACGTGTCCTAGCAGTGAAACGTGATAAAATTCACGCCTTTCGTCACCCACCCTTCTAGTCGAGACCTGTATGTTTTCCGCTAAAAACACTATCGCCAGCGAAGATGCCGAGCTTTGGCAAGCCATTCAAGCCGAGCGCGTTCGTCAAGAGCAGCACATCGAATTAATCGCCTCCGAAAATTACGCCAGCCCAGCGGTAATGGAAGCGCAGGGCTCTGCGCTGACCAATAAATACGCCGAGGGTTATCCAGGTAAGCGCTATTACGGCGGCTGCGAGTTTGTGGATGTAGCGGAAACACTTGCTATCCAACGGGCGAAATCCTTGTTCAAGGCCGAGTTCGCGAACGTGCAGCCACATTCCGGGTCTCAGGCAAACGCAGCGGTTTACTTCGCCGTGTTGCAGCCTGGCGATACTGTTCTCGGTATGTCATTGGCCCATGGCGGCCACCTTACTCACGGCTCTCCTGTTAACTTTAGTGGAAAACTTTATAAGGTTGTGAGCTATGGTCTCACTCCCGATACCGAGCGTATCGATTATGACGAAGTCGAGCGATTGGCTAAGGAACACAAGCCGAAGATGATCATAGCTGGCGCTTCGGCTTATTCACGAGTTATCGATTGGAAGCGTTTTCGCGAAATCGCGAATTCTGTCGGTGCTTACTTAATGGTGGATATGGCTCACTATGCTGGGTTAGTTGCCGCCGGTTATTATCCCAGCCCAGTTGGTATTGCCGATTTTGTTACTAGCACCACGCATAAAACACTGCGCGGTCCGCGCGGTGGGCTCATCCTGACTAATACTGAAGAAAATGCCAAAAAAATCAATTCCATGATTTTCCCGGGCATTCAGGGCGGTCCGCTCATGCATGTGATTGCCGCTAAAGCAGTCGCGCTGAAAGAAGCAATGAGCAAAGAGTTCCGGGGCTATCAAGAGCAAGTGATAGACAATGCCCGCGTGATGGTGAAAGTGTTGCAAGAACGTGGTTTACGTATTGTTTCCGGCGGCACTGATTGTCACCTATTTCTGGTTGATCTACGCGCTAAGAAAATTACCGGGAAAGATGCTGAGGCAGTCCTGGAGCGTGCGCATATCACCGTCAACAAAAATGCTATTCCTAATGATCCGGAGAAGCCTTTTGTCACTAGCGGTATTCGCATTGGTACACCAGCGATGACCACCCGTGGATTTAAGGAATTGGAAGCCGAGAAGTTAGCGAATTTGATCGCCGACGTATTGGATGCCCCGCAGGACGAAGCTATTATCCAGCGCGTTATTGAGGATGTAAAAGCGCTGACATCTAAATTTCCTGTGTACGGAGAGTAATCAAAAAATGAGGATGGAATGTCCAAATAGAAAGGCAAGCGGATTTTTCGTTTATGCCTGTATTCACCTTCCATCCTTCATTGTTCATCCCGCCCTATGAAGTGTCCCTTCTGCGGTACTTTTGAAACTCAGGTAGTCGATTCGCGAGTCAACGAAGAAGGCGACAGCATTCGTCGTCGCCGCCGCTGCATGGGTTGTCAGAAACGTTTTACCACGTACGAAACCGCCGAGCTGCGGTTGCCGCAAATCGTTAAACACAACGGCAAGCGCGAGGAATACTCCGACCAAAAAATTCGCGTGAGCTTCATGCGCGCGTTACATAAACGTCCCGTTTCGACCGAGCAAGTTGATGCAGCGATTGATCACGTGAATCAGCGGGTGCTAGCGCTCGGCGAGCGGGAGCTGGATTCGCGTCGAATCGGCGAAATGGTCATGGAGGAATTGCGGCGCATGGATAAGGTTGCTTATATTCGATTTGCATCGGTCTATAAGTCGTTTAAGGACGTCGATGATTTCCAAGACGCTATTCGCGAAGTGGATCAGCAAGGCGGCGCTGGACAAAAATAAACGCCCTCTCTTTACCACACTCATTAGAACCTCCCAGTAAATTCCAATGAGCCCCACGGCTTCTGATTACGCATTCATGGCCCTGGCATTACGTCTTGCCGAAAAAGGGCTATACACCACTTCTCCTAATCCACGAGTGGGTTGCGTCATCGTGAAGCGCGACCAAATCATTGGCGAGGGCTGGCACGAAAAAGCCGGTCAAGCACATGCCGAGGTAATCGCGTTGCAAATGGCGGGTGAGGCTGCGAAAGACGCTACCGCATATGTAACGTTGGAGCCTTGTAGCCATTTTGGAAAAACACCACCTTGTGTCGATGCACTTATTGCAGCCGGCGTGAAGCGAGTCGTTGCGGCGATGCAAGATCCTAATCCCTTGGTGTCCGGGCGAGGCCTAGATAAATTACGCGCTGCTGGTGTTGAAGTGGATGTGGGAATCTTAGGTGATGAAGCGCTTAAGTTAAACCTCGGTTTTAACATGCGCATGACCACGAGGCGGCCATGGATACGGACTAAAATCGCTGCGAGCCTCGATGGCAAGACTGCGCTCAGAAACGGCGTTAGCCAATGGATCACCGGTGAAGATGCACGACGCGATGGACATCGGCTGCGTGCTCGATCATGTGCGATGCTGACGGGTATAGGAACAGTGTTAGAGGATGATCCTCAGCTCACTGTTCGGATGATAGATTCGCCTCGCCAACCGATTCGCGTCATTGTCGATAGCCGCCTTGATACGCCGCCTACTGCGCGCATCCTTAAAGGTGGCGGAACAATTATTGCCACTCTTTCCACTGACGAGCAAAAGGGACAACGTTTGCGTGATGCCGGCGCTGAAATTCTCCATCTGCCGGAAGAGGGCGGAAAGATTAATCTTTCCGCATTAGCACAAGAGTTGGGCAAGCGTGGGTTTAACGAAGTCACAGTGGAAGGCGGCGCTAAACTGAACGCCGCATTGATGCGTGCCGGACTAATCGATGAAGTTATTCTCTACCAAGCGCCGATGCTATTAGGCGATACCGCGCGCGGTTTATTTGCGTTGCCGGAAATGCAGTCTCTATCAGACAAAATCGAGTTAAGTATTTCCGATGTACGGCTGATTGGCCGCGATTTGCGGATCATTGCGTATACCCATTCATAGAAGCTCAAAACATGTTTACAGGAATCATTGCTGCGGTCGGTCGTATTATCTCGACGGCTCCGTTACAAGGCGACGTTCGATTCAAAATTGATGCGGGAACTCTGGGTCTAAGCGACGTTGCCAATGGCGATAGTATCGCAGTGAACGGCTGCTGCCTTACAGTAGTTGCCACCGAAGATAACGTTTTCTCGGTTGATGTGTCGGAGGAAACCTTGCGATGCACGAGCCCTCTTGCGTTAAACGGCGAAGTGAATCTGGAAAAAGCGTTACGCCTCGCCGACCGATTGGGAGGACACCTTGTCAGCGGGCATGTGGACGGCGTGGGTGAAGTAGTGCGGTTTGAACAAGTCGGTGAAAGTTGGTTGTTACGAGTGCGAGTGCCAGATACCTTGTCGAAATACATTGCTAAAAAAGGCTCTGTAACTATCAATGGCGTTAGTCTTACCGTTAATCAGGTTTTTGGTAGTGAGTTAGAAGTAAATCTGATTCCACATACGCTGGAAGTAACGACACTGAAGCATATTAAAGCTGGGGAAATTGTAAACATTGAAGTGGATTTAATTGCTCGTTATGTGGAACGGATGATGGCAACATCCGACACAGTCCAGAGGGTCTAATTTTTCCTTGTATATCTGCGCGGTATAAAAATGTGGCGATGAATATGATTTGCTTTTTGAGTTCTTTCAAACCGTGATCTTTAGTATCTCGCTATGCCTCTATCAGAGTTACAAGCAATAGTTTCTCCCAAGGCAGAAACATTTAAATTTTGTCCCGTTGCAGGGAAATAATTTCGGCTGTAGCAGAAATATATAGCGGCAAAATTAAGGCAATCCGTTTGGCAATAATTCAGAGCATCACGAAGAAAACGTGGTAGGGCGTTTCCACAACCTAACGCCAGCGTTGCTGCCTTGTTAACCATCAATATAAAAATGAGATAAGCGACCAAGCACACCCGTACTATAATCCCACCCCCTCGCTTATTTACTAGAAATAATCATGTCCAGAAAACTCCTAACCGCGACTTTGTTGGTCATTTGCGTTGCTATTCTCTACACAAAAGAATCGTTCCATTCTGAAATAGCGCGGGCGTTGAATTGGTTTCCCCAGTCCGTGCCTTCAACCGCGCAAATTGAAGTGGGTTTTTCGCCGGAAGCTGGCGCCGAGGAGCTTGTTATTAAGGCGATTGCATCGGCTAAGAAATCCATCCTGGTGGGAGCGTATAGTTTTACCTCCAAGCCTATCGTTCAGGGGTTGATAGACGCAAAGAAGCGCGGGGTAGAGGTGCGGGCCGTATTGGATAAATCGAACACGAGTAATAAGAGCGGTACCGCTGCCGCGAATTTGTTGGCCAATGCGGATATTCCTACGCGGATCGATAGCGAGCATCCAATCCACCACAATAAAATTATCGTCATTGATGACGCTCATATTGAGACCGGGTCGTTCAACTACAGCGCCGCTGCGGCACATAAGAACGCGGAGAATGCAGTGGTGATTTGGAATAATCCGGAACTAGCGAAAATGTATGCCGATAATTGGGCTATCCATTGGGAGCATTCAGCGGCGTATCGATCAACGTATTAGGTGAGATGTTTTTTCGAGGGCATGCAAATGCGATATTTTGCGTTTTCCTTAACTCACCGCTTACTACCTTCCCGTTCTCGCTTGCGGCGCATTACGTAACAACTGGCCATCACAACGAGACAGCATAATGTCGGGTCGATACCGGCATACCGATTAATCGTACATCCACCGCCTCCACCGCCGCCACCGTCAGCGCCATCACTGCTGCTGGGGCTTTGCTCTGCACTCCCAATGGTTGTACCCGATATCGTCACCCTGATCGGCGCGTCACCCACGCCGGTGGTGTTGAGCGATAGTGTGCCGGAAAACGCTCCCGCTCTAGTAGGTGTAGTGATGACGTTGATCGAGCAGGAATCGGCTGCGGCCAACGTAGTGTTGCTGCAGTGATTGGTTGACACTGCTAATAGCGTGCTATCGCTTACGTGGGCGGAGCCGACAGTAACTGGCAGGGTATAGCCGTTTGTGAATGTTAATGTAACCATGGATGACTGATCTGCTAGCACTGGCGGTGGGGTTACTGTTTGGGATGATGTGGTTAAGTAAGACACCCCGGCGGTCAGGCCAATATTTGTGGTGGTATTTCCACCCAGCGCTGTTGTCGGCACCGATAAGGTTGCCGATGTTATTCCCGCCTGGGTAGGTGAAAATCCTACTTGTAAGGTGCATGAATTACCGGGCGCAAGGGAGCGCGAGTTGCAGGAGTTGGACTGTAAACTATAAATGCCAGGGCCTGCCAGCAATACTGTGCCTGTGGTAATCGAGCCTTTTCCGTTGTTGGTCAACGTCACCGTACGGCTGGTATTGCTGTCAATCGATTGAGATCCGAAATCGACAGTGACCGGTGATGTAGTCAGCGGCGTGAAGCCGTTAATCGTTGCCAAATTAGCGTTCAAGATTCCAGCGCCGCAGTTGTGTTGAGTGGCACAGTCACTACCAGCAGGAAACCGTGTTAATGAAGTAGGCGCGGTCAAAATTGTTTTCACTTGCGCGGGCGTTAACGAAGGGTTTCGGCTAAACATTAGCGCAGCAGTCGCAGATACATGGGGCACCGCCATACTGGTGCCTTGCTTATATCGGTAGGTCCAACCTGAAGAGCTGTAGGTTGTCGTTCCGGTATTTGATGTGGAGAGAATCGGTAACCCCGCCGTGGAATCGCCCCCTTGCGCCGCCAGCGAAATCAGGCTGGTGCTGACATTGCTGTAATACGCCTTGGTTCCGGTTTGGCCGACTGCGGATACGGTGATTACATTGTTGCAATTTGCCGGCTTTGTATTAGAAACATTAGTTCCGCCATTGCCGGCTGCCACAACAACTACGGCTCCAGCTGCAACAGCGGCATCGATTGCACTCTGATAAGTGGAACCGCAGGCACCGCTCCCCCCGAGACTCAAATTGATGACCTTGGCGGGAGTGGGATTAGATATTGTCGGATGCACGCCAGCTGCCCAAAGAATGCCTTCGGTAATATCCGAGGTATGGCCGCCACATTTTCCCAACACGCGGACCGGCAGAACCTTTGCACCGAAAGCGCCACCAATTACGCCTTCGCTGTTATTACCTAACGCTGCGATCGTGCCCGCAATATGGGTGCCATGCCAGGAACTGTTCGCCGTGCTGCAGCCCGAGAAAGTGGAAACATTCGCGTCGGAAGAGGAAATCCAATCTCCTAAATCGGTTGCACCCGGTGATGGTGCGGCATAAGAGCTGCTATCAGCGGTGCTCGCTGCACAAGTCGCTCTCTCGCGGCAGTCGGAAATGAAATCATAGCCTGGCGAAACCAGATTGCCTGTTGCGGGCGACACCGTACCGCTGGTTCCGACTATATCGGGATGAGGCAGTATGCCGGTATCAACTACTGCTACCACCATTGAAGATCTGCCGGTAACCGTGTCCCATGCGGTTTGAAAGTCAGCGCCGTAGTTGTCGGCGCTGACGGGTCGAAAGCTCCATAAGCTTGAATACATCGGATCGCTGGGGGTAGCCGTCGGAAACGCACGACTGTCTTCTTCGACGTATTCGATATCACTGAGGTTGCGAATGTCGGCAAGTGCGAGCGCAATATCCTCATGACTAGCTGCGCTGCCAAGGTCTACGATGTGTGCACCGTTGGCAAGAGATCGAACATAAAGAAGAGGAGTGCGCGCCACTACCGCTAATTGATTCATTCGCTGCGTTGAAAGGGGTTTTCTCTGCTCGCTTTGAATCTGTCGTGCATTTAAATTCTTCGGCAAATTATTGGGTTTTAGTTTAACGATGAGACGGCCTGTCGATGCGCCGGTTGGTACAGGTGGTAACTCGTCATCACTAGCCAATGCAACTGTCGCGCTAAGCGTAAAAGCCAACGCTATAAGCGTCCCCCAACGACATATCGAACGCATAAATCTCCTCCCCCATTTTGACGACCTCTCCATTCGAACCAGGAGTGGTCGCATGAACCGTTAGGAAGGGAATTAGCAATAATCGCGCCCGGTGAAAATGTTATTTGTAAGTTATTATTTATCAATAATATTTATTGATAAATTTGATGATGGTATCGAGTGCAATATTCTAAATTTGGAAGATAATGCAGTGGGTTACTTCGCATTTGTGCAGTATTGTGATAGGCGGTCTTTTATAAATGGTGGGTCAAAAGTTTTTCGTGATGGTCGCCGAATAATCCGAAAACCACACTCTAAAGTATGTGGTCGAAGAAATAGCTGCTGATATAAAACCGAAGGCACTGGTTATACAGTTTGCACGTCCAGATGGGCCCGTTAATGGAAGCATCTAGTCGCCAACAGCTTTCGTTCTTTGTAGGGAAAGTAAGCCGACTGGTGCTTTGATTGAACATTTAACGCAGACGTAAAAGTGTCTTGCTTCTGTGAAGAAAACGGTCTTTCAATTGCGTAAGTTGAGCAATTCGAACGATTTATCTTGAAATTAAGTTGAAACATTGGCAGTATGCGCTTCTGCTGTTTGTTGCATTGTTACATTCGGGTCAACGCTTGGGAGAGTGTTGACTCAGGTTTTGTGGTGTCCGGTTAATTGTTTAAAAAAATTGTCTCGAATCGTCATGTGCGCAAAGTACGAGTTGATGTTGAGAGCCGGTCTGTAGCCCTACCTAGCGTTCAATAACAAATCCCTTTTACTTCACAAGCTCATCGTGTCAACCACGTTTAGGCGCTTCTTTGACCGCTGTTTTTGCGCGTCAATCGCAGCTTGTGTGGCATCGTTTTGTAAAGCATTACGTAGTCAATATTAATATAAGGAGAGTTATGTCCCCAATCGGAAGTCGTAAGAAGTCCCTTATTTATTTGAGTTTGTCATCTGTTGCGCTGGCGCTATCTGCTTGTGGCGGTGGTGGCGGTGGCGGTGGTTCAGACAATGGAAATATCGCGGAAGAGCCAGCAGGCCCTTTGGTTAGCGGTACCGTCGCAAGCGGCGCGCCAGTCGCTGGCGCAAAAATTACCGTTGTCGGTGCTAACGGTCAAACTAAGACGGCAACTGCTGATGCTAACGGCAATTACGCAGTAAGTCTTGGTCAGTTGACAGCGCCTCTAGTGTTCAAGGCGCAAGGTCGCGTTGCAGACGGCACTGAGGTTTATGTCAGTGTTCACCCGACGGCAGAAGCAACTAACGTCAACATCACACCGCTGACAAACGCTATTGCCGCTACCTTGGCAAGCACGGGCAAGCCTATCGACTTGTTCAACAATATTTCGACCGAGAAGGGCAGCATAACGCCTGAAAAAATCGCGGCAAGCGAAAGCGCTGTTCGTGGCACGTTACAAAATTTGATGACGGCACTTGGTGTTTCTACCGATTTTAATCTTATCAATGGCGTTTTTAGTGCTAATGGCACCGGATTCGACAGAGTGTTAGACAACATCACAGTCAACGTGAATCCAAGTGGGAAGATAACGTTAGCTAGTATCCCTGCTGTCAAGGGAGATGATTTGGGAGAGACAGTTGGTGTTGGTGTTGACCCTGCACTCACGGATGTGCCCAAACCGATCATTTTTTCGAAAGGGCAGTCAATTGCTGGCCAGTTCTTGTCTGCAGATGGCGAGCTGGTTGATACGACCATTTTGGATGGTGCAGGTGGCGTGCGTGAATCATTAAATGCTTGCTTTGCTGTTCCCGCTCCACGCATTACTGGTACTACTTTAGTAGCAGAGTGCGCATGGTTGAATGATCCCGCTTATCTTAATGACGGGGACAATTTGGTTGAAGAGTTTCGTGATTACCTTACCGATTCAGGCATGGATAACGCGACGTTTAACAGACCAGAAGTCTTACGCCAATTACCTGGAAAAGCACGTGTCAAGTTGACGGCGTTGCGTGCTAGTGGTGGCGTTGCTTCCTTGATTACCGTTGTTGAAAAAGACGGTGCTAATTGGGTACTGCGCGGTAACGGACGTCAATTTGACGTTCGCATTAACGCTGCGGCGCAACGCAGAACCGCGTTGAACAAAGTAGCTGCTGCCACAGGCGATGAGTTCGATTCCCTGCGCACCGGGATTCACATGTTCATCCGTCCTAATCCGGCCATCAAATCTGCAGTTGTTACCGGACCAGGAATGCCTGACGCTACTGCAACAACGCCTGCTGGTGTGAACTTGTTCCCAACGGCGCATTGTGGATTCTTGTCTATCGGCCCAGCCGGTGGTCCAGGGATCAACAACTGCTCCAGCATTTTCGCTTTGAGTGGTCAATATACGCAAAATGCGGCTCATCCTTTCCCAGTCACATTTCCGGCCGGCACATTGGCGAATGTCCTTCGTCCAGCATTGCCAGAAGCGAGTATTGAACAGATTTGGCCGTTCTCGATTTACAAAGTCGTGATCACCAAAACTGACAACACCAAAGTAACGTACTACGAACGGTTACGTAGCCGTCCAGCATTGCTGAAAGAGCTGAACGATATTCAATTCGTTGATGTTGCTTCAACCACGCAGGACAGACTGAAAAAAGGCGCAACGTTGTTCACCGGTGGAGCAACCTTCCCTGTAGAGTGGTCAGCCCCTGCGCTTGGTCTGCGTCCTAACTCGATCTTTATCGCTTTGAGTGGTCTGCACTTATCTACGATTAGCGTTAATCCTTCTATTGGCCGCCTTGGCGCACCTGTAGCAGGATTTGCTGACGTGGCATGCGATTCGGATTGTCCGGGTAACGTATTCCCGAGCTTTAGTGGCTATCCATCACGTGTAGTGCAATTAACCGCGAAAGATCGTTTCGACGCACGTATTTCCTCGCAATACTTCTGGGATAATTAAGCTGTCTCAGTGATTTCCTGAAAGCGGCTCACCACACAAAGGTGAGCCGCTTTTTGGTCGAGTAATCAAGCTATATCCTAAGTTCAAGAAAATCTGACGCGGTAAATTCGTGCTTGTTGAAGTAAAAATAGAGTCGATATTTTTACAAGCATTTGAAAATCCACACATCTCATCGATGTAATTTTTTTGAATTCAGTTGAGCGAAACTTTGGTGCGTTTTTGTTAAAGCACCTTGCTAGAAGAAACACCGAACTATTGTCTTTAAGTTCATTAAATGGCTACACCCCTGGATGAAGTGCAAGAGATCGTGAAGAAAGCCGTAGCGATCGGCTTACGCGGTTAGAACCAAGAAGTGCAAAGAATCGCAGCGTCAAACGCGAAAGATTCATTAAATTTTAATAATCAAATAAGCGGTATCCAGCGGAACACTAAAAATGTTGAAGCTATGTGGGGCAAATAGAACGTCGGTTGTACTTTCCTGCTTATTTTATGGGGTCCGGAGAAAAAACTCAGGGCTGTCTTCGCTCGTGTTTAAAAAAAACAACAAGCATTTAATTACTGGATTTTCCTAAGTCTGCCGTGATATTCCAACAGATCATTCATCCCCTTTTTGCCACATGGCAACGCTTACAGCGACTACCAGGTTTTGTTGCCTGCAGCTTAGCGATTGTTGTGATTTGGCTAGGTTCCATTTTTTCGGTTTTCGATTCTTGGGACCGACTCTACTACGACAACGTAGTCAAAAATCTACATGCCGCAACATCACAACGTGAGACGTTGCTGGTTGAAGTTGAGCCTGGCACCACCCATGAGTGGTCTAATCTACTAGCCAAGCTAGTTGCTGCGGGAGCGCGCCAGGTAGTGTTTGTTCTGCCTCTGAGCGAGGCCGATTTGCGCGCGATTGTCGCCAGCGGACACGCCAATAAGGCCATCATCGGGCAAGCGCTTGCTGAACGCCGTGATCGACCCGGCACTCAAACGTCTGTTCCACTTCCCCAAGATTTAACCGATAAACTTAAAAGCGGAGTGGTTGCTTTGCCGGCTGACGAAAGCGGCAGCCCGCGAAGCCAGCATGCTAGTTATCGTGTTGGATCACGCGATTTACAGACCGTGGAAACAGTAGCCGCCATAAATGCCGGTATACCCATTCCAGCGCCTACTTACTTAATCAATTTTCATCGCGGCCACGAGCTCCCTAACATTCGTGCCGAGCGTCTTGAACGTGAACAGGTATTGCCTCAGCTTGTAAGCGGAAAAACCGTGTTAGTGGGTTACTCGCGCTCTCCGTATTTAGCGCAGTTATCCGCACCGGGGCTAGCCCGCGATCAGCATTTAAGCCAACTTGAGTTTCATGGATTAGCGGTCGACACCTTGTTGCAGAACAAAGCTGTTGGCAGAGCAGAACCCATCGCTCGTGGTTTGCATCTTTTGTTATTCGGATTCTTGTTGATTCTGATTTACCAACCCTTACGACTGGCTACCGGATTTTGGGTAACCTTGATTTTAATGGTCGGAATGAGCGGCATCGCTTGGGTATCCCTGCGCTTTTTCGACTATTGGCCGGAAACGTCGGCGTTGTCGCTGATTGCACCGGTAGTTTTTGCGTTGGTCTTTCGAGCCAAGGCAAGCGGCGAGGATTTGCATTTGCGCCGGCTGCTTTCAGAAACTTCCGGTAAGTTACAGAAGCGGATTCTGCCGGTTGGTTTCCTGGAAAGTGGTGAGCACTGGAGTCATGTTATTAATTTAGTTGACCAGATGCTCCAGCTCAATCGCACCATTTTTCTTGAGCGGGTGCCGCAAGACCATCGTGTACAAGAGGTCCAAGCACTGCGTTGCTCCATCGACGACATCGCTGAACTACGGCGCGATTACAGGCGCTTTCCTTACACGACTGCGATAGAACAGCGTCGAGCAATCGAAGTGTCTACGGAAGAGCGCACCTATCTCAAGATCGTGGACCCGCAAGAACGCCAGTTTTTGACACCGTTGATTTTTGGCGGTGAAGTACTCGGTTTTTGGGCATTTAGTTTGAACTCCGAAAGAGTCGGTGATATTCACCGGTTTCGTTCTATTGTCGATGACCTCGCCGAGCAGATCGGGTTCCTGTTATATCAGCGCAAACTTTGGCAAGAACGCCGCCTGCCTGAGAATGGCGGCTGGCGTCGCTATTTAGCGGACGACACGCTGACTCTCTATCGTAAATTGTCTCAAGCGATCGTCGCGCTGGAACGACGCGTGTCCGGATATGAACAAATGTTTTCCGGATTAACCACGGCGTCGGTGGTTTACGATTTGTTTGGCCGCGTAATGTTGATAAACGAGCGAATGACGTCGCTGTTAGTCGGCGCAGGGCTAACACCTTCCGAAATGACCGCCGTTGACTTAATCGCCGCGCTTACCGGGCGCGAGATGGATACGGTTCGGCATAATATTCAGGAATTATTAGTTGATTCCAAGGCTTCAATGTACTCGGCTAAATTGCCGGGAGAGCATGAACAAAGTTTTATTCTTTACGTTCGTCCGTTAGAGCAACGTGCGGACGAAGGGCACGAAGCGACGCCATTCCGCACGCACGGTTTATTGCTTGAGTTGATCGACACGGCGCAGATCAAGCGTTTGTTTGGCTCTAAGGCCGAACTGGTTCGTTATCTCAGTTTACGTCTCAATAATAATTTGGCTGCAATTTTAGGCGCCGCCCAATTGTTTCAAGGTAAGGAAGCTGTTGAGACAGAGTTGCGATCCATTATTGAAAGCGAAACGACGCACGCTTGCGCAACGCTGGATCATGTCCAAAAGCTCTTGGCCCAAGAGCCAATCATCGATCCTAATGGTTGCTATCCACTTGATCCTCGCAATACGGTGGATCATGCCATTGGCCAATGCCGTACCGTTGCCGCTGAACGGCAAATCGATTTCGTTACCCAGATGCCTGCTACGCCGTTCTTGGTTCATGCCAATCCTCGCGAATTAGATAACGCATTCGTTGCCGTTCTCACGTTGTTAACAAACGACGCGGTAGAAGGTTCGCGTATTGGCGTATACGTCAAAATGCTTGGTGAAACTGCTGAGTTCAGATTTGCCAACGTCGGCTTCGGTATACCCGACGAACGTCTAGAAGCAATATTCGCCCGCTCCTCAGAAACCGGTGATGCCATTTTCCAATCCTTACGGGTCGCTGTGCGCCATGTCGAGGGTATGAGTGGAACCGTACAAGTGAAGACTGGACTCGGCGAAGGCTATGTTGTTTGTATTTCCCTAAAGGCCTTTTAACTATGCCTGCCTCTCGTATATTGGTCGTCGACGACCAACTCATCGTACGTCGTGTACTCAGTAGCTTGCTTGTTGCGCAAGGTTATGAAGTGGATACCGCTGAACACGGCGAACAAGCAATGGAACGCTTGCTTACTGGCGCTTACGACGCGGTAGTAACCGATTTAATAATGCCGGTGATGGATGGTGTGCGACTGCTCGAATGGATTCAGAGTGAGTCCGACCTGAAATTGCCGATCGTTGTTTTCTCAGGCTACGCAATGGAGCACAACGGCATGAGCGACCGGCTCGCAAGTCTCAACGTGTCAGCCGTTCTTACCAAACCTTTAGGTGTGTCTTCTCTAGCAGATACTCTGGGCACATTAATCAGCGCCCATGCTTAATTTGTTTCCGTTATCTATCTTCCCGGAAGGGGGGCTGGCCAGTTCTGTTGTCACCTGTGTGTGGGTTGGCATGGCGGTCGTTGTCTTCCTGAATTTACGCTTCGGATGGGTGCTCTCCGGCCTGGTCGTACCCGGTTATTTAGTTCCCCTCATATTGCTCAAACCGTTATCAGCAGCTGTGGTGTTAGGTGAAAGTATTATCACTTATGGCCTCGTCTGGTTTTATTCCGAGTTTTTATCTCGACGTTTCGGTTGGAGTAATTTCTTTGGCCGTGACCGTTTTTTTGCGCTTGTCTTAAGCAGTGTTTTAGTACGCATTATTTGCGATGGTGTTCTGTTGCCGCTCTTTGGCGAGTGGCTCAACAATACCTATCAATTGCAATTTGATTATCGCAACAACCTGCATAGTTTTGGCTTAATCATCGTGGCGTTAATCGCGAATACATTCTGGAAATCCGGATTACGCAAAGGCTTGCTGCCTCTTGTCGTAACTATCGGCGCGACGCTGCTAATCGTTCGCTACGGCCTGATGACGCTGACTAACTTCAACGTTAGCTCGCTTGCCTACGTTTACGAGCCAATGGCTGACTCGATGCTCGCTAGTCCAAAGGCTTACATTGTTCTTCTGGTGACCGCTTTTCTCGCCTCGCGCTTGAACTTGCTTTACGGTTGGGATTTTGCTGGCATCTTGCTTCCATCGTTACTGGCCTTGGAGTGGTACCAGCCGTCCAAGGTACTTGCTTCATTTGTCGAAGCAACCATTATCTTGCTGTTGGCACGCGCAGCGCTGCGATTGCCAGTGTTCCACGGCGTGACTATGGAAGGTGGGCGCAAACTGCTGCTGTTTTTCAACGTGAGTTATCTTTACAAATTCGCGCTCGCTTATTTCGTCATTTACTTCTTTCCCGAGCAAAAGGTCACCGATCTTTACGGTTTCGGTTATTTGTTGCCAACGCTCATCGCGGTAAAAATGCACGAGAAAGAAATCTACGCACGCATGACGGTATCAATGGTTCAAGCGTCGTTAGTGGCGGTGGCGTGCGCCACGGTCATAGGCTTCGGCTTGTCATTTTTGCCTAACCCAATGGAGCTGATAGCGACAAAGCCTCAAACCGTTTCGACACCACTTGCAAACAGTACGCGGACTTTGCGAGAAGTGATAGGCCAGGAAAAAATCACGGCCTATCGGACGCGATTGCAAGGCACGATGGCGTTACCGGCTGGATTCGAACTTGATCATTTCCGCCGTGGCCTTGAAGCGCTTGCCGAATATCGACACCAGCGCGAATCGCGGCGTTTAGATGAAGCGTCAACCGTGCTTGGTAATCTTGGTTTCCGTCTCGAATTACTCGAGGGGCGCTATTTATTATTGCGCGAGCGAGAGCCATACCGCCACTGGGGAGTGTTCGTCATCGATCTGCAAACGGATTCCCACCTTGCGGTCGAAGTGCCTGCGCCGCTAGACGAGCGGGGCACCTCAGAGGCGGGCGCTCAAATATTTCGGACGATGCACGCACAATCGTTAGCCATTGCCGGCGCAGCTCGTTTTGCTAACAAAGACGGTAGCGCCGATGTTCTGGCTAATCCCCAAACGCCGTACGAAGTTTTCCATCAAGTTTTCGGTGGCCGTGAGGCGTTGCAGATACGTGGATACACGGCCGAATCGGCAGGTTTCACCAGTGGCAAGAAGCGCGACCGCGAGCAGATAGAAATCACGGAGCCTGCGTCAAGCCTATGGGTTAAGCGTGCATTGCCCGATGATTTGGATTTAGTGGCGTTGAAGGAGCTAATAGGCGATTTCGATTTGCGCTGGGGAGAACTTCCGCTGCGCAACGTACAGCGCGAAACGCTGCATTCCGGCTTCGCCGAACTTCAATTGCGACGCGATGATATGCGCCGGTTGCTTAATCATTCTATTGATGCGAAATCTCCGGCGCCAACGCAACAAGCGTCTACTCAGCCATCTGCTCAACGAACCGATTTCAACATCACAGGTTCGTTACCGGAATGGTTATTGTCGGACAAGGCGCGTCTTGCACCGCCAGGTAGCGAGCTCTATCGTAAGCCGGCGCTTGAAGAATTATTCTTTTTCGATGAAGAGGTACTGACGCCGTTGTTGGCCAACGTTGCCAAAGAGTATCGCAAGGGTGCATGGACAACGGTGGGTTCCGAAGAGATAGGCGTGATTCGTGGTGCTGCTTCGACCCTAGGCTACGAATTGTTAAATTATCGTCATCCTTCGACCGGTGCCGAGTATTTAATTCTTGCCGAACCAACAAATGTCTTGCCTGCGGCTCGCCGCTATTGGGGTACTTATGTATTCCGTGTTGGTTCCACTGAACCGTTCGAAATACAAGTTCCGCAACCGGCCTTCGAAGTTAACAGTTTCGAGCTGGGAATTTCTTTGTTTGAAACCTTGCATGCAAGAGCGCTGTTGATAGGCGGTGGTGCGCCGAACGTGAACCTCGATCACTCTGCTAATTTATTAGCATTAAATAATAAAGAAAACTTGTTTAACGTCGTCAATCAAGCGTTGTTGCGTGCGACGGGTAGCGCCCCGTTACTCGTCATGCAAGCGCGCGCCGTTGGTCAACGTCCTGATTTGCCGTTGCCGGCAGCTGATGTCGTATTGGCGGCGGGAAAAGGCATTCCTACCGCTGAGCAAATGAGCCCTCTCACCCGTCGCTTAGTAAACGTCGTCGAGCGATACGGACTAACCCACACCTTTGCCGGTGATACGCCGCAAACAGCAGGTTATGAAGCGGGTGGTCTGGTCTCGTCGCTATATTTGAATGCGACGGAGAACAAAGAGTTCGTCATTCTCTGGGTGTCGCCATTGGCAAGTGCCGGCTTTCGAGAGCAATCGGAACCGACGCCGCAGCAGGCGCAATTCCAAGCACTGCGCGTATCGACCGTGAACGAAGATCTTACTTCCTACGTTGCTCGTCACGGCAATAAGTTGGGTGTGTTGCCTGCTTCTTTGCGCATTGCTTTGACGCCGTATTTCTTAACGCAAGACATTGTCGTTTTGCATAACGCGCTGAAAAAGCACTCTACGTTACGGTTCGAACGCGTTGTCGACGCAACGTCGCGTCAAGGATTTCTTGCTGTGCTTGGGAGCGACGGCACGTTGCTAGGATTAATTAACTTAGCCGCGCGGGCATCTGAAACTATCGTTCCCTTTGCGTCCGATGCAGCGCATTCCAGTATTGACCGCTTCGTCGAAGCGCGCGCTGCATGGCTTTTGGTAAAAGGTGTTGAATGAGACGTTTTGGTTATTTATTTGTCGTTCTAGGGTTGCTTGGAGCGGCTGGTTGGCTTGTGGGGTTTTCTCCCGCCGCTATTCTCAATGTTGTCCCGCCCAAGACGCAGGACGGAGAGTCATGGAAGCTTGATCTTGTCCCACGCGCCGCAGTTAGCATTGGTTATCTAGCGCCCACTGAACGCTGGCTCACTTTTTCTGTACTACCGGGCTCCACGCAAATTCGTTTGTTAAGTAACGGCAGTTTCCGTGATTTCTCTGCCGCGAAAGCAATGCGCGCAAGCAATCCGACAAAACGCTGGCAGTACGCATTGGAAATCGAAGTGCTCGATAACGATGGCAACTCGTTATTAAAGCGCGTACATCACTATCGTAGTGATGTTGCGGAAGTGATGGATCCCGACGGTAAGGTATTCACTCCATCGTATTACCTCAGGGCACGTTTGACGCCGAGTAGTAGTGGCGTCATCAATCTCAATCTCGCCGGCCTCCCATCGGCTACTAAACTTCGCATACGTTCCGCTAGTATCGATCCCGATCTAGCTGACGTATTAGTGCGCGCGTATTTTCTGCAGCACAACAGCGATCGTTCAGTGGAGCATCGATGGGGACGTTTGAATGATGAACAAAAATTGGCTCTCTCAAAGGGAAGTGTTTACAGCCCCGAATTATTGAACGACGAAGAAAAGCGCAACTTGCTCCTCACCATGTGGCGCCCGACTGGACCACAAGGCGTGCAGGATATCGATTATCAGGCGCGGGAATTGTACATAGTGCAAGACACTGAAGGCAGTGAACCGGTGGATGATCCAATAGTTCCCGCCGGAATAATTTCAGCGCCGGGACAACTCGCCGTTTTCACCATTCCAGAAAAAGGCGGCACGCTGTCACTGCGAGCAGAACCAATCACTCCAGTAACTGACGCTGGTACAAAACCCGCTGAGCCAATCCTGCTAAATGCCCGTTGGTACGGCAACAACACTTTCGCCCGGGAAAATTTCACCCTTAAATGGGAAGGCCCTGGAAAACCCAGCGTGCGCAAATTAGCTGGCGGATTGGTTGAGGTCGAAGCTCCCTTTCCAATGGCCTTGCGCGGCTTTATGGAAATCGATGGTAAGAATGTTGAGGTCACGCCTGAAACACTCTATCAGCGTCTTTTCGTCGCCGATAAACAGAAACCCGTCGTGTTCAACATCGCTCACGAAGATGGCCGGCCTACGCCAATACGTCTCGACCTGCGTCATCTTTATCCTGCATCGGGTAAGGTAGTTGCACCGGTAATGCATTACGAGTTTCTACATGCCGACGGACGCATCGCAAAAAGCGGTGATATTAAACTGAATGTTCCGCTGTCCCGTTATGATCAGGTAGAGGGGCAACCTGTTGGTACGCGTATCTCCGATTTTGCTGAGTATTTTTTCTCGGTGCCTTCCGGTGTGAATCAAATCAGAGTGTCTGCCACGGAGCAGGGTGGAGAGCCGAGCTTGCCGGTGCTAGTTGAGCTATACACGCGACCGGCAACATTAGTGTACCAAGTGCGCGCTCCCGAGGATCAATTCGGATTCGGCTCGCGAGGTGTGCGGGACAATGTCTGGTTCCCTGTACGTCCCGTGGATTATGAAGCGCTGATGAAAGACAATCGTACGCAACTTGTTGCGGTTCAGTCGCGTCCGCCCGAAGATAAACCTGCATTGGTTTCCGGAAAATTTGTCTGGGAAGATTTTCTTCCGCAAGGTACTGGATTGACGGGGCAGTTAATAACACCGCGCGAGCCGGGAATGCCATTGCGGGAAGAGTCACTCATATCGACATTTGAGCCACTCACACTTAATCGCAGTCAGACATATGAATTCCCCGTCTATTTAGGCACGCGAGAACTGACGCCATCCTTAATTTGGGATGCCGCGGACAACTTCTCGTTCGAAGGAACGGTTATCGTAGACGGCGTCCGGCATCACACATTTCAAGGCAGTGGCCCTTATGGCGAAACGAAATTACCGCCGTTAATTGCCGGTCGTCACGCCATCAAATTAGAGATCGCAGCAACCGCTGGCGACAAGCGAGTGCCGCGCTTTTATCTCAATCAAATTCGCCCTTCCAACAATGCGTATGTGAGGCGCCTTGCTACTCGCGTCGAGAAAGAAATATCGTTCGATATCGAGCGCACCAGTCGCCTTGAAGAAACCGTTACTGCTCGCTTATTTCAACCCGCCGGCTGGCGCAGAAGAACAGTCTTACTCGCCCGCGTTGAAGGCCCATCGCCCGCACCACTCACGCCGATGCCTGGTTGGGTAGTGGGCGAGCGCCGCTTCGACGTGCGATCCGATCCGTCTTTCTCCGCACCTGTTTTCGATACTCGCGGCGTGCATACCGATGCCGGGCAACCTGTTTACATACCTTTCCCAGCTGACGCGCCGCTTGGTCACTATCGGCTGTTCTTTCGTGTCGAACAAGGGCCGGCCGGATATCTCGCCGTTTCGCGGATTACGCCTGACATAACGCCGCAGCGCCGTGTTCTAAACGAACCCGAGGTTAGGAGTCGTGTGGAAAATGAAGATTGAGCTATTGGCAATCGCTACGTTTTGCGCCTCCGTAATGCCGGTCCAAGCCGATCCATTTACGCAAGCCAATACTTTGTTCTCGGCAGCCCGAGGCGGACGTTATATTGCCCCCGCTGCCGATGAAATACGTCGGGCCGAAGTATTGTTTTTGCGGCTTGCCAAAGGAGAAAAATCGGCAGACGTAACGGCAGAAGCGCAAGCGTTAGCGCTTGATGTTCGTTCCGAAGGAACGTTGACTATCGTGCGTGAACACGAAGATGGGAAGCGCGGCCGTGGTTTCTTTATCTTTCGTCGCGATGCGCGGCCTTATGTACTGCAAGTGCCCCACGGATGGACGGATGAGATGACGGAAGATATCGGTATGGCATTGTTCCGCGAAGGCAGCTTCGCCGCTGCCGTATGGAACACCGTGCCGCGTTATTACAAAGAAAAAGGTGAACGCATCGACGCCGATATGGCACATCTATCGGACAGTTACTTTAGCGCATTTACGCGCGCTGCCGCCCAGGCGTGGCCTAGCGGACAAAGTCTACAAATTCACGGCTTTGAACAAGGCAAACGCAAGAGTGAAGCCGGCGCCAAGACTGATATGATCATTAGTAATGGCACTCGTGCGCCATCGGAAAATCTGCGCAAGCAATGGCGTTGCCTTACAGAAAAACTAGATCGTCCTATAGCCCTTTATCCCGACACAGTCACCGAGATTGGCGGGACCGCGAATGTCCAAGGCGGGCATTTACGTAACCTTGGATATGACGGCTTTATTCACTTGGAAATGAGTCATGGCATGCGCCGTGCGCTGCGAGATGATGCAGCGACGCGCGCCGTTTTTCTATCTTGTTTACAACCGTGAGCTCTCATCTCGTAATCGAATGCAGCAAACTCGCTTCCCCTCTCCCGCAAGCGGGAGAGGGGAGTAAAGAGCTAATTAAAATTTAGGTAGTCTCGATGTCTAATTCTTGTTCAAAAAGCACAACAATCGCTCGCTGTATCGCCGCGATGTTTGCGATATCGTCCGTTCCCGTCATCGCGCAGATCGATGAGATACAAGCGCGTCTGCTCAAGCAGTATGAACTGCCTTTACGTTGGGATAACGTTGCTCCACGCGCACCTTACTGGGAACGTGGGAGCCGTCCGGACTGGCGTCGTGATATAGGGCTTCACGTGATCCATCTTGCGCCGGGTGAATCGGTGACCGTGCGCGTGCCGGCGACGGAAACGCTGCGCGTGCGCCAACCCTATATTTCCCCTCCAAGGGACACAGATACATCACCACCATTTTCCATTTCACTCTCCAACGGCACTGGATTGCATGTCGAGCAACGACTTCGCATCAGTGAAGACAAGCGTGATTGGCTGGTCGAAGCCGGTATTGGCGGACCACAGCTTGCACGTATCGTACGTCCCGCGACGGCCAACGGCGCTATTGATATCGCCGTGTTTGTTTCACGGCGTGAGCCGTTGTCGCAAGTGGCGCCTTATCGTGGTCTTACGCCATTACCTGGTCGGGCTGTTAATTTGCGTCGTGGTACCGAAGGGGCAGGGCAGCAATACTGGCCATTGGCTTCTGCAGTTCCCGCCGAAGTTACGGTTGAAGGGCCGGCGCGTTATGCTGTGCAGTCACGTTTGCGCTATGCCGCCGACGAATCCGCTTTGCCGCAGCGCTGGCGTATCGAAACCCGCCTAGACGGCGCGCCGTTCTCCATGTTGTCGTACGAGAGCAGCGCGGAAAACGCGTATCCCACATTTGTGAATGGCGCGGTTGCCGTACTAACGGGAGAAAAAGAAAGCTATTTGGAAATTCCTGCCGGTAAACACCGACTCGAATTGGTTGCCAATGCAACGCTACTGACGCGCTTGCTTAAACAAGAAGACCCGGACTACTTAGCGCCAAATCACAATGAACCATCAGTGCCGGCACGTAAGGCTCGCGCGGATAGTAATGAAAACACTGCCGCTGCATTCCGGCGATCCGGTTGGCGTCAATTTGCTAAATCCGCCGCCGTTGTTAATGATCCAAATGTTTCTCCTGCCGTTACGCATGAAGCAGCGCAACGTTTGCTTGAGGACAATCATGTGCGCGATGCCAGCATTGTTGCCGCCGCAGTCACGCAACAATCGGCACAACGAAATCGGAACTATCCCGAAGTCCGCACTGATGCTGATGAAATTCTCGGGCTCTACACGTTCTATCGTGATTTGTTACCACAAGACAAGCTGCATCGTGGCGATTTGCGCGTCGCCTGGTATTTAACGCCTCGACTCTACAACATCGGTGAGCAAGGCCGTGGTGCAACCGCCGCCACCCAGCATGAATCAGCGCTGTTGGGTTGGATGGACGCCGGTCTGTTCTTGCCTGTGCCTGGCATTGCTGAATCCGCAAACACCACCGATGATAAGAAAACAAATAATTCTAAACCCGGCAAAAATTCTGCAATGGTTGCGCCGGTGCAAACTTACGTGCTGCCGGAACGCTTTTCGCCATCCTGGTTACGCATCGTAGTCCACAGTAGTTCGGACGCCGTCGGCGAGCGATTGTATGTGCAGTTTGATGATGCGCCGCCGACATTGCTCAACGTGTCACAGTTTCCCGATTTGCCCGGAAAACGCTTCATGCCATCCAGCAGCGAAGTCGGATTGCGGATGCAGCAGGAGCAGCATGGCGAGTACGGAGTCGGCACGTTATCTGGCGCTTTCAGTCGCCGCTTTACACCAGCACCGTTGATTGGCGCTGGCCTACTTGAAATGCCGTTACCGCGTGAAGTACGGCAGATCAAACTGTGGCGCGAACGCGCGGACGGTCCGCCAATATGGGCTGCACTCAAGTACGCGACCGCCAAGCCACATCAGCTTACAGAGC
Organism: Pseudomonadota bacterium; assembly: GCA_040388195.1. Lineage (GTDB taxonomy): Bacteria > Pseudomonadota > Gammaproteobacteria > Burkholderiales > DATLHW01 > DATLHW01. The sequence continues at coordinate 57,353 of JAZKCF010000043.1, forward strand.
GAGCCTATCGTGCTGCTGTCGTCAACCTCGGCAAGAGTGCGGAGGAGGGTGGGCTTACATTCGCAGAATTCAAAACTGCGCTCGGCAATATTCAAAGCGACGATGCTCAACCGGCTCAGCGGGAATTAGATAGCCATTGGCAGCCGCTTGCACGTCTTATCCGTACCGAAGCCAAAGTCTTCGCGATGTCCGTGACGCCATCGTCCGACACAAAGCCGAATGGACCGCCTGCTGCCGCAGCTATCGCCCAAGCCAACAGTCTTGCAAGCCGAGGACAATGGTTAGCGGCATTGGAACTCTGGAGTGTCGCTGCGAATAGCGCAATTGCTAGCGAACGGGAGCAAGCGCTATTTGGTCGTGTGACCGCGCTCCAGCAAGTTGGAGAAGAATTTCTCGCAGAACAATTACTCAAGCAAGAAATGTTGCATGGCATGAGTGCGGAATCACGGACGCGTGCTCGCGAAGCACTGGTCGTTAATTATCGTCGCGCAAACGATAGCGAGAGTTTGAAAGCGATATATGCCACTGCATTACTGCACAATTCTGAAAAGGAAGCGCAAGGGATTACTACCGGATTGATCAGCGCATTGCTGGACAGCGGTGAATCCGATGCGGCGTTAACGGCCGGGTTGTTATTGCCACGTCAGCAGCGCCCTGTAGAACTCCTGGTGCGAGCGGCCTATGCGTTGCAATGGTGGGCCACGTTCGAAGACTTGTTGAACGACTTGCCTGACGAGTCGCGACGCGATTATTGGCATGCACATCGCCAATTGTCCGAGGGCCGTTATGCCGATGCGGAAGCAGCGTTTCGTCGTGCTGGTACCGAGGGCATCGCTTTCGCAGATCACATCCAGCGCGCGCAGGAAATTCACCGTCAGCTTACGCAAAGCAAGGCCGCGCCTGACGCCGCTGCAATAGCCGCATGGGGCGAATGGTCGGCCAATCATCCCGGTCCGCGCCGTTGGCAAGATGCCGGTTCGCTAGTCACCGATTTTGCTGGTGCGCAGTCGCTTTACTCAATCGACCGCGACACTTATCTGAACACGTTCCGTACTAGCCCCGGCCAGCCATTGCGGCTACGCGTGCTCGGGCCAACGCGCTTGCGTATTGAAGCTCGACCGATTCATTCGACGACCGGCAACAGCCTCATTGAGGGTTGGTTGCGGATCAAAACCGGCGCGAATTTGTGGCACGCGCCTATTACGCAGAATTCACCCACGAGCGGTCTCACAATGACCGGCCAGCCGAACGAATTGCCTGGCCGGAAAGTAATGCAGGAGATTGAACTCGGCGCCGGTTGGCACGAGATGGAAGCGGATGGAGAACAGTTACCGTTGCTACTGCGTGTTGAGATCCAGCAACCCGAATTGTTTGTTGGCATACTGCCGCGCCTCACACCCGAAACCGCTACTGCGCGTAGCGTCGGCGTGAATGCTACGTCCGCTGCTGCTTGGGGGCTAGGTGGATGCAATGACTGCTCCGTATTGGTAGATAATACTAAGCAGAAACCGCAAACGCAGTACGTGCGGCTAGAGCGCAATCTAATCGATGCCAATCCGACCTCGCTTGTTAATCAAAATCGGCCAGCTCAACAACCCAGCCAGCCTATTGCAACAGCCCAATCCAGCGACGCCGCATTACGCGCTGACGGACGTTGGAACGAATTACTTGCGTGGCCTGCGGATCGATCAGATGCCGCATTGCTCGAACGCGTAACGAGCCTATTATGGGTCGCTGAACATCAGCCTGAACATTACCCAACTGCACTGGCATTAGCGCAAGCAATTCAAGCAGAGCACCCGACCATCCCCGGCATAGAATCAATCGTCGACCGACTCGGACGTAATAGCACTTGGACACCGATCGAAATTGTGCAGAAGAGCGCGGGATTACGAGCGAGAGAAATTGCCGAGTGGGACCCAGAAGCGCCATCATTGCGTGCACGCCGCGCATTGCTCGCGCCCACCGGTACCAATGAACATATGCTTGCCGGCGGTAACCGCTTGGTGGTCTCCTTCGTCAATCCGAGGCCAGCTCGCGTTGAGGTGGCACTTGCTGCTGAAGACATCGCTGCATTGCCGCCTCAGCCTCTTATCGCTCGGTTGCAGATCAACGACGCCGCACCGCAGCGCATCGTATTGGAAGGCAGCAAAGCCAGTAGCTATCGCAGTAGCGTAACCTTGCCCGCTGGCCGTAGTAACGTACGCATCTGGATCGAGCAACCAGTCGCCGATCAGTTCTTACGTGTACGTCTAACCGAAGCCGGTAGACCGCAGTTTGCGGAAACGACGCGGCGTTTCTATCATGTGGCAACAAAGACCGAAGCGGTACAAGTATCGATACCAGGCCCAGCATGGTTGCGCATCGACGAATGGACGAATAACCATATCGAAAGCCGTTATCGCTGGATAGATAAAGGCTGGCAATCCGTAACGCTGGAGCCATCCGAAGGGCAGAAGGAAAGCCTCTATCGATTGCATTTGCGTAGCGTCATGCGCGATAAGCCAGTAACACCGCCGCGTGCCACTAGCGTCACGGCGGAGCCGTTACCGACGCCGCCGCGCATCATGGAACGTCCTTTGGCGGATCCGGTTAGGATCGTTGATGCGCTTCCGCTCGCCGATTCGCTTCCCGTCATCGATTCGCTGCCGTTTCGCGGCCAACTAAGCGGCACATGGTCAGTTTCATCATCGTTGCGGCAACGCATAATCGGCCGCGACGATAGTCCGGAAGGCCCACGCTTAAATAGTATTCTAGGTGAGATGAGCAACGTTGCGCCGGGCTTGAGTAATAGCTTGCGTGATTTCGCGTTTTCTACGCAGCGTGAACAATTTATCGAACTCGCCGTCAGCCACCATACCTTCAGCGAAGACTCGCGTACCTATTACGGCGCCGATCTATTAACGCGATTGCGCGAGAATGGCGGGCCGACATTTGGCGTGCGTGCGCAAGCAAGCAGGCAACCGGTATGGACCTCCTGGAACTTCCGTCTTAATGGCGATTTTTATATTCAAAATCCAGGTGGCGACAACGCGCTGAACAATTCACGCAGCGAATTCCAAGCAGCGGACCCAAGCCGATTCTTTGGTCTTGTGCTTCAAAACACGCTGCCTAGCCGCTGGGAATTTGCCGGGACAGTGGCCGCCACAGCATCGCAGCGCCGCGATATAACACCGAAGCTATGGCACGAGCCAACTGTTTCAACATTTTTCCGCTACAACAGCCTCGATGAAAATGCCGCTTGTAGCGACCGATGCATGGAGATTGGTTACGGCAATTTCGTGAACTGGGCACGCGCAAGCTTTCCAAGTGGCAGTGACGCGCGCAGCGTGACGCGGACTGAATTCGACCGTTTGTTGCCGCGTTACCGCCCGGAAAGCCTCGATCAGGATGTGTTTACACCATATCAGTCAACACATCGACGTGGCGTGACGATAAGTGACCAGTTAAATTGGCAGCCTTGGCTCGATAGCCAGCCTTACGTCGGCGGTGGTGTTGTCACCAAAGAAAACTACGATCCGCTGCATCCGGATTATGTGAGCGCCAATATCGGCTGGCGGCAATTGCTCGGCAACACCCGCGCGAATGTCTATTGGACTGCTAATCGTTATTTCGCTAATGATCAGCGAATAAATCCAACAACCACGCAAACATTTGCCGTCGATTTGAATTGGGAAATATTGCGTACGAGTCAGGATCGCTTGGAAATCGGATTCAGCTTGCGACGTGAAATCGATGCGCATGCGTCAGTCGTCGGCATCATCGCCAATTGGCACTTCGGAAACGGTCGAGGATTCCGTGATTTTTCTCCTCAACAGATCGATTTCTCGGAACTTCGTAAGCGCCGTATCGCGCTAGATCAGAATAATCAAATGCAAGAGGAAAAGCCGTGATTTCGATTGCTTGGGAACGGCTCATCGACACAATACCGACCTACACCAGGCGGCTCGAGCAACGTTTTTTAGAGAAACTTCGTGTCGAGTTTTCCGCATGGCTGCTGCATCCCGGAAGAATCGCATTGCAATCGGGGAAATCCGATGAACGTTTAGCACTCTGCGATTTTCTTGCCGAAACGATTGCAACCGACAATCGCGGAGTGGAAGAGGTTAGACGTCGCCACAGTGAATTCGTGCGCATGCAAGCGCAGATATCGACAGAGGAAGAATCTACACGTCAGCTACTCGATTACGCCAAGGCGCTTGGCGCCGATGATCGTCAACTAGCGGCGGACGAAGCGGCGTTGCAACGCTGGTTCGGCGCGGATGCGCTGACTGATCGCATGCAAGCGCGTCTTTCTAATCTTGAACGACGTATTGCATTAGCGCTTTCTTTACTCGGTCGCCAAGCGCGAACGCTGTTGGAGGAATATAAATCTGATGCGGCAATCGAACTTTGGCGGCGATTGGCGATTGAAACGATCGTGCGCGGATTATTTGCGTTCGAGGGACATCCTCGCGTGAAACTGGAGGCGTTTTGCTGCTTGGCTAATACGCTGTGCGGCTTACCTGCTGATAAGCGCGAAGGTGCGGTTGGCGACGGTACGGTGCAGTTTATTTATCGTTGTGCCATGGAAGCCCGTCAACCGTTGTGGTTGCAAGTCGAAGCGCTCGATTTACTGCGCACGCTTGCGCCGTCTTCCTTTCTTGAAATTGCTCGTTTGCGGCTCACCCGCCCACATGGCGGCGACGATTTTTTCCTGCGCAGGCGCGTCCTGCTTCTGGCCATTGAAGTGCTAGCAATAATGCCGGATGCCGCTACGTTATTACCGTTAGGGCTTGCTGATAGCAGTCCATACGTGCGCCAGAGTCTAGCGAAAGCGTTAACCGAAGTCCCTGCGGATTTGGCCGCAAATTATTTGCCACGTCTATTGCTTGATGAGGTGCCGCAGGTGCGCGCGCAGGCCTTACTTACCTTAGGCGAACGTCTGATCGCCGGCGGGGATCAATTGCCGTTGCCGGAGTGGCTTTGCGAGTGTTTGGCGGAAGAAACTGAACCGTTTGTATTGCGAACGGGTTTATTGGTTGTCGAGCAAATTCTGGCAGGTGCTATCGGGTCCTTGCGACTGGCAGCCGCGCTTGATAATTTGAAATCTGCGGTATTTCATTTGCATCAAACTTCCCCCTACTTGCAAGTGCGGCGCTGGGCTGCTGCCACCGGTCGAACCTTTGCGTTGCATGCCGACCCGTCTCTTGCGGATCTAGTAAGGCGTCTAGCCACTGTAGTAGAAGATTGTCCCCCAGGCGGCCGTAAACGTTTGCCGAAAGAGCTCAACGACGTGTCAGCTGAACGCCTTGGCTGCGCTGCTGTTTTTCTCGTGCGTGCAGATTACGGATTGGATTTTGAACGATCCTTTGGCGGATGGTATGTGCATCGGGGGCACCGTTTCGGTTTCCGTTTTTGGCGCTGGTTGCATGAATTACGTCATCCATCGCCGGACAAGCGACAAGCCTTTTGCCATACCGATGGACGTATTTTCGGCGGTGATGTGCGCGTACCCTCCCCAATTCTTGCCGAACTAGCGCAAACGAAAGTGCCGGGCGAACCATTGCATATGTCTTGCGAGGGCGGCTGGCGTCCTTATTTGCCATTGCCGGATGAGCTACTGTCATCCCTCGATCGGCCTCGTTCTCGCAGTCCGTTACGCATTTTTTCCGCGGAAGGAATTACTTCCGTGCAACCACCGGCTTCACCGCTTAAACGTTTATTCATGCGCATGCGGTTAAGCACACGTTTTGTCGACTACGCACGCGCACGCAACTGGGTCGAGGGATCACAGCATTCAGCCGACCACTATGTGCGGTTGCTGCAAGAAACAGGTTTCAAAGTAAGCTTTACGCCGCATGCCGACGGCGTTGCCGATCCCGCTGTGACGCGATTCTTCCCCGCTGGTTTCGGCCTGTTAGGGATGGGCGGAAACGGTGATGAGCTGTGGAGAAATTTCGAGAACTATTTCTTCTCGGCTTATGGCAACACGCTGTTTGATCTCGCGATATTCGTGACGCTGGGAATAACCGCGTTTACGATCCATCATTTGTATGGCAATTGGCGCATGCGGAAAGCGCGACGGAATATTCCACTGGTAATCGGTGGTTGGGGAACCCGTGGTAAATCCGGTACCGAGCGATTGAAAGCAGCGTTATTCAACGGAATGGGTTACAGCGTTGTTAGCAAGACGACCGGGTGTGAGGCAATGTTTTTGCATAGCCGTTCGCACCAGCCGTTGCGTGAGATGTTTTTATTCCGCCCCTACGACAAAGCGACAATCTGGGAACAGCAACACGTCACGCATCTTGCGCATGAGTTGGAAGCGGACGTTATGCTTTGGGAATGCATGGCGCTCACGCCAGAGTTTGTTGAACTCCTGCAAAAGCGTTGGATGCGCGATGATCTTTCCACCATTACCAACACCTTCCCGGATCACGAAGATCTGCAAGGCCCGGCGGGAATTAACATCCCACAAGTGATGACGCATTTTATTCCCCGGAAATCGACACTCATTACCAGTGAAGAACAGATGCGGCCCATTCTTGCGACTGCGGCAGCGAAGTTGGGTACGCGATTGGAAGGTGTGGGCTGGCTCGAATCGGGACTGCTGACTCCCGACGTGCTGGAGCGTTTTCCTTATCGTGAACATCCTGACAACATCGCGCTGGTTATCCGCATGGCTGCGGAACTTGGCGTCGACGAAGATTTTGTGCTCAAAGAAATCGCCGATCGTGTTGTGCCCGATCTTGGCGTGTTGAAAGTTTATCCCGAAGCCATGCTTTCGCAGCGGAGTCTTTCCTTCGCCAACGGCATGTCCGCCAACGAGCGTTTCGGTTGTTTGGATAATTGGGTTCGGCTTGGTTTCAATAATATCGATGTGGATGCGGAGCCCGCCACGCTGGTTTGTACTGTCGTTAACAATCGCGCCGATCGTGTTGCTCGCTCGCGTGTTTTTGCCGGTATATTGGTCGAGGACATTAGCGCCGATCTGCATTTCTTGATTGGTTCGAACCTTGAAGGCATCGTCGGTTACATCGAGGAAGCGTGGCAGGAACACGTGACGGAATTAACGCTCTGGCCCGAAGACGATAACCAGCCATCATTAGTTCTTGAGCACCAAGCACGCCGGATGCGCGTACCGTTTACAGTCGTACGAGTAAAGGCGCGGCTTGCAGCCATGTTGACGCCGTATGGTTTAGCTAACGATGCTGAGTTGCTGAATTTATGGCAGGAATCATCGGCGCTAAAAAGCGCGTTGAATGAACGCAACGTGACCAATGTAGCCGAGATTATTTCTTTTCACGAATCCGCCGTTGCCGCCCTACGTGAATACGAAGAGTTTGCTGCGCGTGTTGCAAAAGCTGGTCCTACCCGTGAAGCGACATTAGATGCTGCGTTTCATGCCCTGCTATGGCGGTGGTTTGAGCGTAAATTGGTAATCATCAATGACTATCATGCGAGTGGTGACAAACTCGTGCAGTTGATTGCTGCACAGACGCCACCCGGTTTTCATAATCGTCTTATGGGTGTTCAGAACATTAAAGGCACTGGACTCGATTTTGTTTACCGTTGGCAGGCCTGGGGTGCTTGCCACACCGCTTGTGCCGGACTGCGTAATGGCGATGGCCCGACATTCCGACGTTCGCTAGCGACGCTTGGAATTTTTCAGGAATATGGTTTGCTTTGTGAAGAGCATGTGCGAGAAACAATCGCTATTGCGAGCCAATCACCTCACGCGCAATCAGAGTGGGTACAAGCCGAACTGGCGCAGATTGGCGTTAATCTCGACCATGCGATAAGAGCACTTCGCGAAAAATTGGGTGCTACTGTTGATCAAGGTTGGTTGGAGTCAGCAGTATTCATGATGGAAGGTTTTGTGGATGCTTTGGATGCCATCCGGCGGCGGCGCATTGCCAACAAAATTTATGTCGACCTAACGGCTCAACGTATTAGTCATACTCGTGCTGCAATCGAACTACTCAAGCTAACGCAGCGGCAGAAAGGCGGTTGGTTATACCCGCAACTGCGTGAACGCTTCGTTGTTTGGGGAGAAGTTGTAGAGGATACACGCCAGCGGGTTAGTCGTTTTATTGCGTTGTTTACGCCGAATCGGTCTAAATCGCGAGTAACGGACAGCTTTGAAAAGGGCGCTAAGCAAGGCGGCTAAAAATTTGAAGCGTGCTCATACACGCTTCAAATCTATCTGATTGCCATACAAAAAAATCCACTAATTTCATTAAGTCCCGTTATTAATTGGGATTCGTACTACTCCGGTCAAAAAGTCATGAAAGCTGATTTCTTCCGAATTGTGTAGATACCTGTGTTTTTCAAAGCGGGGAGTGGGTATTGATGCAATGTCGCAATCTAAACGCGATTGGCTTGCGGCTAGAGTTCACCCACTACTCGTGATTACTGGCGTAGGATAACCTCTCATGCATGCTCAGCAGAGAGATTCCCATGCCGCAGACACCTTCACCCGTTCAAATCACCGCCGATGGCCTAATCGTCTTGCGTACCGATGCAGCAATGATGGACGCTGTCGGTGCCAAAGACCCTTTCGCCTCTTGGTTCGTAACCGATGAAGGCCGCCGGATGGCTACGCTTGCAGCGGCGTCTGATCCGGTCTTTGCAGTTTTCAATCTGGCGCGCTATCGATGGTTCAGCGAACGTCTTGAAAACGCCGCCACTCATTATTCCCAAGCGATTGTTTTAGGCGCCGGCTACGATACTCGACCGCTTTGGATGGAAGCATTCAAATCAGGCACATGCCGGGTATTTTTGGTGGACATGCCAACAACCATATCGGCCAGACATAGCATCCTGCAAGCACACGGCGTTTCCTTACCGGATTGGATAGTGCCTGTCCCCTGTGATCTCGATACCGATGACGTAGGGCAGCTTTTAAGCGATGCCGGATTTCAACCAAGGCAGCCGAGCTTTGTGATGGCTGAAGGGCTTTTCTACTATCTACAATCGGAAACATTGCTGAAGTTGCTATCGCCCGCTGGCCTAGGGCTAGCCAGTGGTAGCACGATTCATTTCGATCTTTGGAGCAATCCGCGAGTCGACCGGCTTAACGAACAGGTATTCGAACGGCGCGGCATTCGTATTTTTAAAGCGTTTCCGTTTTCGCAGGAAAAAGATGCCTTAACGGCAACGCTGGCGGGTTTAGAGTACGAAGATATAACGATTGCTTCACTCGATGCGGTTGCCCGAGGTTATTGGCCGCCATCATACCAATGGACCGACGGGGAAGGGTGGACTTTAATCGAGGCAAGGGTTAAATAGTGGTGTCCGCACCTGTCATTAAAATCACCTGAACAAAATAAATTGCGCTAATAATTTGAACGAACCCGCGTCTTTCGGTACAATCGCGCCTTCGTAATTAGCACTAGGCGCGTAGCTCAGCTGGTTAGAGCACCACCTTGACATGGTGGGGGTCGTTGG
>JAZKCF010000044.1:0-44187 GCA_040388195.1 Pseudomonadota bacterium
TCGTCCCCACATTCACATGCGGCTTCGTCCGCTCAAACTTGCCTTTTGCCATGATTGATCGTCCTATCGAAGTGTTACTTAAATTACTGGTGCCCATGACGTGGATTGAACACGTGACCTCTCCCTTACCAAGGGAGTGCTCTGCCACTGAGCTACATGGGCCATATTCGCCCCCTAATGCGCAATACCCGCACAACAGCACTACCGCTCGCATCACAAAATTTTTTTAGACCGAGCGGCATATGGAGCAAAACAAACACTGGAGCGGGTGAAGGGAATCGAACCCTCGTCGTAAGCTTGGAAGGCTTCTGCTCTACCATTGAGCTACACCCGCTCTAACAAACCCTTCAAATTAGCGGCAATCGCACACCAACCGAAACCATTTCACATATACCAAAACCCGCCAATAATGCAACCAAAGCCCCACAATCAAAACAGGCTTATTTAATTTCAATACTGATACTTAAAAAACTGGTGGAGGGGGAAGGATTCGAACCTTCGAAGGCAGAGCCGTCAGATTTACAGTCTGATCCCTTTGACCGCTCGGGAACCCCTCCTGGCGTAAACTCTAAATTATGCACTCTTTTATTACTTCCGTCAACGAAAAGAGGGATTTAAGTAAAACAAAAAACTTTGGTGCCGGCAGCAGGAATCGAACCCGCGACCTGATGATTACAAATCAACTGCTCTACCATCTGAGCTATGCCGGCGTCTAAAACTTATAAATACTTTAAATATTTATTAAATACATCTAGCAATATCAAACCATCAAATTGACCAGAGTAACACCTTATTTCACAACAGTAAGGCGCGGCCTCCGCGGGGAAGGATTATCAGGCAAAGGAGTATCACCGGTTTGATTTTCTACCGGAACGGACACCGGCAACCCGACAGGTTGGCACTCTTGATTTTCCTGTTGAGCAACCTCAAAAAACATGCCTTTTCCATTCTCTCGAGAAAATACTCCCGCAACAACTTCTACAGGAATTGAAATTTCTTGGGAAACTCCACCAAAACGAGCAGAAAATTGAATCAGCTCATTGCTTATCGTAAGATTTCGTGTTGCCGAATGACTAATATTTAGCACAATCTCACCATTCTTCACGTATGCAGACGGAACGCGAGTAGCAGCATTTACTTTGACAGCAACATACGGGGTATAACCCGCATCCGCACACCACTCACAAACCGCACGAATCATGTAAGGTCGAATAGAGATATCGGTCATAATTAATTCCTAGCAGCCTCTTAACGAATTACTCTTCGTAGCCAATTAACACTTTAAATTTAAATCCCAAGCGGCGCCAGTCTATCGCAACAGCATTATTTCCGCATCGCTTTTTCTGCGGCCGTCATAGAATCAATAAAAGCCTGACGAGAAAAAATGCGTTCCGCATACTTTAACAGAGGAGCCGCCTGCTTTGTCATAGGAACTTGATAATGCTCAAGCCTCCACAACAACGGCGCCACAGCCACGTCAAGCATTGAAAACTCTTCACCCAGCATGTATTTCTGCCTAATAAAAATAGGGGCGATTTGAGTCAAATTTTCCTTGATAACAAGCCGTGCTTTTTCCTGCTGCTTGACCGTACCATGCTCCAAAGATTGTACATGAGTGAACAATTCTTGCTCAAAACGGAATAAGAACAAGCGTGCTCGAGCCCGCATAACCGGATCTGCGGGCATTAATTGCGGATGAGGAAAACGTTCATCAATATACTCATTAATAATATTTGATTCATATAGAATCAAATCTCTTTCGACCAACACCGGGACGCGATTATAAGGGTTCATCACCGCAAGGTCTTCGGGCTTATTAAAGAGATCTACGTCAATGATCTGAAAATCCATCCCCTTTTCAAACAAAACAACTCTACAACGTTGACTGAAAGGGCAAGTAGTACCTGAATATAATGTCATCATGGCGTTTTACGCTCCCCAAAAAGACCCTGGCGAGATTTCGCGCCAGCGGCCAAGGTTTCTTGGTGTTCTAGCAAAACAGCCGCGCTCAGCGGCTATCGAATTATTCAAGCCTCTTCCAAATGTTTTATTTGACGTCCTTCCAATATTCTTGCTTTAGCAGCAACAATAGGGCGAACATAAACGTCAAGAAGAACAATACGATAATTCCTAGTTGGGTACGAGCGGCTTTAGCCGGCTCCCCCATGTACGCCAAGTAATTGACCAAGTCCGCAACAAGCAAGTCGTAGTCCTTAGGGGATAATTGCCCCGGGGTCACTAACTCCAGGGCTGGCGAGCTTGCTTTGTTGTGACCATGAGCATTCTCTTTTTCGCTAGCCTTCAGCACTTGAATACCCTGGAGCTGCCATAAAACGTGCGGCATACCCACTTTATCAAATGCTAAGTTGTTCCATCCAGTTGGACGGGAATCATCTTTGTAAAAAGTACGGAGATAGGTGTATAACCAATCAGCTCCACGAGAGCGTGCGATGACAGAAAGATCCGGCGGCGCGGCGCCAAACCACTCTTTGGCATTGCCCTTTTGCATGGCAATAGTCATCGTATCCCCTACTTTTGAACCCGTTAAAACCAGATTTTCCTTAATTTGCTGCTCAGTTAGCCCAAGGTCCGTCAAACGGCTATAACGCATGTACGCAGCGCTGTGGCAACCCATACAATAATTGACGAAGGTACGCGCGCCCCTTTGCAAGGAAATCCGGTCGTTTGGATTAATAGGTGCCGACTCCAACTTAACTTCACCACCCGATGCAAAGGCAAGCAAGGGGGTTGTTACCAACAAAAGGAGAAACGCCTTCCTTAGAAGTTTCATTAATTTTCCCATCACCGCGTAACCCTTTCCGGCTCCGGTTTTGTCTTATCGATTTTGGTGTACCAAGGCATAAGAATGAAGAACGCAAAGTAAATAATCGTCAAAACTCTGGCAAGTAAGGTGCGCCCAAAGGTAGGAGGAAGAACGCCTAAATACCCAAGAATAACGAAGCTAATTACGAAGGCAGCGAGCCAACCTTTGTATATTCCACCTCGGTAGCGGATCGACTTGACCTTACCTTTATCAAGCCATGGCAGCAAAAAGAAAATTAACACTGCAACACCCATTACCACGACCCCAGGAAACTGCGATCCAAAAAGAGGCGGAACAGCTCGTAACATTGCGTAGTAAGGCGTAAAGTACCATACGGGTGCTATGTGCTCCGGTGTTTTCAGTGGATCGGCCGGGACAAAATTATTGTGCTCCAAGAAATACCCACCCATTTCCGGCGCAAAGAAAATGATCGCCGAAAACACGATTAGAAATACCGAAACACCGAGCAAATCTTTGATCGTGTAATACGGATGAGAAGGAATACCATCGAGCGGTAAACCAGTTTTCGGATCCTTATTCTTCTTGATTTCAATTCCGTCTGGATTATTCGAACCAACCTCATGCAGCGCCATTAAATGAGCAGCGACCAACCCAAGCAGGACGAGGGGCAAAGCAATCACATGGAAGGCGAAGAAGCGATTCAGCGTCGCATCTGACACCACATAATCGCCACGAATCCATAGAGAAAGATCAGGCCCAATAAATGGAACAGCAGAGAACAAATTAACGATTACCTGAGCACCCCAAAAGGACATTTGCCCCCACGGAAGTAGGTAACCAAGGAATGCTTCGGCCATTAAGCACAAGTAAATGATCATGCCGAAAATCCACAATAATTCACGCGGCTTTCGGTAAGAGCCATACATAAGCCCACGAAACATATGAAGATACACCACAACAAAAAACATCGAGGCACCCGTTGAGTGAATATAACGAATTAACCACCCCCACGGGACATCACGCATGATGTATTCGACGCTACCGAACGCCAACTTGGCATCCGGCTTATAATTCATCGTGAGAAAAATACCCGAAACAATTTGTATTACCAGCACCAATGTTGCCAAAGAGCCAAAGTAATACCAAAAATTGAAATTCTTCGGAGCAATATAGTCACCCCATTGCTCCTTCCAAAGCCGAGTCAGCGGAAAGCGGTCGTCAACCCAGTCGACCAGTCGGGTAAGAGTACTCATCTATCAGCTTCCTTTACGGTCTTCACCAATTAGCAGGCGAGTGTCGGACAAATACGTATAAGATGGGACTTCCATATTTATTGGAGCCGGTACGCCTTTAAACACTCGCGCAGCCAAATCGAACTTGGAACCATGACAAGGGCAGAAAAAACCACCCGGCCAATCGGCACCTAAGTCAGCGGCACCGACCTCTTTACGATATGTAGGAGAACAACCCAAATGGGTACAAACACCCACAACGACGAGAAAATTAGAATGCGCGGGATCAGCACGCGTTGGATTCTTAGCGTATTCTGGTTGAGCGGAGCTATCGGAGTTTGGGTCCGCCAATAACGCGGTGTCCTTTGCCAATTGGTCAAGCATCTCTTTAGTACGATTCACGACCCATACTGGCTTTCCGCGCCACTCAACGGTTAAAAGACTACCCGGCTCGACCTTGGAAATATCCACTTCTACTGGCGCGCCGGCGGCCTTAGCCCGTTGACTAGGCATTAAGCTGGCCACAAAAGGCCATGCAACCGCCACCGTGGCAATGCCACCGACCGTTGAAGACGCAGCCAACAGAAACCGCCGTTTACTTTCGTCTACTTTGTCTGATACGGCACTTTGACTCATTGTCCCTGTCCTTACGACCTAGCTACCAAAAAGTCGTGCATTTTAACGTATTGATCACCAAAAACCCAAGCCTTTCCATTGGAAGATATTAAAAATACTCGAAAAATCGATGCTTCTTCGCAGATACCTGGGTTGAATCGCGGTTATTGCATGCGACCATAATTAAAATCCTTAAAATTTACCGACGTCAGTTTGATTTATTATTGATGCAATCCCTTGGATATAGCGCATAAAGAATTTATAGTTGACGAGTTATATCAACCAATATGAAATACCCTGCCGTTGGCAGAGCACTCCCTCTTACGGCGGCATAACAACCTAGTAAGAAAATATCTTCCCTCTATATTTTTTCGCATTATTTTTTATATCCTTGGAGTAAAAACATCATGAGTATGATTAGCGAATTTAAAGAATTCGCAATTAAAGGCAACGTTATGGATCTCGCGATTGGCGTGATTATTGGCGGCGCTTTTGGGAAAATTGTGGACTCATTAGTAGGCGATGTAATTATGCCGGTTGTCAGTAAAGTTTTCGGCGGGCTGGATTTCAGTAACTATTTTTTGCCGCTCGCCGGGCAGCCCGCGAATTTAACTTTAGCAGAAGCCAAAAAAGCAGGGGCGGTGCTGGCCTATGGCAACTTCATCACGATCGCTTTAAATTTTCTTCTTTTAGCGTTTGTTATTTTCGTTCTTGTTAAGCAAATTAATAGACTCAAGAAGGCAGCACCGCCTCCACCGCCAGCACAGGCACCGGAGGACGTTTTACTGCTCCGTGAAATTCGCGATAGCTTAAAAACCGTGGGCATCGCAAACGCGTAGATTATGATTGCGGGCTGTTTTCTACGTACTTTGACTGCTGATTTCGACAGCCGTCAAAGTAATGTATTAAATAATAAGGGGCGCTAAAAGATGGGGCGTCGATTATCGCTCATTTTTGCCCAAAGCACGACCGTCACGCTTGCTGTCGTTTTTGTCGTTTCACTGCTAATGCCAGATCTACTTTCCTTTGAAAGAGGAGTGGTCACGCTTACAGAAACGCCTGAAGCGAATAGATCTCAAATGACGCGCACTAACTTGCAAATAGCCGCAGCCGGACCAAGCTATAGCGATGCCGCCAAAAAAGCCACTCCTGCGGTAGTAAACATCTTTACTAGTAAGGAAATCAAAACACCGTCTCACCAATCATTAAATGATTCATCGTCTCGCCGTAACTTTGCTGATCAGCTCGAGAACGTGCCATCAAAGCAGCGCAACCTCGGTTCGGGTGTTATTGTGAGTTCACAAGGTTATATCCTTACTAATCATCACGTCGTGGAAGGCGCCGATGAAATCCAAGTGGCGCTAGCAGATGGACGCATTGGGGAAGCGCGCGTCATCGGCACTGACCCCGATAGCGACCTTGCGGTATTGAAGACCACTCTCACGAATTTGCGAGCAGTAACCTTTGGCCATTCTGAGGAAATAAGCGTTGGTGATGTGGTGTTGGCGATTGGCGATCCGTTCGGAGTAGGTCAAACGGTCACGATGACTATTGTCAGTGCGCTAGGACGGAGCCGGTTAGGTATTAATCAATTCGAAAACTTCATTCAGACTGATGCGCCTATCAATCCAGGCAATTCCGGGGGGTGCATTAGTTGACGTTAAGGGTAATCTTATCGGTATCAATAGCGCTATTTTCTCGCAATCCAGCGGCAGTCAAGGAATCGGTTTTTCAATTCCAGTCAGCTTGGCCAGGAAGGTGATGGAACAATTAATTCACTCGGGCCACTTCGTCCGCGGGTGGATCGGTGTTGAAGTTCGCGACTGGACACCTGAAATGGCCGATTCATCGAATACGTCCACCAGACAAGGCGCATTAATTGCCGGAATTTTGCACGGGGTCCCGCCGATCATGCTCAAATTAAATCTGGGGATGTTTTGATTGGCATTAATGGACGCACGGTGATGGATTCAACATCTATGCTCAATTTGATTGCTGAATTACCCCCCGGGCATCAAGCAACGCTTGATATTTTGCGTCATCGGCAACCACTTGCACTGAAAGTCACTGTGGGTAAGCACCCCCGTAATCCGGGTTAATTTCCGCTTGGATTAACTCTCAGTAGTAGTTTGTGCTGGTTGCTGCCGGGGTATGACAAAACGAGCCGCAAATATTCCGACTTCGTAAAGCAAACAAAGGGGCACTGCCAGCAAGAGTTGAGAAAGTACGTCTGGCGGTGTAACGACGGCGGCCACAATAAATGCGCCGACAATAAAATAACGTCTCACTTCCTTTAACTTCTCAATAGATACCAACCCAACCCTCACCAAAACCACCACGACGACGGGCACTTCAAAAGTAATTCCGAATGCGAAGAACATCCCAAGCACAAAGTTGAGATAGTTTTCGATGTCTGGTGCGACGGCGATACTTTTGGGCGCTAACTTATAGATAGTGCTAAATACCACGCCAAACACGAAGAAATAGCAGAATGCAATTCCAGCCAAGAAAAGAATGGTGCTGGCCACAATGAGGGGCAATACCAGTTTCTTCTCATGCGAGTAAAGACCCGGCGCCACAAAAGCCCACGCTTGGAACAATACCCAAGGTAGTGCAATAACAAAGGCCAACATCATCGTGATTTTCAGCGGGATGAAAAATGGTGCAACAACACCTGTTGCGATCATTTTTGTCCCTTCGGGCAATACGCTTACCATCGGGGAAGCAAGGATATCGTAGATATTCGAAGCAAATGGGAAGAGGCAAACGAAGACGATTACAATCGCAATCAGCGAACGTATCAACCGATCGCGTAATTCCATTAAATGGGAAATAAAGGTCTCTTGCCCGGTCATCAGCTCGGGCGATTCGACGACGAGTTGCTATTTAAAGAAAGTTCCAACTGCGGTGATGGCTCGGCAATCGTCTCAGTTAGTTCTTGAAATAAATCCGGTGTTTTAGTGTCCTCGATTTTGAGTGTTGCCCCCTCGTTCGGTTGGCTGACGTGTTGCCCTATTGTTCTTATTTCTTGCTCAGCAAGCGAGACCTCTTGTTGAATGCTTGAGCTAATCATGTGAGCGGTATTTTGCATCTCGCTCCTGAATTTGCGCAGCTCATCCAATTCCATTTCTCGTGTGATGTCTGCTTTGACTCCAGCAACGTAACGCTGCAAACGCCCAAGTAAATATCCCGCAGTGCGCGCGACCTTGGGCAGTCGCTCCGGTCCGATTACGACGAGGGCAACAATGCCGATAACTATTAACTCGGAGAAATCTATACCAAACATTAGATAAGGAAGACTTTTGGGCTAGCGTGCATCAAAAGATCACTCGATTGTCACTGCCACATAGTCAGC
Organism: Pseudomonadota bacterium; assembly: GCA_040388195.1. GTDB lineage: Bacteria > Pseudomonadota > Gammaproteobacteria > Burkholderiales > DATLHW01 > DATLHW01. The sequence goes on from JAZKCF010000044.1 coordinate 7,988, forward strand.
AATGCTTTTAACTCACGCCTTAGGATTGAATACTAGAATTTCAGCGTCAAGTTTTTGCTTTGTCTTTCACTTCCGCATCGATAATATGGCCGGTCTTATTGGTTTCGAGTTTAGCCTTGTCAGTTTCTGCCTTTTCCTCAGAGCCCTTGATTCCATCTTTAAAACCTTTAACTGCTGCCCCCAAATCGCCGCCAATGTTGCGCAACTTCTTGGTACCAAATACTACAAGCACAATAAGAAGAACAATCAACCAATGTATAGGAGAACCCAGTCCCATTTTTCAACTCCTCAAAAAATTCGATCCTCGCACCTAGCGACGAATCATCATACCCGGCAGCAACTCTCCACCTAATATATGTACATGCAAATGAGGCACTTCCTGCCGCCCATGAGTGCCGGTGTTGACGATTGTGCGGAAGCCATCGTCACACCCCTGCTCCTTCGCCAAGCGAGGCGCAAGAGTCATAATTTTTCCCATGACGCGCCGATGAGAATCGGAAAGCTCTGCCATTGAAGGCACGTGTTCTTTTGGTATAAGCATGAAATGAACTGCGGCTTGCGGATTAACGTCATGAAAAGCCAGCACGTCCTCATCCTCATAGAGCTTACGGCTAGGAATCTGCCCTTTCACAATTTTGCAAAAAACGCAGTTATCAGACATATCTGCTCCCTAAGTAGGTCGAGTCGCTTTTTCGCTAATACCGGAAATTCCCTCGCGCCGCGCTAACTCCGCGAGCACGTCTTCAGGTGTCAGGCCATGCCATGTCAACATAATGAGACAATGAAACCACAAGTCGGCCGTTTCTTTAACCATCTGCAATTTATCATTGCCCTTTGCAGCTAAGACCGTCTCGGTTGCCTCTTCGCCAATCTTTTTAAGAATAGCATCTAGCCCCTTGGCGTTGAGAGCAGCAACATATGAAGTGCTGGGATCGCCGTTTTTGCGTTCCTCGATAGTAGCGGCAACTCGTTGCAAGACACTCTGCTCGGTCATTTCTTGTAGATCTCTTCAGGCGATTTTAATACCGGTTCGGTTACTATCCATTTTTTTCCATCCAGTTTTTGGAAAAAACAATTGTGTCTACCAGTATGACAAGCGATGCCACCGACCTGTTCAACGGTTAGCAGTACTACATCCTCATCACAGTCAAGACGAATGTCGGTGACGTGCTGGATAAAACCCGATTCCTCACCTTTGTGCCATAACTTCTTGCGAGACCGAGACCAATAAATGGCTTCGCCAGTTTCCGCTGTACGTTTTAACGCTTCGCGGTTCATCCATGCAAACATCAGCACCTTGCCCGTTCCCACTTCCTGGGCGATTACAGGGACTAAACCCTCTTCCGTCCAATTTACTTTATTCAGCCAAGTATCCCTAGCCATTTAGGAACCTTTAATGTGGTATCAAATGGTCCGCGTCGGGACCCAAAAGATGGTTATCCTGGATAAATGCCAATTTCGATTCGTGGCTCATTTGGTCCGACACCTCGAATCAATTTAAATCAAGTTACGGTATGGCTGCGACAAAAGTGCTCGTTAAAGTCTTACTTCGATACCTCGTTCAGCCATGTAACGCTTTGCCTCCTGCACGGTGTACTCGCCGTAGTGAAAAATACTCGCCGCGAGCACAGCATCAGCGCCGCCAATGGTAATACCATCCGCAAGGTGTTGTAGATTGCCAACGCCGCCACTTGCAATTACCGGCACGGCCACAGCATCGGCAACGGCACGGGTGAGCTCCAAATCGAAGCCTTGCTTAGTGCCATCTCGATTCATACTTGTAAGCAATATTTCGCCGGCACCTAGCTGAGTCAATTTTATTGCCCATTCTACAGCGTCGAGACCGGTAGCATTACGGCCGCCATGAGTAAAAACTTCCCAATAGCCATTATTACCACGCTTGGCATCGATAGCGACCACGATACATTGTGAGCCATAGCGATTGGCAGCGTCTGCGACTAGTTGGGGATTAGTAACTGCAGCGGTATTGATGCTGACTTTATCGGCGCCGGCGTTCAACAGTCGCCGAACGTCTTGAACTTCACGTACTCCGCCCCCCACAGTAAGCGGAATAAAGACCTGTTCGGCTACGCGCCCAATGACGTTGAGAATAAGATCACGATTGTCAGAACTGGCCGTGATATCCAGAAATGTTAGTTCATCCGCGCCTTGATCATCATAGCGGCGGCTTATCTCCACTGGATCGCCGGCATCGCGCAAACCAACGAAGTTAATGCCTTTGACCACACGACCAGCGTTGACGTCGAGACAAGGGATAACGCGCTTGGCGAGCATAATTCTATGTTGTAGTCAGCGAAATGGATTATTTAAGAGCAAAGCGCCCGGGTACAGACGCGGGCGCCTCGTCTGGGAACGCTATTAGGCAATTGATAGTTCTTCAGACAATGCCTGAGCAGCGGCAAAATCCAAGGCGCCTTCATAAATCGCACGGCCTGTTACAGCGCCACTGATTCCTTCCGACTGCACTTCACAAAGTCTGCGCACGTCATCCAAACCGTTTATACCACCGCTCGCAATAACTGGCACTGTTAGCGCGCGAGCAAGATTAACCGTGGCCTCGATATTAACGCCAGTCATCATGCCGTCGCGACCGATATCAGTGTAAATAATCGCCTCGACACCGTAGTCTTGGAAGCGCTTTGCGAGATCGACCACATCGTGGCCAGTAATCTTTGACCAACCGTCTGTAGCGACCTTACCGTCTCGAGCATCCAATCCCACAATAATGTGGCCAGGGAACGCATCGCATGCTTCATGTAGAAAACCTGGGTTTTTCACGGCGGCCGTACCAATTACCACCCAGGTAATGCCAGCGTCAAGATAACGCTCGATGGTTTCCAGATCACGAATACCTCCACCAAGCTGAATGGGAAGATCCGGCCCAAGCGCATCAATGATGTCGCGAATCATCGGTTCGTTTTTTGGCTTCCCGGCTTTGGCGCCATTTAGATCAACCAAATGCAACCTCTTGGCACCTTTTTCTTGCCAATGGACCGCCATCGCGGCCGGGTCTTCAGAAAAGACAGTAACATCGGTCATGTCACCTTGCTTAAGCCGCACACACTTGCCGTCTTTTATATCAATCGCCGGAATTATAAGCATCACGTCCTCAGGAAAGAATCAGGGTCATTCGATAAAGATAACGCATGGAAGAATATAGGGCCTATAACGCAAATCGCGCTACTTTGCGTGATTGTGTTTGCCGGTTCCCTATTCAACCACCCGCTATCCTCTTTATCGGACCACTTGCTATATTCTTTAGAAATACCCATTAGGGCTTCCAGGAAATAAAATTAGAAAGAAGTTTAAGCCCAGAAACGTGGCTTTTTTCTGGATGAAACTGTGCCGCAAAAATATTATCGCGGGCAACGCAAGAGGTGAAGGCATTGGGATAAGCTGTTTCGCCGACAGTTAGTTTCTGATTATTTGTCTGCACATAATAACTGTGAACAAAGTAGAACCGCTCGCCGTCTTCAATGCCAGCCCATAACGGATGACGCTTCGTTTGGCGTACTTCATTCCATCCCATATGCGGAACTTTAAGATGTTGCCCTTTAAATTCGTCCATATTGAAACGGACCACTTCGCCCGACAAGACCCCTAATCCGGGCACATTACCTTCTTCAGAACGTTCGAACAGCATCTGCAAGCCTATACAAATACCCAAAAAAGGCTTATTCCCCGCCGCCGTCAGCACTGCTTCGCGTAAGCCCCGCGCATCCAGCTCCCGCATGCAATCCGGCATTGCTCCTTGGCCCGGAAATACCACTCGCTCGGACGCCAATATCTCATCCGGCTCGCTGGTAACAACGATCCGCCGACCAAGGGCAACATGCTCAAGCGCCTTGGCGACTGACCGTAAATTACCCATGCCATAGTCGACGACCGCGATGCTAGTATTTATACCTTGCGTGCCCACAATTTACCCTTTTGAGTAAGTCCGACGGGATGCGATGCCAGGCGCCGATTGCGCCGTATTGTCGATCCACTGCAAGCGATCGACAACGAAGCAGCGCGCCCACCAGACGCTGCGCAAAAGGGTAAATTGTGGCCACGCAAGGTATATTGCATATCTCATTTGTGCGGCAGCGCTTATTAGCGCTTACAAGCTGCCTTTCGTCGATGGTATTACCCCTGTCGCGCGCGGATCGAATTCCGCCGCCATACGTAATGCCCGGCCGAAGGCTTTGAATACGGTCTCGGACTGGTGATGCGCATTTTGCCCCCGCAAATTATCAATGTGCAGAGTTATCAACGCATGATTTACAAAACCTTGGAAGAACTCGTGCACCAGGTCTACGTCGAACTCACCGATGCGAGCGCGAGTAAACGGCACATGAAACTCCATCCCTGGGCGTCCGGAAAGATCGATAACGACCCGCGATAGCGCTTCGTCCAGCGGCACATAGGCATGTCCGTAACGGCGCACGCCTTTTTTATCGCCAATTGCCTGCGTAAACGCTTGCCCAAAGGTGATGCCGACGTCTTCAACCGTGTGATGGGCATCAATATGCAAATCACCCTGCGCCCGCACATCTAAATCGATAAAACCGTGGCGGGCAATTTGGTCCAGCATATGATCGAGAAACGGAACCCCGCTCGCAAGCGTCGACTTTCCGGTGCCATCTAAATTGATGGAGACGGAAATTTGAGTTTCCGCAGTATTACGCTGAACTTGGGCGATACGCATGGCTGATGTATATAAAGAAGAATTATTTTGAATTATCCGACACAGTTAAAAATTCAGGGGGAATATTTAACTGCTAATCACCAAATCTCGCAAAGCTTTAATAAATACTTCGTTTTCTTCTGGTGTGCCCACGGTAACTCGTAAGCAGTCAAACAATAAAGGATGCCCGGCACTTAGATTTTTCAGCAATATACCACGCCGCTTCAACCCGTCAAACACACGACTTGCGGATGGAACACGGAAAAGGATGAAATTAGCCTGACTTTCGAATGGTTGGACGCCCGGCACGCTTGCAAGCGCCTCCATGAGACGTGCGCGATCAGCGCAAATCTGCGCCGCTTGTGCTTGCAGTAGATCGTAGTCCTGCAATAGTCGCTCGGCTAGCCGCTGGGTTAAAACGTTGATGTTGTAGGGCAGCCGGAGTTTATCCAGCTCATCGATTATTTCAGGTGCTCCTGCAAGCAAGCCTAATCGCAGCCCGGCCAAACCGAGCTTCGAAACCGTACGCATGACTAGCAAGTTGGGGAATCGCTGCAGCGACGGCAAAAAGCTCGCCGGGGAAAACGCAAAGTAGGCTTCGTCCAGAACGACTAAACCGGGCGAATCTTCAATTATTCGTTGCACCACATCGGCATTGAATAAATTGCCCGTGGGATTATTGGGGTATGCCAGGAAAGTAACAGCCGGTTTATGCTCCCTTACAGCAGCCAGCATCGCCTGCTCATCCAACGAAAAATCGTCTCGCAAATCCACGCCGACAAACCGAAGGCCGCAAAAGGTGGCGATCATTCGAAACATTACGAACGAAGGTTCCGGTGCTAAAAGCACCGCCCCCGGCTTCGCCAACGCCATCGCAATAATCTGAATAAGCTCGTCCGAGCCATTGCCCAGAATTAAACCTGCCTCGGCAGGAATCGCCATTACTTCGCGCAGCCGGCTCTTCAATTCAGACGCATTGGGATCAGGATAGCGATTGATTTCAGCATTCGCGGCAAGCGAACCAATTTCATCCCGCAGCACTTTCGGCAAACCATAGGGATTCTCCATCGCATCAAGTTTCAGCATGCGCTGAGCAGGCTGCACATGATAAGCAGCAAGCGCCTGGATATCGTCCCGGATAAGGTGTTTGAATGAACTCATGATTTATCGAAGCGGTATTCGGCAGATTTCGCGTGAGCCTGCAATCCTTCAGCATTGGCCAATCGCGATGCAACGCGCCCCAATGTCTGAGCGCCGGCAGGTGAAACATGAATCACGCTGCTACGTTTTTGAAAATCATAAACACCTAACGGGGAGGAAAACCGTGCTGTCCGAGATGTTGGCAATACATGGTTCGGGCCAGCACAATAATCGCCCAACGCTTCTGAACTGTAACGCCCAAGGAAAATGGCTCCGGCATGGCGAATTTTGGGCAACAATACTTCGGAATCCGCCACAGACAATTCCAAATGCTCAGGAGCGATGAAGTTAGCAATCTCGCATGCTTCATCAAGGTCCCGCACCTGGATTAGCGCACCGCGATTGGTAAGCGACGCCCGAATAATGTCGGCTCGCGGCATAGTCTGGATCTGCTTATCAATGCTTGCCGCAACGCGATCGAGGAATTCGCTGTCCGGGCTGAGCAAGATTGACTGCGCCATCTCGTCGTGTTCGGCTTGAGAAAATAGATCCATTGCGATCCAATCGGGATCAGTTTTCCCATCACAAATAACTAGAATTTCCGAGGGGCCCGCCACCATATCGATGCCGACCACTCCAAAAACACGCCGCTTGGCAGCAGCCACGTACGCATTGCCAGGGCCGACGATTTTATCAACCGCCGGAATCGTCGCCGTACCATAAGCTAACGCGCCAACGGCCTGTGCGCCGCCAATAGCAAAAATCCGGTCCACGCCACCAATTGCTGCAGCGGCAAGCACGGTTTCGTTTTGTATTCCATCGGGCGTTGGGGTCACCATGATAAGTTCGCCCACCCCGGCGACTTTTGCGGTCACCGCATCCATTAGAACGCTGGACGGATAGGCCGCCTTACCGCCGGGCACGTACAGTCCAACCCGATCCAACGGCGTTACCTGCTGACCCAAAATAGTCCCGTCCACTTCGGTATATTGCCAGGAGCTTTGCTTTTGCTTCTCGTGATAAGTGCGAATGCGCTCTGCTGCAAACATCAATGCATCTCGATCAGCAGCCGCCAAATTGGCAAGCGCAGTCTGTAACCGCTTTTTAGGCAACTCCAGCTCCGCGACTGACGCTGCGGTGAGTCGATCAAACCGCCGCGTGTATTCCAACAATGCGGAATCGCCTTCGGTTTTTACGCGCCCCAGTATTTCCGCCACCGTCACTTCGATACGTGCGTCGTCCGTGCTTTCAAAGGCCAATAGACGAGAGAGCTTACTATCGAAATCCGGTGCACTACTGATTAAACGGCTTATCGCAACCATTAAGATACCGCCTGTCCACTAACTGCTTGGCCAAAGGCTTCCAACAAAGGTTGAATCGCCTTCTGTTTTAACTTTAATGCCGCGCGGTTAACAATGAGCCGGGAACTGATCGAACGAATTTCTTCCACAGCACGCAGATTGTTTGCCTTCAATGTCGCTCCTGAGGACACCAAATCCACAATCGCTTCCGCCAATCCCACCAACGGCGCTAATTCCATAGAGCCATATAGCTTAATAAGGTCGACGTGCATGCCTTTTTTAGCAAAATGCTCCCGCGCAATCTGCATATACTTTGTCGCCACACGAATACGCGCGCCACGTCCAACTGCCGCTTCATAATCAAAATCGTTAGATACTGCGACCATCATGCGACAACGTGCGATGTCGAGGTCTAATGGTTGATAGAGCCCTTCACCGCCGTGCTCAAGCAATACATCTTTGCCGGCCACACCGAGATCCGCAGCGCCATACTGTACGTACGTCGGCACATCGGAAGCGCGCACAATAATGACCCGCACATTAGGAAGGCTAGTTCCGATAATTAATTTACGAGAAGACTCTGGATCGTCTTGAGGAACAATACCGGCGGCAGCGAGTAGCGGGAGTGTTTCATCGAATATGCGGCCTTTGGAAAGCGCAATGGTAATTTGACTCAACTCAAACTCCATAAGCGCCAAGGCGCAAAAATAATTTTGCAGAAAACGTTTTCATTAATTTCAATTCGCTCGTTGTATACGCGCGCCAAGTTGCGATAATTTCTGTTCGATCCGTTCGTAACCGCGATCCAAATGATAGATACGATCAACCGCAGTCTCACCTTGCGCAATTAATCCGGCAATGACCAAACTAGCGGAAGCACGCAAATCGGTCGCCATGACGGTGGCGCCCTCGAGCGCCGACACACCACGCACAATAGCGGCATTGCCTTCGACTTCAATATTGGCGCCTAAACGACGAAGTTCTTGAACGTGCATAAAACGATTTTCAAAAATCGTTTCGGTAATGACCGTTGTACCATTTGCAACCGCATTCATTGCCATGAATTGCGCCTGCATGTCGGTAGGGAATCCCGGGTACGGGGAAGTACGCAAACTAACGCCGTGATTGGGTCCATTCATCGACAATTTGATCCAGTCGCTCCCTTGGTCGATGCGAGCATTGGCTTCAGCGAGCTTATCCAGCACCGAATCAAGAATATTGCCATGCGTACCCCGAACCACGATCTCACCGGCCGTTGCAGCAGCCGCCACCAAAAATGTACCGGTTTCGATACGATCAGGCATTACTGAATAGGTAGCGCCATGCAACTCTTTTACGCCCTCGATCGTGACTATGTCCGTTCCGTAGCCGCTAATTTTCGCGCCCATTGCAATAAGACAACGAGCGAGATCGATCACTTCCGGCTCACGGGCGGCATTTTCCAATACGGTCACGCCGTCCGCTAAAGTAGCCGCCATCATGAGATTTTCTGTGCCTGTGACGGTCACGGTATCCAAGAAAATACGCGCACCTTTGAGACGTTCCGCTTTGGCATGGAGATAGCCGTGGGCGATGACGATTTCCGCACCCATCGCCTGCAATCCCTTAATGTGCAGATCTACCGGGCGTTCACCGATTGCGCAACCACCGGGAAGGGAAACGCTAGCCTCGCCATACCGAGCCACCAGAGGGCCAAGCGTCAAAATGGACGCCCGCATGGTTTTCACTAAATCGTATGGCGCGACAAGACTAGTGAGCTGTGAGGCATCGACAACAGCGCCTGCGTGCTCTTCCATCGATACTTTCGTACCCATTTGCCGGAGCAGCTTCACCATGGTGGCAATGTCCACCAAATCCGGCACATTTCGCAGCACCAGTGGGTCGGCTGTGAGCAGCGCGGCGCACAGAATCGGCAATGCCGCATTCTTTGCGCCAGAAATACGGACCTCGCCCTTAAGCGGAATTCCACCTTGAATAACTAATTTTTGCATGAGTTTTACGGCTTGCGGTTAGCCCACTGTTCCGGGGTATATGTCTTCATCGACAGCGCATGAATTTCTTCGCGCATGCGATCTCCAAGAGCACCGTAAACGGTCTGATGTTGCTGGACCATATTTTTACCGGCAAAAGCCGGGCTGACGATAACGGCCTCAAAATGATGACCATCGCCTCGGACTTCAATGAAATCACAGGGCAAATTATCGGAAATGTATGTCTGTACGTCTTTGGGGCGAACCATGATGGGATTTAATCTACTAGTGACGGAGCTTGTAGCCCCGGTGCAGCATTGCGAGAACTGCGAATGATAAAGCCAGAAAGCTAATAGTAGCAATCGCTAGGCTCAACCAAGGATCGACATCTGCGTGACCGAAAAAGCCGTAACGGAATCCATCGATCAAGTAAAAAATCGGATTCGCGTGCGACAACCACAGCCAAAACGGCGGCAGGGAATGAATCGAATAAAAAACACCGGAGAGAAACGTGAGCGGCATAATGATAAAACTTTGGAATGCGGCCATTTGGTCAAATTTGTCCGCGTAGATGCCGGCGATGATTCCAAGATTACCTAGAATGCCGCTGCCAAGAATCGCAAAAATGATGACCCACAATGGCTTCACCATAGGCACAGCCGTCAGAATTAGCCCCACCAAATACACGCCGATACCGACCACGATGCCACGCACGATCGCCGCCAGCAAATAAGCGCCAAAAAACTCCCAAGCCCCTAGTGGTGGCAACAAAATGAAAAGAATATTGCCGGTAATTTTAGATTGGATGAGACTTGACGAGCTATTGGCAAAGGCATTTTGCAAGACACTCATCATAACCAGCCCAGGCACCAGAAAAGCCGTGTAGGAAACGCCTGGAAAAACTTCCAGCTTGCCTGTGAGCACATGCGAAAACACGACCAGGTAGAGAACCGAGGTAAGCACTGGACCTGCAATCGTTTGAAATGCCACTTTCCAAAAACGCAGAAGCTCCTTGTAAAGGAGCGTCAAAAAGCCGCTCATCGCGCTCTGTCGTTCATCATGGGCAACTCTTTTCATTGGCTAGCCATGATTTTCACAAATACTTCTTCCAGGTCTGGCTGCACTACTTCCATTTCCAATATCGATGCATTGGATTCGCGTAAGGCAGCTAATACTGGCTCGACTTCGGCAAAATCCTGCAACGCCAAAGTGTATTGATTGCCAGTGTTCGCCACGATTTGCGCGTCAAATTGCCGGGGTAGCCGATTATCGGCCAAGGTAAGACGGAGGTATTTCTCGGAAAAACCAGCCAATAAATTTTTAGTACTATCTAGCGCTACGATCTGCCCGCTTTTCAGCATGGCAATCCGACCGCACAGCGTTTCCGCCTCTTCCAGATAATGCGTCGTCAGAACAATCGTGTGCCCTTGACGATTTAGCTCTTGAATGAATTGCCAAAGCGTTTGCCGCAATTCCACATCGACACCCGCTGTGGGCTCGTCCAAAACAATAACCGGCGGACGATGCACCAATGCCTGGGCCACTAGCACTCGCCGCTTCATGCCACCGGAGAGTTGGCGCATATTGGCATTTGCCTTATCGGCGAGATGTAGTCTTTCGAGCAACTCGTCAATCCACGCATCATTCTTACGATAGCCAAAATATCCTGACTGAAGACGCAAGGTTTCGCGTACGGAGAAGAACGGATCAAATACGATTTCTTGAGGAACAACACCTAAATTGCGACGAGCATTCCGATAATCAGCTACGACATCGTGCCCCATCACACTAGCATTTCCGCCGGTCGGTCGTGTCAAACCTGCGAGAATACTTATTAAGGTGGTTTTGCCCGCACCGTTAGGGCCGAGCAAGCCGAAAAATTCGCCCTCTTCTACCGATAAGCTAACACCCCGCAACGCATGGGTTGAGGGATATTGCTTTTCAAGATTAGCTATTTGAATGGCGAGCGCCATGAATGATTTGTTTTATTGCAGCTTAGTGAAGCAAGAAATACCGGGGTATTAAGAACTTAACGGAATCAACTCAGCAACCCCGTAAAGCTCGGCAAGCGCTTCGAGATTGCTTGGGAAATTAGCATTGCGAAGAGATTTACCTTTTTCCAAAGACACGCGCTGCCAAGCAAAGGCGAGGGACAACGCGCTGGAATCCACTTCGGTCACTTTCGACCAATCAATCACCCAGTCCGATTGCCCAATATGCGGAGCAGCGCTGCCCCGCAATTTGGTGTGCGTTTCAATTGTCACCGGGCCAGCAAGCTTCAGCACGCCGCCATCGGCTTCAATCATTTTGCGGCCTTGTTTTTTTCACTAAGGGATTTAATTAGCCCATCAATGCCGCCTCTTTCCACTTGTGAGACAAATTCGCTGCGGTAGTTGGTGACTAAACTTACACCGTCCACTGAAATATCGAACACTTTCCAACCTTGTGGCATTTTTTCCATACGATAATCTATCGGAATAGCCTGTCCGCCTGGCTGATTCACCAACGTCTTTACTACGGCATCCTTGTCTTCAGGAGCCACTCTGGTAGGCTTGTATTCAAGGGTTTGATTGCGGTACTGAGCCAACGATACGGAATAAGTTCTCACCAATAAAGTTTGGAATTCCTTTACTAGCGCTTCCTTTTGAGCGTCATTAGCCTGGTTCCAATTTTTACCCAACGTGAGTCGCGTCATGCGAGTAAAGTCGAAATGGGGCAGCACTTTAGCTTGTACCAAATCAACGACTTTCTTCGTATTGCCTGCCTGGATGTCCTTATCTTGCCTAATGATCGTCAGAACTTCATCTGCGGTATTTTTTACCAATGCATCAGGCGCTACATCGGCAGCGAAAGCAGTCGTTGCACACAAACCGAAAATTACCAATAAATGACGGATATTCATATTCTTCCCATGATTTCGTTAAAGCCAGTTAGAACTGTCTGGCGAAGAAAGGTTTAATTCACCTACCGTTATCAACAACGGGTTAATGTGTATTAACGTCTCCGGCCGCTGCAGGTTTACTTGCACCGTTACCGTTGTCTTGTGCTTTGCTATATAAAAACTGCCCGATCAACCGTTCCAATACAACGGCCGACTGCGTAATTGTCAGCTTATCGCCTTCCTTGAGCTTGTCGTCTTCTCCGCCCGCCTCTAGGCCAATATAATTCTCGCCCAAAATTCCTGAGGTCAAGATCGATGCTGATGTGTCTTTAGGAAACTGATAGCTCTTGTCGATCGCCATCTTCACATTGGCTTCGTATTTTTTGGTGTCGAATCCGATCTCCACGACCCGACCCACCGTAACTCCAGCAGCCCGGACCGCTGCACGCGCTTTAAGTCCGCCGATATTATTAAATGGCGCAACGATGGTATAGGTCTCCTTCGAACCGTCGAGACCAAGATTGCCTACCTTGAGAGCCAACACCAAAAATGCCGCGAAGCCCATTAGGACAAACATACCTACCCAAAAATCAATCGTGCCTCGTTCCATTCCATAATCTCCAATAATTTTTTGCGTCTATCCTGGGCATTTCATACATTCACGAGATAATCGCGCCGAATGCATAAAACGCCCGAGTTAGTTCCAACCACGCAACATAAATCCTGTGAGCACCAAATCAAGTGCCAACACTAACAGCGAGGAGTGCACAACGGTACGCGTTGTCGCTCCTGACACGCCCTCCGCCGTCGGCGGCGCATCAAAGCCTTCAAAAGTAGCAATCGTACTAATGGCCAGACCAAAAACCGTGGACTTGATAATCCCGTTTACTACGTCATAGCGGAAATCCACCGCCGATTGCATTTGCGACCAGAACGCGCCTTCGTCGACGCCAATCAAGCGCACGCCAACGACATAAGCGCCGAATACACCAGTCGCCGAAAATAAAGCGGACAGCAGGGGCATTGAAATAACGCCGCTCCAGAAACGCGGCGCTACAACTCGCGCAACGGGATTTACCGCCATCATTTCCATCGCGGAAATTTGTTCCGTCGCTTTCATCAATCCGATTTCAGCGGTAATCGCCGAACCGGCACGGCTAGCAAACAATAGTGCCGACACCACCGGCCCCAGCTCCCGCACCAAAGAGAGTGACACCAATACGCCAAGTTTTTCCTCTGAGCCGTAGACCTGCAAAGTCTCATATCCTTGCAACCCAAGCACCATGCCGACAAACAATCCTGACACCATAATAATGATGAGCGAAAGGACACCGGCGAAATAAACTTCGCGAATAATTAAATGCGGTCGGGAAAAGCTAGCACCGGAATGAAATAAAATCCGCACAAGGAAAGAACTACCCGCGCCAATACGGCGAACTGCATTGACGGTCCTTGCACCGATATTGGAAACCCATTTAACGAGACGCTCAGGCATTTGCCGCCTCATTTGCCTTCAGCCCCAATGTAGCTGCGTAGTCCTGTGCGGGATAGTGGAACCTTACCGGCCCATCGATTTCCGCATGAATAAACTGATGTACGAAAGGTATGTCTGATGCTTGCATTTCCTGCGGCGTACCATGAGCGATGATGCCCCCCTCGGACATAAAGTAAACGTAATCGACGATCTTCAATGATTCTTGCACATCATGGGTAACAACCAACGAAGTCGCGCCTAACGCATCATTAAGCCGCCGAATGAGATTGCCGATGACGCCAAGTGAAATCGGATCCAGTCCAGCAAAAGGTTCGTCGTACATGATGAGCATCGGATCCAAAGCGACAGCTCGCGCCAATGCAACGCGGCGCGCCATACCACCGGAAAGCTCGGATGGCATAAAGCGAGCAGCCCCACGCAATCCGACGGCTTGCAACTTCATCAGCACTAAATCGCGGATGGTCTCTTCTGGCAAATCAGTATGCTCACGCATCTGAAAGGCTACGTTTTCAAATACAGACAGGTCAGTAAATAAAGCACCGAACTGAAACAACATGCCCATCTTACGGCGCATGTCGTATAGACCACCTTGATCCAGCTCGTGCATCACCTGCCCTGCGACTTTGACGTAGCCGCTCGTAGGTCGCAATTGACCACCGATCAAACGAAGTAACGTTGTTTTTCCGCAGCCGCTGCCTCCCATCAAAGCGATGACCTTGCCGCGTGGCACGTCCATATTGATACCCTTGAGGACAGTGCGCTGCTTGCCATAACCGAAGACGAGATCTTTAATCTCGATAAGATTGATATCGGACACGAAGAAAATTAGAGAAGTTGTTTTTAGTCGGACGCGTATTCTAAAGGGAAAGGCGCAGGGATACCACTCACTTTGGCGTGGCCTGCAAAGCAATTTAAATAGCATTACCTACAGGACTTACGCAAAACCGTCTCAGCAAGACGCGACGACGCAGACAGTACGGAGGTTGTACGGCAAGGAGAAGCAACGCCGCTGGGGCGGTTTTGCGTAAGTCTTAACCTATTTGAACTGCAACCGACCGTCATGTAGCCTACCGTAATTCAGCCGTAGAATAATTTACACATCATGAAAAATGCCTACTGAAATTATTTTAGATGACTAACGCGCTTTCCTTCTCCAACGTCACGAAGAAATTCGGCGCTGTAGATGCGCTTTCCGAGGTGACATTCTCTGTCGCCCGAGGAGAATTCTTCGCGCTTGTCGGTGTTAACGGCGCGGGCAAGACAACATTGATCAAGTGCCTGCTCGATTTTTGCGCGGTCGATGGCGGCAACATCAATATATGCGGCGCATCGCATCGTGAGTTCAGCTCACGAAAAAATTTAGCTTTCCTGCCGGAACGTTTTACGCCGCCCTATTATTTAACTGGCCATGATTTTCTCGACATGATGCGCCGCTTACACGGCGCAAATTTTGCCGCAGTTGAAATCGGCGACATGCTTACCGATCTCGATTTCCCGCTTGCTGCGCTTTCTAAACCGGTTCGTTCGCTGTCTAAGGGAATGACGCAAAAGCTTGGACTTGCTGGCACGCTTCTGACTGCCAAGCCTGTGTTTGTGCTCGACGAACCCATGAGCGGCCTTGATCCCAAAGCGCGAGCGTTACTTAAATCCAAACTTGCAGAACTTAAAAACGCGGGAGCTACGGTATTTTTCACCTCCCATCAATTGATTGATGTAGCTGAATTAGCCGAACGTATGGCTGTGCTGCATGACGGGAAATTACGTTTTTGTGGATCGCCGAAGGCATTGCAATCAGAGAAAGGGAGCGGCGATCTAGAAACCGCATTCTTGCAGACGATCGCGTAAATCGGGTGGCGCGTAATTAGGCCAGCGAGTATTCTCCTAGTACGACTTACCGCCGCGTCCTCTCTATGGAACCGAGTCCAAAATCCAATTCCCTTTCCAAGCCCGGACTCATCATTGTCGATGACGACCCCTTAATCGGAGAAAGTTTGCAGTACTTTCTCAGCCGAGATTTTGCCGTGGAAGTCGCATCCGATCGTCAGGAAGCGATCGCGCTTTTACGCCGAATGCTAGTGCCTCCCGCTTTAGCGCTAGTGGATCTCGGCCTGCCGCCAGTGACCCAACTGCCGAATGAAGGTTTCAAACTCATCGGCGAGTTGTTGGCGCATGCACCGCAAATCAAAATTTTGGTATTAACAGGTCAAAATGAGGAAACCAACGCCCGCCGCGCCCGTGCGCTCGGCGCATTGGAATTGGTTCCCAAGCCATGTGAACCGGAATACCTGCGCGATTTATTACATCGAGCACTTCAATTGCCGGATACGCGCGGATTTCCTGCGAAGAACGACAAAACACCGGTTATTTTGGGCGAAAGTCCACCGATCCAAAAATTGAAGCAGCAAATCGCGCAATATGCAGCGTCCAGCTTTCCGGCATTGGTCGAAGGCGAATCGGGAAGCGGTAAAGAAATTATCGCTGCAGCGCTGCATCACCTTTCACCAAGATCCCGAGAGCCTTTTCTCGCGCTCAACTGCGCCGCTATTTCCCCAGCCCTAGTGGAAGCCACGCTCTTTGGTTATGTCAAAGGCGCCTTTACCGGTGCCACTGCAACTAAAGCAGGTTATTTTGAAGATGCCGGCACCGGTACATTATTTCTCGACGAGATCGGTGAATTACCTATCGACTTCCAAGCCAAACTCTTGCGAGTCTTGGAAAACGGACAGTTTCAGCGCATCGGAGAAACGCATTCGCGGATTTCGCAAGCTCGAATTATCGCAGCGACAAACCGCGATCTTCGCCGTGAAGTAAGAAACGGACAGTTTCGCGCCGATCTTTATCATCGGCTATCGGTATTTACCCTCGCCGCGCCACCGCTTCGAGATTTAGGCGCAGACCGATTCCTGTTACTCGACTACTTCCGCCGCTTTTACGCGACCGAGGGCAACACTGAAGCAGTCGATTTGACGCCAGAAGCGCGTGGACTTTGGCTAGCCTATGATTTTCCGGGCAATGTACGAGAACTGAAAAACATCGTTATCCGGCTCACGACAAAATATCCGGGCTACACGATAGGCGCAACTGAGTTGGAGATGGAATTTGACCTAGCCCCACCTTCAGTTGATGCGCAACAAGCCTTGGATGCACGCTCACCACTTGAAATCGCCCGCTCTGAGCTGCTGCATGACCGCAATTTCAATTTAAGTGAAATGCTCAAATCCTCCGAGCAGGCGTATATTGATGCAGCGCTGGATATTGCTCACGGCAACGTGAGCCAAGCAGCGAAACTACTCGGACTCAACCGCACCACGCTGTATAGCCGAATGGATGCGCTGGGAAAAAATGAAAGGGTAAAAGATGAATAATTCGCAGATGAATCTATCCCGTTTATCCTATCAATCTGTGTCCTGCTAAGGACTCATATGTACCTAGAACACTTCGGCCTAACAGAAGCACCATTCACCATTACGCCACATACGGAATTCTTCTTCGCCGGCGCTAATCGAGGTGCAACGCTGGAAGCGTTGATTTACGCGATTACCCAAGGCGAAGGCATTGTTAAGGTCAGCGGCGAAGTGGGCAGCGGCAAAACAATGCTATGCCGGGTATTAATGGAACGGCTACCAGAAACAGTAGCAACGATTTATCTCGCCATCCCAAGCTTGAGCCGCGATGAAATGCTAGCGGCACTTTGTTCCGATCTCGGCGTTAAAACCAACAGCAGCTCACCGAACACTTTACTCAAAGCATTGCAGGAAAAACTTCTCCGCTTGCATGAAGAAGGCAAGCGAGTGGTTGCGCTTATCGATGAAGCGCATGCCATGCCACTGGAGTCCCTGGAAGAGATTCGCCTGCTTTCAAACCTGGAAACCAATACCTCAAAACTGCTGCAACTGGCGCTGTTCGGCCAACCTGAATTGGACGAGCACTTAGCCAAGGCCCAAATGCGCCAGCTTCGTGAACGCATCACCCATAGCTTCCGGCTTTCCCCGCTCACCTTGGAAGATGTGCAGGAATACTTACGCCACCGGCTACGAGCCGCGGGTTATAAAGGCGCCGAAGTTTTCAATGCAGCCTGCGTCAAAATAATTGCCCGTGCGTCGGAAGGGTTAACCCGGCGAATCAATATCATTGCCGACAAAAGTTTATTGGCGGCCTACAGCGCCAATACACACAGCGTTAGCCCCGCACATGTAAAAGCAGCTATTCGTGATAGCGAATTCACGACCATCACGCCATCAAGCCGCACACCTTGGTTTATCGGGGCGGCGCTAGCGAGCGGCCTCGCGCTCGGCGTCATTGGTACAGGTTGGATAATGAACCGCAATGCTTCTGCCGAACCGCAAACATCGTTACCAACTGCGCCGGTCGCAATGGCAGCAAACTCACAAGAGGCGAGCCGAACGGCGACTCTCGGTGGAAATCCCGCGCAATCTGGAATAACGTCAGTGAAAGCAGATTCACCACAGGCGCAAGCATTCCAATCTCAAAATATTGCCGCCGTCGCACCCCTCACGTTACCCGAACGATTAACAGCTGCTCAAAATTGGCTATCTCAGGAAACCCCATCCCATTGGATCGTTCAGCTATTAACGGCGAATAGTAATGAAACGAACCAGCTGCTGGACTTCATTCGCGAAAGCGAACAAACATTAGGGGCTAACCGCGTTCACGCTTACGGACTAACGATAAACGGCACTCAAAAAATTAACGTGGTCTACGGCGGCTTCGAAAGTCGCGCTGAGGCGCAAAAAGCAATAGCGGCACTTCCTCCTAGCCTGCGTCAGTTCAAACCTTATTTACGCACCGTTCAACTCATCCGCAATGAGAATAAGAGCGCGTTACAAAAGTCCCTTGAGAAAACCGGTAGTTAGCGGCTAAATCTCCTAAGAATCCCCCTCATAAAGCGTTTGCATTTATTTGATTTTTAATATATAAATGGCGAGAAGCCATTATATATTGGCATCGGAGCGCCCATAGAAAACGATGTCTCAAATATCACTGCTCATCTGGGGTATCTTGCTGCTTCTTACTGGTTGCGGCGCCCAGCCTATTGCCAGCGCGGACCGGCATATTCGGGCTGATGCAGCCGCGCCGGTAACAGAAAATATCCCGCAACTGACACGTCCCGTGCCATTGCCCCCCCCTCCTCAGCCGCAAGCGAAAACAGAGCGTTATTCCGTCGTTGTTAACAACATTCCCGTGCAGGAACTGCTTTTCGCGTTGGCGCGTGATGCGAAGGTGAATGTGGATGTCCATCCGGGGATTGAAGGCAGAGTGACGATCAATGCGATCGATCAAACGTTGCCGCAAATATTGGCGCGGGTGGCGAAGCAAGTGGATATGCGGTTTGAGTTGGATGGGCCAAATTTAGTGGTAAGGCCGGATAGTCCATATCTCAAGAGTTACAAGATTGATTACGTCAATATGTCGCGTGACACGACAGAGACCATTGCATTGGCAACGCAAATTTCTAGCACAGGAACAGGTGCCAGTTCTGGTGGCGGCGGTCAGGTCTCAGGTAATAATTCCACAACTACTGTTACCAACATATCTAAAAATCGTTTTTGGGAGACCTTAATTCAAAATGTGAAAGACATTTTGCGAGAGACCGATAAGCTTGTGTCACAAGACGGGGGCAATAAAGACAAGGACGATAGCAAAGCCAAGTTAAAAATTCTTCAAGACGCGCAAAATGCATCAAAAAAGAAAGATTCAAAGGATGGAACGGACGATAAAATCCAAAACGCAATTGATGAACTTTCTTTGAAAACTTCCTCAATACCGATTTATCGCGAAGCAGCCTCAGTCATTGCGAATCCTGAAACGGGCGTCATTAGCGTCCGTGCAAACGGACGTCAGCACGAAAAAATCCAAGAATTTCTAAGTTTGGTAATGGGCTCAGCCAAGCGTCAAGTACTCATTGAGGCCACTATCGCGGAAGTGATATTAAGTGACGAGTATCAAGCCGGGGTTGACTGGAGCCGAATAGTCAATTTAGGTAACGGCAAGCTTACAATCACGCAATCTTCTCCTCAATTGAGCGGAGACCTTCTTACTAACAATGCAACGCCGACATTTACTCTTGGCTATGCAGGCTCAACCGCCTCTCAAATCACCGCTGCGGTCCGATTACTAAGCACCTTTGGCAACACACGTGTGTTATCCAGCCCCAAGATTATGGTACTCAACAATCAGTCTGCAATTCTGAAAGTGGTCAATAATCATGTTTATTTTGAAGTCAAAGCAGAAACCGTAAACAATCGAGACACTCAGCCAGTAACAACATTTACAACGACAGCGATCTCGGTTCCCATCGGTCTTGTCATGAACGTAACACCGCAAATCGGTGATGATGATGCGGTATCGCTTAATGTCAGACCTACAATTTCCAGCATTACAAACTTCGTAGTCGACCCAAACCCAGCACTCCTAATAGCCAATCGTGTGCCGGAAATCCAAAGTCGCGAAATCGAGTCGGTTCTAAGGGTATCTAGTGGACAAATCGCCATTATGGGTGGGCTCATGGAAGATAGTGCGGACACTACTCGCCGGGGTGTCCCGGGACTGTCTGACTTACCAATCGTCGGCGACGCTTTCAGCTATCGCAAAAATGTCTCGATAAAAAAAGAATTAGTCATCTTCCTGCGCCCTACCATCATTCGCGAAGCCAACGCGGCACAAATTCTCCAAGACTACCAAGGCCTCCTCCCCGACAAAAAATTCTTCCCACCTAACAATCCAACGCCCGCCCGGGAGGCAATCGGGAAGCAGCCATGAGTCTATTGCTTGATGCGCTGAAAAAAGCGGAGCACGGTAAGCAAGGTTCATCGCTATCGCTTGAGCCTATAGACAATCGAGCGCTCCTCGGCGCACCTGCGAGTGCCACCGGATCTACAGGCTCTGCCAACGGCAATGCTGCCCGACGCGCCGATCAAGGGGCTGCACAAACAGTATTCACGGCGAAACAACCGCCGCCGCTGCAAAATCGAGCATTGTGGTTATTACTTGGCGGTTTATCGTTACTGTGTATTGCGGCTGGGGTATTTTGGCTGTGGTACATGCTCAGCTATCCGCCGAATCGAGGCCCGGTAACGCGGCCTTCGAATGTAGCAACGCAACCTATGCCTGCGCCGGCACCAACTGCAGTGCCAGCATCAAGCACCATAGCCAAGGACAGTAGCATTGCTAAACTCCCCTCTACCGCGAGCGGGAGAGGGGTCGGGGGTGAGGGCGTTAGCCAAGTCTCCGATCAGGCCCCTCACCCCCAGGCCCTCTCCCGCCTGCGAGAGAGGGGGGGCGAACAAGCACCCGTTAGTCATAGCACCTCATCTCGACTGAACGGTCATGATTTTTTACTGAAGCCAAGTCCTCGCGAAGCATTTACCGTAAACCCGACGCTGGCCTCTGCTTATCAAGCACTCACGCGAGCTGATTACCTTATTGCCAAACAAGAATATCAAACGGTCATCCGCGACGACCCTTTCAATCTCGATGCTTATCTTGGCCTCGCCACTATCGCCGCATCAACCAACGACCCGGCTAGTGCGCAAGCCTATTATCAAAAATCCCTTGAGATCGACCCCAAAAATGCTGTCGCCCAAGCAGGACTCGCGGCAATGCGAACGGGACAAAACGCATCAGCATCCGAAAGCCAATTAAGAATGCAAGCCAATGCCCAGCCCGATGCGGTATCTCCGCAAACTGCTCTAGGCCATGCATACGCCGCACAAGCCAAATGGAATGAAGCGCAGCAAGCATTTTTTGAAGCCTATCGTTTAGAACCAACGAATCCCGATCACGCATTCAACCTGGCTATTAGCTTGGATCACCTCAAGCAAACCAAGCTAGCACGCGAATATTATGGCAAGGCGCTTTCGTTATCGGAATCGCGCTCGGTCGGATTTAACAAGGCAGAAGCTGCCGCTCGCTTGGAACAATTAGCGCCATGAGCACTCCACCTCTCCCACCCGCACCTACTCCCGCTCCGGGCCGCGACCCAACGGCAACGGCGGTGCGGCGCGAACAGCAACCGCTTGGCGAGTTGCTGATTCATAAAAAAATGATCTCGGAGGATCAGCTACGCATCGCGCTGACGGAGCAGAAAAAAAATCCGGTCCCGCTCGGCAAACTGCTGGTGCAATTGGGCTTCCTTACCGAGGCCACGGTTCGCGATATTTTGTCCGAGAGCCTTGGGCAAATTTCTATCGATCTATCTAATACGATTATCGATCCGGCAGCGCTGGCACTGATTCCCAAAGAAACGGCACGCCGCTATCACGTGTTACCAGTGGCATTGGAACGTGAAACTCGCAAGTTGATGCTGGCAATATCCGACCCAACCAACGTTGTTGCACTCGATCAAATCCGCGCACTGCTACGTGATGAATATCGACTCGAACCAGTGCTAGCACGCGAATCGGATATCACGCTTGGCATCGAGCAATACTACGGGTTCGAATTATCGATAGATGGCATTTTGCATGAAATCGAAACCGGCGAGATCGATTATCAAAGCTTGCAAATGGGTTCTGAAGAATACAGCCAGCCGGTTGTGCGTCTCGTCGATGCGTTGTTGAACGATGCTGTCAAACGCGGCGCATCGGATATTCACTTTGAACCCGAGCAAGGATTTCTGCGCATTCGCTATCGTATCGACGGCGTGCTGCGGCAAATCCGTTCATTGCATAAACACTACTGGCCGGCGATGGTGGTTCGCCTGAAAGTCATGTGCAAGATGAATATCGCCGAAACTCGCGCGCCGCAAGACGGACGAATTTCTCTCAGCATGTCCGGTCACCCCATCGATTTCCGTGTGGCCGCGCAGCCGACCGCGCACGGCGAAAATATCGTGCTGCGTATTTTGGATCGGCACAAGGGTATCGTGCCGCTCCCCAAGCTAGGACTACGGGACAAAGAGCTGGCAATGTTGAAGCTCATGATTGCCCGTCCCGAAGGCATTATTTTAGTCACCGGCCCAACCGGCAGCGGCAAAACGACGACGCTCTATTCCATCCTTAATCACATTAATACCGAGGGTGTGAATATTATGACCCTCGAAGAGCCGGTCGAATATCCAATGACGTTAATCCGGCAAACTTCGGTTAACGAAGCAGTGAAACTGGACTTCGCCAGTGGTATTCGCTCGATGATGCGACAAGATCCAGACATCATTCTCGTCGGCGAAATTCGCGACCAGGAAACTGCGGAAATGACCTTCCGCGCCGCAATGACTGGCCACCAAGTTTATTCAACGCTTCACACGAATTCCGCGATAGGCGCCATTCCACGTTTGCTGGATCTTGGTGTGCTACCCGACATCATGGCCGGAAATATTATCGGTGTGGTTGCACAACGGTTAGTGCGCCGGCTGTGCACTCACTGCCGTGAAAAAATCGCCCCCGATGCAACGGCAATTCGCTTGCTTGGTCTGCCGTTAAGCCAAGTACCGCACATTATTTATCGTGGGCGCGGCTGCGAGCACTGTGACCATTCGGGATATAAAGGCCGCACCGCCATCATCGAGCTTTTAAAGATGGACCAAGACTTGGACGAGCTTGTTGCTCGCCGCGTCACGTCACGCGAAATCCGTAATGCAGCGCGCGAGAAAGGATTCCGCACGTTAGCCGAAGATGCAGTTGATCGCGTGCTTGCCGGCGACACGTCGCTGGAAGAAATTGCGCGGATTGTCGATTTGACGGATCGCATCAGCTAAAACCAAATGGCCTTGTTCTCCTATCGCGCGATGAACCCGTTAGGCAAAGTGGTATCCGGCCAGTTGGACGCGATGAATGTAATCGATTTGGAACTACGGTTAAAACGCCTAGAACTGGATTTGATTACGCATAATTCCGTCACCCGGAAAACATCGCTGATGGGTGGGCGGCGGGTGAAACGCACCGAGTTGATTACCTTCTGCTTTCACCTTGAACAGTTAATGCAAGCCGGCGTCCAGATTCTCGAAGCGCTGGCCGATCTTCGCGATACGATTAACGACAACAGCTTTCGGGAGATCATCGCCAATCTGGTCGAAAGCATTGAAGGCGGCGTCACGTTATCTGAAGCGATGGCGCAGCATCCTGATACTTTCGACTCGGTTTTCGTCGGACTTATTCGCGCCGGGGAACAAAGCGGGCAGTTACCGCAAGTGCTGGAAAAGCTGACGGAGAACTTAAAGTGGCAAGACGAAATCGCGGCGCAGACAAAAAAAATATTGATGTACCCAGCCTTTATGGGCGTCATCATTTTTGTCGCCATTGCCATCATGTTAGGCAAGATCGTGCCTGATCTAGTCCAGGTGATACGCAATCTCACGCCAGTGCTGCCGCTGCAAACACGCATCTTGATTAGCGCCTCCAATATATTCAAAAGCTATTGGTATATTTTTCTTGCGCTACCGATTGTCTCTTTCGCAGGAATAAAACTATTACTAAGAACAAGTGCCGCTGCCGCACTGCGTTGGGATGCGTGGAAATTGCGCATTCCCTTTATCGGTCCGATCTTGCACAAACTAATCTTGACTCGCTTCGCCACTTTCTTCGCAATGATGTACGCCTCCGGCATTAACATTCTCGATTGCTTGCAAGCGGCGGAAAAAATGGCTGGTAATCGAT
This sequence comes from Pseudomonadota bacterium, assembly GCA_040388195.1. Classification (GTDB taxonomy): domain Bacteria; phylum Pseudomonadota; class Gammaproteobacteria; order Burkholderiales; family DATLHW01; genus DATLHW01. Next base: position 32,078 of record JAZKCF010000044.1, read on the forward strand.
ATATCGAAAATGGCTTGCAGCGCGTAGGACGGCAAGTCGCGGAAGGACAAGGCCTCTCGCAAGCATTTACTAGCGTACAAATGTTTCCACCACTGGTGCTACGCATGCTGCGAGTAGGTGAAACAACAGGTGCGCTGGATCGGGCGCTCGCCAATGTTAGTTATTTCTACAATCGCGAAGTTAGGGAAAGCATCTCACGCGCACAAAGCCTGATTGAACCTGCATTAACAGTTATCTTAGGTCTTTTATTTGGTTGGGTGGCGATGGCGGTGTTGGGTCCAATTTGGGACGTCATTAGTAGCGTCAAGATGTAACGGGCGAGAATAAAACATGTTCACAAAACGCCTATTATTCCTCACCAATCACCGCATCGTTTCGGTCATCTGGAAGCGTGGCGTTGTTCTCGACTGCCAAGTGTTCCCGCTAACTACCGATGGACGATTAGGATTTTCTCGCCATGTAGCTGCACGGCGCACTCTTCCCGCTTACGTGCTTACCGAACTGGTAGAAGAAGACTTTCGCAACGATGTAATACCGCACGTTATTCAACGCGACCGTCGCGCTATTTTAGAACGCAAGCTCGCGCAAATTTATCGTTCCACGCCTTACCGTTTGGGTATCGTGCAAGGCCGCGACCCAGAGGGGCGGCGCGATGACCGCGTACTCTACACAGCGATTACCAATCCTGATTTAGTGAAATCGTGGGTCGAATTACTCACGGAACTTGGCTCGCCGCTAGCCGGTGTCTACTCAGCGCCCCTTCTTTCTCTTGAACTGTTAAAGACGCTGAAAGTTACCAACGGGCACGTACTGCTCACCAGCTTGGAAAACGGCGGTGGGTTGCGGCAAACCTATTTTTATCGTGGTGAAATTAAATTCAGCCGGCTTACGCCGATTACTGAAATCAGCAGCGAGGAGCTACCACTTTTTATCGCCGATGAAGTAAGTAAGACATGGCAGTATCTCGATAGTCTGCGTTATTTCACTCGAACCGATATATTGGACATCTTCATCCTTGCGCACCCTGATGATCATGCCGGCATTAACGAGGCGGCGCCTCAGATCTCGCAACTGCGCTATCACGTCGTCAATATTTGTGATGTGGCGACACGGGCCGGTCTACGCGAAACACTTCCCGATTCCGATGCCACGTCGATCTTCATTCAACTCCTCGGCAAACAACCGCCAAGCGAACAATTCGCCAGTCATGAAGAAACCCATGGCATGCGCTTATGGAAAACTCGCATGGGACTTTATGCCGCGAGTGTGTTGATCCTTATCACCACAGCGCTCTGGGGTGGCGTGAATGCCTATTTGACGTCGGACAAAGACAAGGAAATACAAAGCATGGACTTGATTGCCCGCCACGCAGCTCAACAGCATCAAGCGGCGATTAATGCGCAACCGCCGTCGGAAGTCAGTCCGGCGGTAATGCGCGATAGTGTCATGCTGTACGATGCCTTGGTCAAAAACAGTCCCGCCCCAACACAATCTATACGCACTATCAGCCAAGTACTGGATCGCTTCCCCAACATACGCATTCAGCAAATTATTTGGGGTTTGACCAATGATCAAAACACAATTCTTGGCTATGCACCGACGACCGGTTCGGGAAACGCGCTTCTCACTTCATCGAAAACTGAAACGCCAACGACACCGCCGCCATCGGTGCCGGCGGATAATGGCACTACGTTGGGAGATACTTATCAAATAGCGATCATCGAGGCGGATATCTATCCGTTCGACGGTAATTATCGCGAGGCATTGCGCAATATTGATGAATTTGAAAAGGCGCTGAAGGAACTACCCGGCGTTCAAGTCAACGTCTTGTCAAAACCAGTTGACCTGACCTCGAACGCTACGTTAGTTGGCCGGCCTGCAACTACGTCTATCGCACCGCGTGCCCATTTTGCGGTGAAGCTGACGATTGAATTGCCAAAAACATGAGTACGCGAGTCAATCGATCAGTCCTCGAACTACGCTGGCCGCTCATTGTGCTTGCGCTTGCCGCTGTGCTCGGCGGCGTAATGATGAGCGCCAGCTGGTATGTCGAGCACAGCAAGGACCAGGAATTTAAACAAGCACAGAATCGTTTGCGTGCGGCGCGGTTGGCTCTGAACAATATTCGCCGCGATGAAACCGATTTAGTCGCTTACCGTGAACGCTTCAAAGCGCTGTCGGAACACGGAATATTTGGTCAGGAACAACGGCTCAACTGGGTTGAATACATGACTAACCTAAGTGCGATGGGTCAATTGCAATCGCTGAATTATGAAATTGCCTCGCAGCGCACGATTACATTTACGCCTTTACCGCAAGCAAACAGTATCGATATAACGGCAAGTCGTATTCAATTGAAGATGGGGTTTTTGCACGAAGAAGATTTGATGCGCATTCTGGAAGAATTGCATCAATCCAATGCGGGTTTTTATCGGATGGAGTCATGTACGGTGAAGCGCAAGGAAAATAGCGCGGTTTCTAAGATCGGTGAAAATATCAGCGCCGATTGCCGCTTGCAATGGATAACCATGCGGCCAAAATCAAAATGACAGCCATGAAAAAATCATGCCTTCAAGAAAAACTCCTCTACTCCTTGAAGGACACATGCATCCACTTAAATCACCAATGTCTGTTTTGTCATTCTGAGCGCCAGCGAAGAATCTGCTTTTCCACAGTTGTGTTACGAAGGACAAACAGCAGATCCTTCGCTAGCGCTCAGGATGACATAGTATCGGGCGTGCTTAAATTTAAGCGTATGTCCCTGGCAGGAAGAGTGGTTATGGGCGCACTTCTCTCGTCATTCATCCTTCTTTTCAATGCTTGCATAACACCCGTCGCAAAAGCAGAAACACTGGGCCGGCTTTTTTTCACGCCTGCGGAACGCGCCGCGCTTGATCGTCTTCGCGCCAATGGATTTGTTGAACTGCCAACTACCAATACAAATACAAACGCAGAACCAAAAGGTCCATCCGAAATTAACGGTTACGTCCAACGCAACGATGGGCAAACAGCAGTTTGGATTGATGGGCAGCCACATTATCAACCGCAAGGATCGACCAAACTCAATCCGTCTGCCGTACAAACACCGGGACGCATTACTATCAAGCGTTCTGAAACGATTCAAGCACCGGTAGGCAAATGAAAAAGCGCCGCAATGCCAGCCCACATTCTTTTCACGGGCCAGGTAATTTGCGATACCAAAAAGGCAGCGCACTTTTAATATTCGTGATTCTCGCCGGTTTTGGCATGTTGACTGTAGTACTCGGCGCCTTGGATTCGCGACGTATAAAAATCGAGCGTGATAATGTCACCACGCGAGCGTTGGCGCAGGCAAAAGCGGCTTTAATTGCATATACCTTGCAAAGAGGAAGTGCGGCGGGTACCGCAAGACCCGGCGAATTTCCTTGCCCCGATACCAACGAAGATGGAAATGAAGAGACATCCTGCACTCCCGGACAACTGGGCCGCATTCCTTGGAAAACACTAGGCGCACCCGAGCCTATAGATGGAGATGGCGAAACACTTTGGTACGCGGTTGTCGATAGATTTCGCACTCGCCCTTCCAATAACAATCCAATCAATAGCGATAACAAACCCAGTTTTTTAATGTCAGTGTATGCTGCAGACGGCCAAACTTTACTTACACCGGCAGGCAAAGAAGCCGTCGTCGTGATTTTTTCACCAGGCGCGGCAATCGGTAGCCAAACCCGAATCACGGGACAGCGCAATAATAAAACCAATTACTTGGAAAGCGCCGGCACACTCACCGCCAGAAACAACGCAACAGATAGCGGACCATTCATTTCCGCCCCCAAATCGAGCACGTTTAATGACCGAGTCATGATCATTACCAGAAGCGATTTTATGCCTGCGCTGGAAAAACGCGTAGCCGCTGAATTGCTGTCCGCCTTACAAGCTTACAAGCTTGCAAACGGCGTGTATCCGCATCCTGCAAGTTACAACGATGCAAACTGCATACTGACAACTCTCGCCTCGTCCAGCGACGCTGTTTCGTCATCTTGCGTAAGCGATACCACCAAGTGCCGAGGCAGAGTGCCTAAGATGGTACAACCAGCCGATTGGCCCGCAGGCGCGCTTCCCCAATGGTTTTTAGATAATCGTTGGAGCGATGTGATTTATTATGCAGTGGGCACAGATTTCTTATCCGGCGCAGCGGCGAGCTGCAGCCCAAGCCTCACCATCGATAGCGATACCAATGTCGAAGTATTATTTTTTACGCCCGGGATACCAACAGGATCAAACACGCGCCCTAAAACAACACTTACAACCTATTTAGAGGACTCAGCAAATCAAGATGGTTGGACCGGATCGCCTCCAAGCGCGGACGTTTATGTGACACCATCATCCTCTTCCAACGACAAACTTTATCGTCTCCCATGAAGCTACCTGCTCCCACCTTAAAACAAACCGGCTTCAGCCTTGCCGAGTTAGCGATTGTTTTGGTCATTGTGGGTTTGTTGTTAACAGGCATACTCATGCCATTTGCTACTCAAGTCCAAACCAAGCGCATAGGGGAAACGCAAAAAACATTGGACGATATCAGAGAAGCATTATTGGGTTATGCCGCAAGCCATGTCGCCGTCGATGGAAAACCTTACCTGCCTTGCCCGGACACCAATCTCGATGGCACAGAAGAAACTCGGACCGCGGGTGCATGTCCTTCACAGGAAGGCTGGATTCCTTGGGCAACACTTGGCGTGGGACAAGCCGATGCATGGGGTAATCATTTCCGGTATCGCGTTCATTTGTTAGTTTCAAGCTCTCAAACCGGCTTCACACTGACCAGCTCGCTGGCAAGTTCTCCAAGCATCAACGTGCTGGCAAGCGCATCTTGTCTGCCGAGTGGCACTGTCGCAAGCAACGTCGCCGCGATTATTCTCTCTCATGGCAAGAATGGCTACGGCGCAAGAAATTCTAGCGGGATATTAAATACGGCTGCGACCAGTACCGATGAATTGGAAAATACCAACGGCCGCAATGCAGCCGATACCAGCGATACAGTTCTCGGTGGCGGCGTAACCAGCTACGACTTCATTACTTGTCCAGCAAGACCAGTAGAGGCTACAGCTGGAGAGTTCGATGATGTCATGTCGTGGCTACCGAGCAGCCTACTTTTCGGCAAGATGATTGCAGCCGGACGGTTGCCTTAGATTTTGCAACCCATGCTCCACACATTAAGTTGTAGTTTCAAGGATAAATAAGATTATTGATTGTTCAGCTCAATGGAAAAGTAAAACACGATGGTTGATTATCACGAAATCATCTCTTTAAAACCAGGAAAACGCGGCGGTAAACCTTGCATTCGAGGGCTACGCATCGCAGTACACGACGTCTTAGGGTGGCTAGCAATAGGAATGTCGATCGATGAAATTCTAATTGACTATCCAGAGCTAGCGAAGGATGACATCCTCGCATGTCTTGCCTATGCAGCGGATCGGGAACGGCATGGCGCATTGGTAAAAGTTGCAGCATGAAGTTGCGACTCGACGAAAATTTATCTCGTCGCATCGTCCCTTCACTCCAACAAGCACTGCGCGGGGCGATGAACCGCTTCGTCGCGCAAGATTTCCTCGGATAAAGGAAGAAAAGGACTGAGTGGAAAGCGCCTTGGATGCTCCAACCAAGTCCTGGCGTAACTGAACGTCCAAATACCATTTTTCGCTTGCAACACACCGATTGGTACTTGGATTACACGCCCTCTAAAACAAACTCGACTTTCCCAGGCGCGTTGCAACTAACGGTCAAATGAAAACCGGCCCCTTCAGCCTGCCGAAACGCCTGATACAACCCAATCCCCATTCCATCCGCATCTTCAATCGGCTGATTGAAAAGCCCCGCAAGCCGTTCCTCTGGAATAGCGGAACCGTTATCGCTAATACGCAATGCGAGTATTGGTTGAGTGGTGAGCGTTACTACAATCTCAAGCTCCGGTTCACGCAATCTTTTGTGGCGTGCATTTTCGATACAATTTTCAGCCACATTATCGAATAGGCCAATTGGTACAGACGCCGATTCATGTATCTCGTCCTGAAATATCACTTGCCGGCCTTCGTAGCGCAGTTTGAGCTCTTCCCACCAACGTGATGCCGGCGCACGCAGACTAATTTCTTGTTGAACCGGCGAACGTAATTTATCAAGCGTAATTTGTAACCGCTTAGTCAACTCCGGCAATTGCTTCTTCAACATCCGCGCAAATGCTTCGTCCATTCCCACTTGCTGGTTCTGTCCGGCAGAGGCCAATGTGTAAAGCGATTGCAGCAAATTTTTAATGTCGTGGGTTAGCCGCGCTCCCGTTTCGTGAACGGCTTGCATATAAGCATTCATTCGCAACGCTTGCTCACGTCGTTTACCTTCGTAAAACTCACCCCACAGCTGCACCAGCAAGCGCATATGCAAAAAGAGTGCGGGTGATAATCGATAATTCGAATACAACGTAAAACGCAAAGTGTGAGCAGAAAAATCGCTTGCGTACTCAGTCTTTCGTCCGAACTCGCCCGCGCCATCTGGGGCTTGCCACGTTGCCCCTGCAACCCAAGGCAGGGTTCGTACTTCAGCAATGGTCTTATCGAGAAATTTCGCCGGACTTTCTTCCCGTTCAGCGATTGCAGCAAGTTGCCGTAACCATAGCTCCGAGGGAACGCCCACACTCATTAAGTAGCGCGATAAGTAAGCGCGCATGCCGCCGTATCCGGCAGGCGGACTCCACAAAAATGCTAAGGCGAACAAGCCGCCAGCGGAACCTAATACACAGATGAGGAGCGCTAGAAAATACACATCGCCGGTGTAGCGCATCATGGCGATACTGCCTAACACCAACAAGATCACTAATTGAAAAAGGAGCAGACTGTAGAAGAAGTCGATCACCTGACTTGCTTCGGTGTCCTCCTCTTCGATCTTCAATAACGTAAGCACCAGCAGCAACAGCGGCAAGCCGAAACGCGGCAGCATGCGAATGTTCTCGCCGATATCAGCTTGACCGAGAATGAGTCGGGGCACCGCCCAAATCAGTAAGAGGATGAGCAAATAGAGTAGCGCCAACAAATAAAAAAACCGTTGTCGGCGCATGCGCACCATAAAAACTCGCCCACCGGTGATGCCAATCAGCAACGCCAGCCAAATCACAATTACCCAGCCGGATAGAGAAAGCAGCAGCGCCGCGCCGGTGACAAATAAAAGCAGTGCGGTGGGTGGATCTAATTTACGATGCGCGGAAAGAAAAGGTTGCCACAGCAAGAACAACCCGAAGTGGGTAACCAACAACGCTCTTGTTAAAGAACCTTGGAAATCACCCATCAAGGCGACATACAACGACGCCAACATAACGATGACTAGCGATTTGCGACGTCCCTCGATAAAACCGAGCAGGCGAATGGAAACAGAGTTTGAGGTATCGTTCATCGTTATCAAACTATATCATTCTGATATATCAAACTACGGTATTTTGATATACCAAACCACGGCCATTGCATCCCACCCCACCACGGTTTCCAGGAAATCATTGTGACTCGAACCTTACTTACTCTGGCGCGCTTTTCTTTGATCGAGGCAATGCGGTCTCGCATTGGCTGGCTCGTGATCGCGTTGCTTGGCATTGGCGCTAGTCTCGCGTGGTTTGCAGGACAAGTAGCCATCACCGAAACGAGTGAGATTCAAACCGTATTGACGGCTAGCTTTCTACGCTTCGTCGCAGTGTTCCTCATTTCGGCCTTCGTCATTAATAGCCAAGCACGGGAAACTGCCGACAAAGGCCTCGACGTTCTGCTCTCTCTACCGATACCACGCACCGCCTATTATTTAGGCAAGCTGTTAGGATATCTCGCTGGTGCTTGGCTACTCGCAATTACCTTTGGCCTGGCATTGTTATTTCTCGGATCATTTACCGATGTTGTTGTCTGGACGGTGTCACTAGGCTTGGAATTGTCCATCGTCGCTGCGGCCAGCTTATTTTTCGTGACCACGCTTGCCCAGGTCCCGGTAGCGCTCATGGCTATCATCGGCTTTTATCTACTTTCCCGAGCGATGGCGGCATTTCGGTTAATTGGCGGCAGCGCATTGATTGACGACGGCGCTCTTATGCCGAAGGTAATACAGCATCTCTTGGATGCCATTGCTGCGATCTTGCCTCGGCTGGATTTGTATACCCAATCAACTTGGCTTGCCGAGCATGTTCCGTCGCCGAGCATCCTTTGGAGTCTTGCCGGGCAAGCGTTGATTTATGTGATCTTGCTATCAGCTGCCGGATTGGTTGATTTATATCGGAAGAATTTTTAGCCGTGAAAGAGCGCGCCTTTTCCGATGTACCACGCAGCATTCTTGCGCTGATAGTAGTGGCCTTCGCACTACAAATCGCGATGCATGTCAGCATCCCCAAGCCTCAGGCTTCCGCCGTCGAGTTAACCACAGCGCCGCCACTCCTTTGGCTTCAAACCGTAAGCCTTGGCGAACCGATAAGTGCGGCGAAATGGCTCATGCTTCGCTTACAAGCCTTCGATAATCAACCCGGGATTAGCATTCCATTTAGGGATTTAGACTACGGCAAAGTCATCGATTGGCTGGACCGAATTCTGCTCCTCGACCCTCGTGGCCAATACCCGCTTTTATCCGCTAGTCGGCTGTATGCGGAAGTGCCTAATCCGGCAAAACAACGGCAAATGCTAACGTTCGTTCATCAGAAATTTCTCGAAGATCCTAATCAGCGATGGCCGTGGCTAGCGCACGCGGTTGTGATTGCGCGCCATCGTCTGAATGATGTCCCGCTCGCTCGCGCTTATGCGAAGTCTTTACGTGAACGAGCAACAGGCGCGGAAGTTCCGCATTGGGTAACGCAAATGGATGCGCTACTTGCAGCGGATATGAATGAGGCTGAGACGGCAAAGGTTTTGCTCGGAGGATTATTAGCAAGCGGAAAAATTACTGACCCGCATGAATTCCACTTTCTGAAAAGCAAGCTGGAAGAATTGGAAAAACTCACTAGCAAAGGCAAGTAAGGTCGAACTATCTCCAGATGACGGGGGATTCCTGTCGAAATCTCGTCATCCCTGTCAGAGACCCGACAAAGAATCAGATCAAAGCTCTATTCAAACGAGAAAAACGCTCGAATTTACGCTTTAATCCTGATTTTTCTCAGGCACAGTTCTTGCTGATACCTATGCAACAATTCACTAAAAGCGAATCACCATGCTGATGACTTCGGAAGGAACAAATATGAAACAAAGACAATCAGGCTTTACGCTGGTTGAAATCGCCATCGTGTTGGTCATTATCGGATTGCTGTTAGGCGGTATTTTGAAGGGGCAAGAACTCATTAATAATGCAAAAGTACGCAATCTTGCGGATCAACAAAATTCTATTAAAGCAGCAATTTTTGCCTTTCAAGACCGCTTCCGCGCTTTACCAGGTGACTATAACCAAGCAGCATCTAATATCCCTGCCGGCCAAAATGGAAGTGGAAATTCGACCGTCGATAGCGCAGCCGAACAAGTCCAGGCATGGCAGCAACTTACTGCGGCGGGCTTCATCTCTTGCGCCGATTGCACTGGATCTGGCGCTGCTTTAGACCCCACTAACAGCCCGAAGAATGCATTTAATGGGGTTATGGCAATAATGACGGATACCGCTTATAACGATGCCGCAATCGCCACAGGGCCATCGCGCACGAATGTAAAATCAGGAAAAAATGTCCCTTCAAATGTTCTTGCGGAAGTAGACCGAAAAATTGATGATGGCAACCCTCGGACCGGTACATTTCGTTTTAGTACTTGGGGAGATGCTATCCCGCTCCCCAGTGCTGCGGTTTGCGCTCCAATTAATACTGACAACTGGAGCGTTACAAGCCCTGATCCAAACTGCGGTGCCGCGAACCTTTTATAACTTATAAAAATATTGTGTTAAAAAGCCGCGCAACTGCGCGGCTTTTTTTATCCCTGCAATAAACAAATCTCCGCCGCTGCTAACCCTTCTGGCAAACCCAACAACACCACCACATCCCCCGCTTCAAACACAACCTCCGGCCCAGGATCTACGCCCCGAATATTCCGCCGCCTTACCGCAGTTACTTTCACTTCCAATTCCGTCAGCTTCAAATCACCGATGGCTTTACCCACAGCCGCCGCCCCTTCATCCAACAGAATCGAGTAAAGACGCGGCAAATTGGAATCTTCTCCATCATCCTCGTCATCGGTAACGCCCGGAAAAAAGCCACGCATTAATTGATACCGCTGACTACGCACTTCCCGCAGGCGGCGTAGCACTCGAGTTAAAGGCACGCCTTGCAGCAGCATCACATGCGTGGCTAGCATCAGCGCACCCTCCGCTAATTCCGGCACAATCTCGGCGGCACCAGCTTCTTTCAGCGCATCAATCTCGCTCTCATCGATAGTACGCACAACCACCGGCAAATCCGGACGCAAGTCACGCACATGACTCAGAATTTTCATTGCGGTCGGCACATCAGCAAAACTCACGACCAAGCCGCTAGCCCTCGACAACCCCGCCGCCATCAGCACTTCGCGTCGCCCAGCATCGCCAAACATTACCGACTCGCCCGCAGCCCCAGCTTGCCGCACCCGTTGCGGGTCAACATCCAAGGCGATTAACGGAATAGTCTCGTGATTCAGAAACCGCGCCAAACTTTGACCGCTACGTCCATAGCCGCAAATAATCACATGACCTTGCACACCCATCGTTTTTACCGAGAGTTCAGTCAACGCTTTGGCCCGATGCATCCACTCCGCTTCGGAAAAATACAGCGCAAGACGATCGCTGTGCATCAACAGGAAAGGCGCCGCCAGCATAGAAAACACCATTGCGGCGAGGACAATCTGCCCGACTTTTGGATCCAATATGCTGACGCCGTTGGCTAACGAAAGCAGCACAAAACCAAACTCTCCGGCAGATGAGAGCGCTAAAGCGCAACGCAGGCTTACGGCGTTGTCATTACCGAATAGCCGCGCAAGGCCAAAGATTAGCCCCGATTTCACCGTAAGCAGCAGAACAACAGCCATGACTACCCAATGAAACGCGTTCATGACGACTGACAAATCAAGCATCATGCCGATCGTTACGAAAAACAATCCGAGCAACACGTCTCGAAACGGCTTGATGTAGTCTTCAACTTGATATCGATATTCGGTCTGGGAAAGTAGAATACCGGCAACAAACGCTCCCAGCGCCAGTGAAAGTCCAGCCTGCTCTGTAAGCCAAGCCGCTCCCAACGTAACAAAGAGAACAGCCAATACGAATAATTCCGATGATTTTTGCGATGCAATCAAATTGAATAACCATCGCATCGCTCGCCTGCCAAACAATATTAGTAGCACTAATAGCACCACCGCCTTGACGATTGCATAACCCAATTGCGTGGCGGCTTGCTCGCCGGTCATTGTTAATGCCGGTATTAAAATGAGTAATGGCACTACCGCTAAATCCTGAAACAACGCTACGCCCATAATTTGCCGGCCATGCGCGGAGTGCAGCTCCAAGCGCTCAGAAAGCATTTTGCTTACGATCACAGTGGACGACATTGCGATAATGCCGCCGAGAACTAGACCTGCTTGCAAATCCAACCCAGCACCGATACAAATCAACACGGTTAACAGCATCGTCCCCAAAACCTGCGCGAGACCAAACCCAAATACGATGCGGCGCATGGAGATCAGTTGAGGAACGCTAAATTCCAAGCCGATGCTAAACATTAGAAAGACCACGCCGAACTCCGCTAAGTAACGGGTCCCGCCTTCATTCGGCACAAAAGCAAGCGCGTGCGGTCCGATCAGAATGCCGCCTAACAAATAGCCCAGCATCGGCGGCAAATTCAAGCGGCGAAAAAGCGTCACGACCAACAAACCGCTGGCAAGGAGAGTAAGCGTAATGGTTAAGGATTCGTGCGGCATATCTGGCGGCAAAAAGAAAGATTGGCTTGCAAGAGGAGTACTAGACTGTAACATGCCAAGCGCCTCGCTTTAACAAGTCGATGCCCTCAATGCTTTATCCGGCTCGCCTCACCCTTTATACTGATAGGCTTGTCGGCAATACCTTGGCGGGCGCGAAATCTAAGTGCAACATTTTTTCAAGGAAAATGTTGCATGCCA
>JAZKCF010000045.1:0-25115 GCA_040388195.1 Pseudomonadota bacterium
AATCATCTCAGCTTAAGACGGCGAAACTTTCAGAAAGTTGTGTATAAGGGAATGGCTATAACGTGCTCTATCTATCTGAGCCCACATTGGATGCTCTGCGCTGAATTCATGCTGTACCTTGGATACAAGACCTAACTCTTCAACCTCCTCCTTGAACACTTTTGGTTCTTGTCCATCTCGATGCGGTTGGTATTGCTTACTGCCAATTTTCGGATCAGCTAAATTTAAGTCTTCATTCGTTGGCAGATTACTAGATTGAAAATAACGCGGTCTTTCGGGATCTGGGTTTTCTGGAGCGTGAACAAATACAGGATGACGATAAGCGCCGATTAGAAGCCTCTGACCCGGAACATTTTCCACATGCGCCGTTGAGAGGTTTTCTTCGTATGCTCTTACATCACTATTCGTTGGACTTGGCATCGCAAAATCACAACTGACGATATTTATTTTCGACCAGTTAATGCCACGCCGTGGCAGTTCGTTCGTAAATTCGGCAAGATCTCGCGCGTTGAAAGCGCGTTTAGCAAAAGTCCCGAATTGAAATCCTGGAAGATGATGAAAATGAGATAAAAAATACACACCCACGTCATTACTGTCGCCAACAAAGTGATTTATATCGCGCCATTGATCTTCACTTAATCTCAGGAAATCCCTTGGGTTGGCGTCATCGCTTTCAATAACCGGTCGGGGAAGGCGAACCGTCAGCACTTCTGTATGCACATCTGGATTGTTATAAAGGGGTTTGTCGTTGTATTTTTGCTGAAGCGCAAGAGACTCTAATTCGCTTTTCTGCACGTCATCGAAATATAAACCCCGAGAGACTTCGTTACCCGCTACCGGATCTAGTGCAAATATTAGAATTTTTTCCTTTCTCATTGGTTTACCTTAGAGAGTCATCAAAAACATATTTTTAAACAATCAGACGGCAGGAAATCAAAAAAACTACCGGTCTTTCTGCATAGGCTTTCAAAGCGGTGCTTGGCAGCGCCTTACCCAAAGACCATTGCCCCTAACTTTCACTCAAGGAGTCATGCAATAAAAGTGCCACTTTAGAAGGACGGAATGAGCTATTTACCGCATGATTTTAAATGTTTTTTTTGCCTCAATTGAGGTAATCCGACCAAGGTATTTTTAAAGCTGGTAGATGGACAGATGGAAACATTGCAAATATGCAAGGAAATCGATTGGAAATGAGCCGCCTAGAAAGTCCGTAAAGTAATCGAATCGCGCCATATCGCGCTTGGCCATTTATACAACCAGCTATAATCCACCCCTCGCCATTTCCTTGCTTTGTAACTCAATTGCCGAATAGCAGCCCACTTAACGTCCTCGAAAATCACTCCCTGAAGGAGTACAACACTTTCGGCATCGATGTGAAGGCGCGCTACTTCATTGCCGCTCGCAGCGAAGCAGCATTGCGTGACACGCTCTCGACAACTATGTTCGATGGCCTTCCTCGCCTCATTCTTGGCGGCGGCAGCAATCTGCTACTTACTCACGACTTTCCGGGTGTCGTCATTCGCATGGCGCTCACCGGTCGGCACATTGTCGGTCGCGACAATGAGGCGACTTATATAGAAGCAGCCGCGGGTGAAAACTGGCATGACTTCGTACGTTGGACATTAACGCAAGGCCTCTCGGGTCTGGAAAATCTATCGCTCATTCCCGGGAGTGTTGGCGCAAGTCCGATCCAGAATATCGGCGCGTATGGCGTAGAAATGAAAGAGATGTTCCACGAACTCACGGCAATCGATATTGCTAGTGGCGAGATTCGTCGTTTTGATGACACGGCATGCGGCTTTGGCTATCGAGATAGCGTGTTTAAACATGAACAGAAAGATCGCGCAATCATCACGAGCGTAAGCTTTCGTCTGCCGCATCAAGTGCAGCTCCATTTGAATTACGGCGAGATTCCACAAGAACTAACGCGAATGAACATTGCCAATCCAACAGCGCAAGATGTAAGCAATGCGGTATGCAATATCCGGCAACGCAAACTTCCGGACCCCGCAAAAATGGGTAATGCCGGCAGCTTTTTCAAAAACCCGATAGTTGATCAAACGAGGTTTCAATCTCTGCAAAAAACACATCCGCAGATGCCTCACTACCCGGCTACCGATTCCCGTGTAAAGTTGCCGGCGGGATGGCTAATCGAGCAGGCTGGCTGGAAAGGAAAAACGCTTGGCCGCGCCGGTGTGCATGCACAACACGCGCTGGTATTGGTGAACCTTGGTAATGCAGAAGGCGCGGAGATTTTGGCGCTGGCAACTGCGATACAAGATTCGGTGCAAAACAAATTTGGTATCCGACTAGAACCGGAACCCATCATTGTCTAATGACACTCCCCATACAATTTACTATCCTCTTTAATGAAAGAGTCACAGACTTGGAAAAAATTCGTCTCTCAAAATTGATGTCTGAACAAGGTTTATGCTCTCGCCGTGAGGCCGACGAGTGGATCGCTAAAGGCTGGATCAAAGTCGATGGTGAGCGCATCACCGAATTGGGCACAAAGATTTTACCTACGCAACGCATTACCGTTGAACGGCAAGCACAAGCAGAGCAAAAACAACGTGTGACTATTCTTCTGAACAAGCCTATCGGTTACGTATCAGGCCAAGCAGAGGATGGCTATAAACCTGCGGCGGTGCTGATTACGGCAGAAAATCGCTGGCAGAAGGATGCGTCGGCAACGGCGTTTCATCCGCTTCAGCATAAAGGGCTCGCTCCCGCCGGTCGATTGGATATCGACTCCATCGGACTGATAGTCTTTACGCAAGATGGCCGTGTCGCGAAGCAATTGGTCGGAGAAGACTCGCAAATTGAGAAGGAATATTTGGTTCGCGTTGAAGGCAATTTGTCTGCCGCCGATCTCAAGCGTCTGAACCACGGCTTGAGCTTGGATGGCAAAGCGCTGAAACCAGCACGTGTTTCGTGGCAAAACGCAGATCAGTTGTGCTTTGTTCTAAAGGAAGGCAAGAAACGGCAAATCCGCCGTATGTGCGAACTAGTCGGATTAAAGGTCGTGGGTTTGAAACGTGTTCGTATCGGCAAGGTCATGCTGGGAGATTTACCGGTGGGACAGTGGCGTTATTTATCTGCAGATGAGGGCTTTGCTTAGTAGAGTCATACAAACTTAGCGCGCATGACAAACAAAAACTGCAGATCATGGAAAAAGGGAGTTCAGTATGCAAACGTCCTTGGGAGAAGAAGCTGCAGCACAAAGAAAAACAACAACATTAAACACTGATGATATCTACCCAAAAGAGTTGGCGGAAGCAGAACGCAAGCTAATCGAAGAACGGCACCGCGATCTTGATTTAACGGAATCCAAGCTACGAATCGGCGTAGCACTCTCCGGTGGTGGTATACGCAGCGCAACTTTCTCCCTCGGGCTATTTCAATCATTCGCCCGCCATGATCTGCTGAAACGGATCGATTACCTTTCCACCGTTTCAGGCGGTGGATACTTTGGCGGATTTTTCGGCAAATTATTTTTATCCTCCGGCCATGCCAATTCACCAACAGATGCGGCACAGCACGTGCGCGATACGCTGACGAATACGCAATCACCGCCGATCAACTGGCTTCGTGAAAACGGTCGCTATATCGCCCCCACTGGAAGCGGCGACTATTTCTATGCAATGGGAACGTACCTTCGCAATTGGACCGCTGTCCAGTATGTAGTGGGGATCACGCTGCTCACGCTGTTTCTAATAGCCAATGCTTTGCGCGGATGGGCATGGAAAACATCATGGGGCGTGCAACTTGAAGTGTTAGTGGGCAATGCAACGCTACCGTATCTTTGGGCAAGCCCTTGGCTGCTTATTCCGGCATTCATCGCGGCGTTCTTCCTCATACCGCTTGGCGGCGCTTACTGGTTGACACAAAGACATCAAGTAACCAAACGCCGATTGCAGCACAGGTTTTATCATTATCAATGGAATTATCCACTTCTCGGTTTAATCCTTTTGATTATCACTGCAGCGACTGCGTTGATAGCCGCCCGAGAAAAAATTATCGACTGGATACCCTCCGGTCCGAGTCCCACTACGTTTTATGTTTACGTTATCGCCGGTGGCTTTCTTGCGATCATTGCGTATTTTTTCTCTCGATTTAAAGCGCCCACCGATCAAGTGCTTGCTTCGTACGCACGCAATCGACTTTCACGCTGGCTAAGTTCCGGGATACTTGTTTTCGTATTGCTAGCTATCTTCGGTTTGATCGATTCATTCGGGCAAACGCTCTATGCCATTTCCAGCGCAAAAACCGGGCAGATCGTGTTCACTGGCATAGCCACTAGTTTGTTAGTGCTTTTAGCGCGGCACTTTACTGGTTATTTGTCCAAAGATCCGAAGAAAACACCGAAGGTCATTCGCATACCATTTGAGGTAATAACATTTTCCATCGGCGCGCTATTAGCAATTGTCGTCGCTACATTCTGGGCTACTCTCGCACATGCTATTTTGTGGAAAGGTGAAATTCCCCACGGCAATCCCGGTCATCAACTACTCGCCTTTTATGCGTCCTCGACTCCACAAGTTTCGTTGAGCTCGCAACACTATATCGTTGTTTCTCCGCCGGTAGCGCAAGAGCCAATAGCCGAAGGAACAGCCCCAGCTATTGAATTCGTTACCGCCGCATGCGGACTCGCCATGCTCATCAGCCTGCTCACCGGTCAAACGATGACTTTTCTTAACCTCTCATCGATCCAGGAATTTTATGCGTCGCGCTTATCACGCGCGTATCTCGGCGCATCCAATCCACACCGTACCGGCTTCGGCATATCAACAGCGCAATGCATGGCCGATCCCTCGGGTGAATGTTCAAATGACGTTACCAAAGTGATTCCTCAAGACGATGTGCAATTCACTAGCTATCGACCTGAGTTAAGCGGCGGTCCGATTCATTTAATCAATATCACCATCAACGAAACCATTGCCGGCACGTCTCAATTGGAGCAGCGTGACCGCAAAGGATTAGGCATGGCGATCGGCCCATGTGGCGTCAACGTAGGCCGGACTCATCATGCCGTATGGTCGAATGACGAAGAACATAAGCTGTGCAAACTCCAAGCAATCGCCCCTAGCGGCGATCAATTCACGATTTTCAGTGCGAAGCCAACTGAGATCGAGTCACTTAGCCTTGGGCAGCTGGTTGCCATATCAGGCGCAGCATTTAGCACAGGGTTAGGCGCACGGACCAATATCGGCATGAGCTTGTTGCTGGGACTCAGCAATGTACGAATCGGTTATTGGTGGGATAGCGGGATTACGCCAAGATCCCGAACTCAAAATAAACAAACCGCAAAACAACAAGCAAAAATAAGCGATTGGATGGAGCCGCTATTCTCTACGCAGGTTTATCTCTCCGATGAATTTCTCGCCCGCTTTCATGGTCCTCGCCGACAACGCTGGTATCTCTCCGACGGCGGCCATTTTGAAAATACAGCAGTGTATGAACTCATTCGCCGCCGGCTACCATTGATCATCGTTAGCGATAACGGTTGCGATCAAGACTACCTATTCGACGATCTCGCGAATTTAATTCGCAAAGCCCGCATTGATTTCAACGCCGAGATTCGCTTTCTTGAAGAAGGTGAATTGAATGCGCTACTCGATCAAAATCTGCGCAGAATTATCGGCACACCGGCGGAATTACAGCGGCAGATTACTGACGGCCGCAGCCCCGACGGTAACAAGCGATTTGCAGGACAAGCGTACTGCAACTGTCACGCATTGCTTGCTCGCGTCTATTACGACGGTAGCAACAAAGCCGGAAGCCTAATGTTAATCATTAAACCTAGCCTTACGGGCGATGAACCATTGGACTTGCTTGAATACTATGCCCAGCACGCCGAATTTCCGCAGGAAAGCACGCTGGATCAATTTTTCGACGAAGCGCAATGGGAAAGTTATCGCAAGCTTGGTAGCTATATCGGCGACAGATTGTTAGGAGAAATTCCGGGGTTGGAAAAATGGATGGATCTGTTGATGGAAAAGACCGAGGCGTGAAGGACTAAAAAGCGTCCCTCATAACGTTACCGCTAGTTACCATTTCTGCAAGATTGATTTTGCGTTATTTTTAATTTTTGCAAGCCAATAAATTCACGACACTATGCCTTTGTATTTAATATTTTAAATTCAAACACTTACCCTGTCGTTTTGTTATTCCTTAACGCTACTACGGGCATGATTTTTGCAAGCCAATTTAGAAGCCAGCATTCATGTATCGGCAATTCCAAGCGCGAAGGTAAAACCATCATGGCCAAAGAATCAGAAAAAATAAAAGAACAATCCCTCGCCTCTCAGGAAAAAATTAGCGGCGAAATGAGCGCTGCCGCAAGCGACAATGCCCACGCCTTCCCCGAGTTCGAATTGACGGACGACCCGGTCGTAACAGCTGGCGCAGGTGAGGATAGCCGAGACTCACCCGACAGAGCCAAGAAAGGTAAGAAAAAATCGACAAAGGAGGATGAGGAATGGTGGTTAGACCGTGGCTATGCAAATAATAGTCAATATAGACATGTCAGTAACATACCAGGCACCAACTTGCCGGCATTTGAACGAGCGCGCAATAAATTTGGAAGGCGCAAGAAACTTCTCGTGATGTCGGACGATCCGAAGGTTGCGAGGCATCTAATCGCAAATGCGGTAGAGCAAGGCAAAGGGATAAAACTATCAGGCTCTCGTAAATCGCTGATAGCCGCGATGTTATACGCACAAGCGTTGGAGAAAGGAGTGCCGCTTCTAGGTGATTATGTACCGGACAAAGATGTATTACAGGCCGCGCGTGCGAAGCTAGGCATATTAGTCCCTCAACCACAACAAGAACCACCAAGTCCCACACAAAAATCAAGCTCTATACAGGCTTCATTCACCAACGGTGCCTCTCCTACGGCTCAAGTCCACAAATTTAACGACTTTCCTAAGGAGCTTTTAGGAAAGGAACTTCTCGTAGGATTTAGCAATACCGGAGAGGTCTTGTTACGTGACCCAGACACCAAAAAACGGTACGAATGCACCGATAAAAATCTGAAAGAACGACTGGGACTTAAGCAGAATAGTATGAATGGCGTCGAAAGTTTAAAAGTAACAGAAGAGGCCGGTGAATATAAAGTCGAGAAATCACCTCGCCAGCAAAATCATGGCCAAGGTCAATCTAGAGGAACTAAATATTGATCTTCTGGCTTCAATGTCTTCAGCGGGCTTTCACCGATCGCTTTGAATTCTTCCTTAATGCGCCCGAGTTAAGCACGCCAGCATTCGAGGAATATAAATAAGCTGTTTTCTGAATGTTTTGCGCGTCCTTTTGCAAAAATTACCACCCCACACCCTAATTCAAAGCATGTTTCTCCATTTGTTACCGACAAATGAAGCGGCATAGATATTGCTCTAGACCAAGAAAGCGCAGAGCAACGCGTTTTCACAGTTATGTAAACCCTGCCTGTGACTTCAATTCAAACCCTGCCTGATTGGAAGTTACTAACTCTGCTATTTGTCAGGGTTAGTATTTTTAACTAAATGGTGTGGTCGCTAATTATTTTGAAAGGGAACTTATGCGTAATAAAAATGTTTTGAAAAATCTCGCCGTATCGTGCTTATTGTTGTCTCCATTATTTGCCAACGCACAGGAACGCTCCACGGCCGATGCTGGTGGAACCTCATGGCTGCCTTACACAACGCACGGTTATGTCGGCGCTAGTGCCGGCAAAGCGGATTTTGATGTCGACTGTGTAGCTACTTTTTCATGCGATGAAAAAGATACCGGATTCAAAGTGTATACCGGCGGCGTAATTCAAAATATTTTTGGTCTCGAACTGTCTTATGTCGATTTAGGAAGTGCCGAGCGTGCCGGTGGAAAAACACATGCTCGCGGCGTCGATTTAAGCTTAATTGCCAACGCGCCGTTAGCTGAACATTTTTCCATATTCGGGAAAGTAGGAACCACTTACGGATGGACGAAGACTGAGGCCTCTGCCCCCGGTGTACAAACCGGTTCGGAACGCGGCTTTGGCGTAAGCTACGGCGCAGGATTGAACTTCGATTTCAATCGTCAGTGGGGCGCACGTGCGGAATGGGAGCGTCATCGTTTTCAGTTTGTTGACAACGATCGCTACGTTAATCTTTATACCGTTGGTGTGAATTACAAGTTTTAATCGCGGAAATTTACAGTCACGCTAGAGTGGATTTGATCTGCTCTAGCGGCCAAGATTAACGCCGTAATGCACAATACGAATCGATACCCCGCTTGAGTGACGGTGACGCGCTTCAAGGGTCCAGGTCGATGTACCACATTGGCATATTGCCTCTTGATCGGCGGGTAGTTTGTCATCAAGGTACAACTGAAGGTCCTTCCATTTTTCCGCGATGTTTGGTTTTTGCACGTAGCCAATCATGTATCCAGAACTTTCTCTTCCAGTCATGTACCCAAGCAATTGCGCGATGCCGTCAGCGTGATATTTAGGACCATCCCAGCATTTTGCTTCGGCGAGCCTTCTACGTGTCGACAACGCAAAATCGACTTCAATACGAAGATCAACATGACCATTAACATTGGTCTCACAATCGACACGCAACCAATCCCGTTCCAAGATAAATTTTAAAATTCCTGTCAATTGTTCTTCGTTCAATGCCGCATAAAGATTGGCATTATCTTCAAGCTTGCGAATAGATTCGTCTAATAGACTTTCCAAAATAGTATCTAACTCACTGTCGGTTAGATTCGGATTAGTAACTTCCGCCATTTTTGGATAACGTTGAATTCAGGCATGAACAGTGTCCGCCGGTTTCGTCATACACCAACTTTCATCGATGACGACGAATTCTTATCTGTTAATGGCTTCCACCCAATGACAACACTTCGAGCGAACTGCTCACCGTGCGAGGAAAGTTCTCCTCGCGTAAAGAGACTAGCTAACCCGGTACGAATTTCACCCGTCGCCACATCGGGTATTTCGCCGTCCGTTGTCTCAAGCTTGCTATAAGTGCGTTCCAGTAAACCAATATCGTCAATAGATAAAACCTGCAGAATCGCGACAACATCCTCCACGGTCACCTGCAACTCACCCGCAAGTTTCTCGATACCACTGAGCATGATCGGTTCGCCAGCGTTGGCTTCAAAATAACTTGCCAAACCATCAGTGATCCCGCGCCATTTCACTATCTGACCGAAACGCTGAGATACTTGCCCAATAGCGCTTTCTCGCCAAGGTTTGGCAGCGAAACGCGCCGGCTGGCATGGTTGGTAAGTCAGATCGAAAACCTGCTCCGAAAGCCATTGCTTGAAACTCGTGTTATCGCTGAACTGTTTGAATAGCTCCGTATGATCGGTCAATAAACCAACAATGGCACGCTGCAAAGCTTTACCGTGCTCCACTCGGGCATTCTGCTTATCCGAGTTGCGCATCGCGTTGCGTATAAATCATCCACAGCGTCCTTTATGATAGCCAAAACTAGGCATGTTAGACTGCGCTGATTTTTCCTAACAAGAAAGCAATGAAAAAATGTCTCCTCAGAGTAAAGCTCTTGCCCGCACGCTTTTCAAATTAAAAGTGCACGAGTCAAATGGTTTTGAATTTGAGCATCTTTTCGGTCGCGTAATGCAATATTCCCGCGTTAACTTCACCAAAATAGAACCTTATGGAAATCAAGGTGACAGAGGAAACGACGGATATGAGAAGAACGAGGGTCGCTATTTTCAAGTTTTCGCCCCGAAGGATCCGCATACCAGCAAACAAGCCGCCATTAAAAAGGTGGCAAGTGATTTCAAGGACAAATTGCTTCCGTATTGGAGCAAGTTCTGTGAGCCAAAGGAATATTTCTTTGCCTTCAACGATAAATATCAAGGGACAAATTTCCCTATTGAGAAAACACTTGCTGAGCTCAAAAAGAAGCATAGTTTAACTGTCGCGGACGTATATCTTGCAAAGCATCTCGAACAGGAATTTATTGACCTGAAAGAGGACGAAATTACGATGGTGGTCAGTGGCATCCCCGATCCCAACTCTATCTCGGGACTCGACTACACTGTTCTGGGGGAAGTTATGCGGCATGTACAAAACACCGCTCACAATATTGCCCTGCCGGGAAAACTGATTGCTCCAGACATTGATGAAAAGATTCAGTTCAATCATCTTAAACAATCAGGATTCTGGCTGAAGGCGAAACAGGCTGAAACTTGGCAAATTGATGAGTACTTTAAGAGAAACAGCGATTTTGCGAAGCAAGCTTTAAGAGACTATTTGGCGGGGTATTACGCGGACAGTCTGATTGCATACCCTGATACGATTGCAGACGGTGGCAATATGGGTGAGGTGCGATTTGCGGCCATTTTGGAAAATCTCGCCCCCGCAAGTGGCGTACCGGTCAGTGACAAATTGAGGCGCGATGCCGCTTTAGCTATCATGGCAAAATACTTTGAAACTTGTGACATCTTTGAGGATCCCAAAAATGCTGCTGCCAGACAAGCATATTAGCTTTGCTGAGTCGTTGATCGGACTTGGTTCGTTTGTGCTTGAAAGCTTGAAGAGCCCTAAGACAATCGACATTCTGTGGCGTAATTTCGAAAGTGTTCGAGGCCAAGAATATCCGGCATTTCATTCATTTGATAATTTGGTGCTAGCAGTAGACGCGTTATTTGCGCTTGGCGCCATCGATTTAACTGACGACGGGGAATTAAAGCGAAGTCCAATCACCGAAACAACATGAGACTAATAAAACTTAGCGCCAACAAACCGGGCTTCAAGACGGTTCGTTTCAATAAAAGTGGCTTATCGCTTATTGTTGGAGTGCGCACACTAGAGCCTGAAAACGCAGACGCTGATGGCCGCTCATACAACGGGGTCGGCAAATCTCTTCTCGTCGAACTAATACATTTTTGCCTCGGATCAAGCACTAACTCCGCCTTCCAGCAGCACTTGCATGATTGGGAGTTTTCGCTCGAATTCGAAGTCGCGGACATTCATTATGTCGCGATAAGACAGGCCGCTAAACAGAACGAAATTGTCTTAAACGGGAAAACGTACAAAGTACCCGCGTTTAACGATTATCTGGAACAAATCACCTTCGACATCCCCGAAACTAGTGTCGGTGGCCTGAGCTTCCGAGTTTTATTACCACGTTTCATCCGACGCGGTTTTCACGATTACAATAGTCCAAAAACAACTTCTGGGGATCGAGAGCCCTACACAGTTCTCTTACGAAACTTGTTTTTGCTTGGGCTTGATATTGGACTGGTGGAAAAGAAATGCCAGTTGCGCCGCCGACAATCTGAGTTAGAAGCTTTCGAGAAAAATTTCAAGAAAGACCCCTTTATTCGTGAATATTACACGGGAAATAAAGACGCCACACTTCAAACTAAGCACTTAGAAATACAAATTCAGCAGCTTGAATCTGACCTTGCGAAATTTAAAGTAGCAGAAGATTTTTACGAAATCGAGCAGGAAGCCAATCAACTCAATAAGACGTTACGTGAACTAAAAAACCAAAAAATTGTTGTCGAAAACGCATTAAACAATATAGATAAGAGCCTTCAGACAAGGGCAGATCTTTCTAAAGATCGGATCGTCGAGCTATATGAAGAACTATTATCGGCCTTTAAGGCTGAAACGTTGAAGAGACTCGACGATATAGATTTTTTCCACAAACGCTTGATCGAAAATCGATTCGCTCGCCTTGGCCAAGAAAGGATGCACTTAAGTTCTGAACTACAAAAAATCTCGAAGCAGATAAAAGATATGAACAACACTCTCGATGAAAAACTGGCTTACCTCTCCGATAAAAGGGCATTGGATCAGTATGTCAGTGTTAGTTCGCACAGATCCGACCTACTTGGAAAACTTCAAAAACTCCAAGACTATCAACGGCTCTTGCAAAAAAGCCGCGACGATCTAGTTCACGTCAAAAAGGACTTTAACGAAGAAACAATCAAGACCAATCTTTATCTAACCGAAACACAAGAAGAATTAGACAAGCATATTGCACTGTTCGCCGACCTCGCGAAACACTTTTATCCAGAATCTCCTGCAGGTATAACGCTAGAAAATAATTTGGGTGAAAATAAAGTTCGGTATGACTTTGATGTCCGAATCGAAGCTGACGGCTCTGATGGAATTAATGCTGTGAAAATTTTTTGCTACGATTTAGCGGTGCTGCTTATGAATAACAACCATCATATGAACTTCATTTGGCACGATAGCCGTCTATTTAGCGACATAGACCCGAGACAGCGGGCCGTGTTATTCAAAGTTGCTCATGACTTTGTAACCGCTCGCGGTAAACAATACATTGCAACAGTAAATCAAGACCAGTTGAAGGCCATGCAATCCGAATTTACGGAAGACGAGTTTCAAACTCTCTTCGAGAAAGAGAAAATCGTGCTTACTTTGAAGGATGATGGCCCCAACAGCAAGCTCTTAGGCATGCAAGTAGATATGCATTACCAATGAGATTTCTTTCATTTTCTGAACTCTGCTGCTGTGACGGCAAGCAAGTTAGGTTACTACTGCAACTGACTTTCCGATGCTCCGGCATTTCGGGAATCCAAAGCAAACCGGACTGATGGTCCGTTTCGCGCAATACCGCCAGTTCGTACCGCACCAATTCATCCGATTGCTTCGACAACGCAGTTCTTTCGTACAACAGGAGCCGATTCTCTGCCGGAGAGTACGCACGCCCCAACGTTCGATGCGACACATTTCGGCGTAAAAATCGCGCTGCAACGAGTCTTTACTAATCGTTGCATAACGAACTAAAGTTTTGTTTAAGCTCGTTTTGCAACGATTCGCAAAATTACTATGAGTTTTTCTACCGTTGCATAGCGAACTTAAGTTTTGGTTTAGTTCGCTATGCAAAGATTAGTAAGGTAAATGATTTCGAGGAAATGGCTCCAGGCCAATTGTCTCGACAGTGTCGAGACAATCTCGGTATCGGGAAATGCTTCGGCAAAGCGAACCATGTGACGCAGGTTTTTATGACTAAAGCCGCGACCGTAATCTTGCTCCAGTTGCTTAGCCAGCGAGACGACAATTTGCTCGCCATATTCGGCTCGCTCGCCTTTCAGCACTTCCTCACGAATGCGCTTGCCGATATGCCAGTTTAACCATGTAAGCGCGGCATTGACGGTGCTTGCTAATCCCGCCTTGGCTTCGGTAATCAAACGACGGATGTCGCTAGCTAGTTCGGCGGTGGGCAGAGCAAGTATTGTGACTGTGTCGTTTGATGAATCTCGGGGCTTAACCTTACGCGTCATACCTCGCCCCACAATTTACAACAACAGCTCCCTTGGTTTGCTTTTCGAGTGCGACGATATCGTCACGGATTTCCTGCAAACAGCGCAGACGTTTAGGCCGATAGAAATGACGAGCAAACGAAATTTCATAGCCGATCTTGGTAACCACTGGCTTCGACCCAAGCATCCGCCGCGCACGGCAAAACCTCGTACCTGAACCGAGTTCTTGCAGCGGTGCTTGTTCTGCATCGCGTAGATCAGGATCGGATTCATAGGTAGTGACGTTGATGTGCGCTTTTTTGCTTTTGTCTGCGGCTTTCTCTGCTTTTATATAGTTGCCATATAAGGGCA
Organism: Pseudomonadota bacterium; assembly: GCA_040388195.1. GTDB lineage: Bacteria > Pseudomonadota > Gammaproteobacteria > Burkholderiales > DATLHW01 > DATLHW01. Next base: position 13,582 of record JAZKCF010000045.1, read on the forward strand.
CCCAATGCAGAGCTGCGCTTCATCTTGGCGAGCTTATTCACCAGGAACATCAACTGCCCATCCGACGAGCGTGTGATCAATTTAAATTCTGGATCACCAGCATGATCGACGACGAAGCGCCGATCCGTTATGCCATCTTTCCCCTCACTACCTCCCAATCGTGCCAGATCGCCCTTCCAGCTTTTGCCATATGGAGGATTAGATAGCATGAAATCGAATTCTTGGCGCGGAAATGCATCGTTGCTGAGTGTTGATTTATCAGCGCCGCCAACAATATGCTCGGCCTCCAGTCCTTCGCCTTTGATTAGCAAGTCTGCTTTGCAAATCGCATAAGTTTCGGGGTTGATTTCCTGCCCATACAGGTGGATCGAGACACGCTTTCCGTGCTCTTTGGCTAAACGTAGAAGCTCTTCTTCCGCCACAGTCAACATACCGCCGGTGCCGCATGCTCCATCGTAAAGAAGGTAAGTTGAAGATTTGATCTGATCGGCAACCGGCACAAACATCAGTTTCGCCATCAATTGCACCACATCGCGTGGCGTAAAGTGCTCGCCGGCCTCTTCGTTGTTCTCCTCATTGAAACGACGGATCAGCTCCTCAAATACTGTACCCATCGCATGATTGTCTAGCCCTGACTGAACAATTCTACCCGACGCATCCCGAACCGGTTCAGGAGAAAGATTGATGTCGGGATCGAGAAACTTTTCAATCAATGAACCGAGGATATCGGCATCGATAAGCCGCTGGATTTGGGTGTGAAAATTGAACTTACCAAGAATTTCTTTAACATTGGCGGAAAAACCGTTGAGGTATTCCTCAAAATTGGACTTCAATTGCTGACTCTTAGTGTTGGATTTGAGGTCACGCAGCAGAAAATTTGACGTGTTGTAAAACGCTTGCCCAGATGCGGTACACAGAGCCTGATCTTTGTTGGTCACTTTGGCTGCATCGAGCTGTTCGTAAAGCGTTTGGACAGCTTTTTTGGTGGGCTCTAATACTGCATCGAGTCGACGTAGCACTGTCATTGGCAAAATTACATCCCGATACTTGCCGCGTACGTATACGTCACGAAGCACATCGTCAGCGATGTTCCAAATAAAATCTTGTATGCCTCGAAGTTCAGCTGGTTCCATGTTTTCTCTGTTTATCGCGGTTTAAATCAGTTCAGCAGGATAGTGGCGGAGGTGCGCTCGAATCTCTTGCAAACTGCGCAAATGTAAGAATGCCCACAAAGTAGCCTTTCATTATTATTAATGGCTAAGCTTAGGCAATGATCGCCCCGGATTTTATCAGCGATTTATAAATACCGTGATTCTGGTTTAAATTAAGCCTAGAAATCGTAACATTGAGTCCCGAAAGTATTGCCGCCTCAGTTAGAATCTTGCCTTTCCATCACTCATCCCGCCCAAATCCGCCATGGCTCAATACGTTTTCACGATGAATCGCGTGGGCAAGATTGTTCCGCCTAAGCGCCAAATTCTCAAAGATATCTCTCTTAGTTTCTTCCCTGGCGCGAAAATTGGCGTCCTTGGATTGAATGGTTCAGGCAAATCCACTGTGCTTAAAATCATGGCCGGGGTGGATAAAGATATCGAAGGCGAGGCAACGCCTATGCCTAACCTGAATATCGGTTATCTGCAGCAAGAGCCGCAATTGGATGCTAGTAAAACGGTGCGCGAAATCGTGGAAGAAGGCTTGGGCGATATTTTTACCGCGCGCAAAAAATTGGAAGAAGTGTATGCGGCTTACGCAGAGCCGGATGCCGACTTTGATGCGCTAGCGAATGAACAAGCCCGGTTGGAAGCAATTATTAATGCGACCGATGGCCATAATGCCGAGCAGCAGTTAGAAGTCGCGGCCGACGCGCTGCGCCTCCCACCGTGGGAAGCAACGATTGGTAATTTATCCGGCGGTGAAAAACGTCGTGTCGCACTATGCCGGTTATTGCTTTCTAAACCGGATATGTTGCTACTGGATGAGCCGACCAATCACCTGGATGCAGAGAGCGTCGATTGGCTTGAGCAATTTCTTACCCGCTTTCCAGGCACGGTTGTCGCGGTCACCCACGATCGCTACTTCCTCGACAACGCCGCTGAATGGATTCTTGAACTAGATCGTGGCCACGGCATACCGTGGAAAGGTAATTACAGCTCATGGTTGGACCAAAAACAGACGCGTTTGCAGCAAGAAGAATCCAGTGAATCCGCCCGCCAAAAAGCGCTCAAGAAAGAATTGGAATGGGTACGGCAAAATCCTAAAGGCCGCCAGGCCAAGAGTAAGGCGCGCTTGGCACGTTTCGATGAATTAAGCTCGCAAGAATATCAACAGCGCAATGAGACACAGGAGATTTTCATTCCCGTTGCCGAACGTTTAGGTAGCAGCGTGATCGAGTTTAAGGGCGTTAGTAAGGGTTATGGCGATCGACTGTTGATCGATGATCTGAGCTTCCAAGTTCCACCTGGTGCGATCGTCGGTGTGATCGGTCCTAACGGTGCGGGTAAATCAACACTGTTCCGCATGATTGTCGGCAAAGAAACGCCTGATCAAGGTGAAGTTATCATTGGACCAACCGTCAAATTCGCCTTCGTTGATCAGTCGCGCGACGCACTCTCTGCCGATAAAACGGTATGGGAAGAAATTTCCGGCGGCTCGGATGTGTTAACCGTTGGCAGATACGAAACACCGTCACGCGCCTACATTGGCCGCTTCAATTTCAAAGGCGCGGATCAGCAAAAAATTGTCGGCAACTTATCCGGCGGTGAACGCGGGCGACTGCATTTAGCCAAGACCTTGATCGCGGGTGGCAACGTGCTGCTGTTGGATGAACCATCCAATGATTTGGATGTTGAAACGCTACGGGCCCTTGAAGATGCGCTGATTGAATTCGCCGGTTGCGTGCTGGTTATTTCCCATGACCGTTGGTTTCTCGATCGTATCGCCACGCACATTCTTGCTTTCGAAGGTAATTCACAAGCCGTTTTCTTCAATGGTAATTATCAGGAATACGAAGCCGATAAGAAGAAACGTTTGGGTGAGGAAGGCGCAAAGCCGAAGCGCGTACGTTATAAGCCATTGATGAAATAATGAGTAGAAGCGCTGTGCGTTAACTATAAATGCACAGCGCACGACATGAACGAAAATAAACCTCGCGATCTCCCAATCAATACATTGCTTCCTGAAGCCATGCGGGAGTTCGTTGTCGCTTGCTTATGTGCCGAATGGTGCGGAACCTGCCGGGATTATCGTCCCGAATTTCAGGCGCTTCAATCAGGCTTCCCGAATATTGAGTTTCGTTGGATTGATGTGGAAGAGAACGCATCCTGGGCCGAAGATTTCGAAGTCGAGGATTTTCCAACCATTCTGATTCAGCGCAGTGAATGGGTGCTGTTCTACGGAACGATGCTACCGCACCAAAGCCATCTGCGCCGCATGATCGAAGTTCTTCATGAACAAACACGTGAGCAAAGCCGTGAATATGCTTATGGAAATGATGAACGGCGAGCATGGCAAGAGCGGTATAAATTACCAGACACTGGTACTACCGATTGAGTGATTAACTTGAAACTTTGTGTTTCAATATTTTCTTACCATCAGCAAGTTATCCATTAATTCCCGTTCACCGTCCCCGCCCACTTTTCTCCGCGCTCTCCCAAAACTGATATTCCAAATCAGTCAACTTATCCCGCATATCCCGCCCCATTTTCATTTGTGGATCGGACGGCGTAAAACCTTCTTCGTTCTCTCGCTCGGTTACCGCTCGTTTGGCAATATTAAAAGCATCTGTAAAGGAAAACGTCTTGCGTAGTGCGTCGTCGAAATAGGCTTTGCCAAAATAGGTCCAGTCGGCGCTGCTGCTGCATCCGAAGGACGTTTTATTGGCATCCGAGGCAGTGATCACCAGCGTATGGGTGTCCTTAAGCACGTTGGCGAATTCGCCGGAATAACAAGCAGAAACCACGATCACTCGATATGTGATGTCCGATTCATCAAGTAATACGCGCAACCAGATAGGATCGAGCTCGTTTAGTTGCAGGGGGGCAAACTCGAAAGATAAGCGGTGCGTTTTAGAGCCGTGAGAGGTGAGGAATAGAAAAAGAACATCGTTGTCTTTGTCCATCATCTCCCCTACCCGTTTTAATGCGGCTCGCAAACTGGTAAGACTGGCGATGGGAGAATGCGTAATCGAGTTCGGATTGTTGATGAGCTGAATGGTATGTCCGGTGGCGCCGAATCGTTCACGAAACAAACGCGCGACGGCGATGACTTCCTTCATGAATACATCTTGCGATGCATAGCCCGCAACGCCGATAAAGTAAACATTGGTCATGCCTTTGCGACCTGGTGTTACGGCAGCGAGCTCGCGTTCCAAAATCTTCGGTTGTTCGTAGAATGCCTGCTCGGTTGCCAAGGGCATATTGTCAAAATACAACGACTGCGCCTCGGCATCATAACGTTCATTCCAAAGACCACGCTCCCGATAAACGTTACTCAACGGATATGCGATTGCCACCGCACAAATTATAGAGGTAAGTAAACAACGCCGGATTGTAAAAGGCGCTAAGCGTAACGCGCTAACAGCGCATGCCATCGCCATCCATGCCAGCGGAAAATAAAATAGGAACATGCCCAACCGGCGCCCCCAACGCAAGGAAGGCACCATATCTAACAACGTCCAAAATGGCAGCAACATCAAATCAATCGCCACCGAAATCATCATGAATGCTTGCATTAATAACAACGATTTCTCCGACCGCCCCACAGCGTAGGCCGTCAGAATGGCAGCACACCACAACAATGGAATATGGAAAAGAGCCGAGGGCAACGACTCCCACTGAAACTCACCGGAAAAACCTACACGCAGAAATGCCCAGCTAAAAGGTATGGCCACACTGACCACGGACAGAAATGGAAGCTGCCACCAAGCAAGTAAAAGTCGCTCTTCCGGCACCCCTATGAGCATCGTCAGTTTGAATCCATGCCTGAAATTTTTAAGCAGCCGCTGACGGAAATTTTCTTGCGGAAATATGAACTGCTCTTTAATTATGATCATTAATAGTAGGTCCCAGCAATTTGCTATGCGGGCAACAACAATCGGTTTCTCTCCTAAATACTAGCTGATCGTTGCAAATTATTACTGACCTTCTCGAACTGACACTGGCACCTACTTTGCTTGAATTAATCCACGGCTAGATCAGCTAGTTCGCGCTTTTTCATTCCTCGTATTTTTATATAGCCCTGTAGTAAAGGAGAGCAAAATGAAAGCAGTTGTCTTCCACGGCATCGGCGACATCCGCATCGATGACGTACCCGAACCGCAGATACAATCGCCCACTGACGCGATTGTCCGAATTACCGCCAGCGCAATTTGCGGAACGGATTTGCATTTTATCCGTGGCACATTTCCTGGCATAACACCGGGGACCGTGCTCGGTCACGAAGCCGTCGGTATTGTTGAAGAAATAGGCAGCGATGTGCGCAACCTCAATATCGGTGATCGGGTCGTCATCCCTTCCACTATCGCTTGCGGCTTTTGTTCTTATTGCCGCGCGGGATATCACTCTCAATGCGATAACGCCAATCCGAATGGTCCACTCGCCGGCACCGCGTTTTTCGGTGGGCCGGAGCAAGCCGGATCTTTTAGTGGCTTGCAAGCGGAAATGGCACGCGTTCCATTCGCAAATGTTGGGTTGGTAAAACTGCCGGATGAAGTGTCGGACGATCAAGCGATCTTGCTATCGGATATTTTTCCAACCGGTTATTTCGGTGCCGAGCTGGCTGAAATTGAAAGCGGCGATACAGTCGTTATTTATGGTTGCGGCCCTGTTGGCCAATTCGCCATTGCTAGCGCCAAACTGCTCGGCGCCGGACGTATATTCGCGGTTGACTGTGTCCAGTCCCGGCTTGATATGGCTTGCATGCAAGGTGCCGAGGCGATCAATTTTGACGAGGAAGATCCCATTGATACAGTTCGACGCCTAACCGGTGGCATAGGGGCTGACCGCGCGATTGATGCAGTGGGTGTCGATGCCGTGTCGGCACATCAGGGCCCGGCTGCTCAGGAAGCGCAACGACACGAAACAGAATTCGAGCAGGAATTACAACAAATCGCGCCCAATGCCAATCCTCAAGGCGAGAACTGGCATCCCGGCAATGCGCCATCTCAAGCGGTAACGTGGGCGGTGAAAAGCCTTGCCAAGGCTGGTACGTTGGCGATCGTCGGGGTTTATCCAGAGACTGATCATTTCTTCCCATTAGGTGCAGCGATGAATAAAAACTTGACCGTCAGGATGGGCAATTGCAATCACCGTGCTTATATTCCAGCCTTGGTAAACATGGTCCGCAGCGGCATCGTAGACCCTGCTGAAATACTAACGCAATCCGAACCGCTTACTTCTGCCATTGAAGCGTACAAAGCCTTCGACACGCGCCAGCCAGGATGGCTCAAAGTAAAACTGGAGCCTGAACAGTCGTTACAAAAAGCCGCATAAGAGCCGGTTCAAGATCTTGGTGCGCAGACCGAGCTTGAAGCTACGGTGCTAGGCGTACTTATTCATACGCGTCCACGTTCGCGTCAAACTCAGCTCGCTCGCTACAGATATTGAATAGGCGCTAAGAGAACTTTTTATGGCAAGTGTCACTCAATGCTAGTGTGCCCTTGCAAGAACGGTCACACGACTATTGGAATTTTCGGTAGGAGGTAGTTATGGCACAAGCGTTAACCGGTATGAGTATTGCAATACTAGTCACTGATGACTTTGAGCAGGTTGAATTGACCGAACCTCGAAAGGCATTGCATGAGGCAGGGGCAATTACAAGAATCATTTCTAACAAGCACGGCAAGGTACAGGGAATGAATCATGATCAGATGGCGGATCAATTCGATATTGATATGACCTTCGATGAGGCGAGGCCGGAGGAATTCGAGGGCGTGCTACTTCCCGGCGGCACAATGAACGCGGATCAAATTAGAATAAATCCCGGCGCACAAGCATTTGTAAAAATGCTTTGACGCTGAAGGTAAACCAATCGCGGTAATCTGCCACGGCGCATGGCTACTGGTATCCTCGAATCTCGTTACCGGAAGAGTTCTAACCAGTTGGCCGACATTGCAAGACGATATTCGCAACGCCGGTGGAGAATGGCTGAACGAAGAAGTCGTGGTGGACGGCAATTTGATCAGCAGCCGCAGACCATCCGACATTCCCGCATTCACTCAGGAAATGATTGAAGTTTTCTCTCAGCATTACGCCAACCAAGGGCAACACCAGCGAGAAGGTGGCTTACGGCAGCAACGGCCTGCAGATCGAATTTAATAAATATCTCTCTCGAGCTAGTGCGGCGCTCTTTGAGCGCCGTTTTCTATCTTCATTCTAGTCAGATAATTGTTAGCGTATTGATGGAGCAAAACGCACTAGCCGAGGGCATAAACACTATGCAAGACCTTCCGCCCAAATTTCTTGTATAATATCGAGCTTTTTTACAATTACTTCAACCGATTAGGTTTATGACCGCTTTTTCTACAGAGCAAGTTCTTGATGTTCACCACTGGAACGAGACTCTTTTCAGCTTTAAAACAACCCGCGATCCTGGGCTTCGTTTCCATAACGGCCACTTTGTAATGATTGGCCTTGAAGTGGAAGGACGTCCGCTTACGCGAGCCTATAGCATCGTTAGCGCGAACTACGAAGAGCATCTGGAATTCTTCAGCATCAAGGTGCAAAACGGCCCGTTGACATCCCGCCTGCAACATTTAAAGGTCGGTGACTCTATCATTGTCAGCCGGAAACCCGTCGGCACCTTGATATTGCATGATCTTCTTCCCGGCAAAAATCTCTATTTGTTCGGCACGGGCACAGGTCTAGCGCCGTTCATGAGCATTATCAAAGATCCGGAAACCTACGAACGGTTTGAAAAAATCGTACTGATTCATGGTGTTCGTTTAGTCAGTGAATTGGCTTATGCCGATTTCATTACCAATGAATTACCGCAAAATGAATTCTTCGGGGAAATCGTCCGGGAAAAGCTGATTTATTACCCCACGGTTACTCGCGAGGCCTTCCGTAATCAAGGTCGCCTTACCGAATTAGTCGATAGTGGAAAATTGTTTGAAGATATTGGCCTACCCCCGCTGAATCCAGAACACGACAAGGCGATGATCTGCGGCAGTCCAAGTATGCTAAAAGACACCTGCGCGATGCTGGACAAAAGAGGATTCAAAGTGTCGCGTCATATCGGTGAACCGGGCGACTATGTTATCGAACGGGCATTTGTAGAAAAGTAAAACATATAAATTTGGCTTGGCACAAAAGCTTGCGCACAAGAAGTCACGAAAAGGCTGGAATGGTATTCATCATTCCAGCCTTTTCTTTTTTTGTATTCTTTCTTGCAAAATTTAAAAGTTGAACTACCCTAAATGTAGTTGCTAATTATTTAAAAACACGTCCGTAGTTTCTGCATCACCTTGCTGAGGGGGAGGAAGGTTCTATGTCTGCATGGCGGCTTCTAGGTTCTATTTCAATAATGGCGCTGTCGGGCGCTATCGGTTGGATGTTGCATGAACAACTCCAAACAACCAAAAATATATCACCGCAAGCAATCGCTACGACTTTACTCGGCGCATCCGAGTCAGAGCGTAAAGTCACGCTATTTAGTGATGGCACGGTAACAATCAACATACAGAAACGTCCATTACATTGGCTATATGAAGAGCTCGCTCGTCAGGGCGGAGAACCCTCTTCGACATTTATCAATACTGCTGGTGAAAATCCGGCGACTACCCCTGCCGCGTATGCTGCCGCCTGCACTACCCCCGCTCCTTCGGAAGCAACTGAACGCGAGCATACTCAGCTTATCCATACGATTAATTCCGGCGATGAAAGCAAGCGTTACGAGGGTTTACTGTCTGCTAAATCCAGCGGAACCGCATTGCCAGAAAATACCCTCAAAACGCTAGTAGAGAGCGATGCCTCAGACCGTGTCCGGCTGCTCGCTTTCGAAAATTATCTAGAGAGCAAATCCGGCAATCCCGCAGAAACACGCGCAGCACTGCAAACGGCACTTTCTAATCCCAGCGGAAAAATTCAAATGGAAGCGAAAAAATTTCTTGAACAATTCGAGGAGTTAGAACGCATGGATGCCAACACTCCACAGGCAACAACGCAGTAATCGCATCAACAAAGATCAGTTTTTCTTTTTTCTTCAGTAGTTTTAAGCGCGAAAAGTAACAAGTTTTCGGCGATGTCTCGTGCGGGGCTGCGGACATCGCTTGCTTGCGTGCAGCCCTGATGACAATTAAAGGATATTAATATGAAACAACTGTTCTGGAAGGCAAGTGTAACGAGTGTTCTAGCACTTCTGGCTGCTACTGAAGCATCTGCTGATGCGATAATTTCACACACACGGGCAGGCAATTTCACTTTTGCTGGTCCAGGACCCGCAGCAGTCCCAATCGCTCCCGGCGTGTTTCAAACACCTGCGTTCGCCAATGCTGCGTCCCAGCGTTTTCTGGTTCTCTACACAGCTGAATGCTCAGTCGACGCCGCCAATCAAGGCACGTGGCTTGACCTCGACATCCAGGCCGTTAATGTCGCAACCGGTGCGGTAACTGTGCTTGCGCCAACGGTAGGTACTTCAGACGCATTCTGTACTTCGAATGGCACTGCCGGACAAGACAACTGGCATATGAATGCAGTCAACGCCGTGGGTGGTGGTGGGCTGCCAGCCGGTAATTATGTTATTCGGGTAGTTGGCAAGGTTCAAGGCGGTGCCGGACAAGGCTGGCTCGGGGACAGTTCGTTGACCGTTTGGAGATAAGACGGGTTTCTCAGTAGAAAAAGCGACTGCGCGGGCTGCTATCGAGCGAAAAAACAGAAGTGTACATAACTTGGATGGTAGCCTGCTCGCTACGCTTTTGTAATCCCTTCTTCACCGCTTCAGCAGACATATAAAATTGGCTTTAGCTTCTGGAAGAGTTCCTACTGAAAGCAGCGGGAGAAGCAAGAGAAACGCCAATTGCATACGGCTTTTCTCTTGCTCTCTTTAGATTAGAAGGAATTGATTAACTCCCCAAACGCTGCGGCTTCATTCTGCTGGCCATCAAGCAACCCTTTCGTGCGCGATGAAGACGATGCTTTGCAAGGTCTTCTCCTGTCAGTTCCGTACTCACTTCCTTGCCGGTTCGATTGGTGCCGTAGACGATAATTTTCCCTTTGCGAGTTAACGTCACGGAAATCAATTTTTCGCCGGCATCGAGCGTCATCATGACAACACCTCTTCCGCGCGGCATCTCTTTCATCTCGGCCATGGGGAAAAGCAGTATTCGTCCTTTCGCTGAAAGCGCCCCCACATAATCGAGCGACGGTAACAATACAACCGGCGGCAGTGGCTCGTCGTTTTCTTCCAAGGTCATAAAAGCTTTACCGGCTTTCAATCGCGACGCCATGTCTTGAACGGAAGCAATAAAACCATAACCACCGCTACCCGCCACTAGATATTTTTTCTCCAGCGCGGAGGATAATACCTGCGCCACCTTCGAGCCTACTTGCAGATCGATCAGCGTGGTCACCGGTACGCCATCACCGCGTCCGCCCGGAATATCGGAGGCGCGAATCGTATAAGCGCGCCCTTTGTTATCCAGCACAATCACCGGATAAATGGTGCGCGTTTCCATCACCGCGAAAGGCGCATCACCGGCCTTGTAGGCGAATTGAGCGGCGTCTAGTCCATGGCTTTGTCGAGAGCGAATCCAGCCGTTGCGCGACAAAGTAATCGTTACCGGTTCGTCAGGCACCGTTTGCGTGACGACTACCGATTCCACCGCTTTCATCAAAGTGCGACGGTTATCGCCATGCTTCTCCGCATCGGCTTCGATTTCCGAAACGATAAGGTCGGCAAGTACCTTGCGGTTATCAAGGATGCGATTGAGTCCTTTGCGCTCGACCGTTAATCCTTTGAGTTCTTTTTCGATTTTGATGGCTTCAAGACGCGCTAATTGGCGCAAACGGATTTCTAAAATATCTTCCGCTTGTATCTCGGTTAATCCAAACGCAGACATCAAATCCGCTTTCGGATCGTCAGCCTCGCGAATCACTCGAATCACTTCATCGATCGACAACAGTGCTAGCTGTCTGCCTTCCAAAATATGGATGCGATGATCCACTTCGCCAAGCCGATGCCGCGTACGCCGAACAACCGTCTCGAAACGGAAAGCCACCCATTCTTCGAGAATCTGCTTGAGATTTTTTTGACGCGGCCGGCCGTCGCGCCCGAGCATGACGATATTAATAGACAGCGAAGACTCCAGCCGCGTATTCGCAAGCAGAAGATTGACGAATTCTTACTGATCCTGCCGGCTGGATTTGGGTTCAAACACTATGCGAACGGAGGAATTCTTATCCGATTCGTCGCGCACGGTTCAGCTATTCCCTGTTACACAAGAAAAATTAAAAATTAGATTTGTCACTTGTATTACAAGTTCACAGTAAGCGCTCAATAGACCGGATACTTTTCTGATCGCCGTAACGAGTGCATGCTGA
>JAZKCF010000046.1:0-39991 GCA_040388195.1 Pseudomonadota bacterium
ATGAAAAAGTTACACTCACACCATCATGCTGTTGCACTTCAGACTTGAATCCGCCGATCAATTAAATATTGCTATTTATAAATACCGCAAACGAGCATTAGATCGTCAGCTTTTAAAATGTACGACGTTTTCGCTTCGACCTTCCCGGATGTTGGGTTTTTATATTTATAATCCACCCATCCGTTGCCTTTTGTTTTAGCAAGCTCAATCATTTCCTTGCGGTAAAACTTACCATCGACATCCGGTACATCAAGATTGCTTTTACCAACAAGCTTGGGATTGGCTGGGTGAGCCAGCATCATGTAATTTAAGTCGGTGACATAGACATAAAGCTCTCCTTTATGAAAAGTTCCGTCCTTTTTACCAATCTCGTCAACTAATTTTTCTTTTCCATTTGCCTTTAAAAATGCAGCGGCTTTTTCCACCATTTTCACTGCGTCATCTTTGGTGTAATTGCCCGCACTTGCTTGAGAACACGATATTAATAATGCGAATAAAACGGACAGAAATCGCACAAGCATTTTTCCCTCCTTATTTTTTAAAAGTAATGCCTAATTAGAGCCTAAACCAATATCGCTAGTTTCGATTTCAATAAATACACCGTATTTTTATGTTATTTCCCGCGTTGCGGATTCAGTGATTCAATAAGGCTTACATTTTAATTTTTCCGTCGCCGCCAATTACACCGATCTCGACATAACCATAAACAGATTTCTTTTCCTGGTTAAAGCTAATTTGGTAACCCCCAACATCAAAATGATCAATTGACTGAAGGCCTTTTAAAACGGTACTTCTTTGCAGGTTTTTACCAGCACGACGCAACCCCTCTACAAGCACTTTTGCCGTCACATATCCTTCGAGGACTGTCAACGAAGGATCTGTATTTTTTGGGCCAAACTCTTGAAAGTTTTTCTGGAACTCGTTAACCAAAGCCACTCCTTGTTTGCGTGGCAAAGGAACCACCATAACAATCCCCAGACCACGAGCAGTTTCAATCCCTATTGTTTTAACGACTGTGTCCGCGTCGGTTACCGAAAGTGCAAGGAGTTGAGTGCCTTTATCTATGACCCGGTATTGTTTGACAAACTCTGCGGTGGCAGCGGTGTTAGAAATTAACAGCACTGCCTGAGGATTTTCCTTAGAAATGACTTTCACTGCTTCTTCGACCTTGGTCGTATTTTTTTCGTAACTGCCTTTCGCAATAAGCTGCAAGCCGTGTTTCTCCATTGCTCCTTGAACGCCATTCAAACCGTCGTTGCCAAATGCGTCGTTTTGATACAAGACGGCAATTTTCTTCAAGCCAAAGGGGATTAACTGCGCAACCATTTTTTCTGCCTCAGCTTTATAGTCGACCCTAATATGGAACAAAAGAGGATTAGGTTTGCGTAGCGATGTGGCACCTGTACGAGGCCCCACCAAAGGAATTTCTTCAGTAGCCAGAACACCGTCTTTAACAAGCGCCTCAACATTGCCGGTTCCAACAAGACCAAACAATGCCACTGGCTTTTCTTCGGCAAGGATCTTCTTTACTTTTTTTACCGTCTCTTCAGCTTTGTATCCGTCATCCTCGGAAACAACCCGGATCTTATGTCCTTGTATGCCTCCCTTTGCATTGACTGCATCAAAGTAGACTTGGGCGCCTAATTGCAGTCCTTTTCCAGTAGAGGCTAACGCGCCGGTGAAAGGTGCCACCTGGCCAACGACAATATCAGCCGCAGCAACGGGGAATACCGCGCCCATCACTGCCGTCAATCCAATAGTCGTTAAAATTTTTAAAGTAGTATTCATCTTGTTCTCCTCGTAGATAACTGCATGTAACGGGTTCACTTCCTTTTGTGTCACCGGAGTCGCGCGCAACAAAAGCCGCGCGTAACATGAGCTAAGATCCAAGTTACGTGTTAAGGCTCTCATAAAGTACACAGAAAGCTATTTAATAGTGATTACGGCTCAAACGAGAAAATCTTTATTATTAGTGGTTATTTCGCACATTAATAAAATTACGTACTTTATACTATCGCGCGCGTTTCAATCAGATTGGCGTGTTCATTTGCCTCAAAGCCCCTACGTGAGTGACCGTCGCGCGGCATAGAGTAAACTTCAGATTCTCTTTCACTTGCAGAAGGCTTTACCCTGACAAATTTAGCGTCAGCCTTATTAACCGCAGCGAGATTGATCTGCTTTACTGTCCAAGTTTTATCAAAGTCCAATATCGAAGTGCGTCGTTAGGCTATCCCTCTTTTCCTGCTAGGTAAATAAAATTTTGCGTTCCAAGTAATTCAATTTCCTCCTTCTTTTTGAAATACGTTTTGCCAAATCAACCATCTTTGCCTTAAGCTCCATCCTGACATCGTCACCGTGGCATTGACGTGCGGTTAGGTTAATCACGATTGAAAAGTAAGCGCCGGATGTTAATAAATGAGTACCAAGAAACTATTCAAACTCATTTCAAGCAAAGGTAGTCAATGACAAAAATACTGGATCTTTTCGAGGAGTGGTTTATTACTTTCCTAATGGGAGGAGCGACCTTAGTTATTTTTCTTTCCGTGATTCACCGCTACGGGTCGGGGTTTGCCATTCCTATCATGCAAGATTGGCTCTTATCGCTTAACGTCAGTTGGGCGCAGGAGCTGTGCATCATTATGTTCGTTTGGATGGCCAAATTTGGTGCTGCTTATGGCGTGCGTGCCGGCGTGCATGTGGGAGTCGACGTGCTCGTCAATCGGTTGCCGGAAGACTGGAAAAAAATAGCAACCTTTGTTGCTCTCTCTTGCGGGATCGTTTTCACCGGCATTATCGGCACGCTTGGCCTTCACTTCGTTTGGGAAAACGGTATGCACTATGCCGCGTTTTCAACATTCGGAATCGCAACCGGGGATTTACCTCAGGGACCAACTACACCCGATCTCGAATGGCCTACCTGGGCGGTATATTCCGCTGTGCCTCTGGGCTCATATCTTATGTGCTTCCGCTTCCTACAAGTTACTTGGCGTTTTATTCAGACTGGTGAGCTGCCGCGTCATGATCACGCACATGTCGAAGGCTTAAGTGAGGACGATGGTGCGTTTGATGTTGTTGCAGCTCCCGGAGGTGTCAAATGAGTGCCGTTGCGGCCGAGGCCGGATGGGGCCCAATGTCTAAAACCCGTGCCGCCGTCTGGCTATCCATCATAGTGGGATTGCTCTTGGCGGTATGTGTCGTTGGCGGAAACATCGGGATTGTGTTCGCGCTGCTGATTGCGCTGATGTTGACTGGCATTCCGGTCTCGATTGCGCTCGGGCTCACAGTTTTATTGTTTTTGCTTCTACTCACGCATGTACCGATTGAGGCGGTCGCGCTGAAGCTTTTCACCGGCATCGAGAAATTTGAAATCATGTCGATTCCGTTTTTCATTCTCGCCGGTAACTTTCTCACGCATGGCGGTGTCGCAAAACGAATGATCAACTTCGCCACTAGCATGGTAGGGCATTGGCATGGCGGGCTGGCGCTTGCCGGCATACTATCCTGCGCAATGTTCGCCTTAGTATGTGGTTCTAGTGTCGCTACTGTTGTTGCGATTGGTTCAATCATTCTGCCGGCGATGGTAAAACAAGGCTATCCAAAACGTTTTGGCGCAGGCGTTATCATTACCGCAGGGTCATTAGGCATTCTCATGCTGCCCTCGATCCCGAAAGTGATCTACGCCATCTCGACTAGCACGTCGATCGGTGCGCTGTTTGTCGCCGGACTATTTCCGGGCATGCTGCTTACCGCAATGCTATGTGGCACTACCTGGTTCCTAGCGAAGAAAAATAACTATCCACGGATGCCAAAGGCAACATGGGGGCGGCGCTGGAAAGCGTTCCGCGAAAGCATATGGGGGCTGATGTTAGTTGTCATCATTATCGGTGGCATTTACAGTGGAATATTCACGGCTACAGAAGCGGCGGCAATGAGCGCAATCTATGCGTTTTTTATCTCCGTATTTGTCTATAGGGACATGCCTTTTAAAAACACGCCGCAAGTAATGAAGACATCAGCCAGCATGAGTGCCATGCTGCTATATATCATTACGAATGCAGTGTTGTTTTCTTTCCTCATGACGCATGAAAATATTCCGCAGTTGATGGCGGATTGGATTCTTGGCAAGGAGTTAGGGCAAGCAGGCTTTTTGTTCTTTGCCAATATTTTGCTTTTGCTTGCGGGGAACGTAATGGAGCCGTCCTCGATTATTCTCGTCATGGCACCCATTCTGCACCCTGCTGCAATACGTCTCGGGATCGACTCCGTGCACCTCGGTATTTTGATCGATGCAAATATGGAAGTGGGCCTGTGTCATCCACCTGTGGGTTTAAATCTGTATGTTGCAAGTGGCATTTCAAAAATGAGCATTACCGAACTAACAATCGCCGTGATGCCGTGGCTAGGTACCATGCTGGTGTTTTTGGTGATCGTCACTTATTGGCCAGGATTATCATTGTGGCTGCCAAGGGCAATGGGAATGATGTAAGAACCTATCCTCAAACCATCCTACGTGCCGATAGCCGCGTTGAGCGCCTCGCCGTACAGTTGTACTGTCTGCGGCGCTCGTCTTGCTCTCGGCTCGTAAGATGGTTATTGAGGTAGGTTCTGCACTGCCTAACAATGACCTTGCGCTGCTATTTAATGATGATCTTGCTGAGATCTTCTCCAGGCTCAGGGTAGGTAAGTTTGAGGTCTTCAAGCGTTTGCACCAAGACGCGCGAGATGAAGAGGTTTCTATTGGTCTTTGAGTCAGCGGGAACGACATACCAGGGGGCATGCTTTGTCGATGTATTTTCCAGCATGTCTTGATATGCCTTCATATAGTCATCCCACAGCTTCCGTTCTTCCACATCACCTAGCTGAAATTTCCAATGCTTCTCAGGATCGGACAGGCGCTCTTCCAGCCGCTTTTTCTGTTCTTCTTTCGAAATGTACAAAAAGAACTTACGAATAACAGTCGCGTGCTCGGATAGCATAAGTTCAAAGTCGTTAATTTGGCGCAAGCGTCGCTTTACTTCTTTTTTGTCGATCCACTCATGCACGCGAGTTATCAGCACATCTTCGTAGTGGCTACGATTGAAAATGACGATTTCTCCGTCGCCAGGCATTTGCTGGTGAATTCGCCAAAGGAAGTCATGCCCTTTTTCTTGCTCGGTCGGTCCTTTGAAATTAGCGACTCGTAGGCCGAGCGGATCAACCGATTTGAACACATGGCGAATGGTGCCATCTTTGCCTGATGTGTCCATGCCCTGAAGAACAATCAGAAATTTATGGCTGCGAGCGCCGTAAAATACGTCTTGCAATTTATCAAGGCGAGCGGAGAGGGTAGCCAACATGTCGGTATTTTGCTGCTTTGTCCCGGGGGCGGCGCTCTGATCTCTTGGATCAAACTTTGATAACTCGACTTTCTTGTTTGGTTTAATGCGAAATTTTTCCATTTGTCCTTAATTCAAATTCATTTCATAAATATCCGCGAGTGTGCCGTACTTTTTTACCCTCAGCGTAAACCTGATTGGATTTCGAATAGGTTCAGTGAATGCAAGAAAGTGAATTGCAGTTTTTGCAACGAGCCTTCAATATACTAGACCAGAAGCTGATACTTCTGGTTCGCCATTATCCATTTGACTAAAGGCGTAAAAATGAAAAAATTACTATTTGTATTTGCTGTCCTGCTGTTTTCTGTAACGACAACGGTGTTTGCTGAGGGCCGCAAGGAGGCTGATAAAAAAGAAGTTGTGAAAAAAGACGCCGTCAAAGAATTTAGGCTAATTCCTGTTCCTACCAAAGATCATGGATATAGTAACTTTCAATCAATGATTATCCGTTCTCAACAAGAGCTGGATGCAGTTATGGAGGCTCTAGGCCGAAAAGAAATGGGTTGGAATAATTTGGCCGGTTTTTCAAAGCCAATTCAAGGCGCGGCTATAGACTTTAACAAAGAGGCGCTTGTCCTGATAAGGCATACCGAGAATTCAGGAGCGGTCGAAGTGGCGGTAGAGCAGCCGCGTATGAATGGACTGGTGCTTGTGTGGTCAATTAAAAGAAAGCAAGCGTCGGGAGTAGGGACTGCGGACATGGCCTATTACGGCTATTCGGTAGTAGTTTTGAAGGAAAAAGTGAGGCAAGTTCAAGTCTTTGTAGACGGCAAAAAGGGTGACGTCATTCCTGTTTTGCCATAAAGGATTAGCAGCGCTCCCTTGTGCCGTTTTAATCCGAGAAAATGGCGTGTTAAAGGGAGCGGTAGGTATAGCAATTATCTACTTGCCAGGAATCAAGGCCAAAAAGCCTTAACCCTGGCGAGTAAATAACTACAGCACAGCTTTAACTAATAATAACGCGGATTTTCCTACACATTTTAAAAAGCTAGAACCGCTAGCTATATCTGGCGTACTGCGATTTTAGGTTCTCCAATGTCGCGCCAAAATTATTGAGCCGTTCCCGTTCTTGCGCTACCACTTGCGGCGGTGCGCGTTCCACAAAACCGGCATTGCCAAGTTTTGCGTTTGCTTTGGCAATTTCGGTTTCCAGGCGAGTTATTTCTTTGAGTAGACGCTCTTTCTCAGCCACGACATCGATTTCGATTTTCAGCATCAACTGCATGGAACCCACCACCGCAACTGGTGCGTTTGCCGACGGCAATTCGCCTTCGACAATCTCGACCTCCGAAAGCTTGCCTAGAACTTTTAAGTACCCTGCCAGCTGTGCCAAATTTTCCTTGTTACCACTGATTACCAGTGGCACTCGTTGCGCAGGAGAAACACTCATTTCACCCCGTAGGTTACGCACCGCATCGGTCAACGCTTTCAATTCGCCTATCCACGCTTCGGCAGCAGCATCGATTTTCTCAGGCTGCGATTGCGGATAGGGTTGCAGCATAATGGTTTCACTGCCATCGCCCTTCGCGTGGCCTACTAGCGGTGCAACTTTCTGCCACAGCTCTTCGGTAATGAAGGGGATAATTGGATGCGCAAGTCGCAAAACAGTTTCAAGCACGCGCAGTAGCGTCCGGCGAGTGGCTCGCTGCTCGGCTTCTGTGCCATTTTGCATTTGGACTTTAGCGATTTCAACATACCAGTCGCAATACTCGTCCCAAACAAATTTGTAGATTGCGGTTGCGGTGTTATCGAAGCGATACTCGGCAAAGCCTTTTTCAACTTCCGCCTCGGTGCGCTGAAGCAGGCTGATAATCCAACGGTCTGCCGGTGAAAAATGAAGCGAGCTGTCTTTCTCATCAAGCCCCAAACCGCAATCCTTGCCTTCTGTGTTCATCAACACAAAGCGCGTTGCATTCCACAGCTTGTTACAGAAATTGCGATAACCTTCGCAGCGGCTGAGGTCGAAATTCAGCGTGCGCGCAAACGTAGCTAGGGATGCAAACGTGAAACGTAGTGCATCGGCGCCGAATGACGGAATGCCATTGGAATAGTGGGCGCGAATATATTTCTCGATTTTTGCTTTGTGATCCGCTTTTAGCAAACCAACGGTCGATTTCTGAAGCAGCGCGTCGAGAGAAATGCCATCAATCAAATCCAAAGGATCCATCGTATTACCCTTGGACTTCGACATCTTTTGCCCTTCGGCATCGCGTACAAGGGCGTTGATATAGACATCATGGAACGGCACTTTGTCGGTAAAGTGCAGTGTCATCATGATCATCCGAGCGACCCAGAAGAAAATAATGTCGAAGCCGGTCACCAGCACGGAGGAGGGCAAAAATGTTTCCAATTCCTTGGTTTTTTCCGGCCAGCCGAGAGTGGTGAATGGAACTAGCGCTGAAGAAAACCAGGTGTCGAGCACATCGGGATCGCGAATCAATGCGCCGGTGTAACCGTTTGCCGCCGCTTTAGCCTTCGCTTCTGCTTCATCACGCGCCACATAAGGGCGACCGCTCTCGTCATACCAGCAAGGAATTTGGTGGCCCCACCAGAGTTGCCGGGAAATACACCAATCCTGAATATTTTCGAGCCATTGGTTGTAGGTTGTGGCCCAGTGTTCCGGGTGAAACTTCACATCGCCCTTGGCAACCGCTTCAAGCCCGCGTTCGGCCATACGATCCATTTTGACGAACCATTGGTCAGTCAGCATCGGTTCGACGATGGTACCGGTACGGCTTGAGCGCGGTACTTTTAACTTGTGTGGTTTTTCGGATACCAGCAAGCCTTGGGTTTGCAGGTCTGCAACTATGCGCTTGCGGGCTTCAAAGCGATCTAATCCACGGTAGGCTTCGGGAATAATCATCCCGACTTGCGTCATTTCATCTTGACTGAGATCGAAGGCGCTATCCGATAAATCAACTATTTCTTTAACAGTGCCTTCTAGCGTGAAAATGCTGAATAGGGGAAGGCGTTCTGTATCCTTGTGTCGCAGCCATACCTGATAATCATTGAAATCGTGGGCGGGCGTAATTTTTACGAAGCCCGTGCCAAATTCCGGATCTACATAATCGTCGGCAATGATTGGAATTGTTTGCCCTGTTAGCGGTAGCGCTACACGCGTGCCGATCAGGTGCTTGTAGCGATCATCGTTTGGATTCACAGCAATCGCAACGTCGCCCAGCATGGTTTCCGGTCGTGTCGTGGCAACAACTACGCCGCCTGTTCCATCTTCCAATGGATAACGGATTTCCCAGATTTTGCCGTCTTCTTCTTCGCTATCGACTTCGATATCGGAGACAGCGGTGCCCAGTACCGGGTCCCAATTGACCAACCGCTTGCCGCGATAGATCAAACCCTGCTCATGGAGTCGCACGAATACTTCGCCAACCGCCTGCGACATTTTCGCGTCCATGGTGAAGTAGCCGCTGGCTTGACCGTCGGTATCGGCAAATGTCCAATTTCCCGAAGTGCCCAAGCGCCGCATTTGTCGAGTGATGGTTGATCCGGATTGCTGTTTCCATTCCCAAACTCGTTCAATGAATTTTTCGCGGCCTAGATCATGGCGTTTTTTTCCTTCCGCTTCGAGCTGACGCTCGACGACGATCTGAGTCGCGATGCCGGCATGGTCGGAACCCATTACCCAATTGGTGTTGAAGCCGCGCATCCGATGGTAGCGAATAAGCGCATCCATCAGCGTTTGCTGAAAGGCGTGCCCCATATGCAGGGTGCCCGTTACATTTGGTGGTGGAAGCTGGATGCTATAGGCGGGGCGGGTGGTATCGCCGCTATGTTTAAAATAACCGCGCGATTCCCACAGGCTGTACCAACGAGATTCGATGGCGTGAGGCTCAAAACTTTTGTCCAGTTCCATGCTGTTTTTCAAGGCGAATAGAATAATAAAAGAAGACCTTTAATTATAAAGGTTTGCGTTGATGGATGTTTACTATTCGCGATGAAATAGCAGACGGGTGTGCTTGGACGACGAGGGTTTACACGAATGACAAGTATCAGAACCTGTGGTTAATTAGATTAAACCGCAGTGCTATCGGTCGACGTTTTCCGGTTTATCCGCCCCTTGAGACGCCGCACTTCTGTCAGCTCGGTCAAGCAAGGCTTCAGCAATGCCGTCCCCAATCGTGTTAGCCAGTTCTTGCTTGAAATCTTCAATTGCCGCAGCAACGGCATTATCGATAATTGACGATAGCCTGTCAGTGAGCTGATTATGTAAGTCATTCGAGATTTGCGTGCTTAGCTTCGCCAAAACATGCTGGAAAATGTCCCGCGATAGTATTTCCGCTTCCACATCCGAAAGGCTGGCGTTATTACCGACGCTTTCGTGGGATGGCAGGGGGGGAAGGGTAGTCGAAATAATAACCGGTTCAGATGGCGGTATTTCGGCTAATTCGATGACATCCGTAAGCACGGGGAAATCTTCTAGGCTATCGGCATCGCTACCGTTTACATTCCGGTGCCTATTAAGCAGGGCATCTACCTTTTGCAGGAGATTCGGTTCTGCGGGCATAAATCACCTATTTGGCTTTGACATATCATGGTTAGTCAGCGAATAACCTCGATCCTTATAGAACTTCCAGCGCGAGCGGGCGGCAGCCTTGTCGGCGTCATCGTTCGATACGATCTCTATTAAACGCTCGAAGCGGCTGAAGAACGGCGGCCACTCGGTTTGCAGATTAACTAGTATGTCGTGATGATACAAGTCATGCGGCTCGTGGGCGATGATGACCGGTGTTTCGCTTGCTAATCGATGGGTCGCAATGCAATGCGGAACGAAGCTGATCTGCGGCGTGGTCCACATCATTCGATCGAGAGCCGCAGATTCTTCCGCATTCGCCGCATACACCAGCACGGGTAATTTTTTTCCGAATGCTTTGGCGGTAATTTGGCAAGCGAAAAGCCGCTTGTTGTCTACCTGTGTATAAAAATCAACCTGGGTCATTTTTTAAGAGATGAAGGGAGAAGGACGAAAACTATTCTTTAGAAAAAAGGGTTTTCATCCTCCCGCCTTGATTTTTACTTTGCTCGATTAATCAGGAAATGTGTCAACAAACCGACCGGCCGTCCTGTAGCGCCTTTTTCTCCGCCGGATTTCCATGCGGTGCCGGCAATATCCAAATGCGCCCACTTATAGGCTTTGGTGAATCGCGACAAGAAACATGCGGCAGTAATTGTGCCGCCTGCGCGCCCACCGATGTTGGCCACATCCGCGAAGTTACTCTTCAGTTGCTCTTGATAATCATCATACAGCGGCATTTGCCAAGCGCGGTCGTAAGCTTCTTCACCTGCTTGCAGCAGTTCCTTAGCTAGTGAATCTTGATTGGCCAGCAAACCACTGACGACATGTCCAAGTGCAATGACGCAGGCGCCGGTAAGCGTGGCAATATCCACTACGGCCGCAGGCTCGAAACGTTCAGCATAAGTCAATGCGTCGCACAGAATAAGCCGGCCTTCAGCGTCGGTATTAAGAATTTCGATTGTTTGCCCGGAAAGGCTGGTGACGACATCGCCAGGACGGGTGGCATTACCATCCGGCATATTTTCACAGGTGGGAATAATACCGATGACGTTTAGTTTCAGGCCCATTTTGGCGATGGCTTTCATCGTACCCAGAACACTCGCCGCACCGCACATGTCGAACTTCATTTCATCCATCTCGCCTGCTGGCTTGATCGATATACCGCCGGTATCGAAGGTGATGCCTTTGCCGACCAGCACCACTGGCTTGCTTTTCTTATCGCCACCGAGGTGTTGCATCACAATTAATTTGGGTGGTTGACGGCTGCCACGAGATACCGCGAGGAACGAGCCCATACCGAGTTTTTCCAACTGTGCCTGCTCGAGAACTTGCACTTTCAGTTTATGTGTTTTACCAAGCTTAACCGCTTGTTCCGCTAGATAGGTTGGCGTGCAAATATTGCCGGGTAGATTGCCCAAATCCTTGGTGAGGTTGATACCTTCTGCAATTGCTAAACTTGATGCCAAGGCTTTTTCGGCAGGTGTTACTTCGTTGCGAGCCGTGACATTTAGTGCCACCTTGCGCAATGTCTGGCGCGCGGGTTCGGCTTTGCTTTTTAGCTGGTCGAAGCGGTAAACGGCCGCCGTGCCGATAAGCACTGCTTGTTCAACACGCCATGAAACGTTGCGTTCTCCCACCGATAGTTCGGTGAGGTAAATGATAGCGTCCGTTGCGCCGGTATCGGTCAATCGCTTAATAGCTGCGTGGAACGCGGTTCGATATTGTTTTTCTTGGAACTCACGCTCTTTGCCAAGGCCTACTAAAAGAATGCGTTCGCTTCCCGTATTAGGCACATTGTGGAGCACTAAGGCGCTACCCAATTTGCCTTCCATATCGCCACGGCGAAGTATGTCGGATAAATATCCTTTGGAGACGGCATCGAGGGCCGCCGCTTGCGGCGAAAGTTTACGGGCTTCGTAGACACCAACCACTGAACAGGCGCTGCGTTGTTTTTCGGGAGCGCCATTTTTTATGATAAAGTCCACTTAGAACTCCTGTAATGATGCGTTGACTGACGAAGTATATATCGCCAAACAACCATTTTTCTAATCGAACGTGCTTTAAAAACGCCGACACAAGCCAATCTTAAGCCTGCGATGCTCGAAGTACTTATGTGTACGACTGCGCTTCTCGGCTTAACGTTGGCTTGTGTCGGCGTTTTTAAAACACGTTCTGTCTTTTTATTTTATGAGTATTTTTCGACGTAGCCTATTGCGCGAGTTTACCTCGCTTGCCCTTGCCGTGTGCGTGGTGTTGTTAGCTATTAGTTTAACCACGCTATTAGTTCGCCTTTTAAGCAACGCCGCCAGCGGCGCATTGCAATTGGAAGGTGTTCTCGCATTCCTCGGCTTCATCGCGATAAATTATTTGCCGATAATCCTTTCGCTCACGCTTTTTATCGCCGTGTTGATGACATTGTCTCGCTGGTATAACGATAGCGAAATGATTGTTTGGTTTTCATCTGGTGTTGGGTTGGTGCGCTGGATTAAGCCGGTGCTTTATTTCACGCTCCCGGTTGCCTTGGTCGTCGCTGCATTGAGCTTGGGACTATCGCCGTGGGCGTTGCGGCAAAGCGCGGAATATAAGCGTCAACTGGATAGCCGCGATGATGTCTCTTTACTGGCGCCAGGGGTATTCAGGGAATCCAAACATGCTGATCGCGTTTTCTTTATTGATAACATGTCCGACACCGAAAGCGTTGTAAGCAACGTGTTTGTGCAATCCGTTCAAAATCAGCAGCTCGGTGTGATGGTAGCGAAGCAAGGCATGCAAAAGATCGAAAAAAACGGCGATAAATTTGTCGTGCTGGAAAATGGCCGTCGCTACGATGGAACGCCTGGAACACAAAATTATAAAGTAATGGATTTTGCGACTTACGCGGTGCGCATCGAGCCCTACGAGGCAAAGATAGAGGCGCCGTCGCCAAAATCCATGACTACACCGGCCTTATTGAAGCAACCGACGCTACAAAATATTGCTGAATTGCATTGGCGAGTTGCGCTACCTATTAGCATCGTTCTCTTGACGTTACTTGCAATACCGCTGAGTTTTGTAAATCCCCGTGGCGGACGCTCGGTGAACTTGGTTAGCGGGTTATTGATTTATATGATTTACAGTAGCTTGCTAAGTACTTTTCAAGCGTGGACCGCACAAGGGAAGATCGCGCCGGAAATTGGCCTGTGGCCGGTTCATGGCATGGCGTTGGCTTTGCTTATCGCGCTGTTTTATAAACGGAGTAGCGTGAACGGATTTTCACGGCTTTGGTCAAGCCGTTAGTTTTTATCAAGTTCGAGAGTTTATTTTCCTTGGCGAAGAGTCATGGTGCCATTTGCATAAATGACTTGAAAACGATTGAGCACGTCAATTCCTAGAATCGGAAACGATAAGCCATCTTGCACGCCGACCTTTGCATTGGGCACCGTGAATGCACCCATTACCAGCTGATTACCTTGAGAGACCCCGGTTTGCACGCGACCAGCTGCCGTCTCGAGTTTCTCTGCAATGGCTGCCCGAATGCCCGAGTTGCGTGCAAGCCTAAGAGGGATGACCGAAAACGAAGCACCGGTGTCTACTAAGAAGACCACCGGATGTCCGTTTACAAAGCCCGGCAGATAATAGTGGCCGTCAGCGGAACGGGGGACGACGTAGTCGCCGCTTGGCATTAAACGCGGCAGCGCCGAAATAATGGGCGAGCGGACGATGGTATCGATCTTGTCCGTGCCGTACTGTTGACCGTCATAAATTACATAGTTGATCACATCCGCCGCGAAGGCAGCCGAAATCGCCGTGCCTAGCAGCCAAGCTGTCGCCAGCTTTCGGAGGTAATTTCTTTTTTGCAATTGGTGACTTTGAGTCATGTAATCCCCGCTTATCAATTTTTTACAGCCAAGCAAAGAATAAATATCCACTGTAAATTAATACTGAAGCTACGGCATCCGCCGGGTCGCGTCCCATTTTTGGGGGGGGCGAAAAATGGTAGCCCATTCCCTCGCAATTCATACAAGACAAGAGGGCCATCAGCTAAGTACAGCGTCAATGTTCCATGCACACAGCGCATCTTATCAACTGACGCGGTAGTTGGAATTCCTTATATGAAACACTTTTAGTGCTCTAAACGAGTTGCTTCAATTTGCGAACTGGTATACCATCTGCCGCCTTCCGGAGAGGTGGATGAGCGGTTTAAGTCGCACGCCTGGAAAGCGTGTTTACGTTAATAGCGTAACGCGGGTTCGAATCCCGCCCTCTCCGCCAGTGATATCCACAAAAAGCCGCGCCCTGCATGGGTTTGCGGCTTTTTTGTTTTAATTCGCCCCTTTCCTGGTTTCGTCGTCAGGCAATTTTTTTACCTCAAGGGCTCTCTTTGGGGTGTTGCGGGATTATGCTTCAATAGCTTTAACTTCTGCTTTCCCCGTTTCTTTTTTTGCATCTAGATGACAAGTCAAGTAAGAATGCTCTTATTCCACGACTGCCGATCATTACGCGACTCAACGGTAAACTGACTCTTATAACGTAGGACTACAAGGGAAATTATGAAAAAACTACTTGTTCTGGTACTTTTTATAAGCGGATGTGCAAATCCACGACTTGTTCAATTATCCCCAGATACATACGTTTTATCTAAGCAAGACACTGCGGGCGTTTTCGGTAATCCGGCCAAGCTAAAAGCCACCGTTATTCAGGAGGCCAACGACTTTGCCGCATCGCAGGGAAAAATTGCAATTCCACTTGAGGCTAACGAGACTCCTTTGATCCCAGGTTCTCGCTATGCTCAATTCGAGTATCAGTTCCGAGTCGCTGACTCAAAGGATGCTGAAGCAAAAAGACCTTTACTTACGCCACCACCTAAGCCTGTTATTGAAAAAACAGAAAAATCATATGTCGATGTTAAAACGATAGATCAATCCGAAAAACAAAAAGACTTGTATTCGGAATTACTCAAATTAGATGACCTACGCAAAAGGGGGATTCTTACTGATGCTGAATTTGGCACGCTAAAGCGAAAACTCTTAGCTAAAGAGTAGATACTTTCCTGTGTCGGGCATGTCCTCGCAATATTAAGCGGGCGAGGCTGAGCTTGGATTCATCGTCTTGGATGGCGTGACATACCTATTGCTGACACTGGTTCTGGTGGGTCATCTATCTTTGACACAAGCAAACGCTGTTAAGGCGTTTGTGATAATTCCCAGCATTGCGACATCGTTGGTTATATTTTCTCTGGACTGCTATGTGGCCTGGAAACCAGGCTGTCTTCATGGCCGTCGGTGGTGTCGCTGCTGGCTTGATCGGCGCACAATTGGTTGTATTCCCAGTTGCAAAGATATGGATCTGCCGACTATTGGTGTTCGTAGTCGCTGAGTTAATCAATGTTACTTTGCATTACGCGTAGGGGTTTGCGTAGCTGTGATTCGGTTCAGCTCGTAAATTGGGAAAAATCCCATCCGCAAAATTTGTTATTTCCTTCTTTGAGAAATTGATAACAGAACCGCGTCGATTATCAGCGCTGACATCTTGATGTGACGAATTTTTAGTGCCTGAAATGTGTTCTTGTAAGGTTTAGCCGATCACGACGACAAATCATTGAGCTCATATCTGGAGAGAATAATGAAACGATTTATCGCGTCGTGCCTTGGTGCAGTGAGCCTTGCTCCACTTGTTGTCTGGCCTGCTTGTACCGCGCAGTCCGGTCCGGAAACGGCGGCGTTGGTTGAGCTTTATACATCGGAAGGATGCTCAAGTTGTCCGCCTGCCGACCGTCAATTAAGTCAACTTCCAAATGCTAATTTTTCCGCCAGCAAAGTAATTCCAATTTCCCTGCATGTTAATTATTGGGATTACATCGGCTGGAAAGATCCGTTTGCTAAGCCCGCTTTTTCCGAACGCCAAGTCTGGCTGGTTCATGCTAATCATCGCAGGACCTCATACACGCCGCATTTTTTTGTTTCCGGTATGGAAGTAGGGAATTGGCGCGGCGATTTGTTCGACAAAATTCGTCGTATAAATACCCAGCCAGCGCGAGCAAGCATTCAGTTGCGGGTTGCGCCGGGAAAAGCGGGTATTTGGGGTCTTGATGCTGATGCTTCGTCTACCGTCACCGCAGATCCGCTAGCGCTTTATTTGGCAATCACGGAAGATCGCTTGGTTTCGCGTATCCAGGCGGGAGAAAATGGTGGCGCCACTCTTCATCATGATCATGTCGTACGCGAGTGGATTGGGCCGATTCCTCTGGTTGCTGGTAAAGCCGTTGCTCATCGAGATGTTTCACTCCCTGCGTATTGGAATCAACGTGAGCTTAAGGTGGTAGGGTTGGTGCAAAATAGCTCTACCGGTGAAGTGCTGCAGGCCGTTTCGACTGAACGTTGTAGCGCTGGTTGAAATTTGATGGAGATTTCTGCTCGTAATGGCTTTTATTCCAATGATTATTCCTTCCGCGCCTTTCACGATCGCACGCTGGTTTGTGTTCCAGGGCGGGCGCTTGTTGGTGCACGTCGAATCGGCTGAAGTCCCACGACTCACCGATCTCGCCCAACTTGGCCTTACAGCACAGCGTAGTGTATTTCTCGGCACGTTGTACGGCGAACCTAGTTTCGTGGCGGAGGTTGACGCTGATAGCTCACCGCCTGCAGGATTGATGTGGGAAGGCTTGCGTACATTATTCACGCAATATGACGCTCCCTTAGTCGCTGCCGCGAGCCGCGCCGTGCAATTGATAGACTGGGATCGCAATCACCAGTTTTGCGGGCGGTGTGCGACGCGCACGCAGCGTCGAGAGTACGAGCATAGCCGTGAATGTCCACGTTGCGGCTTAGTTGCTTATCCGCGCATTTCTCCGGCGATGATGGCCTTAGTCAAACGGGGGCGCCAATTGCTGCTTGCGCGCGCCGCAAACTTTCCTGAGGGATTGTTCAGTGCGCTTGCTGGGTTCGTTGAAGCCGGTGAGTCGATTGAAGATACCGTGATCCGAGAAGTGCGCGAAGAAGTCGGGATTGAAGTTTCCCATCTGCGTTATTTCGGCAGCCAAAGCTGGCCATTTCCCAACTCGCTGATGATCGCATTTGTGTGTGAGTACGCTGGCGGCGAGATTACACCGCAAGCGGGTGAGATCGCCGAAGCTGGTTGGTTTGACGTGGATGATCTGCCAAGAATTCCAACGCGAATCAGCATTGCGGGGCAGCTGATTCGATCCGTGGTAGAAGAATTGCGATGAGATGCACGTAACGACCGTTCTCTTTACCGAACTATTCTGGAAAACTCACAGAACTCATCTGCCGAGCGCCGTAATAATTACCCGCCTAATCTAAATAAACATCATAAAACCCCGTGTTTCTCCACGTTAGGAATGCTTGCCAAAGTAGTTAAATAGCGCGATATCGGCTATTAAGGCACTTCTTTGCCTATCTAAATGCATGGCGACGTACAGGGGGGGCACTAGGGTGGTGTTAAGAATAAATTTTAGGCACTTCTCATACGGACTTGTTTATACATTGCTTCTGGGCGGTATGGTGCACGCTGGTCCGTTATACGCTGCAGGTTATGACGGGAGCCTAATTGAGGCTGTTCGCTTTACCTTGGAGCGACAATCTTCCATTGCTATCAGCAAGCAGCAGGTATTGGCTGGAGAGGGGCAGGTATTATCCGCTCAAGGTGATTTTGATCAGACGCTCTATGCCGGCATAAATTTTCAACATACCAAAACACCTGTCACTGGTATTGCTGGTCCGGCATCTATTTTTGAAATTGCTTCCGATGCCACTACTTATCAAGCTGGGTTAACACAGAAGCTCCGCTCCGGTATCACCGTCAATCCTGCATTAACCGTCGTACGCACTCGTGACAATTATCTAAACACCACGTCACCAAGTAGTGCCAATGTTGCATTGAATTTCACACTGCCGTTGCAAAAAGGCAAGGGTGAAGAAGTGACTACAGCATATGAAAAAGCGGCTTTGCTTAATCGAGAAGCTGCACTTCAAAGTCAAACTCACGCAATTTCTTCCGCAATCACCAGGACTGTCGTTGCCTACTGGGATTATCTCGCCGCAAAGCAATCGCTCGACATTATCTGTACCGCCGAGGAGCGAGCTAAAGAACTGTTCGATGATGCAAAAAAGATAATCCACGGCAATGAAAAATCGTCAGGCGATGTGAAGAAACATGAAACGAAATTGTTAAATCAGGTGGGGGATCGTCTTGCTGCTGAGCAAGCGCTAGTTGAGGCTCGTAGCAGTCTTGGTCTGGCAATGGGTTTAAGTGGTTCTGAGATAGCGCTTATCGCGGCGCCGCGCGATAGTTTTCGTCTCATAGATATGACCGATCTTAATTCCATCAGGGTTCATAACCTAGCTGCAAAGCTGGCAGCCATGATCCAAAATCGGAGGTCTGATGTTTTGTCTATCGATAGTCGCTTGCATGCAGCGCAAGCGTTGCTTTTGGCTGCCACTGATATGCAAAAACCTCAACTCGACCTAGTGCTGGGAGTTGGGTATAACGGTCTAACTCAATACCGCCAGGACCCTAGCGCATTGACTGCGTTAAGCAATAACATCGGCGGGGTAAATGCTTTTGCCGGTGTGAATTACTCATGGCCAGTGAACAATCGCGTAGCCCAAGGTCTGGTGATGCAGCGGTCGGCAGAAGTAGATCGGTTACAGTTGGAAAAGCAGGCTTTGATGGATGGCATTATGTCGTCCATTGAAGTAAAGCTAAGTGGCGTGCGGAGAGCGGCTGAACAATTAAAGCACGCCAGAGCTGAAGCAGATATACAACGGGAGGTTTATGAAAATGAAAAGAAAAAATACAGCGCCAAGTTGGCTACTTCACTTGACTTGTTTACTAATGAAGTGCAATTGACTGAAGCACAATTGAGCGAATTGAATGCGCTGCGTAATCTCGCTCAAGCGTTGATTCGAGTGAGATTTGAAACTGGTACCTTGCTGGATCAGAGTACACAAACTCAGACTTTTGATAATTCACGTTTGGTAACCATGCCTGAGAATGTGTTTTAAGTCTTGGATCGGCGCTTACCATCAACCGTTAATTCATAACGCCCTGAAATTTAATTCTTCAGGCCAATAGATTTTATACCTTTGCTTGTTGCTACATTCGGCGCTTCAATACCTAACAATCCTCCTGTTAACTTAACCAAACCAATCAGGCTTTGGCGATCAGGAACATTTTCATCGGTAACCCCCATTCCAAATAAGTATTTCGATACAGCCCGCAATACTATCGCCCGAGCTTGTAGCGGCGTTTCTTTTAGCTTGTCTCCGTAGTGGGCGTCAATCGCTAAACTAACGCAGTAAGCGATCTTCTCTTGAAAATATGTTGGCTCTTCTTCTCCTTCCCGCATCGCGCCCGTGCCGTGAATCAACCACTCCAATCGAATTCCGTTTGACTTCGCTACTGCGGCGATATAACACACGGGTGGCTCGCGCTCGCCTTCATAATTACCAACGGTATTGGGGTGCACGCCTAATTTGATGCCGAATTCTTTTCTCGAGATTCCACCGCGCACTTTGCGCAATCGTGCTGCAATCGACATAAATTTTTACCTTCACGGATTTACAACTTGGAAAGTTAAACACACGTTTGTATGAAGTATTGCAAACATAATACACACGATTAAATAAAATAAAAAGGAGCTTGCTTGCTTTATAAATTCTGGTATGATGCAATCCTTGATCTTAGGAAAAAGCAATGACACGACTAATCGCAAATTGGCTGAAGAACGAAATGGGCACGGCGCTTGTGCGCCCCGATGCGCTCATTCGGCCGGATTTCGTCGATTTTTGCCAAAAGCCATGTCCTGAGCATGGAATGGGGTCCGTCGAAGGCTTTATTCAGCAGTAACTCACCTGACCGGTTACCGGCCGCCAGGTGTTAAGGCGGAAAACGGTGAATCGGTTTCTAGTAGCGCAAGTAACTCTCTTCCGATTTTATCTTCCGCCTTAGAAGCAATTTTTCATTCGCGATGTTGCGTTTGGAAAAACATCGTTGCGAGGATGGCGCATTTTGCGGCGCTGCTGGCTCCTAGCCAGCAGGATTGGCGATTGCAGCTTATTCAATTCTCCGCAACCAATAGCGAGCATGTAATTTAGAACCGTGCTTGCGGAAAGGAAATATATGATTTTCGGCATAAACAAATTAGCGATTGCAAGCGTAAAAGCGCGATTCGGCATCTGGGATGCTTTCTCCTCCCATGAGGAAAGCCTTTTCCAGCGTGATGAGGCTGCGCGCCAGGAATCTCTTGATCGACTGAACGATCAACGTGAAGCAAAGTGCGAACCGACGTTCGTGGACGGAGAATGGACTCAATAATGTAGTTCGTTATCTGCTCTCGAAAAGCCCGGTTGCCTGTAAAGGAACCGGGCTTTTTTGTTACATAAAATAGTAAAAAAACAGACTTATTGGTGACACAAATGTATTAAATAATAAGTATACGGAAGTGTTGTGCGTTTTTGGCCAATAAGGGAGGTTTTAAGCGGTCGAATTTACGATGGCAACAGATTCGGTAGCCGAGCATTTCCAAATAGTGGGGATGGCTTTTTAACTATGGAGGTTCATGGTGGAAGCTAAAAAATTAGAGCTGCTCATTGCTTTTCGAGTCAATTAGCAAACGTCGTAAAGGTTTTCCTTCTGAGACGCGAGTTAAACGCGGTATTCGGATTCTGCATGGCGAGAAAGTGCTTACGGAGAAGCTCGGTCGTAATGACCTTTGCCCATGTGGTTCAAAACGAACCTTTCAAGAAATGTTGCTTGCGGACCGGTCGGTTTCGACGGCTCTTTACGCAATAGCTATGAACGGTAGTAATGAACAGTAACTACTTAGTGGCTGCTAGCGAAATCGGATTTTTAACCGAAATGGTCCAAGCAAGAAGCAACTACAGAAACGCCATTAGCTTAGCGGAAGACCGTCGCTCTACGAAGGCCGAGGTCCGGGGTTTGAATCTCCGATGACGTACCACCGATTTTTTCCGCGCTCGCGGAAGAAAACGGCGATTCCGAGTGCCGTACGCGGCTCTCCTAACCGATATTTCGGGATCGCCGCCGCACAAAAGCGTGCGGTTATCAGTCTCGGGAGCGCGGCGGATTAGTCCGCTGGCGCCGAGGCGAAACTATTTAATGATGCCTGTAGCTTGGTGAATAAAGCATCGGTCTCTGAAATTGAAGAATATCTGGTGTGATTTCAACCAACGTTCACTTCTATTAGCTTTGCATTTAATAAAGACATAAGCCATGCAGAAGAGAATTCTCGTGGCACAAAAAGAATTCGTCGCCGAACACATTGTGAGCGGGCGAGGCTCGTGAGCCCTCCCTGGTGCGCTTTATCTGTAAATCGGTAATGCGTATGCCGCAGTGTGGGAAACGACGAATGCAAGGTGAACTGGCTCTAGGTAGAGCGCGGGCATTCGCCCGAAGTATGGGTTCGACTCCCGTGTTCGCCATCACTGTCCATGGCTCAGTTGGTAAGAGCAGTTGACTAATAATCAACCTGTCGCGGGTTCGACTCCCGAATGACGTGCTAGTTGAAGTGCTGGCCCCAAACACTCGCCGTTTGTATTGGAAGGGTTATATCGATGTGCGTATCGAGACCGTACATATCGCGGAAGACTTTGGCGCGTCTAAAGCGCTTTTGCCGAATCTCATTGCCGGTATTGCTCGTGGCGTGGTGAAAGTTGCTGGTTATGGTTTGGAAGTCGAATCGGTTGGAGTGAAAGACATTATCTTGCCGAGTGAAATGAAGCTAATTCTTGCTAAAGTTGTCGAAGCAGAAAAGGCAGCGTAGCAAACGTAATTCGTCGTCGTGAAGAAACTGCGGCAACGCGTTCTTTGCTTAACACTGCCAAGGTGATGGAAGATAACCCCGTTGCACTGCGATTGAAAGAACTGGAAACGCTGGAGAAAGTAACCGAGAAGATCGGTAAGATTTCGGTGTTCGGTGGTTTGGGCTGCGTGTTGAAGGATTTAGTGAAGATTCGGCCATAATGCTTGTGTTTAAATCTATCAAAAGTAGAAACGCAAAAAACAATAGCAAGTAAAGAATTGCAAGGAAACATCATGGAAAACGTAAAAATGTGGACGAAAGGCGTTCCTGTCGAAGAGGAAGCCTATCAACAAATTCGCAACATCGCATCGCTTCCTATTTTGGGTGGCCATGTCGCAATCATGCCTGACGTGCATCTTGGAAAAGGCGCAACGGTCGGTAGTGTGATTGCAACCAAGGGCGCGATTATTCCCTCGGCAGTCGGTGTTGATATCGGCTGTGGAATGGTTGCGGTAAAGACCACGCTTATGGCGTCCGATTTGCCGGATTCACTGTCGGCAATTCGTGCACAAATCGAGCGTGACGTGCCCGTTGGCTTCAACTCGCACGATAAGCCTTTAAGTCTTGGTAGCGAGGGATTGATTGGCATCGTGATAAAACGTCGGATGGATGCATTGTATGAGCGATACGATCATTTAAGGATTATCGAAAGAATAGGTAAATTCGATCACCGTCGAGTTTGGCGTCAGCTAGGTTCGTTGGGTGGAGGTAATCACTTTATTGAGTTGTGCCTTGATGAGAATCAGGCGGTGTGGGTGATGTTACATTCGGGGAGCCGTAATGTCGGCAATACAATTGGTGAAGTGGCAATTACGACCGCTCGCAAGTTCGCAGAACGTAACCATACGCATTTACCTGACCGCGATCTCGCCTGGTTATCCGAAGGAACGTCAGAGTTCGACGAATACGTCGCAGGCTTAAGTTGGGCGCAGGATTATGCCGCGTTGAACCGTGACATGATGATGCATCTTGTGCTGAAGGCGCTGCAACGTTCCTTTGCCGGTGAAATTACGATTCGCGACTCGGCGGTGAACTGTCATCACAATTACGCCAGCTTAGAAGACCACTTTGGTCATACACTCTGGGTAACACGTAAAGGCGCGGTTTCTGCAAGAGTAGGGCAGCTTGGCATTATTCCGGGTAGCATGGGAACTAAGTCGTACATTGTGCGCGGTAAAGGTAATGCTGCTGCTTACCACTCTTGTAGTCACGGTGCGGGAAGGCGTATGTCGCGAAATGAAGCAAAGCGCCGATTTACTCGTGATGACTTGCTTGCCCAGACGGTGGGCGTGGAGTGCCGGAAAGATGCTGGCGTGATTGATGAGTTGCCGGCAGCTTATAAAGATCTGGATGCGGTAATGGCTGCACAAACGGAGCTGATTGATATTGTGCACACCTTAAAACAAGTGCTTTGTGTGAAAGGGTAACGCCACTTGAAAAGCCAGTGGCCAAGGAGAAGAAAAATGGAACCACTGATTTTGACGGTTGATATGGGAGGGCTTCCTCAAGCGTGGGTTACGCTTGAGGAAGCCATCACCTACCATGCAAAGCAATTGATTGCCTGGTCGCTGGGAAATGAAGTACGGAAACTTCACGGCGGCTACCAGCGAAACGGAGAGCGTTCTTGCATCGCAACCAAATCGATTCTGGCGATTAAGGGTAGCGCGAATGGATGGCGCATTCATACGCCCGGATTAACGAATATTCTGCTATTCGCTCGTGACCGCCAATTGTGTGCTTATTGTGGGACTTGCTTTCGATTGCGAGATT
This sequence comes from Pseudomonadota bacterium, assembly GCA_040388195.1. GTDB lineage: Bacteria > Pseudomonadota > Gammaproteobacteria > Burkholderiales > DATLHW01 > DATLHW01. The sequence continues at coordinate 23,498 of JAZKCF010000046.1, forward strand.
TATCCTGCGACCACGTTGTGCCGGTATCGAAGGGCGGTAAAGATATGTGGACGAACGTAGTGACGGCCTGCCGAAGCTGTAATACGCGGAAGGCAAATCGTTCTCCAGAAGAGGCGAGAATGCCACTGCTGTATGTGCCGTATGTTCCTAATCGGCATGAACACTTCATCTTGCGTAATCGAAATATTCTGGCGGATCAAATGGAGTATTTGTTGTCCGGCGTTCCGAAAACAAGCAGGTTGTATTGTTAACCAATGCCACATTTGCAAAAGAGCGAATGTGGCATTTTTTGTTTCCGCGAACAGATGATTACGATCGTTACATTGCAAAATTATCTGATCTCTGTGTCGGCTAATCATTCTTACATTTTGAAATTTGATCAAAATTATGATCATAATTTTCGGCGAATCCTCCATCCTTAACCCGTTACAACAGGAGAAATCATGGCAGTAGAAACCGTTGGCGAAGAAGAGCCTGTACTTGTCTTAGAAGAACAAAAAAAATCCTACGAAAAACCAGCCGTGAAATCCTTGGATGCAAATGTGGAGACTGAAGCGTTCACGACCATTATTTTTAGCTGAGCCCCTCTCGCATTTGCGTTATGAAGAAAGGGCCGCAAAGCGGCCTTTTCTATATATCTTCTTTTCCCTTACCCCTGCCGACTACTCCGAAACTCATGGTTTTCACTATCCGGTTCCAGCCTCCGGCAATTTGCCGGATCAGACGGTGGTATTTTTCAGAAAATATCGCAACACCTCGACGAGGCCCTCGACAGCAAAGGTAGAGAGATTTCCGCTACGTCTACCCTCGGCTGCCAGCTTTAAGGTACTGTAAGATAAATTCCTGGAGTCCGGTGATGCTCTAATCTATTTCCACTGTCAGCGTGCTGCTTGTTGCATGCAATTAGAATATTGTTTGCTAATGCTTAAATAACTCTACAAGGGTAAAGCCATGGGCCAGATGGTGCGTAGCGTAGTGTGGATGCTATTGTTTTTCGCCTCTAGTATCCAGGCAGCGCCGACCTTCCAGGCGGCGGGGACAGCCGTTACTGCAACGGGATCCGTCAGCCCAGCGTGGCCAACGCATGCAGTAGACGATATAGCGCTACTATTTATCGAAAGCACCGGTGGCCAACCCGCAACACTTTCAACGCCCGCAGGCTTTGCGGCGGTCACAAACAGTCCTCAAGCAACCGGTACAACCACGTCGGGAACGCGCATCACCGTGTTCTGGGCGCGTGCTACGTCAACATCGATGGCTACACCCACCGTCGCCGACCCTGGCGATCACGTTTATGCGCGGATCATTACTTATCGAGGCGTTATCAATACCGGCAATCCATGGGACGTAACCGGTGGCGGCGTTAAAGCAACTTCCAATAGTGCCGTTTCCTTAACCAGCGTTACAACTACGGTGCTTAATACGCTTATCGTGCAGGTAGTAGCTCGCAATAATGACAGGGCCGATGCAGAGTTCAGCGGGCAATCAAACGGAAGTTTGACCGGTATTAGCGAGCGAGCCGATGGAGGAACAACGTCAAGCAATGGTGGTGGATTCGCGGTGTGGGATGGCGCTAAGGCAACCGCGGGTGCAACCGGTAGCACGACTGCGTCCATAGCGAGGTCAACCATTAACGCTTTTCTAACGATTGCGCTGAAGCCATCCATCTCTCTGCACCACATTCGCATCGAGCATGATGGCATTGCTTCCAATTGCGCTCCGGAGTCCGTCACGCTGAAGGCCTGCATCAATGCCGCTTGCACGGCGCCCTTATATTCAGCGACAGACGTAACCGGTATAAACCTCTCGCCGACCTCCGCCGGCAACACATGGAGTCCTAGCAGCACGGCCGTAATCACGGCAGCAAGCGGAGGCATTAGTTCTGGCAATATCACTCTCGCGCGCGCCACCAACGGTACCACTACGCTAGCCATCACCGGTACGGCGAGTCCAGTGCCTTCCAATACGTACGAGTGCTATAACACGGCAACCGGCACTAGTGGCGACTGCAGCCTCGTCTATTCAGGAAGCTTCTCGTTTAATGTGCTGGACCACACTTCAGCCACGCGCCAAGTCGTTGCGCTGACGTCTTGTACTGCCACATTTGCCGGTACGACGCGTTCAGTAAAACTTTGGTCGACTTACGCTAATCCGGCCTCGGGAACGCTCACGGGTAAAGTGGTGGCGGGCAGCGGCAACGTTGATTGCGCGACCGGATACTCGGCGCTTGGCACATCCCAAGCAGGAGCAACGACATTGAGCCTCGCTTTCGGTTCGGGCATTTCGCCCCAGGCAACGTTCAGTCTTTGCTACCCGGATACAGGGCAAGTGCGAGTGGACGCCCGTTACGACGGCAGCCCTGCCACCGCCGATAACGGGGTGGTCATCCTCGGCAATGACAGCTTTATTGCTAAGCCTGATCGTTTAACCGTCTCGAACATCAAACGCACCAGCGATAACTTTTCCAATCCAGGTGCGACCAACGCGAGTGGCACCGCCTTTGTCAGAGCGGGTGATTCCACCACTGCAGCAGCAAGATTCACGGCGACTGTAACAGCTAAGAATGCGCTGAATGTCACGACGCCGAACTTTGGAATCGAAAGCTCGCCAGAAGGCATTACGATGGCAGCAGTGCTGGTAGCGCCGGTGGGCGGTGATGCTGGCCTTCTAACCTGCAAGAATTCTGTAATCAACTGCGTCGTGCCGGGCGGTTCGGCGAACTTCAGCGGTGGTGCGACAACCGTCACCGATCTAGCGTGGGATGACGTCGGTATTATTCAATTGCTGCCTGATCTGGGCGACGGCAACTATCTCGGAACGGGCGCTCTACCCACATTCACGGCTAGCGCCAACATTGGACGCTTCTATGCCGATCACCTCGCTGTGGTGGCTGGCAGTGCCTCGTTGCAGGCGCGAGCCGAAATCGCGTCGCCGATTACTTGCGTGGCTAGCGGTCAGTCCGACGTTGGGGATATTGCGACGGGTACAAATCTGCTTTCAATTAGTGATGTCACTCCTTTTTCAGTAGGAGACGGCGTGGTCATGGTCGGTGCTGGAGCCAGTGGCGCCGACCTCTTCACTACGGTAACAGCCATTGATTCGGTAAACGACACGTTGACACTCGCATCCAACGCCTCCACGACGGTAACCAACGCAACCGTCTTCCAGCGAGCGCCTTTCAGCTACATGGGAGAGCCCATGTTGTTGAGCTTCCAGTTGCAAGCCCTGAATGCTGCTAATAGCGTAACCAAAAACTATGACTCCTCTTCGGGTTTCGCTAAGTTGACGGCGGCTGACGTCACTGGCTATGGCACGAACGACAGCTGGGGGCTATCGGGAGCCGTTAACCAACTGTACGGAGTAAATGGCTGCCGGGCGCTGTTCGGCTCTACTGCACCGTTCAGCACGGTTTATTCACCGACGACTTGCGCTACTCAACCGGCCGGCGGCTATGCCGCCTCCGCTGCAAGAATCAGTGCCACGGGGACGCCCGCAGTGACTTGGACGTTAGGAGCCGGCGCACTCGGCGCGCAAGTAGTAATAAATCGAGCGAACACGTCAGACGGGCCTTTTAATTGGCTCGGGCTGGGAGTATTACCTCAGGACAGCGATGGGGCACTTACTACACTAATGGATTTCGATACTGATAGCATTGCAGGAGTAGACCGAGTTCGCGTCGGCGTTGCAGATATTCGTTTGGGCCGGCTGAAAATTTCCAATCTCTATGGTTCCAATTTGCTTCCATTACCGGTACCGGTCACCGCGCAGTACTGGACCGGCGTCGGGTTTGCCACGAATACCTTAGATAGCTGCACTTCACTTGCCAGCAGCAACTTTACCCTTACGCCAGGGACCGGCGGTACCATCAATACCACGATTCAAAGTGGCACGATGACGAGTGGCACCGGCACCATCACGCTAACCAAACCGACCGGGTTCACGACGACGGGCAGTGTGATTGTGAATCCTGGTTTAAGTATTTCGTCTTTTTTGCCGCTCGCTCCTGCTAGCGGGCTCGAAACGTTTGGTATATACAAAAGTGGGGACGGCGTGATTTATATGCGGGAAATGTATTAAGCGGAACTTCGCTTGCAAGTTGTCACCGATACGCATGGCCATTCGAAATATCGAACCCCCCGCACGCAATCGGGGTGGACGCCGCGCCTTCCTCTCAGGCAATAGGCATTACGTTAACCTACTATAATTTTAATCAGTTCCGTGTAAACAACACGTATTTTGGTCAGCATATGTTGTAACGAAAGGTTTCAATATTGTCTTGAAGCTTGCTGAAGACTCCTGACAAGCAAATCGAATTCGACGCATGACGCGTAGACGCTCGAATAGTACATTGATCACTGAAGTGTTAAATTCGATCGATGTAGTAAGGTCTTGATCTGTCTCTCAGACAAACGTTATGCGCAATGCCCGTTAATGCGTTCTGATTTTTGCAACGGTCATTGACACTCATCTTATATATTCCTCAGTAAAGGATTCTCATCATGTTGCTCAAAGATAAAGTCGCGGTAATAACCGGATCAGCCAGCGGCATCGGCAAAGAGATCGCTTTTGAATACTCGCGAGAAGGCGCGATAGTTATCATCGCCGATTTGGTGTTGGACGCCGCAACAACTACCGCGAATGAGATTAAGAAAGAAGGCGGAAGGGCATTGGCCGTCGCGATGGATGTAACCGACGAAACGCAGGTCGATAAAGGGATAGCGGATGCCGTTGCGGCATTTGGTGGTATTGATATTTTAATCAGCAATGCCGGCATTCAAACTATCAGCCCAGTTGTTGAACTGTCGCTCGTTAAATGGAAACAACTATTAGCGATTCATTTAGATGGTGCATTCTTGACGACGCGGGCCTGTATGCGCGAAATGATTAAGACAAAACGAGGCGGCTCAATAATTTATATGGGCTCGGTTCATTCTCACGAAGCATCGCCTCTAAAGGCACCGTATGTCACCGCCAAACACGGACTCTTAGGGCTTGCCAAAGTGATAGCGAAAGAAGGTGCCAAGGATAAAATTCGATCCAATGTTATTTGTCCAGGATTCGTGCGGACACCGCTAGTGGATAAACAAATCCCCGAACAAGCGAAGGAACTAGGAATAAGCGAAGCGGATGTTATCAAGACAGTTATGCTGAAAGAAACTGTGGATGGGGAATTTACTACAACGGAAGATGTTGCTCGAACGGCTATATTTCTTGCTTCGTTCCCATCCAATGCTTTAACGGGACAATCAATTGTTGTTAGTCATGGTTGGTTCATGCAATAGATTTTTTGAGGAAAGCTGGGCGTCGAAGTTTTTTTATTCGGCAACCGGATTGATAAGGGCTTGTAACCCTCAATGGTTCGGCATGCCAACGATAATCGCTGCGCCGCCGAGCTGGCCGTTGCCTAAGATTATTTCCCCTTCGTAAATATTGACGATATCTCTTACGACGGCAAGACCGATGCCGTGCCCTGGCACGCTCTCATCGGTACGTACGCCGCGTTCGAGAATGTGATGCGCTTCGACGGCATCGATACCTGGTCCGTTGTCTTCCACAGTGATGATTAGCCGATTGTTCTCGATACGCGCGCTGATTTTCACGGCGTTTTTGCACCACTTGTACGCGTTGTCGAGAAGGTTCCCCAGAAGTTCTGTCAGATCACCTTGATCGCCGGCAAAACAAACCCTGCTCTCCATTTCAAGCGACGACGTAACTGGTTTTTCGCGATAGACTTTGTTGAGCGAAGCAATGATTTTCTCGACGAGTGGCCGTATAGGAACGCGCGTTGCCAATCCGCCGGAACGTCCCGCAGTCGCTGCTCGTTGCAACTGATACGCGACAATGCGATCCATGTTTACGATCTGCTCTTCCAAGGCGCTGGAAAAAGTAGCTTGCTTAGCTTCGCCAGTCAATGTCCCGCGCATCACGGCAAGGGGGGTTTTAAGGCTATGCGCGAGATCGGCAAGTGCATCGCGATACCGTTTCTGCTGTGCATGTTCGCGTTTGAGTAACGCGTTGAGATTATCTGCAAGGCGTTTTATTTCGTGTGGATACTCGCCTTCCAATCGCTTTTGTTTTCCAGCTTCAATGGCTGACAAATCCCGCGCCACGTGTCGTAATGGCCGCAAACTCCAGCGCAGCACCATCGCTTGAGCAATGAGCAGCAGCAGGGCCATGCCACCCAACCATCCCCAGAGGCTATGCCGGTACAGACTGAGCTGTGTATTGAATGGTGTTAAATCTTCGGCGACCGTGAAAGTAAAAGGAAAGTGCTGTGTGCCGGCAGCCCAATTCACGCCCAAGCTGTAGACGAAAAAAGAATCGCCGGATCGATCTTCACGTTGATCGAATTCTTGTTTGCCCGCAGCGAGTGATGTAACCGCTGGCACTTCCATGCCAAGGGCAGATGGAGTACGCCAGATGACTGCGCCGGTTGCGTCCGTAATGACGCCGTACAGTCCTGAACCAGGCAGATTAAATCGCGCTTCCGATAGCGTAGGGGCGATCGTAATTTGGCCCTGCATATTCACGTCGGCGGCGGCGATAACGAGATATACCTGGCCTAATAATCGCTCTTCCCGCGCTGAGCGGGCGCTGTCGTGAAATGCGCGATCCAACGCGAGGCCTGTTGCTGCGATGAACACCGCAAGAACGACGCTCGCGCTGGCAACGATGCGTGTATTGATAGATAGCATTTATGGAACGCCGAGCGTGAATCGATAACCGCGCCCACGTAGCGTTTCGATCGGGGAAAGTGTTCCCGCAGGATCAAGCTTCCGGCGCAGTCGGCCAATTAATACCTCGATAACGTTACTGTCCCGATCTTGGTCATGAGGATATAAATAATCCGCTAGCTCGTCTTTCGATACCACACGATCCCGCCGCTTTACTAAGTATTCGAGTAGGCGGTATTCGAAAGTGGTTAATTCCAGTTCATTACCCTCAAGCAATGTTTTTTGGGTAGCAAAATCCAGCTTTATTGGACCGAGCTGGAGTGTGTTGTGTGTGCTGCCGGCGGCGCGTCGCAGAAGAGCTTTTAAACGCGCTAGCAACTCTTCCATCTGAAATGGTTTTACAAGGTAATCATCGCCACCGGCTTCGAGCCCTTCAACTTTATCTTGCCAACGTCCTCGCGCTGTCAGGATTAAGATCGGCAAAGCACTGCCGCTTTCCCGCAAGCGTTTTATAATATCGATGCCGGATAATCCAGGTAGACCGAGATCGACGATGGCCGCATCAAGCGGGTATTCGGTGGCAAGGTATAACCCTTCGTTACCGTCGCCGCAGGTATCGACTACATATCCTTCAGCTTCTAACTGCGTCCGCATTTGTGTTTGCAGGCTAGGCTCGTCTTCGATTACTAGAACGCGCATTTGTTTTTATTCCATGTTGCATTCAAAACGAGACGCGAAGGATTCGCTGCGACAGTACAAACCAGTACAGCAAGCAACAGCCGAAAACGAAGCATGGATAATCAATAGTCTATGCCGAGTTTCGCGGAACGCACAAAGTATCGTTTTAAATGCAGCATGGAATTAATCTTGCTGCATCGAGCCGCTATGGGCATCGACAAAAAATACGCGTACTTCACCGCCGCCGGTTAGTACTTTGACGCGATAACCCTCTCGTCCTCCTTGGCGCGTTTCCTGAACATTTAGTACGCGCCCACCGGTTTGCCGCCGCACCATTTCCGCTGCCCCGCTCATGCTGATACGAGATCCTCCACGCTGATCGCCTTGCGCCAGATAGGTTGCGTTCGGAGCAGTTGGCGAAACGTCGGATTGTGCTGCAGCGGTTCGCACACCACACGAGAGAACCGCTATCAGCGCGAGCCCGGCCAGGAAACGTGTCATTGCTAATGTGACCTCAGTTTGTTAATTGAAAAATCATCGCCTATCGCCGACAAAGCCGCAAGCATTGGCGTGATGGCTAACCGTTAATTTCGAACTGCATGAAAATTGCTGCCGACCGCCGGTTCTACGTTAACTCGCATCAGCAATCTAGAGCCAGGATCTTCCGGCAGCATCGCAGTATACCGGCGGCCAGCGTAGTCATACGTTACGCGATAACCGGTTAGGCGATTTTCCCAGTGGTCGGTAACCTGGCAACGGCGAACTTCGCGTTCTTCGTTACCTTCATACCGTCCTTGATTCTGTACACGGTCGCCGATAATGGCGCCGGCAATGGCGCCGACCGCAGTGGCTGCCTTGTTGCCGTTACCTTGACCAATTTGGGCGCCAGCCAATCCACCTGTTAGACCGCCGATAATACTGCCGCCGAAATCACGCTCCGCACGACGGCGTGGAGCATGCTCGTATTCCGAATAGCATTGTTGTTGCGGCGAGTTCACCCGCTCGTATTCGGGAACGGAACTTACCACGCGAGCGTAATCTTCATATTGATGCGCCCACGCGGTGGAAGAAGCAGCGAGTAAGGCGGCGATTATTACATGACGTTTTTTCATTTTTAGCTCCAGTCTTTATAAATTAGGTATTAATGTGTTCAAGTTTTATTACCAACGATTGCGATAAATAATCGTTACGCCTTCGGTTGGCCTTGGGTAGACATAGGCTGGAGAGTAATACACACGGGGTTGGACGTAGCGTCTTTCATAGACGCGCTCCTCGATCTGGCGAGGGTAATCATTTACCCAGTGGTGCGCCCGGTTGTCCCAATGTCTCGATGGGCGATTTCCATGGTCGTGATTTCTACCGTGGTAGCCGCGCCCCCCACCATCGTTGTCGTGCGCTTGCGCAATAACCGGTAGGGCGGCGCCTGCAGTAAGCAAGCTAGCACCAAGTACTAAGCGGGTAATTAAGCGATTGATTAACATTTGGTACCTCCTTCAGCATTAAGTTTTAACCATCGGTCAGGTTTACAACCCCGATGAGTCGCATCTTACGGATGGTTAGCTGAACGAATGCTGAACGGCGTTTTCTTGTTTTGCGTTATTTTCGTTGCCAGGTCTTCGATATTCTTGTTCAATTGCCCGATATCGAATCTAGGCGAAAAATCAATTAAATGAATATCCTGTTGACAGGCGCTAACGGCTTTCTTGGACGATATCTTTTAGCAAGGCTAGTTACTGCGGGGCATAACGTGATTCCAGCGGTCCGGCGACCAGTTGAGACAGATCGGTTGCTTTCAGTTCCAACGTCGATAGCCGTCGATTTCAATCGTGACACGCGGCCGGAGGACTGGATTCCTCGTTTGGCCGGCGTCGATGTTGTTATCAATTGTTCCGGAATTTTGCAGGGCCGCCCCAGCCAATCGATACAAGCCATCCATGCGGATGCGCCAAAAGCACTTTTTGCTGCTTGCAAAATAGCCGGGGTAACGCGAGTTATTCAGATATCCGCGATCAGTGCCAAAGCGGGCGCCGGCACCGCTTATGCGGAGACGAAAAGGGATGCAGATGATTATCTTGCGACGACGGATTTAGACTGGGTCATCTTGCGGCCATCGCTTGTTTACGGCGAAGGGGCTTATGGCGGGACGGCACTGTTCCGCGCTTTCGCGGCGCTACCGTTTATCCTTCCCGTTATTGGAAAGGGAGAGCAAGTTTTTCAACCAATTCACATCGACGATGTCTCCGCAACAATTCTCGCGTTGCTTGCGGATTCGTCTATTCGGCGCACAATTATCGACCCAGTAGGAACAGAGACGCTCACGCTTCGCCAGATTCTTATCGATCTTCGTCGCTGGCTTGGATATTCACCTGCGCGTGTCATTGAAATTCCCCTGATGATCATCAAAATCGCAGCAAAAATTGGCGACTTTGTCGGTGGTCCTATCAATACCACAGCGCTTCGCCAACTTGCTTTTGGGAATGTTGGCGAACCAGCCGCTTTTGTTAAGTCGACTGGTATTCAACCGCGTCGCTGGCATGCTGCTTTGCTCGCACGGCCATCACAGGCGCAGGACCGATGGCATGCGCGCATGTACTTCCTTCGCCCACTGTTGCGGTGGGCATTGGCTGTCATGTGGCTTGTTTCCGGGATTGTTGGCTTAGGCCAGCCGGCAAATATTACAGACCCGCTAATGGCGGGATTTGGCCTCTCCGGCATTGCCGCTCAAGTGGCTGTGTGGATGACTAGTGTTGCGGATATCATGATTGGAATTGCACTTCTTAGCAGATGGAGGCCGAGTTGGATTTGCGTAATACAACTTGCATTCGTTGCCGCTTATACAATCGGCCTCACCCTTACACAGCCTGTTCTTTGGTTAGATCTATTTGGCCCGATCCTTAAGAATGTGCCCATCATGGCCGCGATTCTCGTATTAGTTGCGGTGGAGACTGACCGTTAGGATTCTACCGAACTACCTTTGACCGTGTAGCCGCCAGATTTCTCATCAAGCTCCAATTCAAGCAAGTTTCGGGTTTGAGCTTCTTCCAGCAACTTATTGAAAGAACGGAACCCGTAATAGCTCTCGTTGAAGCCGGGTTTACGGCGTTTCAACGTCTGCTTGATTAGAGAACCCCAGATTTTCTCTTCCGCGCCACGTTCGCTCGTAAGTGCCTCAAGGGTTTCCAAGACAAAATCAATTGCTTCCTGTTTTTTGTCGTCTTCATCTTTCTTTTGCGGACTTTCACGGGTTTTTGCAGTGCCGCTTGTCTCGGCGCTTTTCTTGGCGGGTTTCTTCGGTTTTTGTTCCTGGCGTACCAAGTCATCGTAAAAAATAAATTCGTCGCAATTTGCGATTAGCAAATCGGACGTGGATTTTTTGACGCCCACGCCAATAACCATCTTGTTGTTTTCCCGCAACTTGCTAACCAGCGGGGAAAAATCCGAATCGCCACTGATAATCACGAATGTATCCACATGGGATTTGGTGTAACAGAGGTCGAGAGCATCGACCACCATTCTGATATCAGCCGAATTTTTACCAGATAAACGCACATGTGGAATTTCAATCAGTTCGAAGGATGCTTGATGCATTGCTGCCTTGAAGTCCTTGTAACGATCCCAATCCGAATAAGCCTTCTTCACGACAATGCTGCCCTTGAGAAGTAGTCGTTCTAGCACTTTGCTAATATCGAACTGGGCGTATTTGGCTTCGCGAACGCCTAACGCGACGTTTTCGAAGTCGCAAAAAAGAGCCATGCTGTGGGTGTCGGATTGTGTGGGCATTTTTTTGTATTCCGGAAGGTTGGACGCTGTTTAGTCAGGCTATAAAGCCTCGATGTTATACCAGAGCGCTTCACATTCGGTACATTCTATCTAATAAGAATACGACGCTTGAGATGGGAGTTTAAATAATTTTAAGGCTGTTCTAACCCCTTTTTTAAACCCACTTTATTAGTCATAATTAGTCTATTATGGGCGAGTGAATTTTAAGCTTCGTGTATCGTTCGGGTATTAATAAATTTAGGATTTATTTTCATTAAATTTAAGAAGCACCCTAACTAAGGGGGAGTTAATGATAAAACGATGTCTGTGCATTCTGGCTATTCTTATTCTCGCTGCTTGCTCCAAATCCGAGGAACTTCGCTTTGGGGATAATCCTTCTCAGGAAATCGAAACGCATGTTAAGCGATTAAAGAAAGTACCCCCCGACGAACTAGCGCTGCTTAATAACTATATTGTTTATGCGGAATTGAACAAAGCTAAAGGCGCACCACATCCTGCCGCAGGCAAGACGATCGCCGAAGCGTTGCAAGACGCGAGAGTTTGGAAAGCGTACCAATCCACCGGTGCTGTCGAAGAGAGGCGGCGTCTGGAAGAAGCCAAAGTACAAGCTGCCAAAGTAGATGCTGGCCGCAATCTCGTGCTCGATAGGTTTTCTAGACTTATCACGGTAACTTTCGTCAAGCGTACGCTTATGCCAGCAGATGTCGAAGCGAAGCGTGAAGATCCTGTTATTTTTCTGGACTACGATATTGAAAACAAGGGTGGTAAAGCCGTTCTCGCGCTTAAGGGACGAGGTATCTTTAAAGATGCGACCGGCAAAGTTATCGTGGACCATCCCTTTGTAATGGACAAAACCGTTCCAAGTAGCGGGCATATCACAGTCACTATGAATTATCGTATTGCACCGGTATGGCGCGACATGATTGCTTTTACTAAGACTGAAGACGGTAAATTTTTGTTTACATTCGAACCGGAAATATTAATTCTTGAGGGTGGAGAAAAGCTGAGCATGCCGGCGAAATAGCGCTGTTCTCAACATTTACAGCAAGCTTGTGCAAAAGTTTTCCAGCAAGACGCGTCGACGCAGACAGTACCCAATTAGTACGTCAAGGAGACGCAACGCCGCTTGAAGACTTTTGCACAAATACTTAAAGTAATTTGGCGCATGTTTTGCTTATGTCGTGGCTTGCCGGTTTGTCTCAAAATCCACGACATTTCTGCGCCTTAAAATCGTCGGAGTGAAAGCGCGTCTGATGAAGTCTCATGATAAAATACAAAACTTTTAAGTACTTCAAAAACGTAATTCTCAAACATTAGGCGAAGATGCGGATACTCCTGAGTAACGACGATGGTTACTTTTCCCCCGGTCTTGCCATCCTCGCTGAAAGCCTTGCTCCTTTAGCCGAAATTGTCGTTGTTGCTCCAGAACGCGATCGTAGCGGCGCGAGCAATTCGCTGACGCTTGATCGTCCTTTGACGCTACGCAAGGCCCTCAACGGTTTTTTCTATGTGAATGGTACTCCGACTGATTGTGTCCATATGGCTGTCACCGGCATGTTGGATGTATTGCCCGACATGGTGGTCTCCGGTATCAATCACGGCGCGAATATGGGTGACGACACGGTTTATTCGGGTACTGTCGCGGCTGCCACAGAAGGGTTTCTGTTAGGCATTCCGTCAATAGCGGTGTCGTTAGCCAGCGGTAATGCCGAGTATTTGAAAACCGCCGCCCGTGTTGCCGCCGATTTGGTCAAACGTTACCAAGCCTCACCTTTTCCGCAGGCTTGCTTATTGAATGTGAATGTACCAAACATTCCTTATGACGAGTTGTGCGGTACTCTGGTTACTCGTTTGGGGCGGCGGCATCGAGCCGAGCCTGTCATTAAGGGCAATAATCCCCGCGGTGAAACGATTTATTGGGTAGGTGCTGCTGGACCGGCAGCGGACGCTGGCGAGGGCACTGATTTCCATGCGGTCGCGTCTAACATTGTGTCGATTACGCCGTTACAAATCGATCTTACGCATTATCAGCAATTACCATTGCTCAAGGATTGGGTTACATCTAAAAATGGCGATTGACCGCTTGCTACGTTTAAAACACGTTCTATGGAAAAGTTGATGAATAACGTACGCCAGTCAGGTATCGGTATGACTTCCCAGCGAACCCGTGCGCGCATGGTCGAGCGACTGCGTTCCGAGGGCATTACCGATGAAGCGGTGCTGGAGGTAATGGGTAGCGTTCCTCGGCATATATTTGTCGATGAAGCGCTTGCCAGCCGCGCTTACGAAGATGCCCCCTTGCCAATCGGCTTTGGGCAGACCATTTCCAGCCCGTACATTGTTGCTCGAATGACCGAGCTGATGTTGGTGGGTGCCGCGAAACTTCCTAAAGTATTGGAAATCGGTACCGGCTGCGGCTATCAAACTTCTGTTCTAGCCAAATTTTGTGATGAACTTTATTCGGTTGAGCGCATCGCACCACTTCTAGAGAAAGCACGGGCGCACTTGCGCGAGCTTAGAATTGCGAATGTGAAGTTTAAGCATTCCGATGGAAACCTTGGGTTGCCGACAGTCGGCCCGTTTGACGGCATCTTAATGGCGGCTGCCGCGACGCGTATAGCGCCGGCGCTTAAGGAACAACTTGCGATAGGTGGCCGATTGGTGATGCCGGTAGGTACGGCGGAACAATATCTGTATGTAATCGAGCGCACCGCCAAGGGTTTTAACGAAACAAAGCACGAACCGGTTCGTTTTGTGCCGTTGTTGCCGGGTTTGAGTTAGCGTTTTGGTATTTACTCAAGTCAGAGAAGAACCCCTTTCCCAATTTGCGTAAGCAATGCTTCTCGGCGTTGTGTAGATATTAGTAGAGCGTCCAGGCGAATTCGTTAGACACGATGAAACATTGTGCATAAAAAACCTTACTCGGTCTTAACAAATTCAGTGTGACTGACCACTAGGGCGGATTTAGTATCAATGTTGCAGTATCGTTGTTTCCAATGCGAATACCCGCTAGGTGCCGCATCGCTATTAAAATAAATCCACTCTAATGCTCTTACAGCCAAGCCGTATTTAGCCAACGAACTATGATGAATAAAGTGAATGTGAGCAATTGTTTTTTTATGTTTAGGCAACAATACGCAAAGGCTTTGGCAAATATTAGACTTCTTTCCAAACCTACTGCGCAGCGCAAGGTTGAGACTTTGGTGCTCAGCGTGCTTATTTGCACCCTTGCAGGGCGCGTTTGCACTCACACGCGCAAACTGTTCCGCAGGCGCGGAGCATGCTCCCCGAAACCCCTGCCACACCCTCCGCTCCTCATCTCAACCTTGCACCACTCGCTACAGTTCGGAAAGAAGTCTATTTTGCTTGGGATTTTTTTTGTTAGCGCATGCGCAACCAGATACCCAGCGCCCGTAGTGAATCGTGATCTCGATTTAAAAAGATCCCACCCGTCTGTTCAGACGAACGCCTCGCTGCCTACCGGTTCGCCACAACGTGTTTCGGATACCTCCACCCCCCTTGGTTTTCACGATGTTCAGAAAGGCGAAACATTATTTTCCATTGCCTTTCAGCACGGCATGGACTACCGTGAAATAGCCCAATGGAATGGAATAGAAGATGTGAACGTGTTGCATATGGGCCAACGATTAAGATTAACAGCGCCGGAAGGTGGGCCGATTGTCACTCCTGTTACCGCGGATAATGGCGTGGTAGTAACGCCATTGGCAGCTGAGCCGCCCGTTAAGCCGAGCCCGTCAATTGTACCAGCAGTTGCGCATGCAGCTGCTGCATCATCCTCTGGCCCATTAAAAATCGAACCTAAAGCAATCAAACAAATCTATTCCGATAAAGCATACGCAGACCTTCAGGGAAGCGACAAAATCAAGCCGGAGATAAAACGCGAATCGAAAGTTGAGCCTAGTACCGACAGCAAAGTGGTAGACACTAAACCTGCCGCCGCAAGCGAGGACAACATTGAATGGCATTGGCCGACTAAAGGTAAAGCGAAGGCGTTGTTTACGGATTCGAACAAGGGAATCGACATTTCCGGCACCCGCGGGCAATCGGTAATTGCCGCAGCACCCGGCAAAGTCATTCACGTGGGAAGCAATTTACGCGGTTATGGGAAGCTAGTTATTATTCAACATAGCCCTATGTTTTTAAGCGCGTATGCACATAATAATCAAATAATCGTCAAAGAAGGCGAGCGGGTCATAAAAGGACAAAAGATTGGGGAAATGGGGGACAGTGATACGGACCAGGTGAAGCTCCATTTCGAGATTCGCCGTTTTGGTAAACCGGTAGATCCTCTTAAGTATCTGCCCGATGAGAAGGCCTCATGACGACCATAGTAGATGAAAACCAGGAAGATTTGTTTGATGTAGCGGACGAAGAAGCCGCCGACACAGCTGCCGAAGGAGAAACGGACAGTGTTGGCGGAGAGTTTCAGGCGGATGCCACACAAATCTACTTGAACGAGTTAGGCAAGCGGCAGCTTCTTTCTGCCACCGAGGAGAAAAAGCTAGCACAGGCTGCAAAAAGCGGCGATTTTGAAGCGCGTCAGCGCATGATTGAGCACAATCTGCGCTTGGTTGTGAATATCGCCAAGCACTACATTAACCGCGGTTTGCCATTGCTCGATTTAATCGAGGAGGGCAATCTTGGCCTTATTCATGCGTTGGAAAAATTTGACCCCGAACGGGGTTTTCGTTTTTCTACGTATGCAACTTGGTGGATTCGCCAGAATATCGAGCGAGCCATCATGAATCAATCACGCACGATTCGCCTTCCAGTTCATGTTATTAAGGAGCTCAATGTCTATCTTCGAGCGTTGCGTTTTCTGGAGGCGCGCACGGCGAAGGAGCCCACCGCGGAAGATGTAGCCCATATGCTTGGCAAACCGGTGGAAGAGGTTCGCCGAGTGTTGAATCTAAACGAACGCATGGCCTCTTTGGACGCGCCTTTGGACATCGATCCGATGCTCACTATTGGCGAGTCCATTCCTGATGAGGGAAGCCTTTCCCCGGATGAAATGCTCGAGCAAGCCGAAGTGCTGGACCATATGCAGGAATGGCTCGCCCAATTAAACGAAAAGCAGCGTTGGGTCATTGAACGCCGCTACGGATTGAATGGGCAGGAAGTCGGCACTCTGGAAGAGCTTGCGGAGAACATGTGTTTGACGCGGGAACGAGTACGGCAGATTCAGCTGGAAGCGTTGAATTGCCTGCGTCGCATCGTGCGCGGTAAGGGTGTTGCCAGGGATTTCTTGTTGTAGACGACTGGCAGTCATGGTTTGTTGTAAAAGCTAAAGGCTCTTTATGTGTTTCAGCGGCTTACGTCACCAATACATGGACAAGGGACG
>JAZKCF010000047.1:0-45442 GCA_040388195.1 Pseudomonadota bacterium
CAACGCGGCATGGCCATTCCATGCAAGGCGGAGCAACAACGCCGGACAGCTCGAAAAACGTGCAATCGGGTGCGTAGCGTGGTCATCCATTCGGTGCGTATCCAAATTCACGGCACATTCATAATTCACGGACTTCTCCAACGATCAATAAGTGGTCAATCGCCGTTTCTAGGTTCAACTACCGTCCGGCACGATAACGAAAATAATGATAGCGGCCTCGCGGCGTTTTGTTGGCGAGGTACGTGGGCGCGACGGCTGCTAATGATGTCGGTTTGAAGCCGAACTGCGCTTCAAAATCTTGCTTGGATACGCTATCGACTTGCATGGAGCGCAAATTATCGCGCGTCAGCGGTTTTCCGGGCATGAATTCCAGAATCGTCGCTTCGAGCATCGAAAGGAACGGTGGAAGATCGATAATCGTACGACTCTTATGCATGACTGCTGCGGTAAATTGTATTAACTCATGCAGCGTATAGACGCGCGGACCGCAAACATCATATGTTTTACCGTATGTCTCGCGACGGTCTAGGCTATCAACAAAAACGCGCGCGACATCTTCAACAAATACTGGTTGGAAGCGCGTTTTGCCTGCGGCAAGCGGCAAGATGGGAAAGGTTTTTACCATCGCAGCAAATCGGTTGAGGAAGTTATCTTCCGGACCAAAGATCACCGAGGGGCGGAAAATTGTCACATTAAGTTTACCCTTGGCGCCACGGACCATCGATTCGCCTTTTCCTTTTGAGCGTAAATATTGGCTGGGCCCATCGGGCACGGCATTTAGCGCACTCATATGAAGAAGGCGTTTTACACCCGCATTTTGACACGCGTTAATCACTTTGCGAACGAGATCGACATGCGAAGCTTCGAAGCCTTGTTTGCCTTTCCCATCGTGTAATACGCCAACCAGATTAATGACAGCGTCAAAACCTTGAAATAGCCTAATCAGTGCAAACTCATCATGGACATTAGTTTCGACTATCTCGACTGTTGGTAACACGAGTAAATGTTTAATGCGTTCCCGTCTACGGGTGAGCACTCGAACATCCAGGCCGCGTTCAACGAGCGCTTCGGCAATATAACGTCCGACAAAACCACTGCCGCCTAATATGCAAATTTTTTTGGTACTCATTGTTTAATTTTTCTATCTATCTAAAGGTGATTAACTTCCTGTTGCAGGTTCGAGATTGCTATCTTCTACGGTCGTTGTGGTCTGGCCGCCGATAACGCCTAATCGTTCCTTGAGAGGATGTGGCGTGAGGCCGAGTTGCAACGCATACAGTGTCGCGTTCGTCATTACTTTCTTCACGTAGTCACGCGTTTCGGTAAGGGGAATTGACTCAGTATAGATAGCCCCTTCCAGCGCAGTCAGTCCGCGCCAACGGCGTGCTCTGCCTGGCCCTGCGTTGTAACCAGCTGTGGCTAGAACCGGGTGGCCGAGGCTATCGAGCACATTACGCATGTAGAACGTACCCAAGGCGATGTTTGTGTTGACGTCGGAGATTTGCGTGTCACGTAAATTCTTGATGCCCAATTTTTTTGCAATCCATCGCGCCGTCGCTGGCATAACCTGCATTAAACCTCTTGCGCCTACCGGTGACTGTGCTTCGGTAATGAATCGGCTTTCCTGGCGAATGAGGCCATAGACCCAAGCTTCATCAAGCTGATATTTAATGGCGTTGGCTTTGAGGGCATCACGAAATGGCGTGGGGAAGCGCAAGCTATAATCGTGCAGCTCTTTTGTGCGATCGGCGGTAAAGATCGCTCGATCAATCCATCCGGCCTTGCTGGCCACTTCGGCGGCACTGAGCAATTGGCGGTCATCGAGACCGCGCGTCACCATTGACCATTCACGCAGCGCCTCAACGGTCATCTGCAATTCTTTCAAAAAAAGCGCTCGCCGGATACCAGGAACCTGGCGGATATTGGCAATATCCTGATCACCGGGTTTCCATATCACGGTTGGATTGGATAACGTAGGACCAAGTTCCTCGCCGGCGAGTAAGCCATAAAAATGTGTTTCGCGAGATAGCGGCAACAGAATATCGGTGGCTTCTTCTGCCTTGCCCGTTGCTTTCAATGCCCGTGCTTTCCAATACCGCCAATTGCTCTCACGTTGCTCGTTGCTCGATAACTGATCGATACTCGATAATACTTCCGGCCAATTTTGCATGCGTAAGGCTGACCGTATTCGCCAAGCAATTTGGTTATCGCTTAAGGTTGCTTGGCTCGCTTTATCATACCAAGCAAGGACATTGGGGTTATGGCTCAACGCGCCGTAGTAAGCAATTTGTCCCCACGCATAGGCGGCATCCTTTGCTGGCAAATGGGGCGCAATATCTTTTAAATAATCGGCAGCTATCGCGGATTGGGATCGCGCCAAGCGAATCAATGCAAAAATGACAATTTCACGTGAGGCGCGATTACCTAACTGCGTACTGTTTCGTTCGAGATAGTGTTGAGGGGCAGTATTCGCGGTATCTAGCGCCTTCTCGTTAATCTTTCCTAAGGCCAGTACATGCTCGTTGAGTTGCTTGGCCAGCGTAACGTTGTTTGCATTTAGCGCCAGCCGAATGCGCCGCCAAACGTCCTCGGCGGAGAGTGTTCCGGAAGTCATCATTTGATCGAAAACAGGTGCGCAGGAATCCGGACTGGTCTTAGCGCTGAACCAAATCGCGTGTCCCTCCTTGCTGATGTCGGTGCCATTGAGCGCAAGTTTTCCTTGCAGTGCATAGCAAGTAACTTCTGTATCCGCATTAACGAGCTTAGGATATTCGTCGTTGAGTGTTTCCCAGCTCTTTTGTCGCCCGAGTTCTTTTAACCATTCCACACGTAAACGCTCGGCCAACGGTGTATCGGCATAACGAGTAAGAAAGGCACGTACATCAGTAGGGGACACGCTACCTATCCGTGAAGAGAACTGCCAATAAGCTACATACACCGCAAGTGGGTGATCGGTAAGTTTGACGGCTAAGGTGTCGAGCTTTCGCAAGTCGCGTGCATTGTATGCATCACGCGCGGCGAGGAATGTATCGTCCCCCGGCTGCGCAAGTGAAAGGCTGGGAAGCCCTAAGCAAAGCGCAATCAACAGAATTAGGCGTACGCAGATAATATCGAGCATTCGAAGGAACAACGTTATTGTAGGCCGCCCACAGAGGCGAAATAATGATTTAGGGCTTACGCAAAATTGCCCCAGCAAGGCACGACGACGCAGACAGTGCGCGTTTGTACGGCAAGGAGGAGCAACGCCACTGGGGCAATTTTGCGTAAGTCCTACAGGTGATGCTTTTTCAATATTCTATAGCAGTGTCCGCTACGCGTTTGCATTTTTGTAGGTGAGTACGTTAAATGTTCCTGCTAGAATGGTTTTGGAGTCTTCTAATTAGTCTGAGTTTCTGTAAATCGCATAAGGGTAGAGCGTTTTAATATTGCTCTCACTCATATCAGCTAAAGGGCAAGCATGAACATTCACGAGTATCAAGGGAAGGAACTCCTTCGCAAGTATGGGGTTGCCACACCACGCGGTATGCCTTGTTTTTCAGTTGATGAGGCAGTAAAGGCGGCACAAACACTAGGTGGCAAGGTTTGGGTGGTGAAAGCGCAAATTCACGCTGGCGGTCGCGGTAAAGGTGGCGGCGTAAAGGTCGCTAAAACAATTGAAGAAGTGCGCGACTACGCCTCCAAAATTCTTGGAATGACGTTAATAACGCACCAAACCGGTCCGCAAGGCCGGCTCGTCAAGCGGCTGCTTGTCGAAGAAGGTGCCGACATCAAGAAAGAACTCTACGTCGGCATGGTGGTTGATCGCGCAACGCAGCGCGTAACGCTAATGGCGAGTTCCGAAGGCGGGATGGAAATCGAAGAAGTCGCCGAAAATCATCCAGAGAAAATTTTTAAGATCGCGATAGATCCGGCGACAGGTCTACAAGATGCAGATGCCGACGATGTCGCGCGTAAAATTGGCGTGCCTGATGCATCCGTTGCTCAAGCTAGAGCATTCATGCAAGCACTTTATAAAGCATTCAACGAATGCGATGCATCGCTTGCCGAGATTAATCCGCTGATCTTGACCGGCGACGGCAAGGTGCTGGCTCTGGATGCTAAGTTGAACTTCGATTCCAACGCGCTTTTTCGTCATCCCGATATCGTTGCGCTACGCGACTTGGATGAGGAAGATCCAGCCGAGATCGAAGCATCGAAATTCGACCTCTCTTATATTTCCCTTGATGGCAATATCGGTTGTCTAGTCAATGGTGCAGGTCTGGCAATGGCAACCATGGACATCATCAAGTTATACGGCGGTAGCCCTGCCAATTTCTTGGATGTCGGCGGTGGTGCAACGACCGAAAAAGTGACCGAGGCTTTTAAGCTGATGCTAAAGAACCCGAATCTAGAAGCTATTTTGGTCAATATTTTCGGTGGCATCATGAAATGCGATGTGATCGCTAACGGCGTCGTCGCTGCAGCCAAGCAGGTGAATTTGACCGTGCCGCTAGTGGTTCGATTGGAAGGCACGAATGTCGATCTAGGCAAAAAAATCCTGGCTGAATCGGGATTGCCTATTATTTCTGGGAACAATATGGCCGATGCTGCGCAGAAGGTCGTTGCTGCTGCTAAAGGGGCTAACTAATGTCAATCCTCATTAATAGAAATACCAAAGTCATCACGCAAGGGATCACCGGCAAAACCGGCCAATTTCATACGCGCATGTGCCGGGATTATGCGAATGGTAAGGATTGCTTCGTTGCCGGGGTGAATCCGAAAAAAGCGGGAGAGAATTTCGAAGGAATCCCGATTTACGGGACTGTTGAAGAAGCTAAAAACGCGACCGGCGCAACCGTTTCGGTGATTTATGTGCCGCCGCCCTTCGCCGCTGCGGCGATTGATGAGGCCGTCGAGGCAGGGTTGGACCTCGTCATTTGCATTACCGAAGGCATTCCTGTCGCCGACATGATTCGCACCCGCTACAAAATGCAAGGTAAGAAAACCCTTCTTATC
Organism: Pseudomonadota bacterium; assembly: GCA_040388195.1. Lineage (GTDB taxonomy): Bacteria > Pseudomonadota > Gammaproteobacteria > Burkholderiales > DATLHW01 > DATLHW01. The sequence continues at coordinate 4,996 of JAZKCF010000047.1, forward strand.
GGCCCGAATTGTCCCGGGATCATTACGCCCGAAGAGATCAAGATCGGCATTATGCCTGGCCACATTCACAAGAAAGGCCGTATCGGTGTCGTCTCCCGATCGGGCACATTGACTTACGAAGCAGTCGGGCAATTGATGGAGCAAGGTTTAGGCCAATCGAGTTGCGTAGGTATCGGTGGCGATCCGGTGAATGGATTGAAACATCTCGATGTTATGAAAATGTTTAACGATGATCCGGAAACCGATGCGGTCATTATGGTCGGCGAGATTGGTGGCGATGCGGAAGAAACCTGTGCGCGTTGGATCAAAGACAATATGAAAAAACCCGTTGTCGGATTTATTGCCGGAGTGACTGCTCCACCGGGAAAACGCATGGGCCATGCTGGTGCGATTATTTCAGGTGGTAAAGGAACTGCTCAAGAAAAGCTGGCCGTGATGGAAGAGTGTGGAATTAAAGTCACTAGTAATCCGGCTGAGATGGGGAAATTGTTGAAGTCCGTTATTTAATTATTATTTGATACGGCTTTACAGCGTTTTTCATGACGACTGGGTGAAAGTTGTCATGAAAAACGCACTAACCTCGTTCGTATTTCTGCTTTGTTTTTTCCAGTATTTCGATGTGGCGCTTTTTCGTTACTACATCGGGATGCGCTTCGGTGAACTTAGTCCTCAGATCATCTAGCTCGCGTCGCAAGACATGTAATTGTTCGTTTACTTCAGTTAGTCGGTTTTTTTTGCTTGAGACCGCTGGTTTGGATTCCTCGGATTTCAGTTCTGGAGCGCGTGAGGGACTTACGGGAACCGTCGCCGCTGTGTTTGCATGTACCGGTGGCGTTGATATGCGCGGCATCACGGCAGGGCGATGTTGATTATTGGCTACTGCCTGGACTGGCCGCGAAGTGAACCCTACTTGTTTGTCCGTAAGCTCGTTATAAAGAGCTGGGGCAACGAGGCCGGTTGCGATAATTCCTAGTGTTAGATACACGGCTATTTTTCGGCGTTGTTGGGTTAAGGAAGGCGCTGTTTTCACCGATTCGACTTTGTCATCGTCGGTTTTTACAAGTTCGGTAGCAGAAGCATTCTGATCTGGCGGCAACTCTTGGACTAGCGATACCGGAAGACCGGGCGATGCCTGGAAAGCGCGTAGTGCACGGGCAAAATCACGGGTGTTTTCGAATCGATCTTCAGGTTTTTTCGCTAGCGCGCGAACTATGATGCCGTCTAGACCCACGGGGACTCCCGGTGCGATGGAAGATAATGGCAATGGAGTTTTATGGAGGATGCTATACATTAATTCGCCAAGATCCTTGCCATGAAACGGTGCCTGGCCGGTCAGCAATTCGTACAATACAGCGCCGAGAGAGAAAGTATCGGACCTTCCATCGATCGACGAGCCGGTTATTTGTTCGGGTGACATATAGCGCGGAGAGCCAACCAATAATCCAGGTTGCGTGCTGGATGTGGCTGGCAAATGGGCAATCCCAAAATCCGTGATTTTAGTCAGGCCGTTCTTGGTAAGAAGAATATTTGCCGGCTTAATATCGCGGTGGATGACGCCACGGTCATGCGCGTAAGACAACGCATCGGCGACTTCTGCGATAATCCTGGCGGTGCGGGTAGCGGTCGGGAGGCTACCAGCATCGATGATTTGCCGAAGGCTTAAACCTTCCAATAACTCCATCGCAATGTAGGCCTCGCGCTCGGTTTCGGCTACATCATAAATGGTCACGATGTTTGGATGATTCAAACCACCGGCTGCTTTGGCCTCGCGGTAAAAACGTTCTTTGAACGGCTGAATCTCGTGCGCTTCAAAGCGAAGATTAATGGTTTTGACCGCAACTGTTCGCTCAATGACCGGGTCGTACGCCCGGTACACCATCCCCATCGCACCTTGTCCGAGGACGCCGGTGATCTGGTAGCGGCCTAGAGAAGTAGGCCGAGGGATGATCGCTTTTTTAGCAAGCATTAAGGGATATGAACATAGCCGATAGTTGGAGTGGGAAGAAAACCCATGCAGCGAACAATGAGCGTACATCACTAAACAGCTAGTAAGCAAGCCTTAGTCCTGAATGTTATATATAAGATATTCTTTTGTTCTCATAGCGATATAACATATTCACGCTGAGTCGCTAGAGCCAAGACTCAAAAATCTCACCAAAGGATTTTGCACGTGCAAGCAGCATCCGAATCAGACAATTCTTTGCGTCACACATTGGTACGCGAACTGCGTTCATTGCTCCCCGCTGACGCCATACTTCACGAGCAGGAAGATTTAAAACCCTACGAATGCGATGGCCTTTCCGTTTACCGGCAGTTGCCGTTGATTGTTGTGTTGCCGTCGGATGAGAAAGAGGTCGCTGCTGTTCTGAAACTGTGTCAGCGATTGCGCGTTCCCGTTGTAGCGCGCGGTGCGGGAACAGGACTATCGGGTGGCGCGACGCCGCTTGCGAATGGCGTATTGCTTTCCGTCGCTAAGCTGAAGCGAATCTTATCTATCGATCCGCTGGCACGCATCGCACGCGTGCAACCTGGCGTCCGTAATTTGGCGATATCCGAAGCTGCCGCGCAATACAGCCTTTACTATGCGCCTGATCCATCCAGCCAGATTGCTTGTTCCATCGGCGGCAATGTCGCAGAAAATTCCGGCGGCGTGCATTGTCTAAAATATGGTTTGACCGTACACAACATCTTGCGATTGCGTGTCGTCACTATTGATGGCGAGATATTGGAAATTGGGTCCGAGGCGCTCGACAGCGCTGGCTACGATCTGCTCGCGTTGATGACTGGCTCAGAAGGTTTGCTCGGCGTGGTGACCGAAGTAACGGTAAAGCTGCTGCCAAAACCAGAACAGGCTCAGGTAATACTTGCTGCGTTTGATAGTGTGGTGAAAGCAGGCGAAGCGGTGGCAAATATTATCGCGGCTGGTATTATTCCCGCCGGTTTGGAGATGATGGATAAAGCGGCGACGCAAGCGGTAGAGCCGTTCGCTAAGGCTGGTTATCCCTTAGATGCAGAAGCGATATTGCTCTGTGAGTCGGATGGCACGGCGGAAGAAGTTGTAGAGGAAACGGCACGCATGCGGGAAGTGATGGAACGAAGCGGCGCCACCGCCATCCGTGTCTCGCAAAATGAAGAAGAGCGCCTCAAGTTATGGTCCGGGCGCAAGGCGGCGTTTCCTGCCGTGGGCCGGATTTCACCGGATTACTATTGCATGGACGGCTCTATTCCCAAAAAACGGCTGGCAGTGGTGTTGGAAGGGATTCAAGCGCTGGAAAAAAAATACGGGCTACGCTGTGCCAATGTTTTCCATGCGGGTGACGGTAATTTACATCCGTTAATTTTGTTCGATGCCAATCAACCGGGTGAACTGGAACGCACCGAAGCGTTCGGTGCTGAAATCCTTGGGCTGTGCGTAGCGAATGGCGGCACGATTACCGGTGAACACGGTGTGGGAATAGAAAAGATTAATCAGATGTGCGTGCAGTTTCGCCCCAAGGAGCTTGCCGTTTTTCGTGCGATCAAGCATGCCTTCGATGCGCATGAATTATTGAATCCAGGCAAAGCGGTACCAACCCTGCATCGATGCGCGGAGTTCGGCAAGATGCATATACACCAGGGCGTAATGCCGCATCCCGAGTTGCCGAGATTCTAATGATTGAACAATTCTCAGAAACGATTCGTCTAGCTGCGGAAAAAAAAACCGCGTTACGCATTCGAGGCGAAGGCAGCAAAGATTTTTATGGTCAACGCTTTCACGGCGAGGTTCTTGATGTCACCACTTATTCCGGTATCGTCGACTATGAACCGACCGAACTCGTCATTACCGCACGTGCCGGCACGCGATTAAATGAAATTGAAAAAACGCTCGCTGACGCAGGGCAGATGTTAGCTTTTGAGCCACCTAGATTTATGAATCGAGGAACACTAGGCGGCGCGATCGCAACAGGCTTATCCGGTCCTCGCCGACCTTATGCAGGTGCCGCGCGTGACTTCGTGCTTGGCGTACGGCTGATCGACGGGCGAGGTGATGATCTTTCCTTCGGTGGTCGGGTGATAAAAAACGTAGCAGGGTTCGATGCTTCGCGTTTTATGGTTGGCGCGTTGGGAACCTTAGGTGTGTTGACGGAAGTGTCCTTAAAAACATTGCCCAAGCCCGCTGCAGAAATGACGCTGCGTTTGGCGATGACCGAAGATCAAGCAATTCAGAAAATGAATGAATGGGCAGGCAAAGCGATTCCCATTTCGGCTACTTGTTATATGGCCGGCGCGTTGACCGTTAGACTTTCCGGTGCTGAAAGCGCGGTGCGAGCAAAGAAAGAAATGCTTGGTGGTGAAATCGTTGCGGAAGATTTCTGGAATGGCCTTCGCGATCAGACTGCGGATTTTTTTCAGCAGGCAAATACGTTGTGGCGCGTTTCTGTGCCATCGACTACACCGTCGTTAAATCTTGCTCAGCCACAATTAATTGAATGGGGCGGTGCATTGCGTTGGATCGCGGGCTCGGTCAACGCAACTGAATTGCGATCGAAAGTGACAGCAGCTGGCGGGCATGCAACCTTATTCCGCTCGGTTGATAAATCAGATGCGGTGTTTCATCCATTATCGCCAGCGATCGCCGCACTTCACAAGCGTCTAAAAATAACTATGGACCCTCACGGGATTTTCAATCCCGGACGAATCTATGATTTTTGAGATTTATTAAAACATGCAAACCAAGCTCGCTGACTCCATCAAAGATACGCCTGAAGGACAAGAGGCTGACGCCATTCTGCGCAAGTGTGTGCATTGCGGTTTTTGTCTTGCCGCATGCCCAACATATCAACTATTGAATAACGAACTCGATAGTCCGCGTGGCCGTATTTACTTGATGAAGGAAATGCTGGAGGGCGCGCCGGTTACAGAAAAAACGCAGCTGCATTTGGATCGCTGCCTTACCTGCCGAGCGTGTGAAACGGTTTGCCCTTCAGGTGTGCAATATAGTCGGCTAGTAGATATTGGCCGCAATCTCGTCGAATCAAAAGTTCCACGGCGCGCAGCAAGTACTCTGCGGCGAACTGCGTTACGCAAAATAATTCCGAATCAATCTATCTTTAATCCACTAATAAAGATGGGCCGTGCGCTCAGGCCGATCTTGCCGAAATCATTGAAAGACAGCATACCAATACTACGTCCAAGCGGCGATTGGCCTGCGCAACTTCATGCACGAAAAATGCTTATCTTGGAAGGTTGCGTGCAACCAGGCATCGCGCCATCTATCAACGCGGCCACTGCGCGCGTGTTGAATGCGATCGGCATATCGCTGATTCGCGCTGATCGAGCCGGCTGTTGTGGCGCCGTGTCCCACCATCTGAATGCGCAGGAAGAAGCGCTTGATTATGTTCGTCGCAATATCGATGCGTGGTGGCCGCATATCGAGGCAGGTGCAGAAGCAATCGTTGTAACAGCGAGTGGTTGTGGAACGATGGTGCAGGAATATGGCCATCTATTGCGCAACGATAAACATTACGCGCAACGTGCCGAGCGAGTCTCGCAGTTATTTCGTGATGTCAGCCAAGTCATCGCCGCAGAAAAAACTGCGTTGGAAAAATTATTAGGTCGCGCAGAAACAATTGCATCGACGCCAGTCGCTTTTCATTCGCCTTGCAGCCTTCAGCATGGTTTAAAAATCCGAGGCGTAGTGGAGTCATTGTTAACTCTCGCAGGCTATCGATTAACGCCTGTGCCTGATGGTCACCTTTGTTGCGGCTCCGCCGGAACTTATTCAATCCTGCAGCCGGAAATTTCCAAGCAATTATTAGCCAACAAAGTAGCGGCACTCGAATCCGGCGAGCCGGCATTCATCGCTACTGCAAACATTGGCTGCCTTACGCATATCGAAAGCGGAACGATCAAGCCGGTGCGACATTGGATCGAGTTAATTGATCAACGTATACCAAATTTCGCCACGAGAATGACAAAGCTTAGAGCGACCGATCAACCTTTCGACGGCGCAATATTCTGATTCATCCGAAACAGATTTTCCGGGTCGTATTTTTTCTTGAGTTCAACCAACCGGTCATAGTTATTTCCATAAGCGGCCTTCAAACGATCGGACTCATCTTCGGTTAGGAAGTTAACGTATACGCCACCCGTGGCATAAGGTGTCGAGACCTTGAAGAAGTCGCGAGCCCAGTCGATGCACTTAGCGTCGTCCTCCGGTGTTTCCCATCGAGTGTGCACATTCATCACGAACTTCGCATCTCGATGCGTGTAGGCAGTAGCGTCCGGCGATATCCTGCTCGCTTGCCCGCCCAACAGGCCCATGAAAATCTCACACAGAGGAGAAGGCAGCTTTCCCGCGTAATCCAGTACCGTGTCAATGAGAGCATCGCTCAATGACGTGAAGTTATGTGATTTCCAATAGTTCCGCGCGCCGGGTGCAAGTAGTGGATCAAATGTTTGTTGCCACGCTGCATAAGGATTGGGACCGATATGTTGACCGTGTAGCTTGCCGAAACCCCGAAGCGGTTCTATAAGCTGTTTACCGGTCTCGATATCTCCTGCATAACAAACGGCGAGAACGACAACCTCCTTGCCGTGCACGTCTGCTGGAAGAAACGGTAAAGGCGGCGCCTTGCGCAGCACCGCCCATACACTCAATTCATCCGGCATGTTGTCTACAAATTTTCGATATTGATTAAGCACCGTCTTCCCTTCGCTTAACGGAAACACCAGCAGGCCGCATAACACGTTGGGACCGACAGCGTGCATTTGAAATTCGAATTGAGTCACAACACCAAAATTGCCACCACCACCGCGAATTCCCCAAAATAAGTCTGGATTATTTTGTTCGCTCGCTACTATTCGTTTTCCCTCGGCGGTGATGATTTCCGCAGAAACGAGGTTGTCGATGGTCAACCCATATTTGCGCGTGAGCCAACCGAACCCGCCACCCAATGTTAGACCGGCAACGCCGGTAGTGGAGTTGATACCGAGCGGTGTCGCAAGACCGAAGATTTGTGCTTCGTGATCGAAATCGTAGAGCGTCGCGCCGGATTCAACATAGGCGCGGCGAGTTTCTGGATTTACGTGCACCGAATTCATCCGTGACAGATCGACCACCAAACCATCGTCGCAAATCGCATTACCAGCAATGTTGTGTGCGCCTCCACGTATAGCGAGTAACAGGTTCTGTTCGCGAGCGAAAGATATCGATCGAGTAATATCCGCAACACCTTTGCACCTTACGATCACGGCCGGCCTTCGATCGATCATGGCGTTCCAGATAGCCCGCGCGTTGTCGTATTGTGAATCGGATGGGGTTATCACTTCACCTCGCATCTGCGACGCGAGTTTTTCAATTGTTTCATTGCTTACGTTAGCCATGACAAATTCTCCTGGCGTTATATGGTGTAAATGCAACCAACCGTGGTGAGAAGGAATCTTCTTTAGATGACAAGCAGGTTGGTTTATTAAAAAATACCGTGTGGAACATTAAAGATTTCACATTGGCAAGAATCTTTGCCATATTTAAAAGACATGCGGTGTTCGTAACAGTTCAACCTAGAAACGCGCAGTTGCATGCGTCTAACGGGGGCAGTAATAGCCCATCAAGGACGACCGCTCTTCAGCGGAAGTGGATTGCCCACTCAAACATACGCATCTCTATAATGCGCTTAAAGCGGCGCTAGCCGAATTGCGTGCTTTTTTTGCGGATGTCGGCTCGACTGTTGGGCTACGCCTCGCCGTCATTTTTCGCCATAGAAGCGAGGGACAAAACCATTCCTTCAACAGATAGAAAGACAGCTTCTCCAACCTCTTCACGATTCAGTATTCCGAGATGCAAGGCACTTGCCACTCCAAACGCCGCGTCCATGCCAACATAACGTCCATAGAGTGTGCGAGATATCCCATGGTGGAACTCGTGAATTTTGTCGTTCAGTTCGAACACGTCGATTTCTTTGCGCTCCCAACGCACAAACTCGCTCTGTAGCGCGTGGGTAGCAGTGGCTAGTTCTCTTTCATACGCAATCCCCGCGAATTGCCGAAGCGCCTTCTCTAGCTGTTTTGATCTCTTCCGTGACATGAAACGACCTTGGGACATAGAGCGGATTTAATATGAACGTACGGTGTAGTTAAGGGGCTGCGGTCCGGATGGTAACTGGGAAAACTGATGATTATTCCGCCATCTTGTTTCAACGCGATATTAGGCGATGAGCGGATATCCCGACAAATTGATATTAAATTAATTGCTTACTCATCACCGAAATCACAATGGCGGCGTAACAGGTTACATTTTTTATGTCAATCCGCCGTTTGGCTCACTCAATTCAGAGGCGGTTCTATTAATATGAATGTGACAGGGTAATAACTGATTTCATGCTGGCATTCAAAGCAATGCTTTGCGCTGTTTGATTCATCAACGAACAAGAAAGGCAATAAATCATGCAAACGTCCAATCAACCTCTTTGCTCGCCAAGCGCCAACATCAACACGAATGGAGCAGACCACTTCGAGTGTCCAGCCGAGGCGGAAAGGGTTGTTGATTTATTGTGGGGTGAACATGATCTGGACGAGCAATACTACGACATGGCTTAAGCTTTAAAGTCCGCAAGCACTCAATCTCAAGATTTCGGTGAAGCCCAGCCATGCTGGCTCTTCGCACAAGCCCGCTACTGCCAGGACCCAAGGTTGAACCCTCCGTAGTGGGCCGAAGCATTGATCTAAGGCGGGCGTTCGGCACACTGGATGGAGTGGCCGAGTTTTGTGAAACAGGATGTATGTATTGAATGGCCACAGCGTCGAGAAATACTAGCCGCCACTCACGGCGACTATTGGGGACGCTACTCTTTATCCCTTTATTATTTTTGAGGATAGTGTCCCCTTTTTGATGTCCTCAGACTTTTTTATTACCTATCTTCCCCGGTTGCTCAATGTGCTTGTAGAGATAAGTAAAGGCCCAAGCGATAGGGACACCAACCACGACACTTGTTGTGGCAATGTCAGAAATCGTGTGATAACGCTGGTACAGCATTAGCAACACATAGCTTATAAAAGAGACAACCCAAACAGCAATTAATTTCGGTGCATTGAAAGACAAAAAAATGATTAAACCAAGAGACACTGCTGTGTGCGTGCTGTAGTCGAGACTAAAGGCAGACCAGATATTTAGATAGCCATCCAAAAGCATAAAACCATATGCGACTAATGCAGCAACAGCAAAGGCTAAAATTCTCACTCTGGCTAATTTCCACTGCGCTTTCCACAGGCCTGTGGCGATAAGAGCAAGCGATATTAGCGCTAGCAACGGATTGTAAGAATCGGCAATTGCATCCAGCGTTTCGTAACTTAGCATCGTTGTTTTCTTCCTTCTTTTGACCGCTAACGTAACGAAGTCACCAGCTAATAGCCTTACATTGGATAAAGCTCTTGATATGCTTAAGAAGGCTATTAAAAGAAATTTACTAAAAGGTAGTTCTTCTAGTCCGAACTCCCAGTGCTTAATCACGCTGGATTTTTAGGATGTAGGAGCGGGCATGGCCCACTCCTACAAAATCAACGTAACTGGCCACTAGCATGCCTTGAACATTTACGAAGCCACCGAATATGTCGCTATCACTTACAAGGCTTTCCCTTAGGAACACGCCGTTCGAGTATTGCTAAATCGTTACTATCAATCCTGTCGTCATGATTTAAATCCAACGCCGCGTCGAATGTTGGCTGCCCGGATTTTGCGCCTAATGCTCCTTTGATATGATGATGCATTGTACAAACAGCCTTAAATGCAACGAGAGTATTTCCGGCCGGTACAACAATCATTTCTTCTCCAGCAGAAAGTCCCGTAAGCGGTTGAGAAACATTGTGCTCGTCCGGAGCGGGAATGCTTGCGCCTACGTTGATTTGCGATATCTGTTCCCCGGATGTTGTATTAAGGGCATAAAGACTACCGCTTGTCGATCCGACATAAACAACGTTGTTGACAACGATCGGCGCCGTGCTTAACGCGCCGTCACCTGCAAACGACCAAACCGTTTGGTCCGTATCGGTTGTCTTCGCCTGAAGTGTCCCGTTGTTTAAAAAAAAGCCAAGCTTGCCGGAAAAAGCGGGGGCGGCAGAAGCACTAAAATGGCCGGTAGGTTGACCACTAATGGCGTCAAGCGCATATCCATTTACAGTGTAATCATCATCAAAAAATACATCCCTAACATACAAGCGCCCATTGTAATAGACCGTTGTCTTTCCTCCGCCTCCCGAACATGGACCACTATAGTGCCATAGCTGATTTCCCGTTAGCCGATCGAACTTATAGCTTTGAGGGCACGCATAAGAAACAAAAACGCTATCTGCAGATAGTGCGGGCGAACTATTATCGCCGTTCGCAACGGAGCCAGTCCAAAGCACTTCCCCATTTGTTTCATTCACAGCGTAAAGCGTTCCTCCACTCCCTGCGCCACCAATATACACAGTGCCATTTGCAGCGGTAGGCGCAGAGCTAAATGCATATTGACCTGGCAATTGAACACTCCAATTCACGTTACCGGTTTTAGCATCAAACGCTTTTAACAGCCCATCGAAATTGACAACAAAGACTTGACCTTGATCATAAGCCGCGTTCGCCCAAAAGTACGTGCCATCCAAAACCACCGGCCCCCAGACAGACGTACCATTCGTTTGGTCTAATGCATAAAGCATAGTGCCATACCCGCCTCCTGCCTCTACTACCGTAACAAACACTTTACCTTCTGCAATTAGCGGATATGAAATTGCACCGCCAAGGTCTTTACGCCATATCTCATTAAGAGGCGGAGAAAAAGCGTTTGTAAAAGTTATAGCACCGGTGTGCGCAACATTGATTTGATATGCGACTGCAGACTGAGAATTATCTGCCGGCAATTTTTTTGCAAAGGCGGGCGTGATTCCAAGAGAAAAAATCAAGCAGCCAATAACGCGTGTCAATGGTTTCATAGTCTTCCATTCCGTCAAAATTAAGAATTAAGCAAAAAATATTTACTAGCTGCTTAGTTTTGTTTAACCCGATCTTTTGGGTTGCCACAACTAGATGGCACTGACGAAATAAAATCTCCATTAGGCGCGTAATTAAATGTACAGCGATGGCCATCGGGCGTTATCGCTTGGATTAAGCGACCATCCTTATAAGTTAGATTGTCTTTTGTTTTAATCTTGCCGACATTTTCTGCTTGTGAGACACCGTTTATAGAAAGCAAGACAGAAGTGATAACTATAGCGAAGCCTTTGCTATTGATACGAGATGAAATGTAACTAGAAATCTTTATATTTCTCATGCTATTTTTTCCTTATATCTTGTAAATCTAATGGGCCTTCTCTTGTTTGATAAATGACAGTGTGGAATTCAAATATAAAAACTCCACCGCATCTTTCAAACGCTCACTCCATGTTTCTTTACATCAAGCGGAAAACTTTCCAGTGCTTCAAGCTTGTAAAGTATATTTTCATGCAATGTCGGGCGTCGATAGTACTTCAGTATTATCGACAAGTGGAGCAAGTTTCCTGTTGTTTCAAATAGCGCGGTTAGGACAAAAAAGCGGAGCACCCTCTGCCGCATGGAAAGCAACGACATAGCTAAGTGAATTACGCTATCGCTCATCTCCCTTAAGCTAGTTGGTCAAACACTTCGACTGGTGAGGCTTGAATTTTGATGATGGTGCTTACGATCTGCACATTTTCTGCCGGTGGAAGATTCGCCTCAACTGGCCCAAAAATTAGTGGCAATATTGCTAACGACGATAAGGGCGCCTTGATTATTCGCGCGCCCTCCTTGACCATCGGGTTTGACGTCATTTTCACTTTGGAAGTACCTCAGACTCGCGAACGGGAAACTTGGCAAGAATAGCCCGACAAGAAGCAATGATTGGTGGGAGGTACGATTGATCGAATTCTTCTTCGAAGCTGTGTGACTCGGTCATGTGGTCTGGGGTAATAGACAACTGAACTTTGATATGGCCGCCAGTTTCGGCGATAAGTTCGACACCGAGATTGGGTTCTATGCAGCGGAGAACAGCTTGACCTTCAAGCGTTTGATAGAGCATTTCACATTCTCGGAGCAGTCCAACAACCTCACTAAGATGAATGATCGGTCCATGAGAACGAACCACTGATTCAGGGTAAACGCAGTAGGCCGTTACACGAAGCCAATTGCCATCCCAATAGTCGATCGCTTGCGGAAATTGACGGCCGTGAATCCAGACACGTAACCCTGCGATGACAAGGTCTGGTTCTCCGAGCGTTTCGAGTTCGCGAAGGTTCATGCTTAAGACGCCCAACACTTTGTTGAGCCGCGCGGACCCGGAACGGCAAATCTTGCGGCGCTGTTCCACCCCGTTGGCTCGAACAAAACGTTATGTTCCATTATTTAAATACCACTGCCTCACCGCTACATTTCTGAGCGGTCCAGCAATTGTTTAGAAAAGGTACAGCTCCGCAGCTTACGTTTACCACTACTTCTGCGGTTATTGCCACAGCTTTTCTTTTTAATGCATCCATCGCTTTTGACGCTCATTTTTAAAAAGGCGATTATTCACGCGTCCCTCTCGAATGCAAAGTTAGAAGGCCCTCTGACTTTTCCAACTGATAAATCAGAAAGAGCCTTATTTCTGGCTTGCAGGATACCAGCCGCCAGGTTTAACTTTCAGGTCCAGGACTTGCTTGAAATCTGTCGTGTGCTTAAGCACTTCATCAAGCTTGGGGCCACTACCTTGTAGTCCGCTTTGCCAAGTCGTCTTGTCGACTGTGCCAAGCACCATGTATTTGCTACTCTCCATCTCTGTGCCAGTGGCATGGAGGTTATGCCACAACTCCCCTTCCAGCTCGTCTTGATGTGTGATTATTAGCTCGCATGGCGTGCAATAACGGCAAGTCTTACCAAGAATTATTAGCCCACGCTCTTCAACGTCGATCAATAGCGCGAATTTTCGCAAATGAGTTGGTCTGTGACACTTGGGGCATTTACTGAGGCGTTCATTTGAATATGGATTAAGGATAAAGGAATAACGGGGCTGTAACTTGCTAAGTTTGCGCTTTGCCATGAAACAACTTTCCAAAGAAATGCTAAGGCCTTGTAACGCTAAGTTAAGAGGTGGCGGCCCCGATGGTAACTAGGAAAAAGCACGATTATTCCGCCGCCGTGTTTCAACGCGATGTTGGGCTATGAGTGGCAACCTCACAAGCCAAGGAGGATGACACTACTATTTAAAAATAGCGTTCTTCTTTGCTGGTTGAGGGAAATGTAGCGATAGATGCTTAACGCCTTATTAAGCCTTGCGTCGATATCACACCGCGTCGGCTCGAATAAAAAGCTATATGTCGTTAACTTTTTCATAGTGCTCGACGGTTGGAAACGGGTCGTAAAAATGGTGAAGAAGTTTTTTCCATTGCTGGTACTGCGAAGATTGGCGAAATCCCACCGTGTGGTCTTCTAGTTTTTGCCACTTCACCAAAAGCAGGTATCGACTGTTCTCTTCTAAACAATGCTGAAGTTCAAGCGATATAAACCCTGATATAGAAGCAATAATGGACTTCGCCTCATGGAACGCTTCCTCAAACGCAGATTCTTGACCAGACTTTACGTTAAGTATTGCAACTTCAAGAATCATGGAGTGCCTTTCGACGTATAAAGAAGTTAAGAGGCGGCGGCACCGATAATGAATAAAGGAAAAGATACTATTTTCCGCAGGCCCATTTCAACGTGACGTTAGCTAGCTGCACGTGCGAAGCCGAAATGCTGAACGATCAACCCGGCTGATTCAGTGGGCGACTGACTCTCGGTATCAATGACGATGTGTCTTTCCGGATACGGGAAATCGGTGCGTGAATTCATTCGGTACTTTTTATCCGCTTCGAGGTGGAACGCCTTGGCACGCTCAACATCGTGTTTGGCAGGCTTAAGCGACAGCCGAAGCGGCGTTCCTTCGCGAGAGACCCGAGCTTGCAGGGTGGCGGTAAGTTCTACGAAGAATACTCGTTGGCCTTTCGACTCGAATAGCTCGACAAGCTTCGAAACGAAGTGATTGTCCGCCGGCAGATCAAATGCCCAGACGAAAGTGAATATAATCGAGGGCATGCTGGGCTGAGCCAGCGCCTTTGCCAACAATGAGAGTCGCATCTCCGCGACCGCTTCGCTGTAGGCTTCAGTTCCCCAGCCAAACAACGCTGCTGCGGGCTCTGCAGTCATGTGATTGTGAAAGAAGCGAAAGCCGGTGAGCTGGCTCAACGCCAGACCTACCGCCGCCTTGCCCGACGCGGGTGGACCAATAATGACGACGAGATCGGACATTGCTTGAGCCAGCTAACGTAGCGCTAACCGATGCTGCGCGGCTTTATCGCGCAGCATCCAGCTCCCGAAGGGAGCGAGGTAAAGCGCCGAGTTAGCTCGCTGATCATGGGCAGACGAACGGCCCTGCATTATTGACCACCCCGAATCTCTACGACTTTACCCATGATCGCCTCTCTGCGGATGGGGCCGAGAAATCGGCTGTCGTTTGCTCCCGCGACGTTATCGCCAACGAGGTAATACTCATCTTTTCCAAGTGTTACGTTGTTGTAGGTTGCTGGATGTCCGGACGCCAAGGATGAATAGATAATCTTTCCGGGAATAGAAAGATCAGTTCCATTAATCTCTATTTTCGAATCGCGAAGTGTTATGCGCTCACCTGGCAAAGCCAGAACACGAAACATGAATATATGATCTTTATTTGTTGGTGGACGAAACACGACGATATCGAATCGAGCGGGCGCAGCTCTGCTATAAGCCGACAATTCAACTTTTACTTTACTTCCTTTTGGGATGCTTGGCTCCATGGACGGGGACTCCGCCACGAATGTTTCATTTGTGCATCCGGTGACAAGGAATGCGCATATTGCGACTGCTGCGAGAAAGGGTTTCATAAGGGCTAACTTTGAAATTGCGGGGCGCGCGCCTCGACGTTCAGCTTTAAAAGAGCGATTATTCGAGCGTCCCTTTCGAATGAGTTCTTAGGCCTCGGGCGATGGAATTGAGCAGACTTCCATAGCTTGTATCAAGCCATTCTTGATGATGAAGCGATGACCAACGTGCTCGTCGGCAAGCACAAAACCAGCCAAGTTGCGCACGACTTGATGCACGTCAACGAGAACCTGCGAAGCATTTTGGGGATAAAAGGCAATCGGCTCAACGTGTGGGTCGATCTCGCTCCACTGTTCGGTCCAATACGCGCGGATTTCATCAGGCCCATGGACAACACCGCCTTTAAAAGCTTTCGGCCAAGTCACATCGGCGGTCATAAGGGTGAGAGCAGCACCAATGTCACGCGCGTTAAAAGCTGCGTACGCTGCGCGTAGCAACTGGATTTCTTGGGCAGATTGATTTGTCATAAGCGGTAACCTAGAAATGTGGGGTGGGGTTTAACGAGGCTGTAGAAAAAGTCTACTTGCATCTTGCCTTGTGTTGACGCACTCGGCAAGATCGCGCCATCTAGATTTTCGAATACAAACATTCGATGGCTCGCTACAAAACAATCGACACGTCCCCCGCTTTCTAGCTGTCGATCTCGCCCGCCAATTGTTGTCGGGCACATTCGAGCACGCGTTGAATCATCTGCTCGATTACGACTCGACCTGTCCGATCTAGACGAACGGTATAGGAACGATGATACCGGCGCGCCAGCGTATCCGCCGACGGTATTGCTGAAGGTTATTCTGTTCGCCTATTCACGCGGCATCATCGGCAGCCGGCCGATAGCACGGGCTGGTCGTGAACACGTGACCTTTATCGCGTTATGCTGCGATCAGGCGCCGCACTTCACGACGAGCGCCGGCTTCATCCAGGCTACGCTTGCTAAAGGCAAACGCTAGGCGAAGAGTAGCGGTCCTTTGCCGATAGATTGAAGCGTCAAAATGTGTAACCTATCTCTCCAGGCTTTTTTGTTACCTATCTGCCCGGCTGCTCACGATGAAATTCGACGTAGAACCGAACCTTACCAAGCGGTTTAACCTCATGCAAAACAGTGGGCTCAACAACACCATAAACATTTTCATCGAGAATCATAACTTCTCGCGCAGGCTCATTGATCGTGTACTGTAGCTTGCCCTCAAGAATCACTATTTTTGCCCACACCGACTCTTTGGTCTGATGGGCATGAAGAAGCCCGGCAGGCACACTTTCTTCCGTAAATTCGGGTGTCCTTTTATATGGAGCGATATTGCCGGGTAGCTGCTTCATACTCTTTGCCTTCTAACGATTAACGTAACAGGCGCGCGACGAGTCGCTAATCGGAGAAAGAGCGATTATTCGCGCGTCCTGGTTCACGGCTGGGTTAGCCCAACCTCTCAGCGAGGCAACAAAACGGTGGTAGATTTGACTTTGCACATTGCCTTTGTCCACGGAAAGTTATCTTCAATGTCTTCCCCGGAGTATTCCACAATCGACGGCTTCCATCGCCTCTGATCTGCATCGACCCCCGACTTAAGTCGGTACTTCTTTCCTGGTTCCGCAGTGAACTCAAGTGGGAAATCTCCATCTGATCGCATGCAGAGAACAAAGAAGTGCGCCTTCAGCTCATGATGACCCGGAGCCAATGCAGCAATCTCGCGGCGCTTGCCCGCGGAGTGGACCAGAACGCGCTCGCCTGGCTTGGACGTGACTCCGTCTAGAGTCGACACCACGACATGTGGATCGACATAGAGCATCGCTACCTGGTTCAGGTCTCTATCTGGTCCGTCATACAGCTTGATCGTGCTGGTAACGGTGCAACCTGCCAGTATGAAAGTGGCTACCAGAGCTGTGAAAGAGGTGCGGGATAAACTGCTCATGGGTTTCCTCGGGGCTGACGAAGGTGTAGAAAAAGTCTGCTCGCATCTTGCCTTGTGTCGCCTCACTAGGCAAGATCACGCCATCCGAATTTTCGAACACCAACATTGGATGGCTCGCTACAAAACAATAGACACAAATCCCCGCTCCCTCGCTGTCGATCTCGCCCGCCAATTGTTGCCGGGTACATTCGAGCACGCGTTGAATCATTTACTCGATCACGACTCGACCTGTTCGATCTAGACGAACGGTATTGGAACGATGATACCGGCGCGCCAGCGTATCCGCCGACGATATTGCTGAAGGTTATTCTGTTCGCCTATTCACGCGGCATCAACGGCAGCCGGTCGATAGAACGAGCTTGTCGTGAGCACGTGACCTTTATCGCGTTATGCGGCGATCAGGCGCCGCACTTCACGACGATCGCCGGCTTCATCCAGGCTACGCTTGCTTGCCGACGGCAAGGGGTGAACGACCCGGTGCGGACCCGCATGCCGGGTCGTGGGGGGAGGGTGGGTAGAAACACGCCCTTACCCGATTAGGACTTAGAGCGCCAGGAAATATTAATCTTCCTATGTTGTGCTACGCAATCACGTAGGTAGAGATTGATAAGGCTTTGATAGGGAACATTCGCTTCGTCAGCCATTTCCTTAAAATAGCCGATAATGTCTTCACTAAGGCGCATAGTCACCGACTTTTTCAATTTGGAGGCATACGGATTTTTGCGCGCTTTCATCTTTGACAGATCGTATTCAGTTTTCATAACACACCGCCTTTGTAAAACTTGCCTTCATTCTTAGTAGCCTTGCGAGCAGAGATGATTCTAATGGCATTTCCAGATTCTCTTTCACAATGACATACGATTAAAAGACGAGCTTCGTTGCTCATTCCAAGCATAAGAAATCTGTCTTCAGACTCTGAGTTCTCTGCATCAAAGAATTGGATAGCGAACTCATCGTAAAAAGCGGATTTGGCTTCCTCAAAAGAAATACCATACTTCTTTAGATTGGAAGTAGCCTTGGCTTTATCTCACTCGAATTTAATCATATGTACATTGTATGTAATGCTTGGCTGTTTTCAATGCCCTTAACGTGAAAAATCAGCTGCGCCGAAAGGCGTCGGCTCGATTGTTTAGTTGGACAGCTTGTTGCTCATCTCAGTAGCTCATATCTTTTGCTTTTTTTAAAGCTTTTAACGCCTTCGGTTTCTTTGCATATCGTTTAATGAGTATTGATTCGTCAGTAGCCAAGCGGCCGCACTTCAGATGCGCCACTGCGGATGAAATTTCCTTTTCTCGCTCGCCGTCATATGGTTCCTCGCCGCCCCAGTGATTACATCCAACACGGCGCTCGATCAACGCAGCAACATCATTCGGCTGTCCCTTCTTCAAATTGACCAATGGATCATCTTCGGCGGCAGCATAAAGTACATTGATGGATAGTAGAAAACAAAGCATGTAGCGAATCATCGTAAGGTCCAACGGTTAACGTAATAGGCGCGCGACGAAATGCCCAGCGGAGATAAAGCGATTATCCGTGCGTCCTGGTTCACGGCGGAGTTGTCCTTTTCTCATGCCCAATGATCCTTAATAATCCATCCCAATCGTTCACAAGTGGTTCCGTCAAACGAGGATGGGCAAAGCCCACTTCTTCTAGCGTCCACTGATTTCTACCAAATTGACACGGTGTACAGGCTGTTACTAGATTGTCTGGCAGATTGGACCCGCCTCGGCTGTGGGGAAGAATGTGGTCTAGGGAAACACTTAGAGTAAATAGACCGCTGTGTCGTCCCGCGTTTGCTCTAGCCCATCGTGCTTCCACGGGAAATAGTTTGTTTAGTCGTGCTCTTGCCTCGCGGGCGACGACTCGTGAACCGCAATAGCGGCAGCGCCATCCGTCTCGTACATATACTTCGTGTTCTGCCTTGCGACTAGGCATCCGCTTGTCTGATTTTCCTAATATCTCTCGATCAAAAACCGGGTTCGAGGATTGCAAATGAATTGCTGGGTCGATTTTTCCAATGACTCGCTCCGTATATATTCTGAGTGCCGGCATGTCTGCTTGTTTAAGTAGGGCTCGCGCATCAGCATCGTTTCCTCGAAGTACTGCGTCAACAGCATTGGAGAGAAGGTCGGCACATTGGCTGATCTCAGGTATTAGAGGGAGGAAGCTACGCCGCATTGCAGAGAAATCTAACGACACGAAGTAACCAGCCCGTGCCACCGGCACTGAGCCGAAGGAAAAAGCACTGTTTCGCGGGTTTGGTTCACTGTTGAGTTAGAGCACATTTGAATACGCTATTTGATCTGTTGAATAGAGTTGACGACCGCGCGATAGTCATCATCAGGTATCTGCTCTGAGACCACGCTTACCGAAAAGATGATGTATTTGTACGAAATCGCGAAGGTCGTAACACTCGCATGGCGTCTGTTTGGAAGAACGGCAAATGGTTTGTCCCCGTCATTGGCGGCCGTGAAGGAAACATGGCAGCCCACGATGTCTCCATGAGACATGGATACTGGGGTGATTGTCTGTTCTTTTGATTGCTTGGCGTATTGACCACTAGATTTGGACACTAGGTCGCATAGCTGACTTTCAGAGAAAACTCGTTTGTCGATGTTCGGAAATGGCGTAATTGCAATAACCATCCCATTCTTGATTGCACGGATTTCGCGTAATCCAGTCATTATTGGATCCGGCGCTGTTGGGTATGAAAAGAATCGCCAACCGACCGGAAGCGATAGCATTGCTCCACGCCCGATGTCGTAGGTAGGGCCTTGTTCTTCTTGACACCCTCGTTCGGGATTGCATGTGTATGAAGGCTCGGCCGCCATTACGGCGGTAGTGAATAAAGCAAAAAGAAAAGCGATCAGTGGTTTCATATGGCTAACGAAGCTGTAGAAAAACCCTCAGTCCAAAGATGATGGGTGGGTTTTGTGGGTCATCCAATCATTCGCAATATCGCGATGGTTCAATACAACGCGTTTTGAGAGGTCGATTTTCATTTTGGTTCATTGTGTTTTTCGAGAAAAGGGTTTTTCTACATCATCAACGTTTAAGTTAGGCTATGAGCTGTAACCCAGCAAGCTGAAGGCAAACACTTGGCAAAGGGTAGCGTTACTTTGCAAATAGCTTGAAGCGTGAAAATGTGTAACCCCTCTCCCCAGACTTTTTTGTTACTTATCTTCCCGACCGCTCATGCTCAATTGAAAGAAATTTTTCATCCATTCCTTCTCTCCGTCTAGCGGATCGTATTTGTAGCCTTGCTCGACTGGATGCCAGTACCTCGGCTGTGCAACAAGTTCATTGAATGCAAGTTCAGCTGTGACATACAGGAGCCAAGCTGCGATGCTCAACGAGCGGAGATTGACTTCCAGTGCTTCGTGACGTTCGGAGTATTCACGAATGGGCGTGATTGACTTATGTAGCTGGCCTATGTGAGCAAAGCTATCGCTAAAGTGGCCGTAAAGCTGACCAAACGGCGGTAGTGCCTTCTTTGCCGCAGCGATTGTTTTTGGGGATTGAAGTGTGTGATTCTGGTATGCGGCCAGATCTTTGGGGTGCTGTATCAGGTGCAATGTTGTTGAGACAGCCTCCAAGAGTGACCTGATGATGATTCCTGGCTGAAGCACATAACCCATGCGCAGGACTGCCACCGCTGCAGCAAAAGAGTTGGCGGCGTTGAGCAGTAGTTGAGCACACGCTGCCCGTAGTTCGTCCCCTTCCTGCGTTGCGATGGCGAGTCCCGAGTAAACCAAGCCATTTGCCTTGCTGAGAAGCGAACTCAGCCGCACCAAATCATCGGCACACAGACGGTCAAACGATTCTTCTATTTTTGGCCCATCCCTGCGCAGCTGGTTGAGAAGCATATCGTCGGTAAAGGCAACAATTTTCTGCTTGCTTGGAATGATAAAAGCTGAGGCGAGTCGCACCACAGGCTCACCTTGCTTGGACGATGCTCGTTCTTTGCGATTAGTTCGCTTATGATTTTTGGAGTGGCTGCGACCCATGACTGAATGAGGCTTAACTTGTAAATTGAGAGGCGCGCGCCCCAATGTTAGTTTTTAAGAGGGAAATTGTTCGCGCGTCCTTCTCGAACGCCGAGTTAGAACTCGCTTTCATGCCCCGCTTACTTGAAAGATGACACTATAAAGGCGATAGAGTGAATATATTGCATAAATGAGCGGTATGAGGAAGTCGAAAGCAAAGCGAAGGAAGTAGTTGAGCGACTCTAATTTGGTTGCTTTTCCTTTCACGAACTCATGCACGTAACCTGTATTCGCGTTGCTTTGAATGCGCTTCTGGAGATGTATGTCGGCCCACGCGTAAAGCAGGAAGCCCGCTAGTGCGTAGGCATTTACGAGTGCCAACAGAATGAGTAAGTCTCGCTGGTTCTTGCTTTCAAAAGCGATGCCTAGCGCCTCAATCTTGGTTGGGAAGAGACCGAGAATGATGATGACTAGGGACACCGTACTTGTGACGAGTAAAAGTCGACGTTTGCCGCGCGTGGATGGGCTGAGTGCGTCTTCAAGACGCGCGCGCCATTGCGGTTTGATTTCCTCTAGGTCTGAAGTCTCAAGAGTCATTTTCGAATTCTAACGTTCAAGGTGACGGACTGGCCGGAAGTGGACAAAGGCCGCTGTAAGCTGGTTACTGTTGACCGTAGTTTTATGCGTCACTAATGCCATGAAGCTGATACCTTTTTAGCCTGCCGTCTTGTGATGTGACTTTTGTAACTATCGCGTTAAGCGGCTCAAATGTGTCATTTGCAACTTTGCCTAAATTCGCGGCCATTATGGTTTTTTCGTATGTGGAGAGTTCATTTAGTGGTGAGAAGCTGTGTGAGATCGCATCAATGTCTTCAATAAAACGCCCAGTACCCGTACGTGCATTGAACCTACTAACCGCAACGGAAATTATTTCTGTATCAGGGCTTACCATCTCGGTTTCTAAATAGCTTAGTGTGGTTTCATCGAATTTGATAAGAGGTGTTCTGCCGAGCATCATCACAGTTGAATAGCCTTGATGCTTTACTGGCAAGTGCGCCGCTGTTAGCGCACTTTCTAACCTCTTGTGCAGATCTTCGTTTTGTTGCAACAAAACATTGAGTTTCTTTTTTGCTTTTCGGTTGTTTAGAACGAATGGGATTCCCAACAAGCTACTAAGCATGTATTTCAAAAGATCGTATAGCCCATTTTTCCCGAGATCAGTCATTAGCGATACAGTCGCAGTGTCGGTAATGATCATTTGAATTATTTGGTCGTATGAGCCAGCCGATGCTTTTTGCAACACTATTTTGAAGCCCTTGGCCGCTGGAGCTTGTAAAATTATTTCTTCTTTTAAGAATGCATGGATAGAAAGAAGGAGAAATTCAGATATTGCAGCTAGTGATTTTGCACCATAGTACATATCGAGACCATCGAAGGTACGTGTGCCCGTGTCATATGTAATCCTGAAGCTGTATTCCAATTTCCCCTCCTTATGTAGAGACTGCTAACGTTTAAATTGAAGCGCGCACATCCCGGTGCTCATTTTATAAGGCAACGTTATCCGTGCATCCCTTGCGAATGAAGGGTTAGGCCTCGGCGCGGGCACTGGGAGGTGCGCATGCATCCAGGAATGCACATCCGTACTCAGTGATGGTCATGTGCCTCTCCTCGTTGACATCGATTGATGGTTGCGGGCGTTCATACTCAGGCGCGACGTAGACTGGATCGGTATAGGAACTAAGCTCAAGCAGCCGCAACCTCAGCAGGTTCTGTAACCACACACGCCAACTATGGGAATACAGCCCAATGCTGCTGCAATGCAGGCGAAACTGCTCCTCAATGGATTCCGCTCTCGGAAATTCGAACCGCCGCGGACGATCAATAAAGAGAGACCCTTCCTCTTTTCCATGGAAGCTCATAAACACAAGGGCTTCTTGCGGCGAGAGCTGACTAAGCACTGAGACAAACGAAGGATGGACCTCTGGCTCAGTCCTGGAGTCGATAGCTTTCATAAGTAACTCTGCGTAAAGACCGCGAAGCTCTTCGCTATCAGAAGACGCAGCAATGGCCATAAGAAGCGGGATTGCTTTCTGACTTGGGGGCGCTTGTTGGAACTCAACTGGCGTCTTTGTCAAACGCTCGGCGAGCCGGCTGGCAAGCCATTCCTTTGATCTGTCATAGCCCCAATCGAGTAACGAAATGGGCGAGAGCCCGACCTTAAAGAGCGTCTCCAGCGCAGTGCCAACTCGACGAGCAGCGGGACTTGCCATGTCAGCATATACGCTTCCCGCAAGCTTACCTGCGGTGTCAATTGCGGCTCGCGCCGCTTCATCAGCAGTCGACATCTGATCTCCGTTTCCTCGACGAACCGAGAGGCCTACGTAAAGTGGACACCTCAAAAGGCGCCTTATAAAACACCTGACTGGTTTCCAATTCAGAGGCCAGTTTATTAAGTGCTTGTTTTTATTGTGTCTCAAAAAAATAGGGCGCCCTAAAGAAGACGAAAAAAACCCCACGTTCGTTTGCCGTGAACGCCTGAGATTGAATTCCTCTCAACGCATCCCATAGCAACCAACAACCTAAAACCTCCCCCGCTCAAACAGCCAAAACCGCTCCGAATCATCCCCCGGCCTATTCCCTTCCCACAATTTCCGATAACCGTCATCCGCCGGCACCTTGCTCGAGGTAGTACCTTGCACCAACAACAACGTACATTCCCCACCTTTACCCTTCTCCACGCGTTGCGTCACCAATCCCATGTAGTAATCAAGCAACGCGCGCTGCGGTTCACCGAGCCCTTTACTTGCGATGCAGTTGTACGTCGGCGGTAGCACGGTGCGAAGTTCGGCAATCATTTTGTCGTAGCTTTTCTTCTCGTCGATAACAGGCAACCACAGTGTCATCAACATTGCCCAGAGCAGTGTTATTGATGCAGTCCAGTGAATAATCGGACGGCGATCATCTTTGCGGGAGAGGTAGAACACGGCTACGCATAAGAGTGTTATGCCTGCAGCGATGCAGACGGTGCTGGGTCGAAAATCAAGTGGGGTGGCGGGCAGGATTGCTGCTTTTGTTTTTTCGCTTACACCTTTTAATGGCAAGAAAAATAATAGGCTCCAGCTGAACCAGCCGCACGCGGAGAGGGCAAAAAATATAAAGACCCAAAATCCTTGCAGTATTCGTGTCACACGATACTTCAGCGCATTCTCGCCGGCGGTTGCTAAC
Organism: Pseudomonadota bacterium; assembly: GCA_040388195.1. Lineage (GTDB taxonomy): Bacteria > Pseudomonadota > Gammaproteobacteria > Burkholderiales > DATLHW01 > DATLHW01. Next base: position 29,010 of record JAZKCF010000047.1, read on the forward strand.
AGGACTAACGGAATGAGGGTCGGTAATGCATATAGTTCTCGTCCTTCACCGGCGGCAGTCAGCACTAGCATGATCACGGCTAAGCAAACGAGCGGTAATAGAATTGCCGGACGCATGAAATTTGTTTTGCGGTTGTGCCATAGCCCGAAGAGTGCGAGCGGTGTGGCTGGCCATCCCCACCATGGCAGAAGCTTGAAATAAAATGCGCGATCGTCATTGGGGAAACTCAAATGCGCCGAGCCGAAGAAGCGTCCCCAGTTTTGTACGAAGAACCATTCGTGAAAAAGTTCTGGTGAACGTTGATAAAGCAGCCAAGGCCACACGGCTAGCCAGGGCAGCATGGCAAGCAGTGATATGGAGAGGCAAATAAAATAGCTTCGGCATCGCCACTCGCGACCAACTAATGGTAACGCGATTGCGGTAAGGCCAAGCGCGCCTGGTGCAATAAGGCCTTTGGACATGAAGCCTAGTCCGACTCCGGTGCCTAATAAAAAGCCAGCGAGAAGAGGGCGTTTATAGCTAATGGCAAAGGCGTAATACGCCATGGCAAAGCCGGATAGCAGTGCGACATCGGTGATTAATTGATGTGCTCTTGGAAGTAAGCCCAAGCAGCCAATGAGGATTAAGAGGGCAAGGTTGCCATTGCGATTGTCGTTAAGTGCGCGCTGCGTTAGCGCGATGAAGGCACACATGATCGTGAAGAAGAACACCGTCGCAATGCGTGCGCCATCGTGTAATGGTAGCCATCCTGAAAACAGTTTTGCAAACAACGCCGCGACAATGAAAAAAATTGGCGGCTTCTCTATGAAAGGTTCGCCGCCTAATGTGGGGACGATCCAATCACCGCTTTGTATCATGTGATGGACAAGGCCGAAGGTGTAAGCCTCATCGGGTTTCCATGGGCCATGACCAAAGAGCCCGGGTAGAAGCCATGCGACGCAAAGCAGGATGATCCATGGCGTGGAGAGAGATGGCGTGGAGAGAGGCTGAGTCGCCGTTTTAACTGGCTGCACTTCAGGACGAATTTTATCTTCAGATACAGCTTGATCCATTTGGGGAATAGTTCGCTTTATCTAATCTATTGCAAAAGGGAGATTCGGGAGGACTGTTGGCGTATAAAAATTATGCAAACGTTTTATATCCTCACTAAGCCTCCTATGCCAAACATGAGTGTCTACACAAGCAAGAAAAGCGCTTTGCCCGTAAGCGGTATCTGTTTTTGTGGGCAAGATCTTTCCATTGTCATTCTGAGTGCTAGCGAAGAATCTGCTTTTTGTTTGAGTTGGGCGCGATCTTGATTTGAAGCGTTGCAAACAGCAGATCCTTCGCTGTCGCTCAGGATGACATTGGTTTGTTTCGCGTGAAATAATCCTAGAAACGGCGATTGACCGCTTATTTTCCATAGAAACGCCTTTCGTATTCGAGCGTTGTAGCAGTTTGATGCTTCACCAAACGGGTGACCACGCTACGCACCCGATTGCGCATTTTGCAGGCTGTCTGGCGTCGTTGCTCCGCCTTGCATGGAATGGCCATGCCGCGTTGTCGCGTCTAGCCATACAGCCTGCAAAACGCACACTCGGGTACGTTCAATCGCCGTTTCTAGGATAATCAAGACTTACTCCGGTCAAAAAATTATGAAAGCCGATCTCTTCCGAGTTGTGTAGATACCAATGTTTGCCAAAGGAGGAGACGTACTGAATAAGGTCGTACAGATTTCTAAACGTGATCGCTTTATGAACGAGGCCTTTATTGCACGGCGATGTGTGGAGAAAAATCCAGGGTCTGTCGAATTTTATCGGCAATCGCTGTCGCTTCGGTTCGTGTTGTATAAGGCCCTAAACGAACACGATAGAATCCATCGCGAGCGAGGATTTGAATAGTCTCCGAAAGCCAGGCTAAATCTTGTTGAACTTTGTCTCGAAAATTTTCTGCCGTATTCAACGCGCCGAATGCGCCCAGTTGTATGAAGACTCCGCCTGTATTTGGAATAGCAGTGTTCGAAGCAACGACATCACTTGTTTCCGGCGTTTGGGTTGGCATTAGCGCAGTCTGGGCACTAGCACTAGCACTAGCACTAGCACTAGCCTTGGCTTGCGCTAGTTTTGCAGACGTTACATCACCGGAAAATATTCGTTCTACTTCTACCATTCCGCTCCCGCCGTTAATCAACCCGAGTTTCAGCGCCGCAGTATAAGAAAGATCGATGATGCGATTAGGATGGAACGGACCACGATCATTCACGCGGACCACGACTGAGCGTTTATTTTTAGGGTTAGTCACTCGCACATAACTGGGGATCGGTAGTGTGCGGTGGGCGGCGGTCATGGCGTACATGTCATAGATTTCACCGCTGGCTGTTTTCTTGCCTTTGAACTTGCGCCCGTACCACGATGCCATGCCTTGTTGTTTGTAAACTTTATTACTTGTGTCTGGCTCGTAATGACTTCCCAATACATCATATGGCCGATTGGCAAACCGATGCGGTGGTTCGTCTTTTGGTACGGCATCGGGCGTTGCATCCAAATTAGATGGTGGACTTTCGTCGGGGCCGTCATCTAGGTAATAACCGCCTTTACCAAAAACGGGTTTAACAGATTCCGTCGTGGGAGTAGGTGTGGTCGCAGGAGCAGTAGATGGAATGGGTGTCGTTGCGCAACCAGTAGCGAGGATTACTGCGCTAAGCGCAAGGAGGATTCGTGTTCGATAAATTTTTGTCTTCTTCATAATATATATAGGTGCTTCTAAAAAATCGGATTTCTAAGCAAGACGAGGCGATGACGAAAAAAGCCAACGCAGCGTATAGGCAATAGGTGAGAAAAATAGAGTCGCGACGAAATATGTGTTTTTAGATATGCCCATATTCATGTCGCCACTAATTTTCGATGTGTCGCTACGCTCATCAAGATGCCAAATCCCACCATCATTGTCACTAGCGCTGTGCCGCCGTAGCTAACCAGCGGCAATGGCACGCCGACAACGGGAAGAATGCCGCTCACCATACCCATGTTGACGAAGGCGTAGGTGAAGAACGTGAGTGTGACGGCTCCCGCGAGCAACCGGCCAAAAAGGCTGCCGGCGTTTGCGGCGATGACTAATCCACGGGCGATAACGATGAGATAAAGTATTAGCAGGATTATGTTGCCCACTAAACCGAATTCCTCGCCTAAGACGGCAAAGATAAAATCCGTTGTGTGCTCAGGGAGAAAGTCGAGATGGCTTTGCGTGCCTTTCATCCATCCCTTGCCAACAACGCCACCCGAGCCAATCGCAATGGTGGATTGAATGGTGTGAAAACCTTTGCCCAGCGGATCGGTGGTTGGATCGAGGAGGGTGCATACGCGATGTTTTTGATAGTCTTTGAAGCCAGGCCACTTCACATCCTGTTGGCAAATGTTATCTTCAAAAACAACCATCGATGCGATTGCTAACAGGCCGATAATAACCACCGGCACAATCAATCGCCATGAAAGCCCGGCAAGGAAGATCACAAAAAAACCGGAGGCCACCACGAGCAATGCTGTGCCGAGGTCAGGCTGCGTGACGATGAGCCCGACCGGCGTCACCAGCAGCAAGGATGCAATGGCAAAGTCTTTGAGCCCTAAACTGGCTTCGTGGCGATGGAAGTACCACGCGAGCGTCAACGGCACCGCGATCTTCATTAATTCCGACGGTTGAATGCTGGTAATGCCTAAATTCAACCAGCGTCGGGCACCTAGGCGCACATCACCGGCAACGGCTACGCCAATGAGTAAAATCAGGCCGACGATGTACATCGGAAAGGCCAGGCGCATCAGATGCTGCGGCGGAATGTTTGATACGACCCACAGCGCGACGAGCGCGAATCCTAAATTGCGTAGTTGCGAGTAGACCTTGTCGTAGCCGTCTCCACCGGAAGCGGAGAAGAGTACAAAAAGACCCGCCGTGGTGAGTGCCAGGATGCTTGTTAGTAATGGGCCGTCGATATGATCGACCAGACCGCCCCAGAGGCGTTTAAAGCTTATCTGCATAAGGTATTTGATTTACACAAAATCATATTAATCAGCCTCTTCTTCTACTACTGCCTCTTCGGCCGGCACGTTTATTTTCTTACCGAGCAAATAATAATCGAATACTTGCCGGGCAATCGGCGCTGCGACTGAACCGCCATGACCGCCGTTTTCTATCAGGACGGCGATTGCCAATTTTGGCGCTTCAACAGGTGCGAAGGAAATGAATAAAGCGTGATCGCGCAGGCGTTCAGATATTCGGCTTTCCACATATTTTTCACCTTGTTTCATACCGACAACCTGCGCCGTTCCGGTCTTGCCGGCGATAGTGTACTCCGCGCCTTTCGCTGCCGTGGCCGCTGTGCCGCCTGCACGCATTACATCGGCCATCGCGCCTTTAACCAGTTCAAAATATTCCGGCCTTAAATTTACTTCGCGTAGCGGTTGCGCAGAAAGTTCGCGTGTTTGCCCAGTCTGGCTATTTTTCATACCTTTTACTAAATGAGGTTTCATCGCTACGCCATCGTTGGCAAGGATAGCCGTGGCGTAGGCGAGTTGCAGCGGCGTGGCGAGGTTGTAGCCTTGGCCGATGCCGACGCTAACCGTGTCACCGGAATACCATTTTTGCTTAAAGCGTTTTTGCTTCCATTCCTGAGAGGGCAATACGCCGGAAAGCTCGCCATCGATGTCGATGCCCGTTTTTTTGCCGAAGCCGAAGGGGGTCAAGTATTTATTGATAACGTCGACGCCCATTTCCGTAGCAAGCCCGTAATAATAGGTATCGCAAGAGACAATAATGGATTTGCGCATATCCACCATGCCATGGCCGCCTGCCTTCCAGTCACGATAGCGATGCGATATACCCGGCAGAGTAAAGAAACCTGGATCACTAATTGTGTAGCCGGGATTACGCTTGCCGGAAGTAAGTCCGGCAAGCGCCATGAATGGTTTAATTGTTGAGCCGGGTGGATATTGACCGCGTAACGCGCGATTGTTTAATGGTTTGTCCGGGGAGTTGTTCAGCAGATCCCAATTGACTTGGTCAATGCCATCAATGAAAAGGTTCGGATCAAATCCCGGCCGGCTGACGAACGCCAGAATTTCCCCCGTTTTCGGTTCAATGGCGACTAGCGCGCCGCGCCGTTTGCCGAATGCTAATTCAGCCACTTCTTGCAATTTGATATCCAACGTGAGAACGAGATTATTGCCTGAGGTCGGCTCCGTGCGTGACAGCGAGCGTACTGCGCGGCCACCGGCGTCGGTCTCTACTTGTTCAAAGCCAGTAATGCCGTGCAACTCGTCCTCATAACTTTGCTCCAGGCCGATTTTGCCGATATGGTCGGAGCCACGATAGTTGGATGTTTTCTTGGCGTCTTCCAAGCGATTGACGTCCGCCTCATTGATCCGCCCAATGTAGCCGATGGCATGCGACGCGATTTCGCCGAAGGGATATTCACGGAACAGCCGCGCCTTGATTTCCACGCCGGGAAAGCGATAGCGGTTCACGGCAAATCGGGCGACTTCTTCCTCGCTCAAGCGCGTTCGTATCGGCAGGCTTTCGAAGTTTCGCGATTCTTCCAAAAGCTTTTTGAAGCGCCTTCTATCTTTCGGTGGAATTTCCACTACGGTGGACAGCAGATCCAGCGTTTCATCCAGTTTAGCGACTTTGCTCGGTGTCACTTCCAGGGTGTACGCCGAGTAGTTGTGGGCCAGTACGGAACCGTTTCGATCGACAATCAATCCACGATTCGGCACGACAGGCAAAATCGAAATGCGATTTGCTTCCGCGAGCGTGTGGTAGTGCTCGTACTGCACGACTTGCAAATAGGCGAAACGAACCGCGAGAAGCGTGAAAGCCAGCAGGATAAAACCAAAGGCGATGGCAACTCGTAACTGGAACGAATGCAGCTCCTGTTTTTGGTTGCGTAATGTTGCGCTCACGCCAAATGGTCTTTCTGCGGCCGCCGCCGGGCGAACTCCAAAACCCAGGCGAGAATAGGCCAAACGGCCGCGCCCAATACGGTACGCAGAAAATAGAGTGGACTGGGGAGAGCGGCGCCGAGGATAGCTTGTTCCAAGACAAAAATTGCTTGTCCTAAACAGAGAATCGGAAAAATGTGCAAGGCTTGAGATACCCAATTAAAACTTAGGATACGTAAGCGGAAATGGAGTACCAAGTAGGCGGCCAGTGAATAAATCAGCGCGTTTTGCCCCATCAATGAGCCTTCCGCGATATCCATTAGCAAGCCAGTGAAGAATGCGCCGGTTGCGCCTACTCTGTGCGGCTCTTCGATGCACCAATAAATGAGTGCGAGGAGCAGAAAGTCGGGGCGGACCAACAGCGGCACGCCTTGCCAGGGCAGCAGATTGACACAAAGCGCGAGCGCTAAACTAATGAGAACGAGGCTGGCTGTAGGTTCGTTTCGGATGACGCCTTCCGGCGTTGGCATTCTTGCGTTCATCGTGATCTTCCGCCTCTCGCTCGCCGCGCAGCGCCGGTTTCTTTGTTTTGCTTGTCGTTCGTTTCCGGCGACTGAGTCTTGGGGTAATTTTCGCCGGGGTGGGTAGTAAGCACCATCAAGTAGCGATAGTTTTCCACGCCTGCAGTCGGCACAGCGGTGATGTGTGAAAACGCGAGTGTTGAGCCGTAATCCACTTGCGTTACTGTGGCAACCGTGAGGCCGGGAGGATAAGTGCCATCGATGCCGGAAGTGACGAGATGATCGTCTTTTTGAATGTCTGCATTAGTCGGTAGAAAAGGGATTGTTAACGTGCCACCTTTGCCGGTACCGAAAACTACCGCGCGTAAACCGTTGCGTACGACCATTACCGGAATAGCCTGGTCCTTATCGGTGAGTAAAGTGATTTCCGCCGAAAAAGGTGTAACCGCTGTCACTTGGCCAATCACACCGGTACTGTCAATAACAGGGAGTCCTGCCCGGACATTGTCGTTCGAGCCTCGGTTGATGACAATTTTTCGGCTGAATGGATTTCGTCCCGCATGCACCACTTCGGCTACCACGCCTTTTGTATTTAGCCGGTCGGACGCATTGATAAGCGCGAGCAAGCGATTGTATTCAGCCTCAATCGTAAGAGTGCGCTGCGCTTGCGCCGCTTGTTCCGTGAGCCGAGTTTTGAGTGCGGTATTTTCCTTTAGCAGCGCATCCTGGTTCGAAAAGTAGGCGACGACGTTTTGGTATGCGCTCACCGGGCTGATGATAATTCGTTCTGCTGGATAAAGTATCGTCGAGACTGCTTGGCGTACGCTATAAAGATAGTTAAAGCGGTGGTCCGCGATCATAGCTGCCAGCGATAGCAATGAGTAAAACATCAAGCGAGTGAGAGGCGACGGTCCCCGGTTAAAAAACACGGGAGGCTGATTCACCTTTACGCGAGCGCGATTCATTCTACGTTTTAAGCCGGGAGTAGGTTACGAACACCGTGAAATGTAATGCTGTAATGAAGTTGCGTAGACGCTGCATCGGCTGGAAGCAGTGCTCGATAGCACTAGCCGGAATAAGCAGAAAACCTTTAATCGATCGATGCAAAACCATTGGTAGCTATGTTTTGCATCGATCGATTAAGGATGCTAGTCATTCGCAAATACAGTACCGAGCCGGTCCATTTCTTCCAGCGCTCGGCCTGAGCCACGTACCACGCAGGTTAATGGGTCGTCAGCAACAATGACTGGCAATCCGGTTTCTTCCATCAGCAATCGGTCAAGATCGCGAAGGAGTGCGCCGCCGCCGGTCAAGACCATGCCTTTTTCGGCAATGTCGGCGCCGAGCTCGGGTGGCGTTTGTTCCAGGGCTGATTTCACCGCGCTAACGATGTTATTGAGCGGGTCGGTCAAGGCTTCCAGAATTTCATTAGAGGAGATCGTAAAGCTACGAGGAATGCCTTCTGCCAGATTACGGCCTTTGACTTCCATTTCCTTTACTTCGGAACCGGGGAAGGCGGAGCCGATTTCTTTCTTGATATTTTCCGCTGTCGCATCGCCAATCAACATGCCGTAGTTGCGGCGGATGTAATTGACAATTGCTTCGTCGAATTTGTCGCCACCGACTCTAACGGAGGATGCGTAAACGATGCCGCCCAAGGAAATCACGCCCACTTCCGTTGTGCCGCCGCCAATATCCACGACCATCGAGCCGGTTGGCTCAGCGACCGGCAATCCGGCGCCAATGGCCGCTGCCATCGGTTCTTCAATTAAATAAACTTGCCGCGCACCTGCACCCACCGCTGATTCGCGGATAGCGCGTCGTTCCACTTGTGTGGAGCCGCAGGGGACGCAAATAATAATGCGCGGACTTGGCTGGAAAATACTGCCGGGGTGAATTTTCTTGATGAAGAATTTGAGCATCTGCTCGGTGATCGTAAAGTCGGCGATCACGCCGTCCTTCATCGGACGAATGGCGGTGATGTTGCCTGGCGTGCGGCCAAGCATTTGCTTTGCCGCCAAGCCTACGGCCTGAATTGTTTTCTTAGCATTGGGGCCGCCTTCTTGGCGTATCGCGACCACTGATGGTTCATCGAGGACAATGCCTTTGCCGCGAACATAGATCAGCGTGTTGGCTGTTCCGAGGTCAATTGCAAGGTCAGTCGAAAGGTATCCGCGTAGAAATCCGAACATTATAGGAAAAGACTCGCTGTGAACGGCGGGCAAGAAGGGCGCACGCCTAAAATGCCTTATAATACCGTATCTAGAAATGAATATTGAAGGACATTTCTATAATTCTCACCGATAGAAATATCTTGATACATAAGGGAGCCTCTATAAATTGATATTTCTAAGCAAGGCGCGAATAAAAAAGCCGACATCGCATATGGATAATATGTAGGGAAGATTTTTTTGTGAGCCAATGTAGCGCTGTGACGAAATATCAATTTATAGAGACTCCCGTAAAGACTGAAAGCTTAATATGTCATTAGGTAGCGAAGAAATTCAACGCATCGCTCGACTGGCGCGTATCGCCGTGACCGAGCAAGAGGCTGCGGAAATCGGTCAGAAATTGACTGGCATCTTTGCGCTGATAGAGGAAATGCAGGCCGTCGATACAACTGGTGTCGAGCCGATGTCACATGCAATGGACTTGGTGCAGCGGCTGCGTGATGACAAAGTCACGGAAGAAAACCAGTGTGAACGCTTTCAAGCTATTGCTCCGCAAGTTGAAGCGGGACTCTATCTGGTTCCCAAGGTTATTGAGTAGATAATTGATGACGCTACTCCCTCTACCGCAAGCGGGAGAGGGTTGGGGTGAGGGCGATCGACCACAAGCAAGCTCATACCAATCAATCCCCTTCATATTTGCATTCTGGCCCAACGCCAATACTGATCGAAAATGTTAAATAGATCCCTCAAAGAACTTTCCAGTCTCCTAGCCGCGAAAAAAATCTCCAGTGTCGAACTGACGCAGTATTTTTTGGACCGGATCAAGCGTTTTAATCCAAGCCTCAATGCGTTCGTCACGATCGACGAAGAAAAATCGCTCGCGCAAGCGCGCACTGCCGATGCCCGCATTGCCGCTGGTAACGCAACGCCGGTGACCGGCATTCCCATCGCGCAGAAGGATATTTTTTGCGCCGATGGTTGGCTCACGACTTGCGGTTCGAAAATGTTAGCCAACTTTGTTTCTCCCTATGACGCCCATGTCATCGGCCAATTTAATCGGGCCGGTGTAATCAATCTCGGCAAGACCAATATGGACGAGTTCGCCATGGGCTCGTCAAATGAGACGTCGTGGTTTGGCAATGTGAAAAATCCGTGGGATTTGGATACTGTGCCCGGCGGCAGCTCGGGTGGATCAGCGGCAGCGGTGGCAGCGCGCATAGCACCTGCGGCTACCGGCACTGACACTGGCGGATCGATTCGCCAACCGGCGGCTTTCACTGGGATTTGTGGTTTGAAGCCGACCTACGGCGTGGTCTCCCGCTACGGCATGATCGCTTTCGCATCGAGCTTGGATCAGGCTGGCCCGATGGCGAAGTCGGCCGAAGATCTAGGACTTTTGCTCAACGTGATGGCGGGTTTTGACGAGCGTGATTCCACCAGCTTGGATCGTCCGCAAGAAGATTACACCCGCGATCTTGAAAAGCCGCTCGCCGGTTTGCGGATCGGATTGCCCAAGGAATATTTCGCTGACGGCCTTGATCCGGAAGTGCGCAGCGTTGTCGATGCAGCGATTGATGAATATCGCCGGCTAGGCGCGCAAGTTAAGGAAATCGGTTTGCCGAATACGCGTTTGGGCATTCCGATTTATTACGTTATTGCGCCGGCTGAGGCATCCAGCAATCTTTCCCGCTTCGATGGCGTGCGCTACGGTTATCGGACGCCTGACTATACCGATCTTGCCAATATGTATGAGAAAACGCGTGCCGAGGGTTTCGGCACAGAGGTAAAGCGGCGCATCTTGATTGGCACCTATGTGCTTTCTCACGGTTATTACGACGCTTATTATTTGCAGGCGCAGAAGTTGCGTCGCCTCATCGCCCGGGATTTTCAAGCTGCGTTTGATGAGGTGGACGTGGTAATGGGGCCGACCACGCCGACTACCGCTTTCAATTTCGGCACGAAAAGTACCGATCCAGTACAAATGTATTTAAATGACGTTTATTCGGTAGCGGCGAATCTTGCGGGCTTACCGGGAATGTCTATTCCGGTTGGCTTTGATAGTAAGGGCCGCACGGTAGGATTGCAGATCGTTGGCAATTATTTTGCCGAGGCGAAAATGCTGAACGTTGCGCATCAATACCAAAAAGTGACTGACTGGCATTCGCAAATGCCAGCAGGCATAGAGTAAAAAGTAGTTCTTCCAGGATTAACGCTATGAAATGGGAAGTTGTTATCGGGCTCGAAACGCATGCTCAGCTTTCGACGCAATCGAAAATATTTTCGGGCGCATCGATTGCCTTCGGCGCTGCTGCTAATACGCAAGCCTGTGCTGTCGATATCGCGTTGCCGGGTGTGTTACCGGTTTTAAATAAGGGCGCTGTGGAGCGAGCGATCCGCTTCGGGTTGGCCGTTGGCGCGAATATCGCGCGACGATCAGTGTTTGCTCGCAAGAACTACTTCTATCCAGATTTACCCAAAGGCTACCAGATCAGTCAGTTTGAATTGCCAGTTGTGTGCGGTGGAACGCTCAAAATTAATGTAGACGGCACGGAAAAAACAGTTCGTCTGACGCGCGCGCATTTGGAAGAAGACGCTGGGAAGTCATTGCATGAGGATTTTCACGGACTCTCAGGCATCGACCTTAATCGGGCGGGTACGCCACTATTAGAAATCGTCTCCGAGCCGGATATGCGTAGCAGCAAGGAGGCAGTGGCTTACGCGAAGGCATTGCATACCTTGGTGCGCTGGATCGGCATTTGCGATGGGAATATGCAAGAAGGTTCTTTCCGCTGCGATGCCAATGTATCCGTGCGGTCAATGGGGGCGGAAAAATTAGGCACTCGGCGCGAGATCAAGAATCTAAATTCCTTCCGCTTTTTGCAACAGGCTATCGATTACGAAATACGCTGGCAGATCGAAACGCTCGAAGACGGCGGCAAAATTCAGCAAGCGACAGTGCTGTTTGATCCCGAGTCGGGCGAGACGCGAATGATGCGCTCTAAGGAAGACGCCCAGGATTATCGTTACTTTCCTGATCCTGATTTACTGCCGTTGGAAGTTTCCGAGGCGTGGATCAACGAAGTAAAAAGCGCCATGGTCGAACTTCCCGAGGCGATGGCAGAGCGTTTTATGCGTGAATATGCGCTAACAATTTACGATGCCGGCGTGCTGACTTCATCCAAGGAGATGGCGGCTTTCTTTGAAGAAACCGTCAAGGTCGTTGGCAGCGACGCTAAATTGTGCGCGAATTGGGTGATCGGTGATTTAACCGCGCAATTGAATCGCAGCGAGTTGGATATAAGCGAAAGCCCGATTTCCAGTGGAGCGCTAGCAGGACTTTTAAAGCGCATTGCCGATAGCACGATTTCAGGAAAGATCGCCAAGGAAATATTCGAAGCGATGTGGAGCGGTGAAGGCACTGCCGACGAGATCATCGAAAAGCGTGGACTCCGGCAAATTTCTGATACCGGCGCCATTGGAAAAATCATCGACGAAATCATCGCCGCTAACCCCGCGCAAGTAGCGGAGTATCGCGCTGGAAAAGAAAAAGCGTTTAACTTCTTTGTCGGCCAAGCGATGAAAGCAAGCAAAGGCAAAGCGAATCCGGCGCAAGTAAACGAGATCCTAAAGCAGAAATTAGACGAGTAGGCTGATGCAAGCAGCAATAAAAAAGGCGCTACCGAAGTAGCGCCTTTTTTGTTTCAAAGAAAGCCTAGTAACGAGCGCCTAACGAAGCCAATGTTTTTTTGACGTCAACACCTTTCGAGTCCACTTTGCCGTCCACTGTAAGCGGGCAAACAACACGTCGCTGGGTAAATTGACCTGACTTGGTTTGTAAGCGGCCATCCAGCACCAGTTCCGTCTTATCTTCAATCTGCGCTAACTCGCCAGATGCCGCGTAATGCTTACCGCCGATTGAAGTGCGGTCTGCCCATTGTGAAAGGCATTCACTCACCACAGCACGGTTAGTGTCATCGATTGTGAAGGAGACGGATGTGCGCTCGGTTTTACTCTCACGAGGGGTTGCTGCCGCATTCCCCGCCTTTAAATCACGAAATCGGAGTTTGTCGTCATCAAAACGAGCAATAACTTGTGCTTTTTGTTTTTGTAGTTCGCCTATTGCCGCATTTGTTACGACTTGTTCAGACTTTGCGCGCTCAATATCCTCAAGCAATTCTTTCGACGGCACGCGAGTTTTACCGGACTTATCTTTTCCTTTATAAAACTCTAATTGTTTTACGAGATCTTTTTCGCGAACTTGCGCGGCGGCAATGCGTTCCTGAGCGGACCGAATGACGCTATCGACTTGTTGGGTACTCCGATCGCGTGCGAGGTCAATTTCCTGTTCGCCTGTATACGTACCAAGTAAGGCCACATCGCGTCGCCGGCGTTCTTCGGCCTGCCTGCTCAAATCTTTCTGCTTGGCCAATTCTGTTTGTTGGACCCTTAACTGCTCCGGCGTTAGCGCCGCTTCAGTTTTTTTAACCACCTGACCTTTTGTGTTTATCTCAGTCATGCCGCGATTTACCGCTTGCGGCGGAATCGTATCGCCGTATTGTGTGACGCCGTTTTCATCCACCCACTTGTAGGTGCCAGCTGAGGCGGGAAGGCAGATAGCTAAAGTAAATAGCAAGATTACGGTACGCATAAACCGAGCTCCCTTTAAAATTTTGGTTGCCTATATTTCTTGAACGCCATAAGTGTCGCGATAACGCACTACCTGCGCATAGGTATCGGATGATAGCGCAGTGGAGGATAGATAATTCTGCAAATCGTCCAATGTCGCGATGCTAATCACCGGGATGCCAACATTTTTACGAACTTCCTGTACTGCGGATAACTCCCCGCTGCCCTTTTCCATGCGATCCAAGGCAATAACGACCGCAGCAGGTTCAGCGGAATGGGCGCGAATAAGTTCTACCGATTCACGCACCGAAGTGCCGGCGGAAATAACATCGTCCACAATAACCACGCGACCCTTCAGCGGCGCGCCGACAATGACACCACCTTCTCCGTGATCCTTCGCTTCTTTGCGGTTGTAGGCAAAGGGCAGATTAACGCCCATTTCCGCAAGTGCAATGGCAATGGTGGAAACAAGTGGAATGCCTTTGTAAGCGGGGCCAAACAGCATATCTGCCTTAAGGTCGGCGGCAAGAATTGCTTTGGCGTAGAATTGCCCGAGTTTTGCGAGCGACGCACCGTCGTTGAATAGACCGGCGTTGAAAAAGTAAGGAGAAAGCCGTCCGGCTTTCGTTTTGAACTCACCGAAGCAGAGCACGTTTTGCGTAATGGCAAAACGGATAAAATCTTGTCGAAAATCTTCTTTCACATGTACCTCAATTCCCAGCAGTATTGCAAGGCATTGAGACAATAGCATAATACGATCTATTCGTAGCATACGATTCGACTTGTGAAGTGCTAACCGTAACAAAGGAAATTTCTTGCGCATCATCTCCGTTAATTTGAATGGCATTCGTTCGGCGGCGAATAAAGGGTTTTATCCCTGGCTTGCGAAGCAAAATGCCGACGTGATTTGTCTTCAGGAACTCAAGGCCCAGAACGGCGACCTCACGCCCGAAATGCAAAATCCGCCCGGTTATACAGGCTTCTTTCATCCCGCCGAAAAGAAGGGATATTCCGGCGTTGGGATTTATACGCGGCAGCAGCCCGATAAAGTAGTCGAGGGATTGGGTTGGCCGGATATGGACGCCGAAGGCCGATACATACGCGCTGATTTCGGCAACCTTAGCGTTATCTCGCTGTACTTGCCATCAGGTTCAAGTTCCGAGGAGCGCCAACAGGTTAAATTCAGTTTCCTGGAGCGCTTTCTACCGGTATTAAAGGAATTGGCTGCTTGCGGACGGGAAGTAATTCTGTGCGGCGATTGGAACATCGCGCATAAAGAAATTGATCTTAAAAATTGGCGTTCTAATCGCAAGAATTCTGGTTTCTTGCCTGAAGAGCGCGCATGGCTAACATGTGTATTCGACGAGTGTACGTTTGTGGATGTTTTCCGGTATGTCGATCAGCGCCCGGAGCAATATACGTGGTGGTCGAATCGAGGCCAAGCATGGGCAAAGAATGTTGGTTGGCGCATCGACTATCACATCGCGACCAAAGAAATTGCAGCAAAAGCCACAGGTGCCGCGATTTATTTGGATGAGAGATTTTCCGACCATGCGCCATTAACGATTGATTACGACTACAAATTGTGAAAGCTGCTTCGCCAACTTATTTAGAAATTTTCCGCAGCCGTAATTTGGCCGTGGTATTGCTCCTCGGCTTCGCTTCTGGCTTGCCACTGGCACTAACGAGCGGAACCTTGCAAGCCTGGATGACGGTGGAAGGAATAGACCTCACCACGATCGGCATTTTTACGCTGGTTGGATTGCCATATACCTGGAAATTTCTCTGGGCACCGGCGATGGACCGCTTCGTTCCCCCGTTTCTTGGGAGACGGCGAGGCTGGCTGCTGGTTACGCAAATAGCGCTGATGATTGGCATTGCCTTCATGGGCGCGACCTCGCCTCGAACGGCGGCATGGACTATGGCGCTACTGGCATTTTTCGTGGCATTTGCTTCCGCCTCACAAGACGTTGTGCTGGACGCCTACCGAGCCGATATTTTGCGTGATAAGGAGCGAGGTCTGGGTGCTGCAATGGGCGTGCTCGGCTATCGGCTTGCCATGCTGACCTCCGGCGCGCTCGCGCTTATCCTCGTTATCGGTTTTCATTTCTCTGGCTTTGAAATTCCCGGTCTGGGGTGGGAGAAAACCTATTGGGTAATGGCCGGGTTTATGTTGATTGGAGTAACCGCGACACTTTGGGGTGTCGAGCCGGAAGTGAAAGGCGGGCCACCGAAAACTCTTGAGGCTGCTGTTATGGAGCCGTTGAAGGAATTCTTTTCCCGGCAAGGTGCGTGGTGGCTCCTGGCACTCATTATTATCTACAAGCTAGGCGATGCATTCGCCGGCTCGCTTTCAACGGCGTTCTTAATTCGCGGCGTGGGTTTTACGCCGGTGGAAGTAGGCGTCGTTAATAAAGGAATGGGTTTAGCGGCGACCATTGTAGGCGTTGTGTTTGGCGGTGCGCTGATGATCAAGCTGGGATTATTTCGGGCGTTGCTCATCTTCGGCATTGCGCAAGGCGCATCAAACCTTACCTTCATGTGGCTTGCTGCAGCCGGCAAGAGTTATCCGTTGATGGTGCTTGCGATTGGTGCTGAAAACATCACCGGCGGAATGGGAACCGCTGCCTTTGTCGCCTTGTTAATGGCACTGTGCGACCATCGATTTACCGCGACTCAATATGCGCTGTTGTCCGCGTTATCGGCGGTGGGGCGGGTGTACGTGGGGCCGCTCGCAGGGTATGCGACCGATCCCAAACAACTGGGACTCGACTGGACAACGTTTTACTTTCTGACTTTTATTGCTGCGTTGCCAGGATTGGGCTTGCTCTTATATTTGCGTCCGGCGATATCGGCTTTGGGGAATGGTAATGGTGGCGAGTCGATAGATGTCTAAGGTTAGTCAGTCATTTGTATTTTTCAGTCTCGTGCCCTATAAGCACGCCAAAACTAGCCCTGTATATTAAAAATAGGGGGCATTTTTTCTGCTATTTCGCAATTCATATTCAATAGTTTGCTTCAATAATAGCGAGGTGCTCCTTGGAGTCTTTGCGATGCCGTCCCAAATCTTTCCTTCTATAGTTCGTCGCTAACGTAGTAGGCCAGGAGAAATCCTTATGTGGTGAGTATCCTCGTCTGGGGTTTACCAATAATTTTAGGCTCTTTATGTGTTTCAGCGGCTTGAACTATGGAGAAGGATCAGCTACCAA
>JAZKCF010000048.1:0-3893 GCA_040388195.1 Pseudomonadota bacterium
GCATCCGCATTTGGGGACAACGACACCGTACATTCATATGAAATCCGCTCTAAAGGTTTTGTTCAAGATATGTAGGGAGCGCGGCTTTACATCAGCCCGTGCAGCAAGATATTGAAAAACTCTAAACGCCTTGCTTCAAACTCGCGGTGATAAATTCTTCCAAATCACCATCCAGCACGCCTTGTGTATTGCCGACTTCCACGTTGGTTCGCAAATCCTTGATACGCGATTGATCGAGCACGTAAGAGCGAATCTGGTGTCCCCAGCCAATGTCAGTCTTGCTTTCTTCCAACGCTTGTTTTTCGTCATTGCGTTTGCGCATTTCCAATTCGTATAGACGCGCTTTTAGCATAGACATTGCTTCGGCGCGGTTACGGTGTTGAGAACGATCGCTTTGGCATTGGACGACGATACCGGAGGGCGCATGAGTCAGGCGCACCGCCGAATCGGTCTTATTGATGTGCTGACCACCGGCGCCGCTGGCGCGGTATGTGTCAATGCGCAAATCCGCCGGATTAATCTCGATTTCGATCGACTCGTCGACTTCAGGGAAAACAAATACGCTGGCAAATGATGTATGTCGCCGGGCATTGGAATCGAAAGGGGATTTGCGTACCAAGCGGTGGATACCGCTTTCAGTGCGGAGATAGCCATAGGCGTAGTCGCCGTTGACTTTCAGGGCCGCGTTTTTAATGCCGGCGACTTCGCCGTCGGACTGTTCCAGAACCTCAACCTTGAAACCCTTGTCTTCGCAGTAACGCAAATACATGCGTAGCAGCATGGCGGCCCAATCCTGTGCTTCCGTTCCGCCGGAACCGGATTGGATATCGATAAAGGCGTTATTAGGGTCCATCGGATTGGAAAACATGCGGCGAAATTCCATATCGCCTACTTGTTTTTCCAGCCCGGCGACATCGTCGGCTACGGCGCTTAGCGTATCGTCGTCATTTTCGCCGTTGGCAAGTTCGAATAATTCGTTGGTATCGGACAGTCGTTGGTCCAAATTCCTCCAATTGGCGATGACACCTTCAAGGCTCTTTTTTTCCTTGCCGAGTTCTTGGGCGCGTTTAGGGTCGCTCCAGACTGCCGGGTCTTCCAGATCTTTAGTGAGTGATTCGAGGCGGGTTACTTTTGCATCGTAGTCAAAGATACCTCCGGAGTTCGGCGTTGCGCGAACGGAGGTCAGTGAGCGTGTGGGCGAGGAGGTTAAGTTGTTCAGCTTCCATGAGCGTAGCGATTGTGAGCGTGGAAAAGGGGCGATTATAAATGCTTTTACGCGCTAGCCCGAAGATGATTCTATTAAGTTGAGAAGGATTAAAACTGGGCTTTGCTGAAATGCGGCGAGGCGAATCGACCATTGCGGCAGAGACGCCTCGCGGTGTGATGTTGGGTAAGTCCGGTGCTCTCCGAACCCACCTAATAAATATTATAGAACGGCAGCGGGCCGCTGACGTCGTACCACAATGTTTACTGTCACCGCTGCTCCAGGCGCACCCTCGACGCGAATGAAATCACTGCTATGGGGCGTGGCAAGTTGAAGTTTTGAACCTGCCGTAGTCGGATCCCAGTTGATGATTGCAATGTCATCGAAGCTCACCGAACCGGTATCAGTCGCCGGTGGGGAATGGCGAAAGAACAGGCGTACGGCACGGGCATTAAATTCACCGCCAGCTGCTGAGTTGGTATCCTTCGGCATCGACAAGTCGGCCGCAAATGACTGCCAACCGAACTGTCCGCCCGGGTGGCTGATCGGTTGTTCCTCTCCGTACTCAAGCGCGCCTTCTGAGGCATAGTATCGGCTGACAATCTTGATTGGACCGGCGTTGCTCCCGCGCATCCAGCCATATAGTGTCAGTTTTTTATTCGGGAGATCTTCAGAGTCGCCGATAACACGAACTCGGTTTCGCAACGCAATGATCGAGTCCAAAGCATCGGTGTTCTTGCGGCGGGAGCAAACAGCTAATGCACCCAAATGTGGATCGCGTAGGCATGGATACGCCGCACCTCCCAGGTCCCAGCGCGCCGGTTCTGTCGACGTGGAATCGTTGTCGATGTCTTGATCTTCGAAGTCGCCGTAATCCAATCGATCCTGTCCGGCCATCATGCGAATACCAGTTGTTGTGGTAGATGCTAAGGCGAGTGACTCTCCGGATTTGAGTCGTCCCCGCAGATCGATCACTGCAAAGCCAGACGCAGGAATGGTTGTTTGTACGGAAATGTCGCGTCCTTCAGTGCGGGCTGCTTCGTCGGCATTAAGTATGAAACCCCGGCCATTCATGGGTATTAACGTTACGCCGCCTTTCCGGGAGTCTTCGCCAATGCGCCGCATTAACCGATCTGCAAGTGGTCCGGTGACTAGCCTGGGGCGATAATCTTTGAGATAGAGGGGAATTACTTCGGTGTGCTCTATCTTTTTTCCCTTCATGTCGATCTGCGCCATTATCCCTAGCATCGTCTCGATGCGGTCCTGATCGAATGCGAAATTACCTAGTGAGTGTGCCGTCAGGACACCGTTGTAACGGCCAAATCCTTGTGCCACATGGGGATGATGCGCGATGACAAGCGATGCGCCGCTTGATGCGGCAAGTTTCATCCGCTCAAGTGCAAAAGGGGTGGGGCCGTATGTGTACTCTTGTCCTGCATGGAGTATCGCGATTGGGAAGCGACCGGCTTGGGTTTCCGTTTCAATCGCTGTTTTAACAGCAGCGCTGTCTCTCAGATCGGCCGCGCCACCTTTGGTTGATGTGGCGACATAAATAATGTCATGTTCAGAGCCGCTTACTGACGTCATGGCTAAAAACGAGTACGGTGATCCACGGAGTGTCGTGCGCCACGGTTTGAACGCTTCGGTAGAATTTTTCCCTGCGCCGCTGTTCGACAGACCGGCTGCGTCAACGAATCGCAGCGTATCTGTGATGCCCAGTTCCTGATAATCGAACACATGGTTGTTGCCAAGGCTGACGTACTTGATGCCTGCTTCCGTCATTGCTGTAAGTGAGGCGGGAATCGTGAAAAAGGCAAAATCTTTGGTGGGATGCGGGGTGGCTGGTTTATTCGTTACCGGTGTCTCAAGATTGACGGTGAAAAAATCAGCTGTCTTAAGAAGTGGCCGGACGAAGTCGAATGACGCGCGCGTTCCAGGTAAAGGGTTGGACGCTTGGATCAACGCATCGGGGTGGTCCGCCGGGAATAAGTTGCGTGGCGTCAAGCCATCCACGTCCAGGAAACGGCGACCGAAGGAGGTATCGCCGCCGAAGAGGAAGCGCACGGTCGACGAATCGGTAAGCGTAAGGATAATCGGGTCAAGGGTAACTGCCGTCACTGCTAGCGGCCGAACCAGGTGAATCGGCAGCAATACCGTGCGCGTCGTTGGACCTGTAACTTCCAGCAGGGCATTGCGCCGGGACAAACCGTTCAACTGGAATTGTCCGTTCAGGTCGGAGGTGACTTCGCGCTCGCCGATTTTTAGTCGGACACCGGCTACTGGCACTCCACTGGGCAAAACGGCCTGGCCGCGGACGGCAATCGGTGTTTGGTTGAATACCGTAACGGCATCCTGTTCTACTGTAGGTATCCAATTACTGTGTGCGCTATTGGATGCCGTTAGTGCCGTAGCAAAGACAATAGCTGACGCATAGCCGAACAAACGGCTTGAAGCTAAGATTTTTTTCATGATGGGGATTGGGACTTAATTTAAATGTAATTGATTATTTTTTTGCTTTTTTATCGTAGCACTTACCTCGGTCATTGTGCTAGAGCCTGTTATGAACTATATCGCGCCTGCGCAGCCCAGCCGAATAGCCGTGTGCAAGACGCAAGGAGCGCGGTTTAGTTATTCTGGAGCTTCGTTGAATTCACTGTGATTTTGTCCTAGGCCATTGCCAAGTCCAACT
>JAZKCF010000049.1:0-9426 GCA_040388195.1 Pseudomonadota bacterium
TGGCATGCAACATTTTCCTTGAAAAAATGTTGCACTTAGATTTCGCGCCCGCCCCACTTATTGCTCCGTGGACAAATGTGAAAATATTGAGGTTGCAATGCATATGGATACTCACCGAATGGGTAAACACGTTACGCACCCGATTGCACATTTTTCGGCTCGCCCGGCGTCGTTGCTCCGCCTTGCATGGAATGGCCATGCCGCGTTGTCGCGCCTAGCCGGGCAAGCCGAAAAACGCACCCTTGCAGGGCGCGTATCCACTTGCACGCGGATACCGTTACGCAGGCGGATGACATGTCATCCGAAACCCCTGCTTCACCTCGAGCGCGTTCAATCACCGTTTCTAGGATCATCCTTCCAGCTTTTGATATTTCACTTCCAGCACTTCCAGTTCTCGCACGCCAGCAGGCGTTGCCAGCCGAATTACATCCCCTTCGCGTGCTTTGATAAGCGCTTTTGCAATCGGTGAAATCCAGCTCACGTATCCGCGAGTCGTGTCCACTTCATCCATGCCGACGATGCTGATGGTTTGCTCAATACCGTCTTGATCGCACACGGTAACTGTCGCACCGAAGAATACTTGATCGGTATCGTTCCTTTCCGAATTTACTACTTCCGCGTTCTCCATGTGCTTAAGCAGAAATCGTATACGCCGATCGATTTCTCGCAGCCGCCGTTTACCATAGATGTAATCACCATTCTCCGATCGGTCACCGTTGGATGCGGCCCAAGAAACTGTGCGAACAACTTCCGGACGTTCGGTCGTAACGAGATGGTCAAGCTCGTTTTTAAGCCGTGCGTAACCAGCTGGCGTAATGTAATTTTTTACGCCAGCGGGTAATTGAGAGGCTTCCGGTAACTCATCGTCTTCGAGTTCGTCGGTTTCCTTGGTAAATGCTTTGCTCATCGTACTAATCAATATAATGGTTTGAGATTGGTATTGCAGGTTTGTCTTTGAATTCATAGTCTAGTTCAGCGGGCTTTTTTCGGAACTTACCGCCGAGTAGTT
This sequence comes from Pseudomonadota bacterium, assembly GCA_040388195.1. GTDB lineage: Bacteria > Pseudomonadota > Gammaproteobacteria > Burkholderiales > DATLHW01 > DATLHW01. The sequence goes on from JAZKCF010000049.1 coordinate 1,010, forward strand.
CCCGAAAAAATTCTAATTTACTCACGAGTAGTTAAATAGATGCCGGTAAAGATAAGCCCAATACCGATAATTTGAAAGAGTTGCGGCTGCTCACCTAGGAATATAAACGATAATAGCGCGCCAAACACGGGCATTAAATGGATGAATAAACTCGCACGATTAGCGCCCACTGCGGCGACGCCTCGGTTCCAGAAAATATATCCGAGAAGTGCAGGAAAAATGCCGACGTAACCCAAGGAAAGCAGAGAAGCGGTATTGAAGATTAAATGCCGCCCAGTCGAGATTTCCCATAGATACACCGGCAGCATTGGTAATAATCCGATGATCATCAACGTCCACAAAAAACTCAATGCATTCAAATTTGTTGGTCGCCAGCGTAAACATCCGGTGTAAACGGCCCAAACAAGATCCGAGGCTAGCACCCAGAAATCACCAACATTAAGCGTCAATGACGTCAGCGTTTGTAAATCGCCGTGGGTGATGATCGCAAGTACGCCTAGCAGCGACGTAGTGACCCCGACATATTGCCGCATGGATAACCGCTCGCCGAAAACAAGCGCCGACAGCGCAATGATCATGATCGGCGTCGCCGAATTGAGTAGGACACCATTGGTAGCGGTAGTGTACTGCAAGCCCCAATAGGCGAGCGCGTTGTAAAGACCGGTTCCCAATACCGCAAGCAAGGTGAGGATGCGCCAATGGCCGCAAATAATGTCCCATTCACGCACGATATGTCGCCAAGCAAACGGCAGTAAAACGACCGAGGCAATAAGCCAGCGCCAGAACGCAAGCGCAATAGGCGGTACATCGCTATGGATAGCGCGGCCTATTACCCAATTGCCAGCCCAGAACAACGCAGTGAGCGACAACAACAAATAAGGAGAAATTCGCCAGGAGCGGTATGAGAATGGCATTTAATGGAGGCTGGTTACTTTGAATCGTCGATAACTTCAAAAATCTTGCTCAATAGCTAGAGCGACAAGATGTTTCAATATGCGATAACCAGCTAATCACTTTTTCTAGGATAATATCCCAGTTCTACATTAGACTCCTTGTCAAACCTAGCGAGCGGTCCGACGTCGAGGCGCGGAGGTGTGCAAATTAGTACATTGAACACCGCAGCCTCGGACCGCGCAGTAAGTTTGAAAAGAAGTCTATTTTCTCCACGTTACATTTCCTCTACCTGGCGAGATGTCTACCGAGCAGCCGACCGACCAAAAAACCGCTGAAATTATCCAGTTGCCGATCGTAGAGCATGGTCGTGTGGATGAGCTTAACTGCCTTGCGGAAGCGCAGCTGACGGTTGATGCGAGGCGCGCGTTTGAGCTTGCTTCTGAGGCACGGCAATTAGCTGAGCATTGCGGGTATCAAGAAGGCCGTGCCGTCGCTTTATACAATCAGGGTATATGTGCGCGGCTGCAATCGGATTATGAAACTGCGCTGCCTTTATTTCGCCTTGTCCTTAAATTATATGAGGATCTTGGGGATCAGCACGGTGTCGCACAGACGTTGCAAGCCACTGGTTTCGTTTACGACGAATTGGGTGATTATGCGCGAGCACTCGACTACTATTTACGCGCGCTGAAAATCAACGAGGTGACGGGCGACCAAGCGAGCCGAGCTAACACACTGCGCACGATTGGAATTATTTATTCGAAGTCCGGCGACTCCGAGCATGGGCTGGGCTACTACCGGCAGAGCTTAGAGCTTAGCCAGCAGGTTGGGGACCGGTTAGCTACCGCCAAGACCCTTAACAACATCGGCATCAGTCTGAAAAATCTGGGGCGCTATCATCAAGCGTTGGCGGCATTAAACGAAGGATTGGATTTTTTTCGAGAGACCGGCAATCACGTGGGGGAGGCCGGCGTTCTCAATAACGTAGGGATTACTTTCGATCTTATCGGACGTAATACCGAAGCAGAAAAAACCCTCTTCGCCGCGCTACATCTTTCACGACAAATCGGCTATACCCAAGGAGAGATGAACGCATTGTTGAGTCTCGGCAAGCTTTGCTCTCGTCATCATCGGTTGGGAGCAGCCCGCACGCATTTGCACGAAGCACTGGCGTGCGCTGAGAAAATGAAAGCAAAGCCGGCGCGCTACGAATGCCATCAAGCACTGGCGGCGTTGTACAAAAAACTCGAGGAATATCGTCTCGCTTTGGATCATTGCGAGGCGTTTCATTTTCTGGAGCGAGAGGTATTCAACGAGCAGTCGGATCGCAAGCTGAAAGGCTTGCAAATGAGTTTTCAGTTAAACGAAGTGCAGTGCGAGGCTGAAATTCATCGATTGCGTAATGTGGAGCTAGCGCGGGCGTACGAGGAATTACGTAGCTTGAACCAAGCATTGCAACTTGCCGATCAAGTAAAGAATGAATTGCTGGCCCAGCTGGAGAAGCAAAACCAAGAAGACAGTTTGACTGGTTTATCCAATCGTCGCTGTTTGGATGCTCGCTTGGTGGAAGAGTTTCGTCGCGCAGTGCGTCATCGCCGAGCGCTTAGTGTTGCGTTGGTCGATATAGATTTTTTCAAACGCGTCAATGATACGTTCTCTCATGCTATCGGTGATGAAACGTTAAAGGTCGTGGCAACTATCTTGCGTAATAGTTGTCGAGATACAGATATGGTTGCGCGCTATGGTGGCGAAGAATTCGTGATCTTGCTGTTGGAGATGGATGTTAAGAGTGCCGCATGGGTTTGTCAGAAAGCGCGCAAGGCAGTTGAAAACTATGATTGGACAACGATTCATCCAAACTTGAAGGTGACCATTAGCATAGGCTTAAGTGATGACACCAATGTGGAAAGCCATGAAAAATTACTGGCCGCTGCGGATGCTAAGCTTTACGAAGCAAAATACAACGGCCGAAATCAAGTCCAATGGTAGAGCCTATTCCAATCGACGTCAGATAGGCCGATAGCGGCGTTGAGCGCCTCGCCGTACCAATTGTACTGTCTGCGGCGCTCGCCTTGCTCTCGGCCTATCTGACGTCGATTGGAATAGGCTCTAGTTGAGGTGGTGGTAATGAATCTATCCGCCCATTTTCTTACCCACAATGTTTTTAACCAGCCACCACCGCTGGAAAATTACAATCTATTCACTACCGACCAAGCGTTACTAGAAGCCGTTCATCGTGACGGTGCGAGTTGGGCAATCGAATCATTGATACGGCTTGGCGAGAAATTGGGTGACTCGCACGTAATCGAGTTAGGCCATCTCGCTAACCAACATCCTCCTGTACTGCAAACTCACGATCGTTACGGTCATCGGCGGGATGAAGTGGAATTTCATCCCGCTTGGTATTCGTTGATGAACATCGCGGTTGCCGAGGGACTGCATACTGCACCTTGGGCTGACTCGCGCGCGGGAGCGCATGTGGCGCGAGCTGCGGCTTATGTGCTTTATGGTCAAGTCGAAAACGGTACGCAATGTCCGCTAACGATGACCTACGCAGCGTTCCCTGTGTTGGCAAAGCATGCGAATGCTTTAGCGTCTTTGAGCCAAACATGGTTACCGCTAATGCTCTCGCGAGAATACGATCCACGTTTCATTCCGATCGAACAAAAGCGTGGCGCGCTTATCGGCATGGGCATGACCGAGAAACAAGGCGGCTCGGATGTTCGCGCCAATACAACGCGTGCAGAACCGATGGATGCGCGAGGCGCTGGACAGCCCTACCGTGTTACTGGGCATAAGTGGTTTTTTTCAGCACCCATGTGCGATGCCTTTCTGGTATTAGCGAAGACGGATGCAGGTATCGGTTGCTTTTTCGTGCCCCGCTTCACACCGGACGGAACACGAAACGCGATTTATATTCAGCGATTGAAAGACAAATTAGGTAATCGATCCAACGCCAGCTCCGAAGTGGAATTTCACAATGCGTTGGGTTGGTTGCTTGGCGAAGAAGGCCGAGGCGTGGCAACGATTGTCGAAATGGCGACTTATACCCGGCTCGACTGCGTAATCGGTACCACCGGATTGATGCGCCAAGCGCTGGCGCAAGCAATCCATCATGCGACTTATCGAAGCACCTTTGGTAAGCCGCTGGTTGAACATCCGTTGATGAAAAATGTGCTAGCCGATCTTGCGATCGAATCCGAAGCCGCTACCGTGTTGGCAATGCGCCTTGCTCGTGCTTTCGACTCGCAACAGGATGAAGCCGAAACAGAACTTCGCCGCTTGTTGACTCCCGCCGCCAAATATTGGATATGCAAGCGCGGACCGTTACTGGCTGCCGAAGCGATGGAGGTGTTAGGCGGCAATGGTTATGTGGAAGAGAGTGTGATGCCGCGCATTTACCGAGAGATGCCGCTTAATTCCATTTGGGAGGGATCGGGCAATATTATGTGTCTGGATGTGTTGCGGGTAGCGGCGTAAAAGCCACGTATCTTTGAAATTTATTTCAATGAATTAGAAGCGGCACGCGGTGGAGATGGGCGGCTTGATCGCTATGTGGATCAGTTGCAGGATGAGTTATCGGCAATCGATGCGCCTGAGTCGATTGCCCGCCGACTGGTGACTTCTATTGCGGTCGCGTTGCAAGCATCGTTATTAGTGCGTCATGCGCCAAACGTGGTTGCCGATGCTTTCTGCGCTTCACGTATCGATGGTGATTGGCGTGGTGCATTCGGGACATTGCCGGGCAGTATGGATTTTGATGCGATTATTTCCCGAGCTGCGCCGATTGCACATTAAGTGATGACGATCATTAGCCAGATAAATTGGTAGGATGAATTATGTTGCGTTGCGTTTCACTCATCCTACCAATTCAATTAATGCCGGGCGAGGTCGCTCTTAGTTAGAGGGTCTTTGAAATCACTAGAACTAATCGGTTTAGTATTTCGATCCTCATCCAAATACAACCCATGCTTGAAAACGTAAGACGCGTTCTGATAAAAACTGATTGCTTCGTTGCGTAGCGTGTCATCAGCGATTTGAGAGGGCGTCTCGCCTTTCACCAAACCATTCGGCAGCGAAGTAATAGTGACTTTGCGATGCGGTTGCAGCGTGACTAATTTGCCCGCCTTCATGTAACCGAGCGTTTGATAATTTGCCACAAATGCCCGATCTTCTTCCGGTGCGACGCGCATGATATCGTGCCCATAAAATTTACTGACATAACTCATATTGAGAATGCCCAACACTGTTGGTGCGATATCGATTTGCGACATTAGCCGATCGATGCGTTGTGGCTTGACGTGGGCCGGCGCGTAAATGAACAGCGGTATGCGATATTTTTCGAGCGGGATATTGCTTGTCCCTCGTGCTGAAGCGCCGTGATCGGCGGTGATCACGAAAATCGTATCGGCAAACCACGGTTTATTTTTCGCCTGACGCAGAAATTCGCCAACCGCATAGTCGGTATATTTAACTGCGCCGTCGCGTCCAGTACCTGACGGAATATCGATGCGCCCGGCGGGATACGTATAAGGCCGGTGATTGCTCGTCGTCAGAACATGAAAGAAGAATGGTTTTTTGCCGTCGGATTGGCTATGCGACTGATCTATTTCTCGAAGCGCCAAGGTGAATAAATCTTCATCTGCGACACCCCAGATGTTTTCGTAATGAATATCTTTCTTGGCTAATACTGTCCGGTCTATTACTCGGTACTTGTTGTTTGAGAAGAAGTAATTCATGTTGTCGAAGTAGCCATAACCGCCATAGAGAAACGCGGCGTCATAACCTTTCTCCTCCAACATACTTCCCATCGTGAAAAGATTCTCGTTCTTTGGCCGCTTCACAATCGATTGTCCGGGCGTTGGAGGAATTGCTAACGATAGCGCTTCCAATCCGCGAACAGTACGATTGCCGGTTGCGAACACGTCGGTGAAATATAGGCTTTGCGAAGCAAGCGCATCGAGATTCGGCGTTAGTCCTTTATTGTTACCAAACAAACCAAGAAATTCAGCTCCCAAACTTTCGATACTTACTAGCACGATGTTAAGACGCTTTTCGGGACCTTGTGTGAAGATCGCACGTTGAACACTACCGGCTTTGTCATTCAGCCATTTTTCGCCCGGACGAGACGACAACGTGCGCACTGTTTTCGCAGCTTGTTCTTCCGGAATGGATGCATAGAAGCGTTCGAAGCTAAGTTCATTATTGCGATTAGCGGCGAAAAATTCATAGATGCCGTTTCCCGCTAATTCGTTAGCTGCGTCTGATGACGATGCCGATTTAAGATCGGCGGATACGAAAACAAACGAAATCGCCGTGGCTATAGCCCAAGGCGCAATGCCTTTCAATCTGGCTTTCCAATGACTGGGATGCGCGAGCGAGTGGGAAACCGATTTTATTAACGGCAGCCATATCAGCGCAGAGGGAATGATCAACAGTAAAAGCAATTTGCCGACCGGGTAGCTTTCCCAAATGTTGCCTAATACTTCGTTGGTGTAGATCAAATAATCTACCGCAATGAAATTAAATCGCGCGGCAAATTCATCCCAGAAAACCCACTCAGCAACCGCCAGAACGCATAGGAAATAGATGGTTGCCAATAATAGCCCGCTGAATAGCCATCGATGCGCTTTCCAGCCGGAAATCCGATTCGGAAGCAGGCCGAGGTAAAGCGCTAAGGGTAAGCAAAAATAACTGGCGGCGACCAAATCGAAAAATATCCCCATGCCGAAAATGTGAACCAGCGTGGCTAGCGTCAAAGGAATTGTGGTGTCGGGGCGAGCTAACAGCACGAGGCGGGTGATGAAAGACAAGAGCACCAGGATGCCGACCAAGGTGTACAAAGGAACAAAGCGCCGATAGGGGCCGCGCCTAACAGCGTTGATGAATGTGTTCATGGAGGAGGACGGGTTTTACGGGAAAGTGACCGGGCATGATAGCCGGAATAGCTTGGGTTTGGTAAATCGGACATTGCTTGGCATAAAGCATTATTCACCAAACCTGAAAACGGATGTTCGCGGCGTTTCCTCTGGGCGGGGTGCAACGTGTTGAGAGACATGCTTGCAATTTTACAAATAAAAAGCGTTAAGAGATTTCAATCTTGCAATTTTTTCAAATTTTCAGTGCCTTATTAAATCAATAAAAACAATTCATTAAGGTGTTTCTCTTCTCGATTGCAAAGAGGCATGCTGTTTGCTTGTGTGAAGCGACACGGGATTATTGTCTAGTGGTAATCGTGCATGTATCCGTTTATTAAATAAAGCCAATCGAATCGCTAACTTCTTTGGGAGTCTAATAGATGGACGCACATGAAAACGACGACCTACCTGAGAACGAAAAAAAAGAACTGACACTGGATGATTATCGAGAGCGTTTTTTCTCCTTGCAAAGTGTAGTGGAGAGACAGCGATGGACTCTAGCTGTCATATCATATTACGAAAAGAGCGAGTCGCTCTCCGGCGAGGGAGCGTTGAAGGTAGCGCAGGAGCTAAGAGCAGAGCTGGAGGTAGAGAAGGAGGATAGAGCGCTCCTGGAGTTGCTACATAACCATATTCAAAACAGTGCCGCGAACAATGGCGATCCAGAACACACGCTGACGGAAGGCGTCAAAGTGTTCAGCCAGGTTGCGGCTCATATCAAGTCGAGATCTGATTTTTTTAAGAGAGCTCGTCAAGCTATTTTGACGGAACTCGAAAAGCCCACGCATGACAACTCTATCTTGGAACACCTCGCGTTGGTGACCCATACTTTGAGCGCCAAACGTCCCTATGTGGAGTGGCTTGACGTAAAGCGGTTAGAAAAAGAAACGCTACAAAATCTTTTTACCCATTCCTCATCACTCTCCCTACCGGACAGACTCAGAACATGGACCCATGTCGGTAGACTGCGCGCCCTTAATTCCAAGCTATTTCATGACACCTGTCATGCTATTGGGGCGGAACTTCAGAAGTGCAAGCCAGATGAGTTCAGCGGTTCCGACTTGAGACATCTCGCTGTATTAATCGACACCTTCAGATCCGCAGGTCTTGAAAAATCCGCAACGTCACTGGCCCAGAGAGTGGCGGAAATTGTCGCCGCCAGCGACGCTAGTAAATTGACGCCCTTATTCGCGCCAAGCGATGGCGACAAGAAGAATTTTGCGGACACCGCGGCTTTGATTGCCGACACCCTTGCTAAGTCGACGTCATCCGACAATTTGGGAGCGTTCGCGTTTCTGGCGGAGAGTCTGCATCCCTTTGCGAATTCTCCGGCTTGCCGTCACTCTCTCTCATACATCGTCGCGGTAAAATTGGCATCTCCTCGACGCTTTCTACCAACGACGAATTATCCCTCCGATGAGTTTCGAGATTCCGATCTGAGGCATCTCGCCGTATTGATCAGTGCCTGCAGGTCTGCCGGTCTTGAACAGCACGCGAAGTCCGTAATTAAGAAGGTGGGGGAGATTATCGCCGCCCAAGGCGCTAAAGGTTTAGGCTCTTTATGTGTTTCAGCGGCTTACGTCACCAATACATGGACAAGGGACG
>JAZKCF010000050.1:0-20944 GCA_040388195.1 Pseudomonadota bacterium
CCTATCGCGTCACCGCAACTCGTTTTGAATTCGGGCTAACTGAGGAATCTAGGTTCATCACGTTATTGTTTGTCAGCCGGAACTTTGCTTTAGCTTCGGACTTCTGAACAATCTCACTAAACTCACGCTGAGCAAGTGCTGGATTTTTACTGTAAAGGCTCAGCGTATCGGTATCTTCTTCGGATAGCCGGCTGCCGGGTAACCAGCCGCTATTACTTTTCACCGTTCTAATTGCTTCATGGCCCAGATATGAATTGTTGTGGCCGTCTTTGACGTACACGCGACCGTACTGACTGACCCAAGCGCCAAAAGCATTTACATTTTCGCTCACTGTCCGAGCGCGGTTAAGTGCGCCATCCAAGTAAATCGAGCGCAGAAAAATTGATGTCGCAAAAATCAGGGCAATTGCTACCAAGATCACCAGTCCAACCATGTAAAAGGACAGGCTGCGTTTCATGCGTTCTCCCTCGTTTTAAGAAAGCTTTGGTTTTGCTGAATCGTTGAATGACTATTTTTCTAGGCCTGCTGCATAACGATGCGCTATGCGGAGGCTTTCTAACTAAATTGTTCGCTAAGATTAGTGATTTGGGTGCGTTCGGCCGCTGTGGTGCCGTAAGCGGCAACTTTCTTTAAAGCTAACGCTAAATTGCCGTTAGTTGCTGCCATTGCTTCTTGTAAGAGTAAAGGGCCCATCGGCCCCAAAATTCGTTCAAGCTCGATTTCTGCTTGTGTGGTCGGTGGGACGGATGGGCGAGAAGCTTGCCCTCCAAGATAAATCTTCCACTCATCAGGTAGCGGAATATTCAATGAATGCGCAATTGGCGCGAATTTACCTAAAAAGGAAACGTCTGTATGTTCCACCATTTGGGCATTTACTTTTGCGCACCAATGTAGCTTTACCTCATCGATACGATCAGCAATCAGAAACACTACGGAGTCATCTTGTCTCTTTTTTATCTCTCTTGCGACGTTATATCCATTTTGATTATTTGGCCATTCGACATCGACAAATACAGCAGAGCCTTCTTCTAGGTTGGCAATATGGGACGACAGATCGTTAATATCAGAGAAGGAATGGAAATGGCTGGTCGAGTGTAAGGGGCGACATAGTGAGCGTAAGTTCTTATCTTGCGTTGCAAGGAGAAGATCTCTCAACATGTGCAGCACCTCCACTGAATTTGCGGTCACTAACGATGATATAGGTAAGGCAATATTAATGCTGTGTATTTTTTAATATTAAAACAGAAAGCCCCTATCCAAAGATAGGGGCTTCTTGATCGGCTTAGGGAATTACCCTGAGTTGGGGTCTTTCGCCGAATCCTCTCTCCTCTTGGGAGAAAGGGTTCATGCATCTCCGCATACCAAGCTTCAAAAGCCTGGCACATGGAATAGGTGTTACATGTCCATACCGCCCATGCCGCCCATACCACCCATACCGCCACCAGCAGGAGCATCTTCTTTAGGCAACTCAGCTACCATTGCGTCAGTGGTGAGCATTAGGGAAGCAACAGATGCCGCGTTTTGTAGGGCGTAACGGGTAACCTTGGTTGGATCGAGCACACCCATTTCAACCAAATCGCCATACTCGCCGGTCGAGGCGTTGTAGCCGAAGTTGCCTTTACCTTCTACAACTTTGTTTACAACGACAGAGGGCTCGTCGCCGGCATTTGCCACGATTTGACGCAGAGGTTCTTCAACGGCACGCAGTACAATCTTGATACCAGCATCTTGATCGACATTGAGGCCTTTTATGCTCTTGAGGTTTGCACGCGCACGTAACAGCGCAACGCCGCCGCCAGCCACAATGCCTTCTTCCACGGCTGCGCGTGTTGCATGCAGTGCGTCTTCAACGCGGGCTTTTTTCTCTTTCATTTCGACTTCGGTCGCAGCACCAACTTTAATGACGGCTACGCCGCCAGCCAGCTTAGCAACACGTTCTTGCAGCTTTTCGCGATCATAGTCGCTGCTTGCTTCTTCAATTTGCTTGCGAATTTGAGCGACACGGCTCTTGATGCTGTCTTCAACGCCAGCGCCGTCAATAATAGTCGTGTTCTCTTTTGCTACTTCAAGACGCTTGGCTTGTCCCAGATCTTTCAAAGTCGCTTTTTCGAGAGTCAGGCCAACTTCTTCGGCAATCACGGTACCGCCGGTCAGAATGGCGATATCTTCCAACATTGCTTTACGACGGTCACCGAAGCCAGGTGCTTTTACTGCACAGGTCTTCAGAATGCCGCGGATGTTATTAACCACTAGTGTAGCTAATGCTTCACCGTCGACGTCTTCAGCAATAATCAGCAGCGGACGGCCAGACTTAGCAACTTGTTCCAAGATCGGCAGAAGGTCGCGAATGTTGGAGATTTTTTTATCATGTAACAGGATGAATGGATTTTCCAGAACAGCGATTTGACGTTCTGGATTATTAATGAAGTAAGGGGAAAGGTAGCCGCGGTCGAACTGCATGCCTTCCACAACTTCTAATTCATTGTTCAGGCCGGAACCATCTTCAACAGTGATAACACCTTCTTTGCCTACTTTGTCCATGGCGTCGGCAATGATTTTGCCAATGTCATCGTCGGAGTTGGCGGAAATGGCACCGACTTGTGCAATTTCTTTGCTGGTGGTGGTCGGTTTGGAGATTTTTTTCAATTCTTCAACGATGGCGACAACAGCTTTATCGATACCGCGTTTCAAATCCATTGGATTCATGCCAGCGGCAACGTATTTCATGCCCTCTTGAACAATTGCTTGAGCCAACACGGTTGCGGTGGTGGTGCCGTCACCGGCTACGTCTGAAGTCTTGGAAGCAACTTCCTTCACCATTTGTGCGCCCATGTTTTCGAACTTGTCTTTCAATTCGATTTCTTTGGCGACGGAGACACCGTCTTTGGTAATCGTGGGGGCGCCAAAAGAGCGCTCTAAAACCACGTTACGGCCTTTAGGGCCAAGAGTGACTTTTACTGCATCGGCTAGAATGTTGACGCCAGCTACCATGCGGGTGCGGGCGGCGTCGCTAAAACGTACGTCTTTTGCTGCCATGTTCTTACCTCTCTTAAATAAATGATTCGTTCTGAGTCTGGATGCGTTAGGCGACCACTACGCCCATGATGTCTTCTTCACGCATTACCAGAAACTCTTCGCCTTTGACCTTAACGGCCTGGCCGGAATACTTACCAAAAAGCACTCTGTCGCCGATTTTGACGTCGAGCGGACGAACTTTACCGTCTTCTAAAATCTTTCCGTTGCCGATGGCAATAATCTCGCCTTGATCGGGTTTTTCTGCTGCAGAATCCGGAATCACGATACCGGAAGCCGTCTTACGCTCTTCTTCAAGGCGCCTAACGATCACGCGGTCGTGCAGTGGGCGAATTTCCATGTTTTATCTCCTATAAAAACTATTGCTGAAAGTGTTGCTCATGAATAAGGGTATAAGCGGTCGGAGAATTTTCCGGCTCGGGAACGCTTAGGCTAATGTTAGCACTCTCCCTGCATGAGTGCTAATAATAGGGGCGGCCATTCCCTTTTTCAAGAGGCGGCGCCGTTAAAGTAATACTGTTTTTAGAGTGTTCTTTGCCACTTTAACGGAGTGGTTAGATGGTATAACTGCATCGAGGCGTGAAGTTAGTACTCTGCGGGAATGGAATTTCGATTGGTGAATTTTTAACCGGGAGTTTCTGACTCTCAAGTAATTACGTTTCTAACGGTTTTTTCTACGTTTGTGAGGCCCCATGAACGCTGATTTCGAATGGCCTACGCCGCCGCATTTTGACCTCGCATCAAAGCCCACTCATGGCACTCCCGAGCCGGGGTTGATCGTGATGAACGATAGCCGTCGATTGATTGGGAGCATCGTCCGTTTTGACGCAGCTGCCGCAGTGCTTGAATTTCAAATTGAACGCGCGACCACCAACCTAAGCATCAGCCTTGCAAGTATTAAAAGCGTACGTCTTACACGCCCGATTGAATTAAAACGATTTTTTTTGCCCGGCGCACAACAGGGAGCGGAAGTGTTTCCAACGTCGGAAAAGCAGAAATGCTACGTTCGATTTAAAGACGGAGACGACCTGGAATCCGAAACTATGGGTTACATCGTCGACAAAGCCGGTTTGTTCCTTTTCTTGACTTATCACTCCGACAAAGTTTTGCGCTGGTTTATCCCTATGGAGGGGGTAGCTACTTACGACATTGGTGACCAACTCGGGAAGCTTCTAATCGACGAAAACGTTCCTCGGGAGGCTATTGATGCAGGGTTAGAAAAGCAGCAGCAACTGCGGTCGCAGAAGCTGGGCGATTATTTGACGAAGGAACATATCGTTTCGCAGGACCAACTTGAAATCGCCCTGCAAAGCCAAAAGGCCGCGCCTCAGCTTAAGCTGGGAGAGGCGTTGATTCTGGAAAATCTTCTCAGTGAGAAGGAGTTGGAAGACGCGCTTCTCATGCAATCGAAGGATCGAAAGCTTCGTCTGGGTGAGATTCTTATTAACATGGGTTTTGTGAATCAGGCAATGATCACCCGTGTTTTGGTCCAGAAACTTGGAATCCCATTTGTGGACCTGAATAAATTCGATTTCGGGGCGGAGGTTTTTAAGCTTGTTCCCGCTAATGTTGCGGTAAAAAATTCAGTAGTTCCACTTTATGCCACTGATACGCGCATGGTCGTGGCAATGGAAAATCCGCTGGCATGGGATTCGTTAAAGGAGCTGGAGTTCTATACCAAGCTGAAAATAGATCCTGTACTGGCTGCTCCGGAAGATCTTGCTCACACAATAGAGCGTTTATACGGTGTGCAGGAAGCGAAGGGCGAGGAAATGTCCGACCTGGTCTCTGCCTTGGAGAATAGCCAGGAGCCTGCTGAGAGTGAGACAGATGATGCGGTTACTGAGTCGGACAGCGCATTAGTAAGGCTGGTGAATAAAATTATCCTGGATGCGTATAAACAAGGCGTGTCGGATATTCATATCGAATCTCTCCCAGGGAATAAGCCGAGCAAAGTACGCTTCCGCAAAGATGGCGCGATGAAGACTTATTCGGAGGTTCCTCCTAACTTTCGTGCTGCCCTTATTTCCCGAATAAAAATTATGACCCGCCTCGATATTTCCGAGAAGCGGCATTCGCAAGATGGCAAGATGAATTTCGCGCAATTCGGTCCGGCGAAGATAGAGCTACGGGTAGTGACAGTTCCTACTGCAAACGGTCTGGAAGATATCGTGATGCGAATATTGGCCGCGCCGAAGGCTGTTTCTATTGAAGGGCTCGGTGTTTCTGCTCGTGTGCTGGAAGATTTGAAGCGGTTGACGATTAAACCGTATGGTCTTCTCTTTGTCTGTGGTCCAACAGGCTCCGGTAAGACCACGACTTTGCATGCGTTGTTGGGACACATCAATACGCCAGAGCGAAAAATTTGGACGGCGGAAGATCCGGTAGAAATTACGCAAGAAGGCATGCGGCAAGTGCAGGTGCAAGCGAAAATAGGTTGGACATTTGCTGCGGTGCTGCGCACTTTCTTGCGGGCCGATCCTGACGTCATCATGGTGGGCGAAACGCGAGACCAAGAAACCGCCAAAACGGTAATTGAGGCATCTCTTACTGGTCACTTGGTTTTCTCGACGATGCATACCAATAGTGCTCCGGAAAGCGTGGTTCGATTGTTGGATTTCGGATTGGACCCTTTTAATTTTGCCGATGCGCTGCTTGGCGTCGTTGCGCAACGCTTGGCGCGCCGCTTATGCCCCGCATGTCGCAAGCCTTATATTGCCTCCGATGAAGAATTGGGCAATCTTGCTCACGAGTATTGCTGGAACACTGATTATATTGCATCAGAGGTGCTTGATCGGTGGCGAACGCAATACGGCGATAAGGATGGAGCGATAACATTATTCTCTGCAGGCAGTTGCGAAAAATGCGACAAGCTTGGTTACAAAGGCCGCCTCGGAGTGCATGAGTTACTGGTAGCCTCGCCCGCCGTGAAAAGAAAGATTCTTGCTAAAGCCAATGTCTCGGAACTGTCAAAGACTGCGATGAGCGAAGGTATGCAAACGCTGCGGCAAGATGGTATAGAAAAAATTCTCCAGGGTCATACCGATTTGGAGCACATACAAGCTGTTTGCTTGTAACGATAGGATTTACGCAAAACCGCCCCAGCCGCGTTACGACTCCTTGCTGGAGCGATTTTGCGTAAGTCCTAAATAAATCTAAATTTGCCGCAGCCCACGTAGAGCTGCGGCAAATGGCTGTTTAGAATATAAAGTTGCGCGCTCGACCGAATCGATAGACAGTTTTACGATGCTGTCCCATGCGCGGCGGTTCGCTTAGATAAGGACATGGTGGTTTACGGCGTCCGTCTTCTTCTAACGTTTGATCATCCGCTACCGATTTCCATAGGCCGCCGCGAACGGGGCGGAAAGCCCAAGTGAGATAGCCGGAATGTGCTGCGACATTTACCAAACCGTCAACGTCTGGTGTTTCGGAAATGAATGTTGGTTCGCCATGTAAATCGTAGGGGCAATTACCGAATGCGCGTAAGCATTCTAGAGATTCACCCATGTCGGCTCCGGGCCGTAAACACGCTACACGTTCCTGGCGAGCAATGTCCCAAGCGCCCAATTCCCATGCTGTTTCCATCGCTGCGAGATCAAGCAATTCCAAATCGTCCCAGCGTTCATTGATTTGCAATGCTGAACTAGGAACGGACCGATAATTAATGGCTTCCGCGCCCTCTATATTTGCGAGGCGTGTAGGAGATAAGCCGTGCCAATGCAGCGTTAACACGAGCGGTGTATTTGCATAAGGTACGGCAGCAAGAGTAATTGCCACCAATGGCAGCCGCGTGGCGGACATTTGTTCTTCGATGCGTTCGAGCAGTTCCATGCGCGATCTCCATCAATGATCAAAAATCCATTGGAAGGGATTCGGAAGTGCCAGCAATCGGCGTATATTGCCGCTGAATTGTAAGAAACACCGGCCCATTTTCCGACTCCACATCCTTTGGAACAGTGAGTAGCAAAATCAGTACCATTTCAGAGTCTATTGGTATCGCCCCTTACCTACTGTCTCGGCTATCCAACGTCTTTCTTTAGTAACGGATTAAAAATGCGAGTGCTACGGTACACATTATTAATGGTTTTCTGGTTCGCAATTCCCGGAACAAAAGGAGTTTTCGCTGCCTTACCGCCGCAAGTAACACAAGCACTTGCGCGAGCTGATATATCGGAAGAATCGGTGGCAGTTGTCGTGAGGCCCGTAGCCGAATTAACGCCTACGCTTTTTCACCGCGCAGACGTGGCGATGAGTCCGGCGTCAGTGATGAAATTGCTGACAACTTATACGGCTTTACAAATACTGGGGCCGGCTTACACTTGGAAAACGGAGGCTTTTTCCGATGGCGTAGTCGATCAAGGTTCGCTGCGTGGCAATTTATATATCAAAGGATACGGCGACCCGAAATTAACCGTGGAACAGCTCTGGCTTTTTTTGAAACGTATTCGTGCAGCAGGCGTTAAAGTGATTGCCGGCGATGTGATACTCGATACAAGTTATTTCGCTGCAGTCGTTCGTGAACCGAGCGACTTCGATGGCCAACCTCTCCGTGCGTATAACGCGAACCCTAGCGCTCTGCTTATCAACTACAACGCTATCAATATCAATTTATCTGTCGATACTTCGCAGCAACGCGTAAAGACGTGGATGGAACCTGGTTTTGCCGCTCTCAAGCTAGTTAATCATGTGACGCTAGACCCTGGTCCTTGTGGTGATTGGAGGAATCAGCTTAATTTAAAGATTGATGGCAGTGGCAACGCGCGAAAGTTGCAGCTCAGCGGAAAGTTTTCCATTCATTGCGAGGAGAAAAACTATGCTGCCTCTTTTTTTACCCCCACAGACTTTGCCGGTGACCTGATACTCGATCTTTGGCAAGAAATGGGCGGTAAGCTGCGCGGCCGCGTACATGTTGGAGAAACACCTCAAGACGCTACCATGCTTGCGCGACTGGAATCCCCACCGCTTTCAACGGTCATCACTGATGTAAATAAATGGAGCAACAATGTAATGGCCCGGCAGCTTTATCTCACGCTAGGGGCTAAATATGCAGCGGCGCCGGCAACGTCCGATAAATCGTTTGGCGTCGTCAATCAATGGCTTTTGAGTAAAAACTTGAATTTCCCGGAACTGGTTTTAGAAAATGGTTCTGGGCTTTCTCGATCTGAACGAATTAGTGCGGGGCACTTGGCGGATCTTTTAATTGACGCCTGGAAAAGTCCAGTAATGCCGCAGTTCATCGCATCACTACCGATTGCTGCGATTGATGGCACTATGAAAAATCGCCTAAAGGAAAACGGTATTGCCGGTCGTGCCTATATTAAAACAGGCAGCTTGGAAGGCGTGAAGACGTTGGGTGGGTATGTGTTGGATAAGAATGGGCGCTGGATGACCGTCGTTTCACTTATTAATCATCCACAGGCAGGTAAAGCACGAGAAGCGGAGGACGCGCTGCTTGCGTGGGTTTACGAAGGAGGGCACTAGAGGAGGGTTTGCCTAACACTTGCTCAGCGGCGTTACCCTTGCAGGTGCATCTGTGCTTGCACGCGCAGACTGTTCTACAGGCGAACAAGAGTCTGTATTATTTCCGAATTGCCGTGTCTTGCTGGAACAGTTTTGGGTAAGTCCTATCGAAAAATACCGTAATTCCTACATTCTTAAAGCATATTTTTAACTATATTCAAAAACAGTAACGTTTGTATTCATACCGTTGATTAAATCGGCTTGCGGACCGGGGCACGGGGCCTCATAATTTAGTCATCATGATGAGCGGGCTGGACGTACATTTTTTGCTCGTTCATTTGCGCAAACAGTCTTACTGAGGTAGGCCATGCGAAAACATTTTTATGCGCGTTTTATTTTTTGCTTGGTGTCAGCATTTCTCTTTGCTCAACCTTCCTTTGCGGCCAGCGGCAAAGATCAACGCGGCTGGTTTTTTGGGCTTAGCTTAGAGCGGCCAGAGCCAGCGATAGCACTGCCTAATATCAGTTTTGCTGCTGCTGATGATAGTAATCGCAAATTTTCTGCTGGCTATCGTTTCGGTCCCCATTGGCAAGCCGAATTGAATTACCTTGATGTAGCTAAACCTTCACTTGCTTTCAGTTTTCCTTCTGAAGCTGTTTCTCTGGAAACGCATGGTAAAGGTCTACAATTGCTCGGTACTGCCAATATGTTAGTAACCGATAAAATTGGTTTATTTGGCAAGGTCGGTGCTTTTCACTCCAATTTGGAAAGCAGTTGTACCACGAATATTTTGACTTGCTCTGGGTCGGATCGTAGTACCGATTTGAGTTATGGTGTTGGTCTTCGCTATGACTTTACCAAGACAGTAAGTGTGCGCGGGGAGTGGGATCACTTCCGTCGTTTTGGTAGCCATGATGTTGTTGGTGAACCTGACCGTGATTTTTTCTCAGTAGGGGTTGGCTTTAAATTTTAATTGGGCGTTATGCTTAAAAAAATTGAGGCTTGGGCTAGTTTTAGTTGAGCTTTAAAGTCGCGTTTCATTATGCTAGCTCTCATATTGAGAAATAAAATGTTTTCCAAGATTTGTTTTCTGAGCATGCTTGGATAATTTTGTACTAGCACGCAAGATCGATTTTTCAAAAACCGTAATTTCCTAAATCGCTAATTAATATGGAGAGCGCTATGCATAGAGCAGTCGATTCAACGAAAGAAAAACTCCTTAATGATTTCAATACGGTGGTTACCGAAGCAGAGCAATTGGTGAAGTCTGTGGCCAGTGAGAGTGGCGACAAGGCCCACGCTTTACTCGCTAAAGTGGAGCAAAACCTTAAGATCGCTCGGGAACGAGTCGGTGAACTTCAAGGCGTGGTGGTTCAAAAGACTAAAGCCGCCGCACGAGTAACCGACGACTACGTACACGAAAATCCATGGAAATCGATTGGCATAGCCGCCGGCATTGGTGTGGTGATCGGGTTACTGCTCAATCGCCGTTAAATCGGTGTTTTTTCGTAGGATGTCGGGTCCCGAAGGCGCGGGGCTTCTAGATGCAGTGAGGGCGCTGGGCGGAACACTGTTCGCCCTTATCCGCACTCGCGTAGAACTTATTGCGACTGAACTCGAAGAAGAGAAAGAACGCCGTAAGGAAATGCTAGTGTTGGCGGGTATTGCTGCACTTTTTATAGGTATGAGTCTGCTTCTTGCGGCATTTTTCTTCGTTGTGCTTTTTTGGGATACGCATCGGTTGCTTGCGGCTGGTGCTGTTACGCTAATCTACGCAGCTATTGGTGTCGGGGCGCTTCTTCGATGGCGGCAGAAAATTCGTAACAGCCCGCCGGCGTTTGCTATGACATCAAGCGAGTTTGAGAGCGACTGGAAGGCACTTAGAGGCGGCAATGAGCGCTAGAACCTTAGAAGAATTAGCCCTGCGCAAAGAGGTGCTGCGCGCTCGCTCTGCCCTCTATCGCTTGAAACTGCAGCATGAGTTGCACACGATCGGCAATAGTTTTCAGTGGACGAAAGCCGGTGCGAAAGTAATGACGTCGTTGCCTATGCGTTCCGCGCTGCTTGGGCTTATTTTTAAATTCCTACCGGATAGTAAAGTTTCGCGATTACTAACCTTAATGAGCCAAGCAGCTTTATTTACCAAAATGACCAGGATAATTGTCGACGTTTTTAAATCTAGATTTCCCAGTTGAACGCGCCCGAGTTGTACGTAGGGTTATTGCCTTTTGGTGACGTTTAAA
The DNA here is from genome assembly GCA_040388195.1 of Pseudomonadota bacterium. Lineage (GTDB taxonomy): Bacteria > Pseudomonadota > Gammaproteobacteria > Burkholderiales > DATLHW01 > DATLHW01. The sequence continues at coordinate 10,737 of JAZKCF010000050.1, forward strand.
AGAGCGAATATGCTGGCCGGTACAATACGTTCCCATGGCACTAAGCGCTCAACGGCGGAATCTAGGGTAAACGTACATAGGCTCTCTTTTCTTCAGTCGTAGCCAACCATGCGCTACGCGATAAATGAACCATATACTAACGGCACTGAATACCAGAATCGCAAAGGGTATGCCGATCAGTGTAAATACCAGTACCCATCCAGTAAAAAACCAAATTACGCCACACCAAAAGGTGCGGATTTGCCAGCGGAAATGCGATTCCAGGTAGGTCCCGCGTGCCTCGTCTTGCTTTAGGTAATTAAGAATTACCGCAATGATGGACGGAATGCCGAAAATAAACGCTGTGATAACAAACGCCGCAGTGGTAATTCCAATTATCAAGCTAAGCGTATGCAATGCGTAAATAATATGAGCCATTGTCACTAACGACTCTTTTGGTTCTAATGTTGCTGATAGTGATGTGGAAATAAGGGAGGGCATGGGATCTAAAACAATTTGTTGGACAGTTACAATAAGATTTCACGTTATCGTAAGGGTTCCTGATTAATTAAAAAGAGGTGCTCCTATGTTGTTAATCCTTGTTGCTTAAGGAAGTGAGCCAGTATTTGCAAGCGTGCTATTGGATCACTCAGTTCCATTAATTTTTGTTTTGCCGCAATTTTGAGAGGCAAGAACTCAGATAATTTGTATCCTACCCAAGTAGCGCTTTCGAAACGATAGGGTTTAGCAAACGACGCCTCGCTAACGCCCTCGACAACTTTACGAACAAGATCCGCGCAACTTCTAAATTCCGCTGGTAGTTCGATGTCTTGTTCTGCGGGAATCATTTCTATATTCGCGGTAATAAGTCCTTTGGTGTTAGCGTCGCTATCTAATATCCGAAAACGCGCCTCTCCCATCGTGCGAAGTTGAAGTACGCCTAACTGTTCCATGTCCCAGTCGGTAATGCGTGCTGTACAACCAATGGTTTCTGGGATGGCCGGGGTTCCTGCTTCTTGGCCCTCTTTAATCAGGCAGATCCCAAAAATGTCATTGTCCTTTAAACATTGCTTAGCCATATCCATATAACGTTGCTCAAATACTTTGAGCGGTAAAATCCCGCCGGGAAACAGCACAGCGTTTAATGGGAAGATGGAAATTGCGCGTTTACCGGGTGGCAGAATCTTTTTGAATTGTTGAATTAGGCTCAAGGTGACTCCAATGCGTGAAGCTACACTCGTGGACGATATGATAAACGCCCTTAGCGAGCGTCTCCCCAGCGTGGCATTAAATCTTGCGGAATGGCTAGTTGATCCAGAATACGAGCGACAACAAAATCAATCAAGTCGGAGATTGTTTTCGGATGATGATAAAACCCTGGGTTAGGCGGAAGAATGACTACATTCATGCGAGCAAGCTTTAGCATGTTATCTAAATGTAATGCGGAAAATGGCGATTCGCGCGGTACCAAAATAAGCTTACGATTTTCCTTAATCATGACGTCTGCCGCGCGCTCAATTAGATTATCCGATAAGCCAGTTGCAATGCCCGCTAACGTACCCATGCTGCAGGGACAAACGACCATGGCGTCCGCAGGATTAGAGCCGGATGCGACCGGTGAAAACCATTCCTCGCGTCCAAACACAGCCAGTTGCCCCAGCTGTGCATTGAATCGCTCGCTGAAGAAGGTTTCCACTTCTTGCTTACGAGACGAAAGCGCCAAATCCATTTCCTGTTTCGCAACGACTTGCGCAGCTTGCGAATACAGAAGATAAACATTCACCCCTGCGGCGAGTAGGCATTCGAGCAGACGAATGCCGTAAGGCATGCCCGATGCGCCGGTGAGGGCGAGAGTGATGGTTTTAGCTGGTGGATTCATGCATCTACGACGCTAGCGGACTAGTTGCCTGGAGCCGTGGGGTCGCCCGCTCTTTGCTGCCAAAGATTGCGATGGCGAACTAATACTTGCTGTTCAGATTTGAAGCGGTCTGCGAGTTTTTGTACGAGATAAACAGAACGATGCTGCCCGCCAGTACAGCCGATGGCGATTGTTAGTGAGCTGCGGTTGTCTCGTACAAATTGCGGGAGCCATTTATTGATGAAAGCATAAATGTCTTCAAGCAATATTTTGGCTTCCGGTTGCGCATCTAAAAAATTGATCACTGGTTGATCTCTGCCAGTGAAAGGGCGCAGCTGAGGATCGTAGTAGGGATTAGGGATAAAACGCGAGTCGAACACCATATCAGCATCATGCGGGATACCGTGCTTGAATCCGAAGGACTGGAAATATAACGTTAGCCGCGATTGATCTAGTTGGAGCAAATCTTTGATCCAGCCACGCAGCGTGTTGGGGCTGATGTCGCTGGTATCGACGCGATGTGCCATCTCGGCAATATCGGCTAGCTTTTCATGTTCTAGTGCGATGGCTTCTGGCAAAGTAAGTCCATCCGCCATAAGCGGATGAGGGCGACGTGTTTCAGAGAAGCGCTTGACCAAATTTTCGGTGCTGGCTTCAAAAAACAGCACGCGAAGATCGACGCCTTGGCTTTTCACATCGGCAATTGCTTGCGGGAGTTCGAGTGGTGTGTCGCCGGTAGCGCGTACGTCGGTGTTAATCGCGACGCGTTCTTTACCAGACGAGCGCAAAAAATCCACTAGCGCGGGAATAAATTTGGCCGGCAAATTATCGATACAGTAAAAGCCCGTATCTTCTAATGCTTTTAATGCGACACTTTTGCCGGAACCCGACAGGCCGCTAATCAGGATGGTTTGCATAGGTGAAATGGGAGCGACTAAGTGTTTAGCCGTCGCTCAAATCCTCCGGGTCACGATCGGAAAGCATCATTTTTTCATGTCGTTCTATAAATTGCCTGGTCGAATCAATGCCTCGTTGCTGCAAGATATGGTTGCGCACCGCTGCCTCCACCAGCACTGCAAGGTTGCGGCCGGCGACAACAGATAACACAACCGTTGGTATTTCTACGCCGAGAATAGTCTGCGTGCCGGCATTTGCCTTGAGTCGTTCGATTTTACTGGGGACGCCATTCTTTGGTTCTTCCAAATGAACAATGAGCCGTAAAATCATTTTGGGCCGAACCGCTGTTTCACCAAAAATTGTTCGGATATTAAGAACACCCAGCCCCCGTACTTCAAGGAAATCGCGCAGCAGTGCAGGGCAGCGACCTTGCAACGCATCGGGGCCGATTTGGTGAATTTCTACAACATCGTCAGCCACTAATCCGTGCCCACGAGAAACCAGTTCCAAGGCCAGCTCACTTTTACCGATCGATGAGTCGCCTGTAATCAGTACGCCTACGCCAAGTACATCAAGGAATACCCCGTGCATGGTCGTTAGTTCGCCAAGCATGCGGTGCAAATATTGGCGCAACAGATTGATCAATTGCTGACTGGCAAGCGCGGTAGAGAATAATGGCGTACTGGTCTGACGGGAGGGTTGCAGTAAAAAGCGTGGGACTTGCTTTCCGTCGCAGATAAAAATGGCGGTGAGTTCGGCCGAGAATAGTCGCTCGATAGCTTGTTGTAAGCTATCTCGGTCCAAGCCCTTTAAATAATTGATTTCCGCAGCGCCTAAGACTTGGAGTCGGTGCGGATGAATAAGATTCAGATGGCCGATTAGGCCAATTCCTGGGCGTGCCAAAGAATCACTGCCGAGGCTGCGGCGACCGCTCTCTTCCCCGGCGACCCAGGTAAGACCGAGCTTGTCGCGCTTGTCGTTAAAGAGCTGCTCGACGGATAGATGGGGCATAGGGCGACCACTCGGTCATCAAACGATAGGCTTCAGCCGGATCAGTGCACGTCAACAGTGCTTCCCGAATCGGTTCTTCACTAAACATTTGCGCTAGTTCGGAAAGGATTTGTAAATGGGTTTCCGTGGCATGTTCGGGAACCAATACAACAAATATCAAGCGGACTGGATTGCCGTCCGGTGCATCAAAGGGAATGGGTTCTTGAGTGCGAATAAAGGCAGTGAGAGTTTCCCGTCCATTTTTGAGCCGTCCGTGGGGAACGGCAATGCCATGGCCAAGCGCGGTAGAGCCAAGTTTTTCTCTGGCAAAGAGACTGTTGTATACGAGAGCACGGCCTACCTGCCGATGATTTTCAAATAATAGGCCGACTTGTTCAAAAACGCGTTTTTTACTACCGACATCCAAATCGAGTAAGACAAATTCTGGTTTTAGCAGCTTTGAAATCAAGTTCATCGATTTTATAACCCGCCAGCGCGGGCCGTTCGCTTAGAGGAGCGCGAATTATACAACTTCGTAGGAGAAAACTGCTGGAATTGCCGAACCTTAGAAACAGTTGGCAAAATGCGGCGATTTTGTAAATTTCGCCGGCAGCCTGTCCAGCTCTCGATGTATTGCTGAGAGTGGCAGGCTCGGCTGTATAAGGAAATGAAGTTTATTCCATCTCGTCGGATGTCTGATGTTTCAGCGCCCCATCGTATCGTTTTTGATTGTAAAGCTCTTTGTGTTTGACGATTTGCCGATCTAACTTGTCGATTAGAAGGTCGATTGCCGCATACATGTCTTCCTGGTCTGCACATTCAGCAAATATGTCCTTGCCTCGCAAATGCACGTTCGCTTCAATCTTCTGCTTGAGCTTTTCCACTGTCATGATCACATTGACGTCTATTACATTGTCGAAATGTCGATCAATGCGAGCAAACTTCAAAGTGACGTATTCACGAATAGCGGGTGTGATTTCGACGTGGTGCCCTGTCAAGTTTAGATTCATAGCGATCTCCTTGTTTAATGTGCGCTGCCGCGCTAATTTTGGGCTAGCCTGACCAGGGCACTACAGTTTGTATCTCCTTAATGCAATTACAGGGACTTACGCAAATTTGCAGGCTGAATCTGCATGGCTTCACGATATTTGGCAATCGTACGCCGGGCCACCATGATTCCTTGCTGAGAGAGGATGTCTGCAATACGGCTATCCGATAACGGTTTACGGCTGTCCTCGGCACCTACAAGCTGTTTGATTAGCGCACGAATCGCGGTGGCTGAACACGCGCCACCCGTTTCTGTCGAGACATGGCTACCAAAGAAATACTTAAGTTCGAAAATACCTCTAGGGGTAAGCATATACTTCTGCGTCGTTACCCGTGAGACGGTGGATTCATGCAGTTCCACCTGCTCGGCGATTTCGCGCAATACGAGAGGGCGCATGGCAACTTCGCCGTGATCGAAAAAATGTTTTTGCCGATCGACAATAGCTTGCGTCACTCGCAATATAGTGTCGAAACGTTGCTGTACGTTTTTAATTAACCAGCGGGCTTCTTGTAACTGGCTGGCGAGTTGCTGATTGCCGCCATCTCGCCGATTTTGCAGGATGTCGGCGTACATTTTGTTAATGCGAAGTTTGGGTAATGCTTCCTGGTTAAGATTGGTAACCCACTTACCTTTAATTTTACGAACGACTACATCCGGCACGACAAAGCGTGTCTCGATATTGCTGAATTGCGCACCAGGTTTGGGATCAAGGCTTTGAATAAGGTGTTGCGCGCATTTTAGTTCTGCTTCCGTGCAGACAAGTACTTTGCGTAGCTTAGTAAAATCTCGAGCTGCCAGTAGTGGCAAGTGGGATTTCACGATCGCTAAAGCGCATTCGCGAGCCGGTAAGCTTGCGGGCATCGTGTGAAGCTGCAATTCTAAGCATTCGCTAAGGGAGCGTGCACCTACGCCGGATGGATCAAGATTCTGCAAGTGCTTTAAAGCGATAGTCAGCTCTTCCGGGTCGAGTTCGTTTTCTTGTCGCACGGCATCATAGATTTCATCGACGGTGGCGGTGAGGTAGCCGTCTTCATCCAGATAAGCGATAAGCAAAATGACTAGTTGTTTGTCGCGATAGGAAAGCTGAGTAAGATTGAGCTGAAGAACCAGGTGATCCTGAAGCGTAGGGCTTACAGCAGGCAGCTGTTGCCCTTCGCGCTCTTCTCCTTCTTCCCTGGAACCGTAATTAGCGCCCTCTTCGAAGGTAAATCCCTCGGAGCCGAAACCTTCGGACCCATCCCATGCGTCAGGAGCTTCATCGTGCCCCCCAATTTGGGGCTCTGGTTCACCCTGCGATTGCTGTGTGGTGGTTTCGTTGGACGATGCACTACCGTTGGTGGGTGGCGGGGAAGATACGTTATCACTACCCAGTTCCGTGCGTTCCAGAAACGGATTGTCCGTCAGAAACCGGTCTAATTCTTGATTAAGTTCGAGCGTCGACAATTGCAGCAGACGAATGGACTGCTGTAACTGAGGCGTTAAGGTGAGGTGCTGAGAAAGTTTAAGCTGTAGGCTTTGTTTCATGGCTTAGACCAAAGGGAGCCAGGGACTTTGCCCGACTCAATAATAGTCAGTATATTACCTCGCGCGAACATTGCCCGAAATGTTTTAAACGTTGTTTGCAAAATACCCCATAAGTGCGATGTGTTGACAGGCGGGAACGAAAAATGGGAATCATGACATGTCTCTGTGGACACTGGTTCCTGCATTTTGTTTTGCCCCCTTTGCTAGCTATCTTGTTGCAAACAATTTCTTGGAGCTTACTTTAAAAGCCTTTGCACGAGCCAATTTTGGAAATTGTACGGCTTGCGCCTCTTGTCCTAACCTGATCCGTGTAGGAGATTTTAAAACACGTTCTTAAGAGAGAGGCTAGGGAATGATGATATCCAAGAGGTCATCGAATATTTGTGAGGTTGATCACAACCGGAAATTTTCTCCAAGATATACTTTTCTTACATTCTCATTATAGATGATTTCATCGGGTTTACCGAAGGCTAACACCGACCCTTGGTTGATGATGTAGGCATGGTCGCAAATCCCTAATGTTTCGCGGACATTGTGGTCGGTGATGAGCACGCCGATTCCGCGCTCTTTCAAGAATCGGATGATATGCTGGATGTCGATAACAGCGATGGGGTCAACGCCGGCAAATGGTTCATCTAATAATATGAAACGCGGGTCTGCTGCCAGTGCGCGCGCAATTTCCGTACGTCGCCGCTCACCGCCAGATAAGCTGATTGCCGGGCTATTCCGAAGATGGGCAATGTGTAGCTCCTCAAGCAACTCTTCCAACCGGTTTTCGATATCCTTTTCTTCCAGTTCTTGAAGTTCCAGCACGGCGCGGATGTTTTCCGCAACGGTTAGCTTGCGGAAGATGGAGGCTTCCTGGGGCAAGTACGCAAGGCCCAGGTGCGAACGGCGGTGAATGGGTAGTCGAGAAAGCTCCTGATCATCCAGGTAGATGCGGCCACCATCTAAGGGTACGAGTCCCACCATCATGTAAAAGCAAGTGGTTTTGCCGGCGCCATTAGGGCCGAGTAAGCCCACCACTTCGCCATTTTTCACACTTAGGGATACATCCTGTACGACGACGCGGGAGCGATATTGTTTTCTTAAGTTTTCTGCCTTTAGTAGGCTCATTTGTTTCTCAGGGAGTATTCTGGTTTTTCATTGTTTGTGGTTGGATTACAGCTTTGACGCGGTTCCCATCTGATTTTGATGCGGCTGCTTTTTGGCCTGGTCCAAAGGCCTGAAAAACTTCCGTTCCGCTATTGTATTGAATGTAGTTGCTGCTCAATTCGTCCTGCCCACGCTTTAGCTTGGCATCATCGAATAGTTGTAAAATTTCTTCTTTACCGCTGTATTCAATCCGCTGAGCAAAACCGTCTACGTATTCATCAAGACCTTCTCGTTTTTGTCGTAAATGCGCAGGATTGCCGGTCGCTGTCGCGTATTCGAAGCCGGCTTTATCTCGACGTACTACGATTCGATTCGCTTCGACGCGTAACGTTCCTTGCGTAAGGACAACATTTCCTTCGAAAACGGCTTCTTGCTTTTTATTATCTTCAAAGCCGCGGTCTGCGGCGATATTGATCGGCTTGTCCCGATCTCCTGCTTCCGCGAAGGCGGGAAGCGCGGCACCATAGAGCATGCTAGTGAGCATGAAAATGACAGTTCGACTCACGCGGCGTTCCAAATTATTTCTTTGTCTCATAAGTTGCGTTGACCCGAGTTAGCGTCATGGTTTGATTTTTATGATTGGCCACCATTGAAGCAGCGTTAATAACGGATTTTGTATCTTTCAATACCAAGGGCTGATCGGTTTTAGCGATGCCGCTATCTGGTATTAAGTGCAGGTAGTTCGTATGTAAGGTTAGTTCGGAGGACGTAGGGCCGGCTTCTCGAATCATTATTACATTGCCGCGTAGAAAAACCTCGTCGCCCTTTTGAGTCAACAACGCGGTATCCGCAGTCGCATGGAGGGGCGGATTGCCTGGTTCGAAGGACTGGAATTTGACGTCCGTGAGGTGCGACGTGTCGTCGTCGGGGTAATGTATCATTTTCCGAGCGGCGAGAGTGTAATGTATCTGACCGTTTTCTCCGAATTGTTTAGCGGTGAACGTTTCTACAATCATATCCGGATCGTGGCGCGACGATCCGTCTCCCTTGTTTGGAATGCCGGTAACAGTGCTAGCGAGCCAGAAGGTTGCTCCTGCTAGTAGTGCTAACAGCAATAAGGGTAACCAATTGCTGGCGCGAATATTCATTGAGACAGTGCGATGTTTTAGTTATAAAGGAGAAACGAGATATTTACTAAGTAGTTGGTCAAGCGTGCCTTGTGCTCGCATGATTAATTCGCAGGCTTCCCGTACGGCCCCCATGCCGCCCTCTGCCTTGGTGATGTAATGGACATGTTGTTGAATTACCTCCGGCGCTGCCGGGACGGCAATTGCCAGCCGCGCATTGATAAGACATGGAAGGTCTATTACATCGTCGCCCATGAAAGCGGTAGCGGATAGGGGAATTCCTAGCAAAGTGGTTAGTTCCATGAGCGAGGCAAGTTTGTCGTCCACGCCTTGGTACAGATAAGTAATCCCTAAGTTCCTTGCGCGCAATTCAACGCTTTTTGAAGTCCGCCCAGTAATGATGGCAAGTTCGATGCCGGTTGCTTTAAGCATCTTCAATCCATGGCCATCAAGGGTATTGAATGCTTTGATCTCTTCGCCCGCGTCATTCATGTAAAGCCGGCCGTCAGTTAGCACACCATCGACATCGAATACGGCAAGACGTATATCTTTAGCCCGCGTTGTAACGTTGTTATTCATAATTTAAAGAGTTCTTAGACCACGCCAGCGCGTAGTAAATCATCAAAATGGAGAGCACCGATAAGCTTATTGTTTTCGTCTACGACTAAAAGACGACCGCTAATTTTATAAGATTGCATTAATTGGGCGGCTTCAGCGGCAAGGCGGTCTGGCCCAATGGTGCGCGGTTTCCGTGTCATCACGCTTTGTACCGCGAGCCCTCGAATGTTGTCATGCTTTTCTAAAGTCCGGCGTAAATCGCCGTCAGTGTACATGCCTTGAAGATAACCATCTTCATCGACAATAGCAGTCATCCCCAAGCCTTTACGGGAAATTTCCAAAATGGCATCTTGCAGCGATGCATTCATCAGTACGCTCGGCAATTGTTCGCCTGCATGCATGAGATCGCGTACGTGCACAAGGAGCTTACGGCCTAACGCGCCGCCAGGATGATGCATCGCGAAGTCTTCCGATTTGAAACCGCGTGAATCCAACACAGCTACTGCTAAGGCATCACCGAGGGCGAGCGCGGCGGTGGTGCTGGCGGTTGGCGCCAGATTCAGGGGGCACGCCTCTTTTTCCACGCCGGCATTCAAATGGATATCCGCTTCAATCGCAAGGGTTGAACTGGGATTGCCGGTAATGGCGATAATTTTGACGCCGCGGCGTTTTAATGCCGGCAGGATGGCGGCGATTTCACTGCTCTCACCGGAATTTGAGAGGGCAATAACGACGTCATCGCGGGTGATCATTCCCAAGTCCCCGTGGCTCGCTTCTGCTGGATGCATGAAAAACGCTGGGGTGCCGGTGGAAGCCAAGGTAGATGCGATTTTGCCACCGATATGGCCGGATTTTCCTATGCCGGTGACTACTACGCGACCTTTGCAATTAAGAATCGCATCATGTGCATGCACAAAAAATTCATCTAGGCGTTCAATGAGAGCGGTAATGCCTTGGGCCTCGATTTCAAGAACTTCTCGCGCTAGTTTGAGAGGTTCGTTTGGCTGTTTTGGCTGGATATTGGGCACTGGGTTACCGTGGGAAGATTTGTGGGGTAATTCAAATGACATCATTACAAAGGGCGGTTTCAATGTCCAAGTGCAACGAGGCCCATTTTAGTGGCCCAGTAGGT
>JAZKCF010000051.1:0-18572 GCA_040388195.1 Pseudomonadota bacterium
TCAGCATGCACTCGTTACGGCGATCAGAAAAGTATGCGGTCTATTGAGCGCTTACGATACTGTGGCGATCCGCGTCTGCAATCATTGACTCGATTAAAGGATGTCCGTGGTTCACGCCAGTGTCCAGTAGCGTGACGTATGAATTGCCCGTATGCTGCGGTGCAAGGCGTGCCTGAAGGTCGCCGGCCCATTCAGCCTGCTCTTGCAGTGGCAACGCGGCGAAGAACTCGGCGGTAGTCTTCGCGCGCCGAAGTTCGGCGACCATGTTGAGCACCAGCGCGGACTGCAGCAGCTGCACCTTGCTGCCATGCATTTGCACGACCAATCGCTCCGGGAAATGCAGAACACGCTCACTCACGGTCAAGCCGGCCATCGTGGCCAGCTTGCGGAAGTCGGTTAGGGCCTGCTCACGATACGCGCCTGCAGGCAGCCACGCTTCCCACCAGATCGCCTCGGCGTCATCGGTCGGCAGAGACTCCACGCTGTCTGTCCACAGCGATTCGAATGCGCCACACGTACCGCACGGATAGCATCTATCAACGACTGGTTGTCGCGCGGCTTACCCGCACTGTCGATCTTCCTATCGACATAGTCAGCGATGAGCTTTTCGAAGTGAGGAAGTTTTGCCTTGGGGGACGAAGACCGTCGCCATCATATGATTGTTTAGTAAGCGGACGTTCATTAGTTCAATGCCCTGCCGATCTCGGGCCAGACTTTCCGCTGCCAGCTCGATGCCCAGTTGGCTTTCGAACTCTATCTGTATGCCGATTGCGGTCTGAACGTTGACGGCTTGCTGTTCAACTACGCGCTGCTGCTGAACAGTTGCCACTTGCGCTAACTGGACTCGCAGGTCTTGCGCATGAGGCGCGCGCTCCAGCGGTGGGACCGCAGTCTTGCCACCACCGCCAGCGCTACGAGCCGTGTAACCTTCTGTGGTCCGTGTGTCCTGCGGAAAGATGTGCGGACGCCGCTGTTGGTCCTCAATGGCCATGCCTGAGTTGAGCCTTTATTCTTTACTTGCAGTAGTTCGCCGGCGCACCGTTTGCCGCAGATGCAGTAAACCACGCAGTGACTCCACCGGTACGCTTGACTCGTCATGCATTACCGCTTCTTTGACTGCATCATCGATCGCGCGCGCAATCTCAGCATGGCTCAAACCAGAAGCTTCTGACGAAAGATCGGCAATACGACTTAGGCGACTTCAAGTGGTGAGTTAACCTCATGCGCAGTAACGCTTGGATTTCCTCACACGACGGCACGTGGTATTCCACCACGTCGTCGAAACGTCGAAAGAGTGCTTCATCCAGGATGTCCGGGTGGTTCGTCGCCGCAGCGATCACGCTGTTCGAGTCATCCTGTTCGATCATCAGTAGAAAGCTGTTCAAGATGCGGCGTATCTCACCGACGTCATTAGCCATGCCACGCTGGCTACCGATTGCGTCGAACTCATCGAAGAAGTACACCCCGCGTGTGGACGACACGGCGTCAAACACTTGGCGCAACTTCGCAGCAGTCTCGCCCATGAACTTGGTGATGAGGACATCCAGTCGCACGACAAATAGAGGAATGCCAAGTTCGCCGGCGAGAGCGGCAGCGGTCATTGTCTTGCCGGTACCAGACGGCCCTACAAGCAGCAGCTTACGTCGGGGGTACAGTCCGTGACTGCGCAGCTTGGACAGGTGCAGCTGTTCCTTCAGCACGCGCTGCAATGCTTCGTGCAGCGGCTTGGAGAGCACCATGTCCGACAAACGCCGAGAGGGGTATGAAACGCTAAGCAGTGAAGCAAGCTCGCCCTTCGGCCGGGAAATAGGAATAGCATTGCCCGTGCCGGCTATATGACGGCGGGACTTCGCTGCATCTATCAATTCGCGCAATTCCTCCGCAAGCTTGCCATGACCCTGCTTGGCCTCATGTGCCGCGAGTTGCATGGCAACCGAATAGAAATGGCGATCATCACCCTCCGCGTCTGTAGAGAATTAGATGCCCGTTTCCTGCCGTAAAGTTTGTGGCAGCGCGAGTGCGCGTTTTTCCTTCACGGGGTGCCGTTCGTGTCAGCCGCTTTTGATTGCTTGAGGCCTAAAACCACTGGGATTCTATGGCTTTCACCGCGGCTGGCTTTTGTTCGGACTGAAAGCACGGCGTACACAGAATGCACATCGAATTTATTATCCCGCGCCCACTCCACAACTGATATGCCGTTATTAAAAAGTGCTGCTTAGCCTCTTCAAGCACTTCGGTTGGTAGTTTCATGGCGTGGCTCGTTGCCAAATGTAGAGTAGTGAGTAATTCTACTGCAGGAACGTGAAATTTATCCCATTGCGCGTTGGCTGCGTCTGAACTGTCGTTTCATGATTTACTTATTAGGTGCAAACACAACAGACCAAAAAAAGAAAAAGATAATTGTGAAATATCAAAATTTCACATTCTGTCCGGACTTTAATGCGCCGTCCCAGACTTTAATGGCAAAAAACATCTTTCGACACTATGGGTAAATTATTTACTCGACCGTTACCGACTTCGCCAAATTCCTCGGCTTATCCACATCAGTTCCTTTTTGCAGTGCTGCGTAATACGCGAGCATTTGCACAGGAATCGCATGCACGATCGGCGACAATACGCCGACATGACGCGGTGTACGAATAACACGCACGCCTTCGCTTTCTGCAAAGTGACTATCCAAATCGGCAAAGACGAATAGTTCTCCACCACGAGCGCGAACTTCTTGCATATTGGATTTCACTTTTTCGAGCAAAGCATCGTTTGGTGCGATTACGACGACTGGCATTTCATTGTCCACTAACGCAAGCGGACCATGCTTCAACTCTCCGGCAGGATAAGCTTCCGCATGAATGTAAGAAATTTCCTTCAGCTTCAGTGCGCCTTCCAGCGCGATTGGATAGTGAATACCTCGGCCAAGAAAAAGTGCGTGATGTTTATTGGCGAAAGCTTTCGCCCACTCGGCAATTTGCGGTTCAAGATTAAGTGCATGTTGCACACTGCCCGGTAAATGGCGCAGGCAATCCAAGTGCTCAGCTTCTTTTTCCGCTGTGAGGTGGCCGCGAATTTTGGCCAGCGTTACTGCAAGAGTAAACAAGGCGACAAGCTGCGTGGTGAAAGCTTTAGTAGACGCAACACCAATCTCAGCACCGGCGCGCGTGTAGAACACCAGCTTGGATGCGCGTGGAATAGCGCTTTCCTGCACATTACAAATAGAAAGTGTCTTTTGTTGGCCTAATAATTTTGCGTGTTTCAGTGCTTCCATCGTATCGAGGGTTTCGCCCGATTGAGAGATTGTAATAATTAGTTGTTTTGGATTAGGCACTGATTCGCGATAGCGGTATTCGCTAGCGATTTCTACTTGGGTACTTATCTTGGCGATGCTCTCTAGCCAATATTTAGCGGTAAGACTGGCGTAGTAACTGGTGCCCGCCGCAAGAATGAGAATGCTGTCGATTTCCTTGAACAGCGACTCTGCATCAGCACCAAATAGTCCGGGCGAGAAGCCTTCCGTGATAACGGCTTCGATAGTATCGGTCAATGCACGGGGCTGTTCGTGAATCTCTTTCTGCATGAAGTGGCTATACGGGCCTAGCTCCATCGACGCAAGCGACACATCGCTGACGTGGATAGGCCGCTCGACTTTGGCTCCCGTCGTATCGACGATGGTTACTTTGTCTCGGCGTAGTTCGGCGACATCGCCTTCATCCAAATAAACGACTCGGCGAGTAACCGAGAGCACTGCAGAAACATCGGAGGCGATGAAATTTTCGCCTTCGCCCAAGCCAATCAGCAACGGGCAACCTATGCGAGCGCAAGTCATAATTTCCGGCGCGGCAAGCGCGATGGCGGCTATAGCAAACGCCCCGACGAGTTCATGAACGGCACGTTGCGTGGCAACGAACAAATCGCCGCATGCTTTGAAATGGTAATGAATTAAATGCGCGATGACTTCGGTGTCGGTCTGGGACTCAAACGCGTAACCCAATGCTCTTAGACGCGCGCGATGTTCGTCATGATTTTCAATGATGCCGTTGTGAACGACAGCAATCTCTCCACCAGAAACATGCGGGTGCGCATTATATTCGGTGACACCGCCATGCGTTGCCCAGCGAGTATGGCCAATGCCAACTAAGCCGTGCAGATTTTCCGCTTCCGCTTTCGCTTGCATTTGCGCAACTCGACCAACGGCACGAACACGTTTGATTTCACCGTCCAATACTGCAACACCTGCAGAATCGTAACCGCGGTATTCAAGACGGCTTAAACCTTCGATCAGAATAGAAACAACGTTCCGCTGCGCTACCGCGCCGACTATGCCACACATGATTGCCTCTCTTTGGTTTGCTGCGTCTAATTTAATCTAGCAGTCTGTTTCATAAATATAAGAAGCAGATCGCTAAAATGTTTTTATCCTACAGAATGCAATGATAAAAACCATCTACTACAGCATAGAACGTAACGGCAAACAGGAAAATATTGCACCTGGGGCTACCGTAATGTTCGCTAAATTTTAAAATGAATTACGCCTTGGGCTTTTTTAATGGCCGCATCCAGCCGTTGATTGTGACCTGTTTTGCGCGAGAAAGCGTGAGTTGGCCTTCAGGTGCTTCCATTGTCAGGGTAGTGCCGGCACCAATAGTCGCACCACGCTTCACAGTTACTGGGGCAACTAGTTGTGTATCTGAGCCGATGAAGACGTCGTCTTCGATAACCGTTCTATATTTATTCGCGCCGTCGTAGTTGCAGGTAATAGTACCGGCGCCAATATTGACGTTGCTGCCTATCGTTGCATCACCGATATAAGCGAGATGGTTAGCTTTGGAATGCGCTGCGATCTGGCTATTTTTTACTTCGACGAAATTACCAATATGGACGTCCTCGGCGAGTATTGTGCCGGGACGAATTCTTGCGTAAGGACCGATACGGGAAGTGGAGCCGATTACCGCGTCTTCCAAATGGCAGAAAGGCTCGATGCGTGCACCAGCCTGCACTTTGACGTTTTTCAGGACACAATTGGCGCCAATGGTAACGTGATCGGCTAACGCTACTTCGCCTTCAAATATACAATTCACATCGATGAAAACATCGCGGCCGGTAACGAGGTTACCGCGAACATCTATGCGTGCTGGGTCGGCCAGCGCAACGCCTTTTTCCATTAAAGCTTCAGCGATATTGCGTTGATGTATGCGCTCCAATTCGGCGAGTTGCGACTTACTGTTCACGCCGAGGCTCTCCCACGCACGCGTTAGTATGTGCGCCTCGACTGCAAGGCCTTCGTCGACAGCTTTAGCAACGATGTCGGTAAGGTAATATTCGCCCTGTGCATTATTATTCGAGAGATTCGATACCCAGCGCGCCAGGTGCTCGGTCGGCACAGCCATAATGCCGGTATTCACTTCGTTAATTGCTCGTTGCGCTTCAGTCGCGTCCTTGTGCTCAACAATGGATAGGATCTTTCCACTATTGTCACGAACAATACGGCCGTAACCGGTTGGGTCTTCTAGTTTCACCGTCAACAAAGCAAACTTGTCTTGATTGGCGATGCTGAGTAATGCTCGCATCGTCTCCGCTGTTACCAATGGCACATCGCCATACAGAATAAGTGTCGTGCCACCTTCGTCAAGATGCGGCAGCGTTTGCATCACCGCGTGCCCAGTGCCTAACTGCGGCTCTTGCTTTACCCATGTAATAACGTAATTTTCGAACGCGTTTGGGACTGTGCTTCCGCCATGTCCGTAAACAGCACAAACTTTCGTGGGCTGAAGCTTCAGCGCGGCATCAATAACATGACCAAGCATGGGTTTGCCGGCAAGCCTGTGTAATACCTTTGGCAACACGGAATACATACGTTTGCCTTGCCCGGCGGCGAGGATAATGACGTTAAGGGCCATATCAAGATAGTAGTAGGTTATTAATCTACGTGTGATTTCGTAGCGGCCAGTATAGACAAAAAAGGCAGCTTGCCGCTGCCTTTTTCTTGAACTACTACCTACGCAATACTTATTTTTTCCGACGCAATTTCTGAATTGCAGCCAGCTGAGCAGCCATCATAGCGAACTCTGATTGCGCTTTTGCGAAATCCAAATCGCTTTTCGCATTTGCCATTGCTTCTTCGGCACTCCGCTTGGCCTCTAATGCTTTCGCTTCATCCAAGTCATGCCCACGAATAGCGGTATCCGCCAAAACAGTCACTGTATCCGGTTGTACTTCAAGCATACCGCCGGCAACAAAAACGAATTCGGCTTCTGCCTGACCGGGAATCATAATGCGCACGGCGCCAGGCTTGATTCGAGTCAAGAGAGGTGTGTGTTTGGGATAAATACCCAACTCGCCAGCTTCACCTGGCAAAGCGATGAACTCTGCTTCACCGGAGAAAATACTCCGCTCGGCACTAACGACGTCTACGTGAATTGTATTTGCCACTTTGTTTACTCCATCCCCACCCTTCCCTCTCCAACAAAGAGAGGGAAATCACGGTGGAATTTGTTACTACAGTGTCTTGGCTTTCTCGACTGCTTCTTCAATGGTACCAACCATGTAGAACGCTTGCTCAGGTAGGTGATCGTAATCCCCGTTGACGATGCCTTTAAAGCCAGCAATGGTGTCTTTGAGGGAAACATACTTACCTGGAGAACCCGTGAACACTTCGGCAACGTGGAATGGCTGCGATAGGAACCGCTGAATTTTCCGGGCACGAGACACAGCAAGTTTATCTTCGGGCGCCAATTCATCCATACCCAGAATCGCGATAATGTCACGCAATTCTTTGTAGCGCTGCAAGGTTTGCTGAACACCACGCGCGGTGTTGTAATGCTCTTCGCCTACTACTAATGGATCGAGCTGACGTGAAGTTGAGTCAAGTGGATCGACGGCTGGATAAATACCCAAGGCAGCGATGTCACGTGAAAGCACCACGGTTGAGTCCAGATGCAAGAAGGTGGTTGCAGGCGATGGATCGGTCAAGTCATCCGCAGGCACATATACGGCCTGAATTGAAGTGATGGAGCCGACCTTGGTCGAAGTAATACGTTCTTGCAAACGACCCATTTCTTCTGCCAGCGTCGGTTGATAACCCACTGCGGAAGGCATCCGGCCTAACAGCGCGGACACTTCGGTACCTGCCAGCGTATACCGGTAGATGTTGTCAACGAAGAACAGAATGTCGCGGCCTTCGTCACGGAATTTCTCCGCCATCGTCAAACCGGTCAGCGCAACGCGCAAACGGTTGCCTGGTGGCTCATTCATCTGACCGAACACCATCGCCACTTTGGATTCGCCGATGTTGTCGAGTTTGATAACGCCAGCTTCTGCCATTTCGTGATAGAAGTCGTTACCTTCACGAGTCCGCTCACCCACACCCGCGAACACTGATAAACCGCTGTGCTGTGTCGCGATGTTATTGATAAGCTCCAACATATTCACGGTCTTGCCTACACCCGCACCGCCGAACAAGCCTACTTTACCGCCCTTGGCGAATGGAGAGACCAAGTCAATAACCTTGATGCCGGTTTCAAGCAATTCAACCGACGGTGAAAGCTCATCGAACTTCGGCGCAGCTTGGTGGATCTCGCGACGTTCTTCAGTCGGGATCGGACCCGCATCATCAATTGGCCGGCCCAACACGTCCATAATCCGGCCCAACGTAGCTTTCCCAACCGGGACACTGATGCCCTTGCCGGTACTCTTCACCGCCATACCACGGCGCAAGCCATCCGACGAGCCGAGTGCGATGGTGCGCACAACGCCGTCACCAAGTTGCTGCTGCACTTCAAACGTCAAGCCCGCTTCGGCGAACTTGGACGTATTGTCATTCAACGTCAGTGCGTCGTAAACTCTTGGCATTGCCTCGCGCGGGAATTGAATATCGACCACAGCGCCAATGCACTGGACGATTTTTCCCTCTCCCATCACAGCACTCATCGTCTTTCCTTTCGTTCCTAACTCGTTAAATTCGTTTCACGTACGGCATCAACTTAAATTACTGCCGTTGCGCGATTGCGATCCGGCGTCACCACCGAGATTCACTTATTTATTAGCTATGCGTAAATTCGATCCTGAAGCCGCAACGTTAACCCACAGCCGCCGCGCCACTGACGATTTCGGAGAGTTCCTTTGTAATCGCCGCTTGACGTGCCTTGTTGTAGGTAAGCTGCAGGTCATCGATAACGGTCTTCGCATTGTCGGAGGCCGCTTTCATTGCAACCATACGAGCGCTCTGCTCCGAAGCCATATTCTCAGCAACTGCTTGGTAGATCAGCGCTTCGACGTAACGCATCAGCAACTCGTCGATAACTGTCTGCGGATCGGGCTCATAAATGTAATCCCAGGCATGCGCCTTTGGATCCACCTGCATGCGCTCTTTCGAAAGCGGTAGCAATTGCTCGACAACCGGCTCCTGCTTCATCGTATTGACGAAATCGGTGTAGAACAGATAAACCGCATCGAGCTTGCCAGCAGAGTAAGCATCCAGCATTACTTTCACCGGGCCAATCAGCTTGTCTTGATGTGGCGTATCACCGAGTTGCACGATGTGAGAAATCACATTCGCGCCGAGCCGGTTTAAAAAGCCAAACCCTTTATTGCCGATAGCAGTGGCTTGGACCTTTTTGCCCTGACTTTCAAACTCTTTCAACTTGGTCAGCAACATCCGCAAAATATTGGTGTTCAAACCGCCACACAAACCTTTATCGGTAGTGACGACGATAACACCAACTGCACCTGAGCCCTCACGCGCCTGTAGAAAAGGCGGTTTGTACTCTGGATTTGCATGCGCCAAATTGGCTGCAATATCACGGATCTTGTCGCCGTAAGGACGCGCAGCGCGCATGCGTTCTTGCGCCTTGCGCATCTTTGATGCGGCGACCATTTCCATCGCTTTGGTGATCTTGCGCGTGTTTTGCACGCTCTTGATCTTAGTTCTAATCTCTTTAGTGCCGGCCATCTTTGCCTCTTTGCCACGCTCGCGCGTCGGCGTTCGATCAAACGGTCAACGTAATCGGAATCAGTACGAGCCGACCTTCTTGAAGTCCTTTATTGCCTCATGCAACTTCGCTTCGTCTTCCTTCGAGAGATCTTTAGTCTTCTCGATGTTGTCAGCGAGTGCCGTGTATTTGGACTTCAGGAAATCGCGCATTGCCTTTTCTGCAGCCAATGCCTTCTTTACGTCGATGTCATCGTAGTAACCACCGTTGACAGCAAATAGCGTCAACGCCATTTCCCACACTTGCAGCGGATGATACTGCGGTTGCTTCATCAACTCTGTGACTGTACGACCACGCTCCAATTGCTTGCGGGTTGCCTCGTCAAGATCGGATGCAAACTGCGCGAATGCAGCCAACTCACGATACTGCGCAAGCGCAAGACGTACACCGCCGCCCAGTTTTTTGATGATCTTCGTCTGTGCGGCACCGCCCACGCGAGACACAGAAATACCCGCGTTGATAGCTGGACGAATACCCGCGTTAAACAGGTCGGTCTCCAAAAAGATTTGTCCATCAGTAATGGAAATCACGTTGGTAGGCACGAAAGCGGATACGTCACCGGCCTGGGTTTCGATCACTGGCAGAGCAGTAAGCGAACCGGTTTTTCCTTTGACAGCACCGTTGGTAAATTTTTCGACATACTCTTCGTTCACACGAGCAGCACGCTCCAACAAACGCGAATGCAGGTAGAACACATCGCCTGGATACGCTTCGCGACCTGGTGGGCGACGCAGCAGCAGGGAAACTTGACGATAAGCCCAAGCTTGTTTTGTAAGATCGTCATAAATGATCAATGCATCTTGGCCACGATCACGGAAGTATTCGCCCATGGTACAACCCGAGTAGGGAGCGATGTACTGCATAGCTGCGGATTCCGATGCAGTCGCAGCAACGACAATGGTGTATTCCATTGCGCCATATTCTTCGAGCTTACGAACAACGTTAGCAATCGTCGATGCTTTCTGACCAATAGCAACGTAGATACAGAAAAGATCTTTGCCTTTCTGATTGATAATGGTGTCTATCGCGACAGCGGTTTTACCTGTCTGACGATCGCCAATGATCAATTCACGCTGGCCACGACCAACTGGAACCATTGCATCGATTGCTTTGAGGCCGGTTTGAACTGGCTGACTCACCGATTTCCGGGCGATTACGCCAGGCGCTACTTTTTCGATAACGTCGGTCAGCTTCGCATTGATCGGCCCCTTGCCATCGATTGGTTGGCCAAGAGAGTTCACTACGCGACCGATCAACTCGGGTCCCACCGGCACTTCGAGAATCCGACCGGTTGCCTTGACTGGATCGCCTTCGGAAATGTGCTCGTACTCGCCCAATACAACAGCACCGACGGAATCGCGCTCAAGATTCAACGCCAGACCAAACGTGTTGCCGGGAAATTCCAGCATCTCGCCCTGCATTGCGCCGGACAGTCCGTGAATACGGCAAATACCGTCGGTTACGGAAACGACACTACCTTGATTGATTACATCAGAACTGACGCCGAGCTTGTCGATACGGCTCTTGATCAGCTCACTGATTTCGGATGGATTAAGTTGCATGTCTGACTCCTAAGATTGCAGTGTGGTCGCCATGGACTGAAGTCTCGCTCGAACTGAAGCGTCCAGAACTTCGTCTCCCACGATCACTTTCACACCGCCAATCAATTCTTTGTCGATGCGCACTGTGGGTTTAATTTTGCGCTTGAAACGTTTTTCGAGAGAAGCAGTAAGCGAGCCCAACTCGGCATCACTCATCGGAAAAGCACTAATTACCTCTGCTTCTGCGATCCCTTCGCGCTCACTTTTTAACTTATCGAACTGCGCGCTAACCTGAGGCAATAAGCTAAGCCGGTTGTTGTCAATGAGCACCTGCACAAAACTTTTTGCATCTTCATTCAGTGGCGACTTCACCACTGAGAGGAACAGTTCGGCAAGCTTGCTATCAGTAATTTTTGGATTACCGATTGCAGAGCGCATGTCCGGATTGTTAGCAATTGCTGCCATTTCGGCGAGCACGGAGGCCCACTTGCTAAGCTCACCTTGCTGCGCGGCGAGCTTGAACACCGCTTCTGCGTAAGGACGTGCAATCGTGGTGATTTCAGCCATTTAAAAGGACTCGCTTAAAATTGCGCCTTGAGGTCGCCGAGAATGTCGGCGTGGGCCTTTTGGTCGACTTCGCGTTTCAGAATTTTCTCTGCACCAGCTACTGCCAGTGACGCTACCTGATCGCGCAGTTGGGCTTTAGCCCGCTGAACTTCCTGCTCCAATTCGGCCTTGGCGCCAGCGACGATGCGTTCGGCTTCAGTCTTGGCAGTATTTTTTGCCTCCTCAACTATAGCCGTTGCTCGCTTCTCACTTTGGGCAAGAATTTCTGCGGACTGCTTCTTCGCCACATCCAGTTGCTCTTGGGAGCGCTTTTCAGCTTGCGCCAAGTCTTGCTTGCCGCGCTCAGCAGCAGCCAATCCATCAGCGATTCTTTTTGCGCGCTCATCTAAAGCTTTTGTGAGCGGCGGCCAAACCATTTTCATGGTGAACCATACTAGGATCGCGAAAGTAATCGCCTGTCCCAGCAAGGATGCATTGATGTCCATTACCTTTTCCCTTCGTTAGACTAAAACGATCTCGTTAAACTAAGAGACCTGATTTAGCTGCCGGCAGCGGCGCGAATAGCTGCAAGGAACGGGTTGTTAAACGTGTAGAGTAATGCAACACCAACACCGATCATGGAAATTGCATCCAACAGACCGGCAATAATGAACAACTTGGTTTGCAGAGCTGGCATCAGTTCAGGCTGGCGAGCAGAGCTTTCCAGGAATTTTCCGCCCAAGATGCCGAAGCCGATAGCGGTACCGATAGCACCGAGGCCGATAATGATGGCCGCGGCAATAGCCGTCATACCCTGTACTTGTGCGATTAGTGCTTGCATTACTATCTCCTATTAATAACGTTAGTTCAAAAGAAAAATTAGAAACCCAACCAGGCGTTTAGTGATGCTCAACAGCCAAGCTTAAATACACAATGGTTAACACCATGAATACGAAAGCTTGCAGCGTCACGATTAGAATGTGGAAGATTGCCCAAGGAGCTCCAAGAAGAGGCTGCACATACCAAGGCAACAAAGCGATTAGAATAAAAATTAATTCGCCGGCATACATGTTTCCAAACAAACGTAGCGCCAATGAAATTGGTTTTGCTACAAGCTCGATTATTTGGAAAATAAAATTGATTGGGGCCAGCTTGATGCCAAATGGCGCACTCAATAGTTCGTGCGTCCAACCACCCACGCCCTTGGCTTTTATACTGAACACAACGATAAGTATGAGGACCGACAAGGACATCGCGAATGTGTGGTTCACATCCGCAGTTGGAACAACACGTAAATTATAAACACCGAAAAACTCTAGAGCCTTAGGCAACAAATCAACAGGTAAGAAATCCATTGCATTCAGCAGCCATACCCAGCAAAAAATGGTCAATGCAAGCGGAGCGATGATTGTGCTCTTCGCGTGAAAGGCGTCTTTCACTTGCCCTTGCACCATCTCGACAACCCACTCCACGAATCCTTGCAATCGCCCTGGAACACCGGAAGTCGCACGGCTAGCGACACGCGCGAAGACAAACACAAATAGAAAACCCAATAGCAGCGACACCGAGAAGGTATCGAGATTGAAGGCCCAAAAGCCGCCGTCGGGATTACCCTTCAGATGCGTTAGATGATGCTGGATATATTCTGTTGCGTTGCTTGGGACGTGGTGCTCAGAAGCCATTTTCGAAAACTCTTATTTAATCACGAGAAGTGAAAACCAATACCCTGCCGAGGCTACTAAAAATGCGGTAAAAACCCATGGCACGGCTACCCATTGCATAAAAATCATAACGGCCGCAAACATCGATACTGTCGCGAATACCTTGGCAATCTCAGCGCAAAAATGAGCTCGCAACAAAGATCCCGGTGTACCGTTTGCGATTAGTGCGAATCGAGCGTATATCAAGCTGCCCCCTACTGCGATGCCCCCACCAATTAACGCCGATATTGCCGCCAACTTCCCCATCGAAAATAAAAGCCCAGCGACAAAACAAATGGTAAGTAAAACTTGCAGTAGGATAACTTTGAGGTAGGACCATGCAACCATGTCCTGCACTGCGACCTTTGATGTCGATATCAAAGGATTTCCTTCGATTTTTTGTTCGTTTTCTGCAGCCATCTCACAAAGCCTGCGGATTATAGTAAGCAACAAACACTGACGTCAATCAGAATGACGCAATACGTTGGCCGCGCAGGCGCGCAAGGATGTCATCTAACTGGTCGAGACTCGCGTAATCGATCGTGAGTTGGCCTGCTCCCTTCGCGCGCGGCTTGACCGTAACCACCGCAGCAAGGGCTTCCGACAGCTCGTTCGCAAGACGCGCGATATCCGCATCTAATTCCTGCGCTTTACTCGATTTACTTGGTTCGGTAAGTTGTTGTACGCGCTTTTCCACCTCACGGACAGAAAGTTGCTTAATGGCCGCTTCACGCGCCAGCGCCAATTGCGCCGAGGTAGATGCGCTTAACAATGCGCGCGCATGCCCCATCTCGATTTCTCCGGCTAGCAACATCTCCTGCACAAGCGGAGCTAATTGAGTAAGGCGCAATAAATTAGTCACTGCGCTACGGGAGCGACCGACCGCAGCAGCTGCGCCTTCGTGAGTCATTTGAAATTCTTCTATTAGCTTTTGTAACCCATGGGCTTCCTCCAACGGATTCAAATCTTCTCGCTGAATGTTTTCAATAAGCGCCATGGCGGCAACGGCTTCATTAGACACGTCGCGCACTAATGCGGGCACCCGCACGAGTCCTGCTATACGCGCAGCACGCCAACGACGCTCACCGGCGATAATTTCGTACTGGCCGGGCGTTAGTTGCCTCACCAATATAGGCTGCATAATCCCCTGCGATTTAATGGAGTCGGCTAGCTCTCGCAGCGCACCTTCATCCATCCGGGTACGAGGCTGATACTTACCAGGTTGAAGCTTAGCAATATCTATTTCCGCGAGAGCATCCCCCGAACTACGCTGATCATTGCTTGCGCCTAGGAGCGAATCGAGGCCGCGGCCGAGCCCTTTAGATTTAATCATTGATTTATTCATTTTCCATTATCCGGACTATGTGAATTGCCTAATTTTTTATCTAAGACGCGAAAACTTCTTCTGCGTCGATAGGTTGCCCTTCCCTCGCAAGAAGTTCCCGGGCAAAGGCGAGATTAGCCAGCGATCCTTTCGAACCGGCGTCGTAGAGCAATACTGGTTTACCAAAACTAGGGGCTTCGGCAATGCGCACATTACGCGGTATGACGGTATCAAATACTTTGTCGCCGTAGTATCGCTTAAGCTCGTCGGAAACTTGTACGGTCAGTGTGTTGCGGGGATCGTACATGGTGCGCACCAAGGCTTCGATTTCAATTAACGGGTTAAGATTAGCCTTCACCTTACGGAGGGTTCCCACCAGATCAGAGAGGCCTTCAAGCGCGTAGTACTCGCATTGCATCGGTATAACGACGGAATGCGCCGCAGCAAGCCCATTCACCGTTAACATGCTTAACGCTGGCGGACAATCAATAACCACGAAATCGTATTCGTGCAGTACCACAGCACAGGCATCTTTTAAACGATATTCGCGCCGCTCCATACCTACAAGCTCAATCTCCGCGCCAGCAAGCTCTCGATTGGCTGGGAGAATGTCATAGTTGCCAGCAGTTGGTACCAGAGCATCCGATATCGAATACTCACCCAATAGAACACCATAAACACTGAAACGAAGTTCACTCTTGTCTATGCCACTACCGGTCGAGGCATTACCTTGTGGATCTAAGTCGATTAGTAATACTCGTTTGCCATAGTGGGCCAGGCAAGCCGAAAGATTTACGGCAATGGAAGTTTTGCCCACGCCGCCTTTTTGGTTAGCAACCGCGAGAATTTTCGCCATTCCTTTACGCCACTTTGTTTAACACGACAAGATGTCGTTCAGCTTCAAGCCGCGGCACCTTAAGTGATATAACTTTGTCCAATTGAAACGTCTCCGGTAAGCGGGCGATTTCTTCGAAGGGATAGACTCCTTTCATGGCAAAAAGTCTGCCTCCTTTCGCCACCAAATGGCCAGCCAATGCCACAAATTCACTCAACTCAGCAAATGCGCGAGAAACTACCGCATCAAATTTAGAAGGTAATTGCAGAGCTTCCACTCGGTCGCATATGACCTCAAGATTAGTGAGCCCCAACTCAGCCTTTGCTTGACGCAAAAATGCAGTTTTCTTATTATTACTATCAATCAGAGTTACTGCCAGATCAGGCGAAACAATGGCCAGTGGTATACCGGGCAGGCCACCACCACTTCCGACATCTATCAGCTTTTTAACACTCGCAAGCGCCGGCAAAATCGCTAAGCTATCAAGCAAGTGTTGAGAAACCATCTGCTCAGGCTCTCTTATCGCGGTAAGGTTATGTACCTGATTCCACTTTGCTAACAATTCTAGATACTGAATTAGTTTACGTTCAGCATTAGTATCCACCGGAATATTCAAGTTCAATTCGGTGATTCCAGCAGAAAGCTGTTCTTGCGGCGAGATCACGCCATTGCCCCTTCACTACCGTTGATTAATCCACCACGCTTTAAATGCACCAATAACAAGGAGATCGCTGCGGGCGTGACTCCTTGGATTCGCGCTGCTTGCCCCAAAGTTTCCGGCTTGTGTTGATTCAATTTTTGTTGCACTTCTTTGGAAAGGCCACGAACATTGTTGTAATCAAGACCATGAGGCAAAGCCATTGTCTCGTTCGCGATCTGTCGGTTAATTTCTTCCTGTTGCCGGGTAATATAACCTTGATACTTCGTATTAATTTCCACTTGTTCAGCGACGAGTGGATCCACAACAGCCTCACCAGCGGCGGGTAATGTCATCAGTGAGTTATAAGTTACATTTGGGCGACGTAACAAATCTGTAAGCGTGTATTCCCGCTCCATTGGCTGCCCCAAGACGCGCAGCGCGTCATCTTCAGCGACCAGCCTTGGGTTTACCCAAGTCGATTTAAGCCTCTCACTTTCCCGTAATACAGCTTCTTGTTTTGCTGCAAAATGTTGCCAACGTTCATCATCCACCAAACCCAATCTACGTCCAGCCTCGGTAAGGCGCATATCGGCGTTGTCCTCACGAAGTTGCAAGCGATATTCGGCACGACTTGTGAACATACGATATGGCTCGGAAACTCCACGAGTAGTAAGGTCATCAACTAGCACGCCCAAGTAGGCTTCATCGCGCCGCGGGCACCAAGAGCTATCCCCGCTGACAAACAGCGCAGCATTAATACCAGCTAACAGACCTTGAGCGGCGGCCTCTTCATACCCCGTTGTACCGTTTATTTGACCAGCAAAGAACAAGCCGGCAATCGCTTTTGTTTCGAGCGAGGTCTTTAATCCACGAGGATCAAAATAGTCATATTCAATGGCGTAGCCAGGGCGCAATAAATGCGCGTTTTCTAGCCCCCGGATAGAACGAACTAATTCCCACTGAACGTCGAATGGCAAGCTAGTAGAAATACCGTTGGGATAAATCTCATGCGTGGTTAACCCTTCGGGCTCTAGAAAAATCTGGTGGCTTACTTTATCGGCGAAGCGATGGATCTTATCTTCTATAGAAGGGCAATACCGCGGCCCTACTCCCTCGATCACACCGGTAAACATAGGAGATCGATCAAGCCCACGACGAATAATCTCGTGCGTCTTGTCGTTAGTGTGAGTGACCCAACAAGGTAGCTGTTTCGGGTGTTGCGCGGGTCTACCTAAAAAAGAGAAAACTGGAACCGGCTGGTCTCCAGGCTGTGCCATCACAACGGAATAATCGATCGTGCGGCCGTCAATCCGAGGGGGAGTGCCAGTCTTCAGCCGACCGACGGGTAGCTTTAGGTCACGCAATTTATGAGAAAGTGTAATAGATGCTGGATCACCAGCGCGACCGGCTTGATGACGCTCCAGCCCCACATGGATGAGTCCGCCAAGAAAAGTGCCAGCGGTTAAAACAATGGCGCTGGCATTAAAACGAATGCCCAACTGCGTTACCACGCCCACTACCTTGTCACCACCCTCCAAAATAAGATCATCAACAGCCTGTTGAAATAGTGTTAGATGCGGTTGGTTTTCTAGTTTACTGCGGATGGCTTGCTTATAAAGCACGCGGTCTGCCTGAGCACGAGTCGCACGAACCGCTGGACCTTTACTGGAATTAAGAACACGAAATTGAATACCGGCTTCGTCTGTCGCAAGGGCCATGATGCCCCCCAGGGCATCCACCTCTTTAACCAAATGGCCTTTACCTATTCCCCCAATGGAGGGATTACAAGACATCTGCCCTAAAGTTTCAATATTGTGAGTCAGAAGCAAGGTCTCCCGCCCCATGCGAGCAGCGGCCAAGGCGGCTTCGGTGCCCGCATGTCCACCGCCAATAACAATTACGTCGAAAATCTTAGGGAAAAACATGGAAGACCAGCTAGTCGCGAGAGGAGGCGAATGATACGCCAATAGCCAAAATGGTGCCAGCTAAAGGGGGCTAGCGCTGGTATTATCTATTGCCGAGGGGTCAAAAGAAAATTTTTACGAAGCTGCAATGTTTCACGTGAAACACTCAGTAAAACGAGATGCGCTGGCGAATTTGTGTAGCGCAAAAAAGCCGAAATTTTCTGGGTACGCGGGCCCAATACGCAAGAACCCACTTAAGAACGTCAAAGACAGAACACCAGGAAAGCCAGCGTGGCGAATTGCAAACGCGGATTGGCTTTCGCTCCCATTTCTTCCGCAGTCCGTTGCATTTCCCAAGTCGGGAGAAGGACCACTCCACCCGCTATCATTTGGGGGTACCGACGAAGGTGCGCGGTTCGTTACGCTTGGCAGTTTCCACTGCGGCGCCCAATATTTTCTGCATTTCATTGGCAAATCGTTCTCCGTATGGTCGCCACATTAACCACGTCTGACAGCGCTTCCTAATTCACCGAGAAAGCCACCAATGCGCCGTCGCGATCCGTCACATCAGCCGTCATGATGGCAATCGCGTGAGGAAGCCCTTGTGTATCTATCTACCTACCGCAATATGCCACTTGATTCCCGATACTTTTTTCACCGAGTAACGTTTGTGTTTCGCAGTATCTGTATTCTTCACGATTTACACATCAACTTTACAAAAAGTCGTTTTCGCTTTCCATTCTTGTTGAATACGCGCCTCGCCCACCTGTTTTTTGCTCGCTCTAGCAGACTGAATTCTTCTTCCGCTCCTTGAGCGCTCAATTATTGGAAATATTCGTGCGTCGTACGCCTTTTCGGAAAATCCCTCCGCAACATGCGCTATTGACAACCACTTTGCAGAAAATACAGAATCGCGCAAAATACCTCATACCAATCCATCACGCGTCACCTCATTTTCTCTCCCACTCTCCAACAATCCTAGTATTTTTTTAAACGGTTCCCAGCTTAAATCACCGAGATAGGATGCCCTCATCAATACTCTAAAATAGTAGAGTCGAGATGTGACGCGGTTGGTCGTAGGTAAAGCCTATCTGTTTGCCG
>JAZKCF010000052.1:0-14890 GCA_040388195.1 Pseudomonadota bacterium
GCGTCCCTTGTCCATGTATTGGTGACGTAAGCCGCTGAAACACATAAAGAGCCAAGCTAGTTTGGCAATGTATTCCAAATCTAAGGATAAATGATGGGCAGTAACGATGATTTCTTCCTTAATGTCAGCTTCAAAACATTAAGAAAAGCTACAACAGGGCGAGAAAACGACTTGCCTATTGTTGACGGATGCGGTTTGTATTGTTGACGGGTTACGCCGAGAAGTGGCGTAACCCGTTGAAAACTTGGCTCCCCGACCTGGGCTCGAACCAGGGACCTGCGGATTAACAGTCCGTCGCTCTACCGACTGAGCTATCGAGGAATTTTTGGAACGCGAATGATAATGAATGTATCGGCTTTGGTCAAATTTCCTAGCGAAAAAATCTTGGATTCACCGTTTTTCTCTAGGCTAGGCCCTTATTTAATGATCCCAGCAATACTATCCGCCACATAATCAATATTGCGTGAGTTCAACGCGGCGACGCAAATACGGCCTGTATCCACGGCGTAAATCGAAAAATCCTCCCGCAATTTTGTCACGACTTCTTTTGACAGCCCTGAGTAGGAAAACATTCCCCGCTGTTGCATCACAAAGCTGAAATCCATATTCGGCAAGCGTGAGTTAAGTTTTTCTGTCAGTTGTTTGCGCATATCGCGGATGCGTTCGCGCATACCGGCTAACTCTTGATCCCACAATGTCCGCAATTCCGGCGTGGTTAGCACGGTTGCCACTACTTGGCCGCCATGGATGGGCGGGTTGGAGTAGTTGGTGCGTATCACGCGCTTCAGTTGGCTCAGCACGCGTTGTGCTTCGTCGGTACTAGCGGTAACCACGCTCAGTGCGCCAACGCGCTCTCCGTATAGGGAGAATGACTTGGAAAACGAGCTGGAGACGAACACTGGTCCGCCAGCCTCAGCAAAACGGCGTACGACTGTGCCATCGGCATCGATGCTTTCGCCAAAGCCTTGATAGGCGATGTCGAGGAAAGGAATCAGGCCACGCTCGGTAACGACGCGAATTACTTCAGTCCATTGATCGGCGGAGAGATCGGCGCCGGTAGGGTTATGGCAGCAGGCATGCAGCACGATGATGCTGCCGGCGGGAACGCTCTTCAGTGAGTCGAGCATGGCGGGGAAGTTTAAGCCATGGGTTGCGGCATCGTAGTAGGGGTAGTTCTTGACGGGGAAGCCGGCGTTTTCGAACAGCGCTCTATGGTTTTCCCAGCTCGGGTCGCTGATCCATACGGTTGCGTCCGGGGCGGTGCGCTTTAAGAAATCGGCGCCAATTTTCAGGCCACCGGTGCCGCCCAGTGCTTGTACGGTCACGGCGCAGTTTTCTTTCACGACGGCGCTGTCTGCGCCGAATAGCAGGGTTTGTACTGCGCGGTCATATGCGGGAATGCCATCTATTGGCAGATAAGTCCGTGGCGCGAGTTTTTCCATCAGCTGGGCTTCGGCGCGGCGGACGCATTCGAGCAAGGGCACCTTGCCCGCATCGTCGTAATAAACACCAACGCCTAGGTTGACCTTACCGGGATTTTTGTCGGCGTTGAAGGCTTCGTTAATACCCAAGATAGGATCGCGGGGCGCCATTTCGACGCGGGATAGCAGGGATGCGCTCATTTTGCTCTACGTAACAGATTGGAGAAGGCGGCATTTTACCTGTGATCGAAGGCTTTCCCAACTATTGCGTTTCTTTGTTCTGCGCGGCTTGTTTGGCTCGTTCATTTTCTTGTCACCGGGAGAGGTGTGCGGAGGGTTTTCTCGGCCTCCGGGAGGATTGAGGCTTGCGTTGGTTTTACCACCGAAAAATCCCCCTCGGTCCATCTTTTTCAAAGTGGGAAGTTGCCTCGTGGCAAAGAATGAGCGAAGCATTATTGCCACGTTTTACAAAGAGGGAAGGTTGGTGTTGAAGTGAGATCGAAATGTAGACGTAATCGCACTTTCCTTGCTATTGAGCGGACCTTCCTGCAGGCTTAAGATATTCGTTTTGCTGGATTTATCTCATCGTGATTGTCACTTTCCCCAATAGTCCGTACAAATTGCATCAACCGTTTCCACCCGCAGGCGATCAGCCGGCAGCTATCGAAAAATTGATAGAAGGCATCAACGACGGTCTTTCTTTTCAGACGTTACTTGGCGTTACCGGTTCCGGTAAAACTTACACCATGGCCAATGTCATCGCTCGCACCGGAAGATCAGCGATTGTGATGGCGCCTAACAAGACACTCGCAGCCCAGCTCTATTCGGAATTCCGCGAGTTTTTTCCGGAAAACGCGGTCGAGTATTTTGTTTCCTATTACGACTATTACCAGCCGGAAGCTTACGTGCCTTCCAAGGATCTTTTCATCGAGAAAGATTCCAGTATTAACGACCATATCGAACAGTTGCGCCTTTCCGCGACGAAGTCGTTGCTTGAGCGACCGGATACGGTAATCGTCGCGACTGTCTCGGCGATTTACGGTATCGGTGATCCGCAGGATTATTACAGCATGCGTATGATCGTGCGGACTGGCGACAAGGCTGATCCGCGAGAGGTTATTCGGCAGCTGATTGCCATGCAGTATCAGCGTAATGAAATCGAATTTAAACGTGGCATATTCCGAGTAAGAGGCGATGTGCTCGATGTTTTCCCATCGGAAAACTCGGAACTGGCGTTGCGCATTTCTTTTTTTGATGACGAGGTGGATGGTCTTTCGTTATTCGATCCGCTCACCGGCGAAGTGGTGAGCAAGATTCCACGCTTCGCGGTCTATGCATCTAGCCATTACGTCACACCGCGCGAAACCACGTTGCGTGCGCTTGAAGCAATCAAGGCGGAGCTTCGCGATCGCAGCAATGTTTTTGTCACCACCGGTAAACTCTTGGAAGCACAACGCATCGAGCAACGTACACGTTTCGATTTGGAAATGCTGAACGAAATGGGTTTCTGCAAAGGTATTGAAAATTACTCTCGCCATTTCTCCGGCCGTAACCCAGGGGAGCCGCCACCGACATTGATCGATTACCTTCCCCCCACCGCGCTGATGATTATCGATGAGAGCCATGTAACGATTCCGCAGATTGGCGGTATGTATAAAGGCGATCGAGTGCGAAAGGAAAACTTGGTCGATTACGGTTTTCGTTTGCCTTCGGCATTAGACAACCGTCCGTTGCGCTTCGATGAATTCGAAGCGGTTATGCGCCAGACTGTTTTCGTTTCAGCAACGCCGTCCGATTACGAGGCGACACACGCGTCGCAAATCGTCGAGCAACTTGTCCGCCCCACAGGGTTGGTCGATCCGCTAATTATTGTGCGGCCGGCTTCCAGCCAGGTAGACGATTTGCTTTCGGAAATTAACAAACGCGTCCCGTTGAATGAACGGATATTGGTAACAACGCTGACCAAACGCATGGCCGAGGATTTAACGGATTACCTGCACGAGCACAATGTAAAAGTGCGCTATTTGCATTCCGATATCGATACTGTCGAGCGGGTGGAAATTATTCGCGATCTTCGGCTTGGGCTATTTGATGTACTGGTTGGTATCAATCTATTGCGTGAAGGATTGGATTTGCCAGAGGTATCGCTTGTCGCCATTCTTGATGCGGATAAAGAAGGTTTTTTACGATCGGAACGCTCGCTCATTCAAACTATTGGCCGTGCTGCGCGGCATGTGAATGGCATGGCAATTTTGTACGCGGACAAAATCACTAATTCTATGCGGCGTGCAATCGATGAGACGGATCGGCGGCGCACCAAACAAACCGCGCATAACTTGGCGAATGGCATTGAGCCTAAGAGTGTTACTAAACGCATCAAAGATTTGATCGATGGAATTTATGATTCGGATTCTGCCAAGGTTGGACGCAAGGCCGCGCAACAGCAAGCGAAGTACGATGTTATGAGCGAGAAAGAGCTTGCGTCTGAAATCAAGCGGCTGGAAAAGGAAATGCTTACGCATGCGAAGAATTTGGAGTTCGAAAAAGCTGCGGAAGCAAGAGACCGGCTGAAAAATTTCAAGGAGCGGTTGTTGATTAATCCAGATTAGTGGTAACAAATTGTTTCAGATAAGTAGATATTCTCCGGCCTTTAAATTGACTTACACATTCCTGGTGCCTTCCTGCGGAGCGCCAGGAGCTTTCGGGCACATTTCTGCGCTGCACGTCACATATTAGCTAAGAAATGGTCCCTTTTTTTCGCTTGTAATCCTGTGCGCAATGCAGGGTGAGTTCAAATTTTTTATATCCCCTTGGTTATAAATACATTCAACAAAAGAATTTTTTCTTGGCATGATGGTTGCTGAAAGGGATGAGGGGGCTTGCCTGATATGGAGTACAAATAAAATGAAACAAATACTAAAGTGTTTGCTCGGTTTGTATGCGCTGTTTTCCTCAATAAATGTTTTCGCCTGGTACGTAACGCCAACCGAATTTACTGTCACAAATCAAGCCGGTGTTGTCGTGCCGATTAAGGTGTTCAAGCCTGCGGGAAATGGACCGTTTCCTGCTGTTGTAATGATGCACGGCTGCGCTGGTGTTTATTCATTTAGCGATCCTACCAAGGGCATAGCTAACACATACCGGGAATGGGGCGATCGCCTAGTTGCAGCTGGATATGTGGCAGTGATGGTCGATAGCTTCACACCGCGTGGCCTGCAAAACCAGTGTGGTAATTCGATCGTTTCGGAAGTCACCGAACGACCGCTTGATGCTTATGCTACTTATAACTGGTTAGTTGGTCAGAGTTTCGTTAAGCAGCAGGACATTGGTTTAATTGGTTGGTCGCATGGCGGTAGTTCAGTACTTGCCACTGCGGATCAAACGTTGGTTCCCTCGGGTGAAAAGCCTTTCAAGATAATAGTTGCTTTCTATCCCGGCTGTTGGATGAGCGGTGCGTTTAATGGCGTCAATAAAAGTACGTGGATGCCGTATTCACCGGTGGTTATTTTGCACGGTACAGAGGATCAGACTTGCTCGATTAGCAATTGCATCACTCGTGTCAGCCGCGCTAGCAGCATGGCTACATTGACTCCTTACACTGGCGCGCATCATAGTTTTGACCAGGCCACGAAGATAACCGATGTCTACACTGCAGCTGATCTCAGTGCAAAATCCGCTGCCGACGTGTTGGCCTTGACGACACTGAACAATCGGTTGAAGCATTAAGTGAATTGATATCGATTTTTCGCTAGTGGTCAGTCACGTTGAGTTCGCACGACGTGTGACTGTCATTCTGAGCGACCGCAAAGAATCTGCTTTTTGTCTGCGTTATGCGCCCGGCTAGTGTTGACCAGTGTAAGCAGCAGATTCTTCGTTGCACTCAGAATGACAATAGAAAAAATTGTGCCTAACAAATTCAGCGTGACAGACCATTGCTGCTTGATCAAATCGCTCGCAACGCGTGCACGCTAAAAAATTGTTTCTTATCGGTCCACACGGCAAGCGGAATATAGCCCGCGCCATTCGCTAAGCGCTCGAATTGCTCCACGTTATATTTGTAAGAGTTTTCCGTGTGAATCGTTTCGCCTGCAGCAAAGTAGAAAGTTTGATTGCCAACATCCACTGTTTGCGCTGACTGGCTGACCAGATGCATTTCGATGCGCCCTAACCAGCTATTCCAAATCGCCCTGTGAGCAAATTGTGAGACATCGAACACTTCTCCCAATTCCCGGTTAATACGACGTAATAGATTTAAGTTAAATGCAGCCGTAATGCCTGCCGCATCGTTGTAGGCAGCGTTTAAAATCCCGGTATCTTTGGGCAAATCAACGCCGATAATCATAACTGCGCCGGAACCAAGTAATCGGCGTGTCCGCGTCAAGAAGATGCTTGCTTCCACAGGAGCAAAATTACCAATGGTCGAACCGGGAAAAAAGCCGGCGTGGACTTCCGGCACTGCCACCGAAATTTTCGGCAATTTGAATGGTTTTGTATAATCTGCGCAAACGGGAACGACATTCAAATCCGGAAAATCGCGCGCCAAATCGGTGGCAGTGGCGATTAAATGCTCTCGCGAAATATCGATTGGAATATAAGTCTGTGGTTGTTTGAGCGCGTTCAGTAAGAGTCTGATTTTGATACCGGCGCCAGCGCCGAATTCTACCAACGCGGCTTGCGACCCTATGGAATCGGCGATCTCTGCTTTATGCTGTTCGAGAATGCTGCATTCGGTGCGTGTCAAATAGTATTCTGGCTGTTCGGTAATTTGATTAAAGAGCTGAGAGCCTTCTTCGTCGTAGAAAAATTTGCAGGGCAATTTTTTGTGCGGCATGGACAATCCGGCGATGACACTTCCTCGGAATTCTGCAGTCGACGGCGAAAGATCTTGCAAAAGGTATTTTGAAATTAATCCGTGTCCCGCTTTACCGGTCGCGATGCTCGCAACTGAATCGTCTTCTTCGAGGTCATCGTTTGCTTGCTCACCGTATCTTGAGTCAGTTTTCAATGATTGATACTTTTTCATACATCCTCCACGAGTCGAAAGCCACTAAATTGCCACCGCGCTGCAGGTGCGAAAAAATTACGGTATGAAAAGCGATTGTGGCCGGGCGGGGTAACACAGGAACGGCCACGCAGCACCATTTGATTCACCATGAACTTTCCGTTGTACTCGCCGATTGCGCCAGTGAGTGGGCGGTAACCGGGATAAGGCAAATAAGCGCTGGCGGTCCATTCCCAGACATCTTGCAAAAAACCATCGGCTACTGGGCGAGGGTGCAAGTGAACGGTATCAGCCCAGCCGATGATTCCGCCGTATTGATGCGCTGACGCTTCCCATTCAAACTCCGTTGGCAGGCGTTTGCCGGCCCATACAGCGTACGCAGCTGCTTCGTAATAGCTGAGGTGACATACGGGCTCATCCAAATGCAATGGCCGCATTCCATGCAGCGTATAAGCGTGCCAGCCGTCGCCATTGCGTTCCCAGTAACCAGGCGCCTCCCATAGTCCGATCTGAACTGCGGCCCAACCATCGGATAGCCAGAATTCAGGACGCTGATAACCGTCTTCGGCAATAAAGCGCATGTATTCACCAACGCTGACTGGGCGGCTGGCGATGCGAAACTCGGGAAGTAACGCGCGATGCCGGGGATGCTCATTGTCAAACGCAAAGCCCGTTTCACTATGGCCGATTTCATATATGCCGCCTTTCATCTCAAGCCAGCGCACCGGGGGAGCGACACCTATTGAGCGCATCTTTGCCGGCAGGTAATTAGGACGTAGTGGATTAACGGAAAATGCATGCTTGATATCCGTCAGCATGAGTTCCTGATGCTGTTGGTCATGTTGCAGACCCAGTTCAACTAAATCTGCCAAGGGTGCGGATGGTTTTTCCAATAATTCCATCATCGCGTTGTCGACTTGCGCACGATAGGCGGCGATTTCGGCGAGACCAGGGCGCGAGAGCATGCCGCGAGCCGGGCGGGGGTGCCGTGGCCCCATGGCCTCGTAATAAGAATTGAATATGTATCCGTAATGCTTGTTAAACGCGCGGTAGCGGGGCAGATAGGGCGACAGTAGGAATGTTTCAAAGAACCACGTGGTATGCGCACGGTGCCACTTTGTGGGGCTCGCATCGGCCATCGACTGGACGGTTTGATCCTCTGCGGTGAGACGTGACGCGATCGCCTCGCCAGCCGCCCGAGAAGCGGTGTAGCGATCTGTTAATGACTGGGACGTACTGCAAGAATTACGCAGATCCATGTAATGTTTAGGCTGAAAATTTGAGATGGCTAGAAATCGACTGCAAAGAATTAGTCTGGCTACTCTGCTTAGTTGCTCGCAATGACGTTCCTTCTTGCAAGCGCAATAAAGATCGAAACAGCGTCCCCGTGTGGAGTGCATGTTTCATGCCAATTAAAAACGTTAGATCTGATCCAGGATTGATTGGTTTTTTATCAAGGACGCTTCCATGAAATATCTATACAGCGACGTTCAACGGGGCTATTGAAGTGACTTCCGAAAAACCTGAGAGAGGATTTTCTTGCTATGTGCTATAACCCGCTCAGCGTGTTGTTTGCCGGTCGGTCATCAATAGTAAATTTAAGTCGTCGCGGAACATTTCTTGCTGGGGAGTGTCTGACTTTCACCACAGGTTTGTCCTACGACCTGTGTATTAAATTTGACGAATGACCCAATAATCGTGTCAAATTTTACGGCGACGCGCTTCAAGATGTGATTACAACGGCAATTGCCTGCTGGGTCGTTTCTTGATGTCGGGCCGTTAAGGGCATTTGCTCAACAATCTTCAACAGGAAACGACAATGGCAACTGGTAAAGTAAAGTGGTTCAACGATGCAAAAGGTTTTGGCTTTATTACCCCTGACGGCGGTGGCGAAGATCTCTTTGCACACTTTTCTGCAATTCAAAGCAGCGGTTTTAAATCGCTCAAAGAAGGGCAGAAAGTCTCCTTCGAAGTAACGACCGGCCCCAAAGGCAAGCAAGCGTCTAACATTAGAGCCGAGTAAGTTCTAAATTCTTTTAAAGAGCCCCGGAAATCTTCCGGGGTTTTTTATTACCTATGAATAAATTGTCTATCTGTTTTATCTGCATGGGTAACATTTGCCGTTCGCCTACCGCCGAAGGTGTTTTTCGCCGGATGGTGGAAGCGCGCGGACTAAATAACTACCTTCACATTGATTCCGCGGGCACCCACGGATATCACACCGGCTGCTCGCCTGACCCTCGTTCCGCAAGCACGGCGGCAAAGCGCGGTTACGATTTGTCCAGTATTCGTTCACGAAGAGTGGAGGGGAAGGACTTTCAAGAATTCGATTACCTCATTGTCATGGACCAGGAAAATTTTGCTTATTTGAAAGCATTGTGTCCTAGTGAGGCGAGGGCTGAAACGCGTTTACTGATGGAGTTCAGCAAAAAATTTACTGAACGAGAAGTTCCCGATCCCTACTATGGTGGCACACGGGGATTCGAGCGAGTGCTCGAAATGGTGGAAGATGCCTCTGAAGGTTTCCTCGAATATTTATTAAGCAAGGATTTAGCAGCGGTTAAAGATGCTTCCTTGCCGAAACATTAGGGCGTACTATCGCTAGGCTGATAGTTCACCGCTAAATTTTCGGCCGCCACCCAGCGGACCGTGATACACGCCGCGCAATACCATTAGCCCGACGGATAACCTGGAGAGGACCGCACAACGGTCCCCTTCTAAGGCCTTTATTGCTGGTAATGTAATAGAAAAATTTTCTGGGAGCTATGGTTTGTTAGGATGGATTCCCGAATCGTCTTTCGCTTCTTGCTTCTCCATACACCAAGCTTTTAATTACGCATCCTGACATCTTGGATACGGCTA
This sequence comes from Pseudomonadota bacterium, assembly GCA_040388195.1. Lineage (GTDB taxonomy): Bacteria > Pseudomonadota > Gammaproteobacteria > Burkholderiales > DATLHW01 > DATLHW01. The sequence goes on from JAZKCF010000052.1 coordinate 9,286, forward strand.
TTACGCTTTCGTCGAATTTTCGGGCGAATGCGCGTTAAGCAACGAGGTTAGGAGGTTACGGTCCAAAGGTTTGACGAGGTGGTGGTCAAACCCAGCCTCTTTAGATCGTTGTCGGTCTTCCGCTTGGCCATACCCAGTTAGTGCGATGAGGATGGCGCCTTTTGTTTCGTCTAATGCACGCAACCGCTGTGCTACCTCAAAGCCGTCCATATTAGGAAGCCCGATATCTAATAAAACCACGTTAGGTCGAAAGCTTCGCGCCATTTCAATCGCAGTCGCCCCTTCATGCGCCATCTGCACTTCGTGCCCGTCAAGCTGCAACAGTGCCGCTAGCATTTCGGCAGAATCAACATTGTCTTCCACCACTATTATTCGTTGGGACGTGGTGCGGTTTTGCGCTTTCTCGAGGGTTGGTGGAATTACAGCATCTTTTTGTGAGAACAACGGTAGGCGAACTGTGAATTCGCTGCCTAATCCCGGGCCGGCACTAAATGCGCTGACGCTACCACCGTGTATTTTGGTCAATTGACGTACCACTGTGAGGCCGATACCGAGTCCTCCGCGCGCGCGATCTAGCGTGGGGTTAGCCTGCGTAAACAATTCAAAAATACTAGCCAGCATTTCTTGTTGAATACCCATGCCCGAATCCCGGACGCTAAGTGCGATCTCGTTATTATCGACCCGCGCCTGAAGCCAAATTTGGCCGCAGGGCGGCGTGAATTTCGCCGCATTGTTAAGTAGATTGCTAAGAATTTGTGTCAAGCGAGCAAAATCTCCATTTATCCATACAGGTGCAGAAGGTTCTGAAACGGTAAGGTGGTGGGCAAAAGAATCGAGCAGCGGGCGGCTGGTTTCCAAAGCGGCAGCAATTACGGTAAGGACATCCGTTGGCTCGTTTTTTAAACGAACTTGGCCGCGCGTAATACGTGAAACATCTAGCAGGTCATCGACAAGTCGAATGAGCTGCTTTGATTGGCGATCGATAACACCGCGCGTCCATTCCAATTTGGATTGGTCTATTGATTGGAGGTCCAGCATATCCACCGCATGCCGTATAGCGGTCAGTGGGTTACGCAATTCATGCGCCAGCATCGCCAGAAATTCATTTTTTCGCTCGTCAGCTGTTTGAATGGCTTGATACAGCAAACAGTTGTCGAGTGCTGTCGATGCTCGTAGCGTGATATCTTTGGCGAGCGCTATATCTGTTACTTCAAAACGTCGGCCCGACGGTCCCAGGCCAAATAATAGGATGGCGCAGGTCCGCCCGCGTGCTTTTAGCGGATGCAAAGCCAAATGCTGCACAGGGAAGCCGATGTTGATAGTTTCCGTTGTGCTTCCATCCTCTGATTCGGCGATGAACCTGCTGCTTACTGATCGTAAATCAGTCATAAATTCGACATGTCCGCTGGCCGCCACGCGTTCAATGGCCGGGACCAACGTATGGTCTAGGATAGCGCCGGCAGTCGCTGTTTCTAAGCCTGCATCGGTTATCCATGCAATTTGCGTGCGTTGCGTTCGTCCGTTTTCATCGATCAAAACGAGAAGGCTAATGTCAGCGAGAACGGGGACGACAAGCTTGGTTACGCCCTTCAGAATGTCATCCGCCTTGAGCGAGCTGCTTATGATCTTGCTAGCTTCCGCTAGAAAGTGTGCGCGGCGAGTAGATTCCTCGGCCGCTGCTCGCGCTGCCTGCTCTTTCGCTAGCACGATACGTTCATCGGCTTGCCGCATGATTTGCTGATTGAGGTGGAAAAGCTGAACGAAGACTTTTACTTTGCTCCGTAAAATATCCGCCACGATAGGCGCGAGAATATAGTCGACCGCACCGAGCGAATAACCGCGCGCCGTATGCATTTCGTCAGCATAGGCGGTGACAAAAATAATCGGGATGTGAGCGGATTTCCTGCGCGCACGAATGAGCGCCGCTGTTTCAAAACCATCGATCCCCGGCATGTTGACATCGAGCAGAATAACAGCGGCCTCATGCTGTAGCAGCCACTTCAAAGCTTGATCGCCGGATTGCACGGTAATCACATTTTGTTCGAGCTCTTCTAATACGGTTTTGAATACCAATAATTTATCCGGCCTATCGTCAACGACCAAGATATTCGCTTTATCGACTTCCACTTCTGCCGAAGAAATATCGCTCACGAGCAGGTCCTTCGGCAGGGCGAGTGAATCGCTATACTCCTTCATCGTTGTACCCAGGCACGAAGGGATGAGAGCAATTGTTCGGTCTGTACTGGTTTGGAAAGGTAATCCCAAGCGCCGGCTTCAATGCAGCGGTCACGATCGCCTTTCATCGCCTTTGCGGTTACCGCGATAATCGGTAGGGATTTTCGTTTTTCGATCTTGCGGATTTCGCGCATCGTGTCGATGCCGTCCAGCTCTGGCATCATGATATCCATCAATACGATGTCGATCTCCGTGTCTCCTTGTAGCAAATCAATCGCATCGCGGCCGTTATCGGCTGAGGTAATCTTCATGCCGTAATCTTCTAGTACTGTCGATAATGCGAAAATGTTGCGGATATCGTCATCCACGATCAGCACTTTCTTATCGCGGAGTGGTTTGTTCGACTCATAGATATCGTGCAAGACTTGACGTTGGTTTTCCGGCAGCTCATCAACACTGCAATGCAGGAATAATGTGGTCTGATCCACTAAGCGTTCTAGGGAATGGGCCCAGCGTAAGGTGCAACTTTTGCTTAGTGCGTCCCATGCTTCTTCTTCGCCGATCGCTGCATCGATTTGGTTGTCATAAACGATGACCGGAATATTGCTCTGCAGACGCTCGGACTGGATTTCTTTCAGCAACGCTGCTGGCGTTAAGTGCGGGGTTCGTGGATCGATCACTAGGCAATCAATTTTTTGCTCTTGTAGCGCTTTTAATGCGGCCTTGGCGTTTGCAACACTGATCACTTGAATGGCGACAGCACCGTCAATTTGTTGTTGTATCGCTTTTCGCTGTGCTTTGTCATGCTCTACCAGCAATACCGTTTTCACGGCTTGCTCCATGTAGGCTTTCATGCCATCCAGTAACTTGTTTAGCGTTTCCTTATTCTGAATAGGTTTCGCGACAAAGCGGTGAGCGCCTGAAAGTAAGGCGCGTTCGCGAGCTTCTTCGGTGGAAATAACGCATACCGGAATATGGCGCGTCACAAGGTCATTTTTTAGCCGCGACAATACACGCCAGCCCTCGATGTCAGGCAGGAAAATATCGAGCGTAATCGCGGACGGCTGATGCTCATGGGCCAGCGCGAGTGCTGCGGCGCCTAATGAAGTCACTAATCCCTTGAAGCCTTTTTCACGAGCTGTATCCAGTAAAAAGCGGGCGAATGCGAGATCATTTTCTACGATCAAAATGACGGGGTCGCCAGGTTGCAATGTATCGCGGTCGTCGTTTGCTTCATTTACTAATACGGGTAGTTCATCCGGCGGTGAGAGGGCCTCGATGGGTAGAGGCATTTCAACATCCATGAGTCTATTAACGCTAGTGTCGAGGCGCGCCTGCTTTGCTGTTTCGATTGCAGCGTTGGCTTCGGCTGCTGCTGAGGATTCGACAGCTTTGCGCGTACTGCGGGGAGCTGTGTAAGCCTGTGGTAGATAGAGCGTAAAAGTGCTGCCTCTACCCGGGCTGCTCTTCAAGCGAATTTCTCCGCGTAACAGGCGCGAAAGTTCGCGGCTAATTGCGAGCCCGAGGCCGGTGCCGCCGTATTTACGGCTAGTACTACCATCCGCTTGCTGGAACGCTTCGAAAATAATCTGCTGCTTATCGGGGGAAATACCGATACCGGTATCGGTAACCGCAAACGCCAGAACCGGATTGGATCGATTCAAATCATCGTTTTCCGGATTCCAGCCGGCGACCGCTAGCTCGATGGCGAGAACCACTTCGCCGTGGTGGGTAAATTTAAACGCATTGGACAACAGATTTTTGATGATCTGCTGTAAACGCTTCGAGTCCGTGAGCATCGATTGCGGCAGGCGTTGGTCGAGCTTGATGGTGAAGTCGACATGCTTGGCTTCGGCGACGTGACGGAAAGTGCGTTCCACATAACGCCGCAAATCTTCCAGCCGTAGCTCGCCAATATCGACCGCGACAGTACCGGATTCGATCTTCGACAAATCCAGAATGTCGTTAATGAGCATTAATAAGTCGTTGCCCGATGAGTGAATGGTTTGCGCGAACTCGACTTGTTTCGGCGACAGGTTGCGCTCGGGATTGATGCACAACTGGTCCGATAAAATCAGCAAGCTGTTAAGCGGCGTGCGCAACTCGTGCGACATATTGGCCAAAAATTCTGACTTGTACTTCGATGTCAGTGCCAGCTGTCTGGCTTTTTCTTCCAGCGCTTGACGGGCTTGTTCCACTTCCTGATTCTTGCGCTCCACCTCTTGGTTTTGGTGTGCCAGCAACTGCGCTTTTTCCTGCAGTTCCTGGTTGGTTTGTTGCAGCTCTTCCTGCCGACTTTGCAGCTCATGCGCGAGTGATTGCGATTGTTTCAACAAATCCTCGGTTCGGGTATTCGCTTCGATGGTGTTGATAACGATACCAATACTTTCCGTGAGCTGTTCAAGGAAGGCTTGGTGCGCATCGTTGAAGCCATCAAATGACGCCAGTTCCAGTACGCCTTTCACTTGGCCTTCAAAAATAACTGGCAGCACGAGAATGTTGCGCGGCGTTGCGTTGCCCAATCCTGAGGCAATACGAATGTAGTTGTCGGGAACATTGACCAGTAGCGTTTTCTTTCTTTCCAACGCGCATTGGCCGATCAATCCTTCGCCTAGCCCGATACGTCTGCCGTGAGTGGCTTGGCCCTCGAATGCGTAGCTCGCTAGCAAGGTGAGTTTCGATGGTTCGGTGCTGGTATCGAGAACGTAAAACACGGCGTGTTGTGCGGCAACCACTGGCGCTAGCTCTGAAAGAATCAGTCGGCCCACTGTGTTCAGATCTTTTTGACCTTGCAACATACGACTGAACTTCGCCAAGTTGGTTTTCAGCCAATCTTGCTCGGTATTTTTGTGCGTCGTGTCCTTCAGGTTGCGGATCATTTCGTTGATCGTGTCTTTTAGCACCGCGACTTCGCCTTGCGCTTGCACGGAGATGGATCGCGTCAAGTCACCCTGCGTCACCGCTGTTGCCACTTCCGCAATTGCGCGTACCTGCGTCGTTAAGTTTTCAGCGAGCTGGTTAACGTTTTCCGTCAAGCCTTTCCAGGTTCCCGATGCGCCTGGCACTTTCGCTTGGCCGCCGAGTTTTCCTTCAACACCCACTTCACGCGCCACGCTGGTCACCTGATCGGCGAAGGTTGCGAGCGTGTCGATCATGCTGTTAATCGTATCGGCAAGCGCGGCGATTTCGCCTTTTGCCTCCACGCTGAGTTTTTGTTTCAAGTCACCGTTTGCAACCGCGGTTACCACCTTAGCGATACCACGCACCTGCGCAGTCAAGTTGCCGGCCATGAAGTTCACGCTGTCGGTCAAATCTTTCCACGTACCGGAAACGCCTTGCACCTGCGCTTGACCACCGAGACGTCCGTCGGTACCCACCTCACGCGCCACCCGCGTCACTTCCGCCGCGAAGGAACTCAACTGATCCACCA